>JAWKKL010000017.1:0-60431 GCA_041393275.1 Bacteroidales bacterium
GTTTGTCGTCGATCCGGATGTTGACCGACTGGCTATCATCATGGAAAACGGGGAGATGTTTGGAGAAGAATACACCCTGGTTTCCGTGGCCGATTTTATTCTGAAAAACAGACCCGGAAATACGGTTTCAAATCTTTCGTCAACCCGTGCACTGCGGGATATTACTTTACAGCATGGTGGACGTTATGAGGCATCAGCAGTGGGGGAGGTGAATGTGGTGGAGAAAATGAAAGAGATAAATGCCGTCATCGGAGGTGAAGGAAACGGTGGTATTATTTATCCGGAACTGCATTATGGCCGCGATTCGCTGGTTGGCATTGCCTTGTTTTTAACCCATCTCGCTAAAAGCGGAAAAACTTGCAGCGAATTGCGTGCGGGTTATCCATCGTACTTTATGTCGAAAAATAAAATTGAACTTTCGCCGGCCATTGATGTTGACCATATCCTTGAACTTATGGCTAAAAAGTATTCTTCAGAAAAATTAAACACCATCGATGGAGTAAAGATTGATTTTGAAAATGAGTGGGTTCATCTCCGGAAATCAAATACCGAACCCATCATTCGCATTTATACCGAAAGCACAACGGCAGAAAGTGCCCAAAAAATAGCATTTCAAATTATGGATGAAATAAAGCGTATTAAGTAAAGCTATTCTGATTTCAGGATACCAGGATTTTGAGCTTTTGAGGTTGTATCACCTCGCCAATAATGGTTGAAGCCGGGTAACCTGATTGCTTCAAATCGCTAACTATATCATCAGCAAACTCTGGTTTGGCCGAAATCAACAATCCACCGGATGTCTGGGCATCAAAAAGCAACATTTTATGATTGTAATGCACCGATTTTTCGAACAGGCAGAATTCCTCTGAATATTCCTTATTTCTGAAACCTGCTCCCGGAATGCATCCCATTTCAATGAGTTCAAGAACATTTTTCATGGCCGGAACTTTATTTGAAAATATCCGCATTGATACCTTGCTTGCAAGTGCCATTTTGTAAGCATGGCCCAACAGGCCAAAGCCGGTGATATCGGTGGCCGCTTTGACGTGGTATTTGTTCATGATCATGGCCCCTTTGGCATTCAGGAGTTTCATATTATGAATCGCTTCATCATACACTTCATCCGTTGCCAAACCATTCTTTTTTGCCGCAATCACAATTCCTGTCCCCAAAGGTTTCGATATAATAAGAACATCGCCCGCTTCGGCCTTACTGTTTGTCGCCAGTTTATCAGGATGGACAAAGCCGGTGACAGCCAGCCCATATTTTGGGATGTCATCGGCAATGGTATGCCCGCCAAGAATAGCGCCACCAGCTTCCCTTACTTTTTCCTGGCCACCCTTCAATATTTCTTTCAAAATATCCATGGATAAGTTAGCAGGAAACATAACCAGGTTTAAAGCCGAAAGAACCTGCCCGCCCATGGCATACACGTCGCTGAGCGCATTTGTGGCAGCAATTTGCCCGAAGTCATACGCATTTGAACAAACAGGTGGAAAAAAGTCGGTGGTCAGGATAAGGGCATAATCGTCTCGTAGTTTATAAACACCGGCATCGTCATGGGTATCTATATCAACAAGAATGTTCGGGTCGCTGAATTTTGGCAGGTCAGCCAATGCATTGTTCAGTTCACTGGCTGATAATTTAGCCGAACAACCTCCCTGATCAACCGTGCTTAATAAATCAAATGCTTCCATGGTAAACTTGGGATTAAAAAGAAATAACTTTCCCGGCATTAAGCATGCTTTCAAGGATTTCAAACATGTTAGTAACCCGGCTGATTTCAAGTTCATCCATTTTGCCAAAATAATCAAGGCATGTGCCGCACGTGATCAATTCAGCACCTTTACTTTCAATGTCTTTTAGCAAGTGTAAAACAAGGCTCCCTTTCGTAACCAGGTTAATCCCGGAATTCATGAAGATTATTTTCTGTGGTGGCGATTCCATGGCTTTTACAGAATTCAGAAGGGCGCCGACAAGTGCATTTCCCAATTCTTCCGAGCCTTCTCCAATACGATCCTTTGCAAATAGAACAACATATGTTTTGTCCGTTTCAGTGGTTGTTGCACAATAGGCTTCCGGTTTCGTTTGTTCTATGTCTTTTTCTCCTCGTTGCACCGTAATTTCCCAGACATTTTCATGCCGGGTTGTGGCAACCGGAAAATCATTGTCATGAAGGTAATGGGTCACATTCTTCACCGATGTTTCGTTATCAATGATTATTTTAAGCGATTCATCCGGATTCATTTCTCTAGCGCTTTTTTAGTTTCAATCAGTGGTATTGGGCATTTTAATCCCTGTACATCAATAATTTTCATATAAGTTTATTATCAAATTTTGCTATAAATTTCTTTTCCTAAATCAGTAATATGTATGTAAAAAGTTTTTTTACTTACAATTCCTTCCGAAATAAAAATACCAACCAGCATTTGAATGAGCTTTTTGGTTCCATCAATCAATTCTCTGAATTCTTTTTCATTTATTCCATCTTCTTTTTTGCTGACTTTTTCCAGCAATTTTTTACGGCAGGTATCTACAACCGAACGATGAATAAATTCGCCCTCATAAAATATCAGATTGTCCTGATTTCCCAAATAACGAATCATTGTTTTCAGTTTTTCCTTATTTATCTTTTGGTCGTGGGCCAATTTCTCAATATCTGCTAAAATCGGTTTATCCATTCCCACCTTACGAATGGTGTTTTCGAGCCATTGAAGTTGTTCCTGGGTCCTGGGATCAATTTTTACCTGGTGTTCGGCCAGTGCCCATGATTTTCCGGCCCTCTTAGTCAGCCCTTCCTTAAATAATCGGTTCATTAAGTCATCAAGGTAAAGTTTGCCCGCTTCGTTTGTCGCGAAATTCAATTTCCCAATAAATTCGGTGGTTTCCAGTCCTTCTTCCAAAATTGCATTCCGTTGATGCCAGTCCGAAATTGCATTCATAACAAAGTCGCGGTATTCACTATCCTGCGCTGTTGACAAAAGAATGTTTTTATTCTGAATGGTTGCCAGCATGATGGAAGGGTCTGCTTCGGTTTCCAATTCGGCCAGCAACAGGTCAACCGGCTTGTCGATTTTATTTGCTAAATCGTCAAGAAATATTGGTGCTTTTATTTTTTTTATTTCAATTTTTACCAGGTTAATGATTTTGTCGCTGTGAAGTGTCGCTTCTGCCAAATCCTTCAAGTCACTGATAAGTTTTTCAGTCCTTTTTTTATGGTGCAAAGGGTAATTGTCTATTATCGTTCCGCCTCCCAAGGTGATATCGTTGGAAGAATTGCGAACGATGAATTTGTCTTTATTGGAAAGGATGGCCGGTTTATCTAAATGAATCTGGATAATGCCTTTATCACCCGGTTCCAGATTCTCCTTGTCCAATAAATGCATTTTTGCCAGGCACTCAAAGGTTCCTGAATAAAAGTTAACGGTGGACCAGGTGCCCAATGACAGGGCATTGTCAAATAAGCTAAAGCTCGCATCAACCATAGATGTTGATTCGATGATGACACTTGATAAAACCATGCCCCGTTCGTAATCTTCAGCTTTCAGGCCGCTAAGGTTCAATGCAGCCCTGTCGCCACAAACCACTTTGTCAACCTCTGAGCCATGCCTTTCAATGTTACGTACCTTGATTTTTTTGGATTTTCCCGGAAGCAAAAACAGGTCTTTACCAACAGATATTTCCCCTTCAAGAACCGATCCGGTAACGACAAAACCAACCCCTTTTACATTAAATATCCGATCAATATACATCCTGAATCGATCGGCTTGTTTTTTTTCACGGACTTTTGGAATGGTTGATTTGAGTCCATCCAATAATTCAGGAATACCTTTGCCTGTAAGTGATGAAACAGGAATTACCGGAATGTCGCGGAGTTTTGTCCCCTCGAGGAATTCGATGACTTCCAACTCAGCCAGTTCAAGGGTTTCATCGTCAACAATATCAACTTTTGTCAAAACGACGATGCCATGTTCAATGCCCAGCATTTCAATAATTTGCAGGTGCTCCCTGGTTTGTGGCATAATGCCGCTATCTGCAGCTACCACTAGCAGCACAAGGTCAATTCCAAAAGCACCGGCCACCATTGTTTTTATGAAATCTTTATGGCCCGGTACATCAACAATCCCGAATGATTCACCGCTTGGTAAATCAAGATGCGAAAATCCTAGGTTTATGGTTATGCCCCTTTCCTTTTCCTCTTTGTGTGTATCACAGTCGATATCAGTCAGGGCTTTGATGAGTGCCGTTTTTCCATGATCAACATGACCTGCCGTACCTAAAATTAAATGCTTCATATCAATCTATTTTATGCGTTACACGAGCAATGGTCAATGCCACATCTTTTAATTCTTCCTGTGGAATAGTCAATATATCAAAATATAATTCACCCTGTTTCAGAATACCAACTACAGGAGTTTCTTCTTTTAGTAATGCGTAAAATATTTTTTCGGATTTCTCTGATCTTTCTTTTTTTGATTGAGCATCAAGTTCGATTTTTACAGAGATACTTCGTAATGGCTGAGCCGGTAAAGCACCACCACCACAATACCCTTCGGTGCTTACTATGGATGAATTTACGGCTGACTTTTTCAATTCTTTTCTTAGTAATTCAGCTTTGTTTTTAAGCATTGTTTCGGTTTGCTCAATCATGCTGAATATTAAATTGTATCTCTTCAGCTTTTTTTCATCCAGGTAATAACTCAGCGCTGATTCCATGTAGGCCAGGGTTGTTTTGCCAACGCGCAATGCCCTGACCATAGGCTCTTTTTTCAGGATGGAAATATACTCCTTTTTACCGGCAATAATACCGGCTTGCGGGCCTCCAATCAATTTATCACCGCTGAAACTCACTATGTCAATTCCCTTTGCCAGTGTTTCTTTTACATCAGGTTCGTCTTTTAATATGTCAACACTTGTTTTTCGCAACATCCCTGAACCCATATCGTAAACCACAGGAATTATATACTTTTTTCCAATGGCCACCAACTCATCCAATTCAACTTCTTTGGTAAACCCTTTTATGACAAAATTTGATTGATGTGCCTTAAAAAGCAGCGCCGTATTTTCATTAATGGCATTTGTGTAATCTTTTACATGGGTTTTATTGGTGGCTCCCACTTCCTTCATTATACAATCAGAGGCGGCCATGATTTCAGGAATACGGAACGAACCGCCAATTTCTATCAGTTCGCCCCGTGATACAATCACTTCCCTGCCTTTGGCGAATGTCCTGAGAATTAACATTACTGCCGCCGCATTATTATTGACAACCAAAACATCTTCCGCTCCAGTCAGGTATTTGAGTTTAGCCTCCAGGTGAGCATGACGAGATCCCCGTTCGCCCTTTTCAAGATCATATTCAAGGTTATTATATCCCTTTAGGATTCCGGAAGCATCGTCAATAATTTTATTGCTGTAGGGTGCCCGTCCCAGGTTGGTATGAATGATAACTCCGGTCGCATTGTACACCCTTCTAAAGCGGTTGTTCACCAGGCTCGTGACAAATTCTTCAATCGTTTCGAGCAATTGATCGTCGGTTTTCAATGTTTTTGATTTGGTAATTTGCTGACGATAATTTTGAATAACTTCACGAATGGAAAACTTTACCAGGTCGGCATTGTACTTTTTGATTATTTCTTTTACGTGCTGTGATTCGAGGAGTTTGTCAACACCCGGTATAGACTTATAAAGTTCTTTATTATCGTTCATTCGTTAAAACTGTTTTATGCAGAGAGGGCAGGGATCGAACCTGCCACAGCCGGTTTTATCCGTCTGTTACTGGTTTTGAAGACCAGATGGAACACCAGTCCCGTCCTCTCTTTTACTTCATTGACCCGGATAAAAACCAATCTGGCCAGGTATCCGGGTCAATTTTCAAAAGTTCAAAAACAGTTTTAACAATGAAAATTAACGCAACAAGATCAACTTGCCTGAAACGGTAGATTGTCCGGTTGTTATTGTATAAAAATAAAATCCATCTTCTACGTTCGTGCCGGTTTTGTCTGTCGCATCCCACGAAACCTGGTAACTACCGGGTTTTAATTCTTCGTTTTTCAGCCGTTTTATCGACTGTCCATTCGTATTGTATATATCAACAGTAACCCAACCGGGTTGTGAAATATTAAATTCAATGTGTGTGACACCGGCAAATGGGTTTGGAAAACTTTTCCCTGACATCAACCTGTCAAGCGTTGAATGAAGAGATGTAACAGGATTGTAATCCATGAAGTAATTCACAATCTCACTTAATATATATGGTTTTAAATTTAATGAATCCCCATTTGCCATTGCCCCTAACATGGTTGAAGTAGAGATAACTTTATAATTTTCCGTTTCATTTACATAAATACGCCCAAAACCGTCTTCACTTTTAAACAATAATTCTCCGCCGTCTGCTTCAAGCTGATCTATGCTGTAATGAGGGCTGCTACCTCCCAAATAGAAAAAAGTAAGGTTATCACTGCTATTATTTAAGCTTCCTTTCAGTGTAATTACTTCATCTTCGCCACCATCTGCCAAATAATTGATTCCCAAATAATCAAAGAACGCCGTATTGCTGTAGTCAAATCCTATGTTAACACTTTCAAAATATAAATTTCCGCCGCCATTTAAATAATTTATTAAGTTCGTCTGGTCTGCTGCACTTGCAAAGCCAGGAGGAGTAAAACCTCAGTCGAGACAAAAACACCCCATCGTGCAAAAGATCATATCGTAGACCTCAAGATCTTCGGGTAAATAAGTGTAGTAATCGTACTCAATGTCTGCGGATGCAAGGGCCCTTTTTAAGCCGGTAGATGGGGTTATCATATCCCCTTGTTCAGGACAGGTAATGGTTTGAATACCGTTGTCGTTATCCCACACCAAAACATTAAAATCAATCGCAGGCTTAACCCTTAAAAAATGAGCTTTTGAGGTGTTGTTCCCTGCAAACTGATCTTCCTCTGATTCCAGTGCTCCATAAAGCACAGTATTGAAAGCAGCGTTGCATGCCCAGTTAAAATTATAAATCCTTGATTCAAGTGAAATCAGTGATTCGGTGTCCAGTTATTGAACCCATTTGATTTCCGGTTTTTTTATCATAAATAAATACTGTGAAATCAGCCATTGATTCTAAGCCGAGATTTCTTATTTCCACCTGCCATGTTCCTTCTTCCATCACATCAACAGAAGTTGGCCCAGTGATGTTTTGGATGCACAGGTCTTTATCATAATAAGCCGTTATTTTAACCTCAAAAATATCCCACCAGTTCCAGTTAAAGGTTGTTAATCCAAAAGTCCTGAAACGAATCTTGATGTCCTGTCCGGCAAATTCCTGCAGAGGGAAACTGATATCAGACCCGTTTGAATTTCCCCAATTGCCTTCAATCAACACATAATTCCAGATAACAGTGGTTTCATTACCTGATATAATAGCTATTTCTGCTGATTCATCCGGGGTTCCAGAAAATACATCGAGGTATTGAGTAACAATTAATTCACCGACATTTTCATCGAGCGAAATAAGAGGTGAAAGTGCTTCCTGATCGAAATTACTAATGGATGGGCTCCAGTAAAATTCAAGTTTACCGCCAGAAATAGCCCAGTTATCTTCTAAGTACCAACCTTGAGAAGTGCCAAAATCCTCCATCCAAAAGGGGCTTTGACCCAGGCCTGGCGCTGTAAAAAATAGAACCAAAAGCCATATTAGTATAGTGTTTTTCATATATCGGGTATTTTTAGAACCGCGTAAAAATAAATAAAAATATGCAAATAAGACAATAGAAAGATATTTTGGGTTGTCCGTGTACTATTATGAAAGTTAATAATCATCGAGTTGTTCTATATTTTCATCAAGTTGGATTGAATATGCAAACCACACCAATTATTTAATATTTTTGCAACTGAATGACACAATAGCATTGTTTATGAAATATTACAATCCTTTATCTGTTTTTTTCTTCGCAATATTAATTTTGGTGCTAATTTATGGCTGTCAACGTCAACCGGATTATGAGGTGAAAAACTTCAATCCGGCTATAAATGTTCAGTTTCCCGAAAATGATACGGCAACTTTGGATGTACATATTCAGGAAAATATTTTTGAAGGGATAAAGATACCCGATAAAGGGTTTTTCAGATTTTCATTTGATATTAAAAATAATAAAAAAGCCCCCCAACAGTATTATTATAAGATTTTCTATCGTAATGAATCATATAAATATGCAGAAAGTATAGGTTTTGGTGATACTGTTCAATACAACCCATTAGCTTCAGAAAATTTTTATGGCAGTTGGTCGCCGGTATCTGATTCATTTCATCTCATCGCTGAAATTCAATCCGGCCGGAATTGGGTAACAATTGTTGATTCTTTTCAAATTGTTGGGAATCCCAGGGACGAATCAACATATTTTGGGAAAACAGAAGATGAAGTTTATCCTGATGAAAATAGAATTGAAAAGGTAAAACAAACCATTAAAGGTTCACCTGAATGGATGGAAGCCATAAAGGCCAAGGCGATTGATCAGAAGCGAAGCCTCAATGAACAAATTTTTCTGGATGCTTTATGGGTACTCCGGCATGAAAGGGATGATGGTGATGCCAATAACCGTTGGAAAAGAAATTCAAGGGCCGGGACCTATAGTTTCGTTTTAATGGTAGTAAAGGCTGAAAACATAAATAAAGTTCCATACCATATTAAACATCTCGATAAAATGGCAGGTGATACCTTGTTTCAGGATCCCTATTATTTTCTTTTTCATGATCCTTTAAGATTGCAGGGGGATATGCTTATACAAAAGGCTGACAAACACATAAAAACGAGGGTAGTGTTTGATTTAGACAGGGGAATATATTTTGATCCATTAAAATACACCAATCCTGAATTGGATAAAACATATTTGGGAGTGGATTGTGATTTTTCAAAATCGCTTTATAAAAGAGCACAAGTCCAGCAATTTTTCCATAACATAGATAAAAATTTTATAATGGAGAATATTCCGGAAGTGAGGAACTTAAATGAGGTAACACAAGAAGATTATAATTCTTTTGTTCAAAAATATTCGTCCGAACAAATGATTCAGGACCATATCCGTAATTCAGAGAGCCCATGCAAGACCATTGAATATTCTGATGAAGCCGAAGCTATTTTATTAAAAAATTCAGCTTCCACCCCCAAAGAAAAACGAAAAGAAAATGTGGGCATTCAATCAAGGGTAGGATTTACGTATGGAAAAATTAGTGCAAAAATTCAGTTTCCGAAAATGCTTAACCAATATAATGTTTGGAACGGAATTACCAATGCATTCTGGTTGATCTATCACGAAGAGGGAGACTGGAATCATCGGAGAACCTGTGAGGAAACCGGATATATTCCCAAGGGCGAAATTGGTGAAACAGATGTTCGGATACCTTCTACATTTTATACCGAAATTGATATTGAAATAGTAAAGGCATCAAAACACTGGCCTGAATCCTCCTATTATAATGATGTTGTATTTCCGGCAAACGATTCCGATAAAGAGGATGATATAATTGTAACCTGCACAAACTGGGACCTTGCCTGCAACGAGCCGGATAGTTTTAGTGTTGGGTTGTTTAAGGTGAAACATGAGGATAAAATGTTTTATCCACATCGGTGGGATCATTGGTACAAAGCCCTTACCATGAAATATGGGATCAATCATGGCAGTATTTTCGACAGGGATTATTATTACTATCAGATTGACTGGCAACCGGATTGTATTATTTGGCGTATCGGGCCCGAAATGGATCAACTTTTTGAAATAGGATACCTTGATACAACCGTTTCATCCATACCAAATAATCAAATGACATTTATTGTAACCCAGGAATATCATCATTCGGAATGGTGGCCAACTACGACTTTCCAACAACAGTATATTCCGTATCCTGCAAATGAACTGGTGGGCAAAGTTTTTGAAGTAACCATCGAATAAAGTAGTATTCAAATAGTAGTTTCTTTTAGTGCGTGCATCTTAAAGGCCAGCTGATGTGTTACAGTATGGTGTCGTGTGGGATTTCGAAGCAATTTCCTATCAGCCGGCCGGCAGGTTTACACAGGCCTTTTTTACGAGCCACAAATGCTCAAAAACTTCTAAACCCCACATGCACTATACCATGTAAGTGTGCTTAGTACTTATTTGATTTTCTTGACTTCTTAAAGTGCTTTATCATTTTCCCAAAATCCCTGTCTTTTTTTCGTTTTTCTGAAATAGTCGATTCAAAATGTTCCTTTTCCTTTTCCATTTTCAGGTAATTTTCGTAGAAGTTCCTGCCAATTTCTCCTTTGCTCAGCGCTTCTAAAACGGCACATTTAATTTCTGTTGTATGTGTACAATCTTTGAATTTGCAATCCCTGGAAAGCTGGGATATTGCTTCAAACGTCATTTCTAAAGCAACCGTTGAATCTACAATCCCCACTTCTCTCATTCCAGGATTATCAATTAAAATTCCCCCATTTTCAAGAACTAACATTTCTCTGTGGCTTGTAATGTGTCGTCCTTTGTTTGTGCTTGCACTTATTGTGTTTGTTCTCATCAGTTGTTTTCCTGAGAGGTTGTTTAAAAGAGTCGATTTGCCTACTCCGGATGAACCCAACAAACAATATGTTTTGCCTTTTACTATCCACTCTTTCAGTTCTTCTATTCCTTTTTTGGATTCATTGCTTATTGCTATTACTGGAATTTCTTTTACCCTTTCCCGAACTTTTGAAATCAGATTTGATAATTCAGCATCATTTATTAAGTCAATTTTGTTGAGAATGATAATCGGTTTTACATTTGATGCATTACAGATTGTCAGGTACCTTTCTATTCGGTTGATATTAAAATCCCAGTCAACTGCCTGAACAATAAAAGCGAAGTCAATATTTGCCGCTATTATTTGTTTCTCTCCATGCTTGCCGACAGCTTGTCTTTCAATGATTGTTTTCCTTGGAAAAATGGAGTGAATAAGTACTTTGTCTTCATCATATTGAGAAATAGTTACCCAATCTCCAACGGCAGGGAATTCTGACCTTTTGTGTGCTGTAAATCTTAAATTCCCAATTATTTCAGCATCATATTCATTCTCAACAGTTTTTACGATGTATCTTTCTCTGTGTTCTGAAATAACACGACCTACTCCAAATGAAGCAAGGTTATTGACTTTTCGGTAATATTCTAATTCTTCGTTATATCCTAAATCCTCAAGTGTCATTCCTGGTTAGTTTTATCTTTTCTTGTATTAAGCAAAACGGTTTGCGTTATAAAATAGTTGGGGATTTCGGAGCTACTTCACTATCAAGGCACAATGAACGTTGATGCGAGAACTGAAGCTCGAATAACCAATTAGTCCCCAATGTTTTATGACCGCGTGTTACAGCCCATTTTTATTGTTGATATTTCTTCTGTCCTGTCAAAATACGCATAATAATTTGGTATTTCTTTCAATAAAATCGTTTCACCTTGTCCATATTTTTTGAATTGTTGTCGGAATCGTTTTATGTTTTTAATCAAATTGCCATTGTATCCATAGTTGTGAAAAACTGTCATTGAAGGAATGTGTTTTATCGCAAATCCATGTTTGTTTGCCCTAAAACAGAATTCAATATCTTCACTTGCGGCTGTTGGAAAATTTTCATTAAAATCCACTTGTTCTGCAACTTCCTTTGTAATTGCAAAATTTGCAGTCGTTCCGTAAAGTAGTTTGTCTGTTTCTTTTATTTGTCTGCCGTTCAGGGTTCCGTTTATGTCATGGTATTTTCCAAACCAGCAATTATCGAAAGATGGTGTATTTCCTGAAAGAACCTGAAAACTTTTATGTTTGTGAAATGAATTAGTGATATTCAAAATCCAGTCTTTGGATAAAATACAGTCTGTATCGGTAAAAGCGATTATATCTGAACCATTTTGAATAGAAAACTTTTTTCCAAAATTCCGTGCCTTTGCTGGTCCAGAATTTTGTTCAAGTCGAAATACTTTAACGAAATCAGGAAATTCAAAATGTATTGGGGAACAATCATCAACAATAATTACTTCATTAGGCTTTACAGTCAGTTTTTCAATCGAATGCAATAAATTCATTATGTCATTTTTGTCCTTTTGAGTTTTAATAAACGTTTGAATGACTAAACTAATCCTAGGGCTTTCAGTAACATAGTTTGTTTGTTTTACTGGGAATTCGAAATAATTATGTCTATTATCAACATTACAACTATGACTTTTAAAAGTAAAAACCTCTATCGTTTTAGTTAAAAGAAATTTGTAGCGATATGGTTTGCCAGAATGTTTTACATACCAATAGTCTAATATTTTGCCGTATGGAAGATTTGAAAGAGAGCTCATGTTACATTCCTAAGTTTGCACAGTTTTGACAATAATAATGGTTCTTATATGAATCTAAGAACTCTAATCGTTCAGGGCTTTTCCATACTTCGCTCAACGACTGTTTGAAAATATTACCATAAACGTATGGATTAAACATATTACATGGAGTAATTGTGCCGTCATAGAATATACATAGCTCTTTATTCAATGCTGGGCAATTTTGCATTGTTCCGTGTGTTTGTGTCGATTGATTATTATTTAATTGGACACCTGCTAATTGGTCAGGATATAAACATTGTAAGTTTGAGTTTGAATATAATTCTGAGGCTACTTTAAATTGCTCGGAGATATTTTGTTTTTGTTCATTCACTAACCTTATAAATGGTTCAATCCCTTCATCCCGTCTAATTGTGTTGTATAAAACATGACAATTATTTTCAAAAGCAAATTTTGCAATATCATAAACACGATGAATGTTGCTCTCCTGAATTGTGAAAATTATGAAAGGTCTGTTCGGTAGAGCTTGTAGTTGTTTTATGTTTTTTTCAATAAATTCAAAACTTGCCCCTTTTCGTATTGCAGTCAATTCGTCCGCAATAGAACTATCCATTGAAATAAAAAGTTGAACACTATTTTTTATCAGCACATTTAATATTTGTTGATTATTGAATGATAAGTTAGAAAACAGATTGATATTTAGGTTTGGGTATTCTTCTTTTGTATAGTCTACAATTTTCACAAAATCAGGGTGTATTGTACTTTCACCACGCCCATTTAACCTAATTGTTTTGGTTTTATCTCCTATCTGCGACAATAAGCTTTTGTAATTATCAAAGTTCAAAAATTTATCCTTACCAAATGGATTGAATTCTTTCCCAAAACCGCACATACTGCAACTTAAATTACAGTTAAAGCTTAATTCAACTATTATTTCTTCAAATTCAATCATTAATTTTTCATGTTGCATTTTAAAACCTTGCAGGGAAGATTACATATTTTCATTTTCTCACTCACGGTAACAGTATACTCAGACGATAAGATATGATTCATTTCATTGTCGTTTAAGTTTCCAATCGGATTTTGACAACCGTTAATCCAAGTTTGTTGAAAACAAGTGTAAGCATCACCATTTTGTATAATTGATAAATTCCTATCCGATGCAAAACACTGTTTACCATGGACTGAAATTTTAGATTGCTTATTTTCAATTGGAGTCCATGTGCCTTCAAAACCTTCTGTCATATAATCCTGAATTGAATGGTAAATTCTTTTTGAATTTGAATAATCAGAAACACCTTTCAAATATGGCTGTGTTTCTTTTGCCAAAACCGATTGAATGCTGATTTGGCTTGGAGTCAAAACACTTGTTGCGTAATCAAGATTCTTGAAAACAACATTATAGGAATTTGAGCCACGAACGAATTTCCAAAACTCTCTATCAACTGTGTCAATGGAAACAACAATATGTGAATTGTAATCCGAAATATAGTCAATAAAACCTTTATCCATTAAAACCCCATTTGTGATAATTACGGTTCTAATGTCGGTATTAGAGATTCCACGTAATATTTCGTAAATCTCGTTTTTGAATAAAAGTGGCTCTCCTCCAACGATGCAGAATTCTTTTACAGTTGGAATACTTTTTTAATCCGTTTATGATTTTCTCAGTCGGCAATCTGACTGACATATACTTGTTTTTCCAATGTGAACACTTTGTGCATTTTTGGTTGCACTCTATTGTGTTCATGTAATAAATATTTATTGGTTTATACATTGGTTGCTCGGTATTCTTTAAATGGGCTGTAACGGTTGGCAATAAAAAACGTAGGGCATTTAGAAGCACCTAACTGTCAATTTACTAAACCGTTTATTTAATATAATGTCATTCAAATTTACCACTTTCCGCCCTAGGTTTTTTATTGCGTGTTGTACACTGTAATTTATTGAAATACCGCAATAGATTTATCTTCGTATATTGAATGGTAATATACTTTCATTGAGATTACATCAATTGCATCATTTAATAACTGTATATTGCCACCTAATTCATTTATATGAGCTCCCCATATCAGTTTGTTTTCCCCAGTCTTAACAACATGTCTGTTATTTAATGATGTGCTTTCTATACCAAAATCTATAGGATCTAAAAAATGAATATTAAAAATTTCTGACCAAACATCATTATGTGTAATTCTCTCGTTTTTATAATATACTGCAAAAGAATCTATGATTGCTGGACCATATCCTTGGTTTGAAATAAAAATACCATATTGCTTGTCATATTCATGTACTTCAATTAATAAGATGGGCTTTACAGTTTTCCTATTATGTTTTCGATTTTGATAATGATCTAAAATTGAAAAAAACAGAGCTAATAAAGCAATAAATGTAGCAATGAAGGATATTTTAGAATCAATTGGCAATTTCATTTTTTACTTAATGTATTTTATATTTCTAAAATAAACAGTTCTTCCGCTTGAACCACCAAAAACAAACTCAACTATAACATATAAATGTGATAAATCTGCTGTTTTAAAATCAGATAATGAAAATTCATAAACTTCCCAATCCTGAGTTAGTTCCTTAGTTATCTTTGATTCTTGTCCATTATCAGGGTCTGTATTGTCTTTAATCCCAATATCAACATTCTCTCCGCCATTTTCTCCCTTCATTTCAACTGTTAATGTTTTGAATCCTGAGAAATTTTTAAATGGACGTGGTGGATTTTTTGGTTTTCCAACAGTAATAAATACGGCACCCCATGATTGTTTCGATGGATAAGTCATTTTCATGTAACCTCCCTCATCAGATAACCAATGTGTTTGACCTTGACTCAGATTAACTCCCATATCTAATCCATCTGCTAACTTTTGTCCATTATAAATGGAATAATCTTGACAAAAGGAATTAATAGTTAAAGTCGTGAAAAATGCTAGAATTAAAATACTCCCTAGTGTTTTCATTTTTTTAAGAATTTAGTTTATTACTATGTTTAAGTTTACTTAATTGTACAACTCGTATTTATAGCAACCTTTATTTGCGAAAACCACATATAGGGTTTTATTCGCAAACTTTTGTGTTTTTTCAGGGTTAATTTTTTCTTTATTTATTTTAAGGATGTTCATCCGTCAGAATGTTGGTGTTGCCAAATAATCAAAATTTGTTTCGTTCTTCAGGCTTCCTGGCCTACTTTTTTTGGTTCCACTAAAATAGATCATTTTATTTCTTCCTGAAACCTCTGGTTTTAATTTATTCCGTTTATAAATAAGGCTCTCTTTTTCGCTCCGTTTTCCGGCCGGATTTTTAAATACTCCCGCAGGAAAAAATAAATACGTATCTATTGATCAATAAATACGTATTTATTTAAAATTTCCTTAGCATCCATTCATCAATGGGTCAGCATCCGTTTAAAATTTCTTTAGCATCCGTTTTTTATATATCCGGTTTTTCCCTCCGGAATGGCAGGGGCAGCCTTGTTACCCGGACTTAATGGGGGTCACTTTTTTCACAATATCCGAAAACTCCCCCCCTTCTTCAGCTTCATACGTATTGGACTAAAGCTAAATCCCAGAAAATCAAATGTACGAATCACCGGGGAACTGCGGAAATTGGATTTTCATAACAAAACACCGCGTACGATTCAGGATTTGGCAATACTGTTAAATCCAAAAATACGGGGCTGGATAAATTATTATGGAAGAATCAATCGCAGATGCCTTAAACCGGTCTTTTACTACTTGCATCTTCGAATGATAAAATGGATACTGAATAAATACAAACGCTTCAAATGTAGCAAAGTCAGAGCCATTCAATGGCTGAGACAAATTACGCAAGCGTATCCGTATTTATTTTATCATTGGGAATTGGGTTATCAATTAACCTGAAAATTGACTGCATAATAAGAGCCGTATGAGTCGAGAGGTTCAGGTACGGTTCTGTGAGAGGGATTAGTGGTGAAATTCCCCTTTACCTACTCGACTGCTTAACAAGTTTATACAAATTATTCTCTTTCATTAAAATTTTTCAGTGTCTCCAAAATCCTAACTTTAATTCTTTCATCTGCATATAAAGGTGAAAATTCAAAAGATTTTACTTTATTAAACATACTGCTATCACCTTGCCACTCTCCCAATAACCACATTCCTTTAGCAATACATATTGCTTTTGACCATTTAATTGTTTGAATAGAATCTGGAATTTCATTTATATACATTTCAATAATATGTCTTGGGTATATTTCATAATAATCTTTCAAATCATTAATAGCATCACTTCTAATCTTTACTTCTGAGCTATTAAAATCTTCAAATTTTAATTCAATTAATCTGTAATCTGTGATCTTTTTAAGTTTCTTAGAAAATTTCGGATCAACTACATTAAAAAGTTGATTCAAATATTCAATATCCTGATAATCTCCTTCGATCTTTTCATTTAGTATTTCAACCATTTTCAAGTGCCTCTCAGTCTGACCAATTTTAGAATTTATTGTGAGTCCTAATACAATAATTACAAGAGGTAAAATTAAGTCTTTTATTAACTTGTATATGCATCTATCGCACCACTTGATTTTGTTATTATTAATTTGATCACTCATTTTTAAATTTGTTATAACGTGTTGCAAATATATGAGTAGGCTGGGATTTTTGAGAACAATTTTATAAGATAACACTACTTTATTTTTATATATATACTCTACATATTTAGTGCTTTTGCCCAGCTTACTTATATTTGCTGTTATGCACTGTGCATTATCTAATAATTAGTTTCTTACAAATCACATTGTTTTTTCTCGGAAGTCAGCTTTACAAAATATACTCCTTTTGGTAATCCATTTCTTTTAATTACAATTTTGTCAGAATTAATATTTTCTGAGGTAAATACCTGTTTTCCTGAAACGCTCAAAATTGATAATTCAAAATTATTTCGGTCAGAATTACTAAATTCAATATTTGTTTCAGTTGAAGAAGGATTTGGATATATTACCACCACTTGATCTATTTCAATTGTGTTTTCAATTACATCAGTAATAATCCAATTACATCCAAGAGGACCACCATCAACACCCATGTCATTTAGTTCAGTCTCTTGAGAAGGTGGGAAGCACTCATCATAATATATTGGGTCAGGATTTCCAGCATCAACACAAGGTGATCCCGGCACAATATGTAAATCAGTGTCACTATTAAAAATAGGATTTAAATTAATATTGCCATCTCCAGAAAAACCATCCTGTATATCAGAATAAGTAACAATTGCAGAGCCTGATATTTGAGATGAATTATTCCCCCAAACAATGGTATTTATTACATTATTTGTTCCATCCTCGAAATTTAAACCTTCATGAGAGTTATATGCAATTGTGCTGTTTTCTATATTTGATTGAGTTGTTAGATTATAACAATCAATGCCTCCGCCCCGTAATAAATACCCAGTTAATAATTCATTGTGCGATATTATACTATTTTTAATACTGAATGATCCATCTACCAAAAGTATACCTCCACCAGTTGCTACTGTAGATGATCCACCTGCCGATGAAGAAGCAGATGCAGTGTTATGTGAGATGATACTGTTTTTAATTGATAAATCTCCCGATTCTATACATATTCCACTTCGCCGAAGCTATGATTTGACCAGTTTGATCCATGCGCATAAAGAGTATTTCCAGATATTGTACAACCTTCTACATTTAATATACCAGTTGCATATATTCCACCACCTTTTGTTCCTACGTTAGAGCCTGTTCTGTATATATTATTATTCGATATATCACAATTTACTAACGTTAATTCTACAATTGAATAAATACCAGCACCAAAATGATAAATATCTCCTGTAGTTATCGAATTATTTGAAATCCCACAGTCTTCAATAGTTACAACGGAGTTAGTATAAATGCCACCACCAATTCCAGAAGTAGCACTATTATTAGTTATTAAAGAGTTCCTGAGGATAGGCTCACTATTAACAATGCGAATACCACTATTTTGTGAACCTTCGATTCTTGTATATGCTATTTCTGAACCAGGTGAACTATAATTAAAATAGATTCCTTGCCAACCAGCAATGGAATCAACTTTATTGAATTTTATTGAATCCTGTTCTGTTCCTATTGAAGTCAACATTCCTCCAATCTCAAAAGCAAAATCACCTAAAAATAGAACTTCTACTCCTGGGTCAATTGTTAATCCAGAAATAAATAAATCATCTGTCGCACAATAAGGTGAACCATTGATTGTCCATGTTTCATTAACAATTGTGCCAGCAACATAAGTTGTGTCTGCAAATACTCTTAAAGAATTTAGAATCAAAATAATTCCAATCATTGTAATTATTGTAATCTTTTTCATTTCTTAAAATATTTATGGTTAGTAATTTCCTTGCATTGTGCATAACAATTAAATATACGGAATGTGCGGTATATTTGATTGTAGTATTATCTTGTTAATCTTATCGTTAAATTGTTTTATATCAATATTTAAACGTGTTAAACCGGCTATTTTCCGGGAATTATTTTCCAAAGTAAAAATTATCCGGTTAAATCTTTTAAACGTTTGAAAACGGCTTTAGGCATCTTCTTAAATTTGGTTGCACTAAAATAGAAATTTTTCCAGTAAGCGGCTTTTTCTATTGCAATAAATATTGATTATAAATAATCCAATGACTAAGCATTCGCTTGTGCCCCAATTGTCCTTTTTCTTTCTCTCTTGAGGAGGTAGAGGAGTGAATCTATCTTTTTGCGGAGCCTGTCCCGCCCCTTAGGCGGGATCTTTATATCAAAAAGAAAAATGAACCGCGGAATAGTTATAAACCCGCACCCAACACCCAGCAATGCCCGCCTTAAGGGGCTGTTACATGCAGTACTTGCAAATCCTTGATGTGATATGTTTTTATTTAATATTAATTTCGATTGTGCTTACGTTATGAACAATTACCTTATGAAAGAATTTTTTTTTGAAAATTCAATAAGCAAAAATTACTGTTAATTTTGCCTTATAATTAGTGTTTAGATGTATTCATTTTATAGAAGAAGTTCAATTAATATGCGGGTTTTCTATTCTCTTTTGTTGGTTTTTATATTTGCCGGAATTTATTCTTTTGGCAATGACCGGGGGTATGATATAAAAATAAAACTCGATGGGGTAAACGATTCGGTGTTGTATCTTGCTAATTACTATGGCGATAAAACCTATTTGGCCGATACGGCATTTCCCAACAAAAAAGGGACTTTCCGGTTTGAAGGCGACAGCTTGCTGCCCGGCGGCATTTATATAATTGCCGGCCAAAACAGTAATAAATATTTCGAAATCCTTGTTGATAAAGAACAACATTTTACTATTGAAACAACAGTTCCTGATGTTATACACGGTGCAAAAATTTCCGGTTCAAATGAAAACCAACTTTTTTCGATTATATTCGAAAAACAATGGCTACAAAAAAATGGCCAAGAAGAACTGACCAGGCGAAAAAATCTTATTACCGATAAAGATTCGTTACATCTGATAACTGAGGAAATTAACCGTGAAGAAAGTCGGTTTCAACATTACAAAGACAGTCTTGCATTGGCCAATAATGGCAGTTTGCTTGCCGGGATCATCAATGCCCTCAAAGAAATAAAGCCTGAGAATGTGCCCCTCCTTGAAAATGGCAGGGAAGATTCGATTTATTCTTACAATTACTATAAACAGCATTATTGGGATTATTTCGACCTGACAGATGATCGATTGCTCAGGACACCCCTTTTCACCCTAAACTGGAAACCTATTTTACGAAAGTTATTTATCAATTGCCTGATACGATAATATTTGAAGCTGACAGGATAATTGACATGACTTTGCCAAATAAAGAAACATTTAAATACGTCATCTGGTACCTTACCTTTACGTTCGAAACCTCAAAGGTGATGGGTTTGATGAGATTTTTGTTCATATGGTGGATAATTATTATACAACTGGTGAGGCTTACTGCCGATTCTTCTGTTGTAAAATCGCTGGAAAAAAGAGCTGCGGCATTGCATAATGTACTTATTGGAAATCCGGCTCAAAATCTGATCCTCCTTGATACAAGTGGAGGTTTCAGGTCGCTTTATCACGAAATTGCCCCGTATACAATTGTTTTATTTTATGAACATGATTGCAGTCATTGCCATAAGGAAATTGATGCATTGCAATCATGGTATAACGACAATGATATTGGATTTGAAGTGTTCGCTGTTTGTGTTGATACATCCATAACAAAATGGAAAGAGTTTATTGTTGAAAAAAATATGACATGGGTAAATGTAAATGGTACACGAAGTATTACACCCGACTATCATGATTTGTACGACATTAATATGACACCCACAATATTTTTACTCGACGAACAGAAAAAAATAATTGCCAAACGAATAAAGACCGAGCAACTTCGCCCTTTTTTGGAAAACTATGACAAAAAAAGAGACAGAAATAAATAAAATAGTATAATAATTACACATATACAAAACAATTTGCAATAGCTGTCGTATACCGCAGATAACGTATAGTACTTCAAGATATTTAGGAGTTTGTGATGATAAAAAAAACAGGAATTCAATACACAATATTACTTTTATCGATAAGTTGGTTGTTATCGGTTCAAGGTATGGCTCAATGTCCGGTAAACCCTTTATATGATGATTTGCAGGTTTGCAATACCCTGTATGTAACAAATACTTCTGAACTTAGTTCTGGTTCGATTGATAGTTTGTTTTGGCACTTTGGTGAAGGAGATACGGTAAAAGTCCTTGCACCACCTTTTGATACCGAGATCTACCACGTTTTTTCTTCGGAGGGAAATTATAATGTATCACTAACGGTATTTCATTCAAGTGGATGTAATAAAAAAGAGGTCAAACCATTTCAGTTTTATTACCCGGTAGCCGACTATCAGGTTCCCCCTGTTGGCTGTACTGAAGAAGAGGTGCAATTTAATGATCTGTCGACAACAGGCACAGGATTAATAGTATCCTGGGAATGGGATTTTGATGATGGTTCATTGCCTGAATTTATTCCGAATCCGGGTCATACATATTTGTTAAATGGAACCTATAATACATCATTGACTGTTGTTAATTCAATCGGTTGTGCGGATAATGAAGAAAAAACGATTCTTCAGGACAGGCCGGATGCCGGTTTCATCGCCGATAGTGTTTGTTTGGGTATAGCAAATAGCTTTATTGATACGTCGCATTTTCACCCACTTGTTCCTATCATAAACTGGCAATGGGATTTTGGTGATATGACAGGGACCTCCTCTTTACCTAACCCGAATTATGAGTATAGTAACCATGGGAAATACGAAGTTCAACTTACCGTTGAAAGTCAAATTGGATGTCTGAGTTCAGCCATAGACACAATCTTAGTAGATACATTGCCAATAGCCGATTTTACTTTTGATGTGGCGTGTAAAGGATTGCAAACCTGTTTTAGCAGCAGCCCGTCCATTCCTAATGCTGATTCACTTATAGGTTGGCTATGGGATTTTGGAGGCGGAAGCTATTCACTTCTTGAAAATCCATGTCATATTTTTAGTAGCACGGGTTCATATACTGTATCGTTGATTGTTACGAACTCTGATGGATGTGAATCACTGCCAACATTCCATACGGTTTATGTAAGCAGTTCGCCTGAAACCGATTTTACTTTCAGCGAAGTGTGTTTTGGTGATACCACCTTTTTTACGAATTTAACAGACACGATGGGGTATTTGATTGATTCCTGGTTGTGGGACTTTGGTGATCCTGCCTCAACAGGGAATAATACCTCATCCGAAAAACATGCATTTCATATTTATACTTCTCCTGACCAGTTTATTGCAAAATTAACTGCGGTGAATGAATATGGTTGTAGTGATTCTATAACTAAAACCGTTACTGTTAATTCACTACCCGAGGCATTATTTCAAATGGCCGATACTGTATCTAGTGGTTTTGAATTTACCATTGAGGACCTTTCATACAGCAACGGTTCAGTTATTTTAAACAGCTATTGGGATTTTGGCGATGGAAATACAGCTACAAATATTAATCCGGTAATTTATACATACGAAAATCCAGGCACCTATTCCATTTGCCTTACAGCAGAGGATTTGAATGGATGTTCTTCAATGTTTTGTGATTCAGTTGTGGTAATGGGCCCTCCAATAGCCAATTTCCAGTATGCTTCGGATACAACACTGGAAACATTTTTTTACGACATATCAACCCCGGCAAAAAATATCGTCCACTGGTTTTGGGATTTTGGCGATCCTACAACAACCAGTGATACAATTTCCGGTGTACAAAATCCAATGTATATCTATCCTGAAGAGGGATTTTATGAAGTTTGTTTATGGATTTTTGATAAATTTGGAGGAACCGATGTTTTTTGTTCGAATATTTATGCAGGGAACGCAGTAATAGCGAATTTTGAAGAAATCGGGGTTTGCCTCGGTGATACGACTTATTTTATTGACTATTCATCGAGCCCCATTTCAGCCGGTTTCGAATCATGGTTCTGGGATTTTGGTGATGGAGAACAAATGGTTTATGATCAAAAAATTGATACAATTCCACATAAATATGCCGGCCCCGGAATTTATCATGTGAAACTTGGTTTGGCTGCAAATATTAATGGTTTTTTTATGACCGATACATTGCACAAAACAATCCGCATTTTCGAACCTCCGGTATGCAGGATTGACAGCACAGGTTTGGGTGTATGCCTCAACAGTCCCATCGAATTTACTGACCTTTCGGGGGCATCTACTTATGATCCAATTGTAAACTGGTTTTGGGATTTTGATAATGGAGATACATCCGTTGTGCAGAACCCGGTTTATACTTATGCCGACACAGGTGCATATAACGTACAATTAATTATATTAACTCAGCATGGCTGCACAGATATTGACTCAGTAAAAGCCTATTCTAATTTTGCCCCAGCTTTTTCATTTGAAGTTGAACATGGGTGTGTAAATAAGCCTGCCACATTTATTCCCCAGTACGACAGCAGTAAAATTATTATTGTGGGTTGGAACTGGAATTTTGGGGATCTTCAGTCTGATTCTACAAATCCTAATACATCTACGGCAAAAGAACCCACACATGTGTTTAACAGAATTCAGTTATACACTGTCAGGATGGAAATGTCGGCCCTGGGTTGCGAAGGTTTCCATGAAAAATCCATCCTTGTCTATCCTATTCCTTATAGCCAGTTCTCGATACAGGAAGATATTGGTGGTGTACAGGGAAGCATGAAATTTACAAATCAATCCATTTATGCAACTTCATATCTTTGGGATTTTGGAAATGGGAATACAACAACAGTCCCTGATCCTCTTGAAATTTATGAAAAAGACAGTACCTATTTAGTTACCCTTGTTTCTTATAATGAATATGGTTGTACTGATACTAGTTTTTCAGAACTACTTGTCTTTTTTAAGGGACTTTACTTTCCTAATGCTTTCTCGCCAAATAATCCGAATGAAGCAATCAGCCATTTTGAACCAAAAGGTATAAACCTTTCGCAATATTTGGTTCAGGTTTATGATATGCGTGGCAACCTGATGTGGGAATCATCTGAGCTTGATGAAAATGGTTCGCCAACTGAAAGTTGGGATGGTTATTGCAACGGTATACTTATGCCGTCAGGGATGTATGTATGGCAGGCCTACGGAGTATTTAAAGATGGTACTGATTGGGAAGGCCAAACTTTTGATTCGAACGAATTGCCCAAAACCAAAGGGGTGATTACATTAATAAGGTAAAGTTGTTTTTCTGTCCAGCTTTTTAATTGGAATTCCTTTGCATTGCGGATCCATATTAATTCAATTTGAAAGATTGAGTTAGCTTCGAAAAATATCGCAAATTATCTCCATTGCTAAGCGCTTCATAATTTCTTCGGCGATGAAGCACACACTATAAACCTAAAACCTGCATTTTTTTTTTCTCATCAATTCAAACAATGTCGCGGCAATCATATGAACAAAGCGATGGCTTTATTTCATTCGCGATGAAACCCTGGATAAACTTTCTGCCAGCGATATGCAGACTTAAAGTAAAGCTTGCGAAATAGTGTTTTAGTTTCGAAATTTACCGGTTTTCTACTAACTTACCAGACAAAAAACATACAGTTCCGTTTAAGAATATTCAAATAACGAAATTATCCAGGTGTTGAATTGGCAATTATTCAATCAATAAAATATTCTTGTGAAGCCTCTGAAAATACAATAAATTATGATTGACTGGAGAATTGAGGATTGAAATTAACGGATGATTCAATAATATAGTTAAATCAAATTTGGGCGATTTTCGGAACAATTAGATTGATTATTAAAATATATCCCAGGATATCAGAAGATAACAGGATCATATATTATCGGATAATCATTGGCAAACGAATCCTGACTTTTAATTAAATGGATCTGGTCGAATTCGAACCGAAGGGTTATTTCGTGGCTCCCCCCGGTCCCTTTTAAATTAGTAAGGCTTATATCATAACTATACATTATCTTCATCCTTGAGAAGCGATTGACCATTGGAATATCAATACCGGCGAGCAAAATGAGGGATTGGTAATCATAAATCTTTGACTGTTTGTTTCGGTACCAGGCGCCGGCGTACAATACTGATTTGGCCACATTACTTCCTAATGTAAAGGTATTAAACCCTGCCTGATTTTCAAACAGGATACCCGGATTGAATTTAAAACCTTTTTGGGGATTGCTCATTTGAAAAACCACAAAGTCGGCATGAAGGACATATTTTCTGGGTATTCGTGTGTCGAGGTTGTAAAACGATTCGTTGGGCTTGAAAATATGTTGCACAGCAGCCCCATAGGTCATACTGATAAATTCCTTTGAATATTGAAAAACCCCGCCAATGCCTAAATCGGGATAGGACACATTTTGATTTGAAAAGCCGGGGAAGGATGATTGTGGGTACAGAAGCCCATGCCGGTTATCCAATTGATCGCTCCAAATAAAATCATCCGAATCGATTTGTTTCTGAACATACGATGCTTTGAAACCAAACTGGGTGATCATATATCTGTTTAACCTTACCCTTACGGAACCTAATCCGCCTATTTCATTTCTTTTAATAAATCCTTTTCCTTCTTTATTAGTATTAAAGATAATGCCAAGGCCACCGGCTCCGGGCATGAAACGCTCAGCGAGGTCCATCGAAAAGTTATACGACTTTAAATCATCATTATATTGTGGCCATTGGTTATGGTACATTATCCTCACTTTTAATCCATCGGATAAGCCAACCATTGCAGGGTTATAATATAAAGGTGTGTTGTAATACTGGCTATAATAGGGTTCCTGTGAAAACCCTGTGTTTGTAATCACCAGCATTAGTAAGCATCCGCCCAGCATATGTTTTATTAACCGCATTATTTTAGGTATTATCAGACAAATATATTTAAATCATGTCTTTGTTGTTGTAAATTTATACCGTTTTTACTAACGATTGTTACAAATGTAAGCACTTAATTGATAATAGATTTGCTCAGTATTCAACGATTAAGGAGGGCTTTTAAAATCCGGGCAAAAATAAATACCAAAACCAGTGAAAAAATAATTGTGGCACCTGAAGGAATATTCAAATAATAGGAGATGGATAAACCTGCCATTGAGGCAACAATGCTGATAACGATGGAAAAAAATATAATTTGTTTAAAATCTTTCAGGAACATATTGGACGTTGACTGGGGAATTGTCAACAATGACAGGATAAGAATGATGCCGGCAATTTTAATACTCAAAACAATGGTTAATGCAACAAGGATAATTGTAAAATAATTAAAAAACATAACAGGCACACTGCGTGTTTTAGAAAACTCTTCATCGAAAGCAATAAACAATATGGTTTTATAAAATACCGTGAAATAGACGATGTTAAGCACTGCGAGGCCTGATATCAGCCATAATTCCTGACTTGTAACAGTCAGGATGCTGCCAAAAAGAAAACTCATTAGATTGGGGGCGTATCCCGGAGTCAGGTAAATAAAAATGATACCAATAGCCATGCCAAACGACCAGAAAATGGCTATAGCGGAATCTTCCCGAACATCTGTTTTTTTTGAAACATACTCTATACCTAAGGCCGAAAGTATGGCAAATACAACAGCCCCAATCAACGGGTTGATACCAATAAAATAACCAATGCCAATCCCTCCGAAAGAAGTGTGAGTAATACCACCGCTAATAAATACAATTCGCTTTGTAACGATATACGTGCCGATGATCCCGCAGGATATACTGGTGAACAAAGCGGCCAAAACCGCATTAATAAAAAAATCGTAGGAGAGTAAATCAATCATGGGCTCTAATCGTGTTTATGTTCATGAATGTCAAGCACCGTATGAGGTATGTGACCGTGCGTAATTAGTTGAATCGGGCAATTATAGTCCTTAAGCTGACTTTCGGTAATGATGTTTGACTTGTGGTAATGCAGTTTGTTGTTCACACAAGCGATGGTTTTTACATACGATGAAATCATGCCAACATCGTGTGAAACGATAACGATGGCCATTGTTTTATTTAATTCCCTGAGTTTTTCATAAAGTTCACCTTCAAATTTATTGTCCACGAATGTATTGGGTTCGTCAAGGATGAGTAGTTGGGGAGATGAAATGATAGATCTGCAAAGAAGTGTGCGTTGCATCTGGCCTCCCGAAAGTTCGCCAAAAGGTTTTTTTGCCAGGTGGCTCACACCCATTTCCTCCATCAGCGAATTGGCTTTTTCGGTTTGCAATCTGGAAAACCGCTGAAACATTCCCCTCTGTTTCATAAACCCCGATAATACCACATCTTTAACTGAAATGGGAAACGTCCGGTCAATGTTATTTATTTGAGGCAGATAACCTATTTGGCCATCGTTTTCACTGGTTTGCAGGTGATTTAGCAATTTCCCTTTTTTGGTTTTTAATAAACCAAGGATCACTTTAACAAGGGTGGTTTTACCTCCGCCATTCGGACCGATGACACCAATAAAGTCATGTTTACAAATTTTAAAATTAACGGATGTGAGCACCGCCTTACCGTTGTAGCCGGCATCCACATCTACCAATTCAATCAGTATATTTTCGCTAGTTTGCAAGGTTTTTAATTTATAGGTGAACAAACTGATCGGTGATATAAAGCAATTGTTGACTCCATTCGTAGTCCAGTGGATTTATCACCACAATTTTCCCGTTGATTTCACTTTCAAGGGTTTTGGCTTCATCCATATTAAATTCCCTTTGGATAAGTATTAATCGTATATTATCCTCTTTTGCCATATCTACAATTTGTTGCATATGCTGAAATCCGGGTTCTTTTCCTTCCATTTCAAGGGGAACTTGAACCAGACCATAATCGCGGGCGAAGTATGACAAGGCCGGGTGATAAATGATAAAATGCCTGTGAGTACATGATTTTAATTTTTCTTTGATTATGTTATCAAGGGAATCAAGTTCATTTTCAAAGGTTTTTAGGTTGGATTTATAAAATTCAGCATTTTCCGGGTCGAAGGAGGTTATTGCCAAATAAATGTTTTTTGCTATGACTTTTACATTTTTTGGCGAAATCCAAACATGAGGATCCACTGCATGTTGATGTGACCCATGCGAGTGCGATCCCCCTTCGAGCAGATCAATCCCTTCCGATGTATTATAAAATCCGATGTTTGTCAGTTTCTTTTCAAGGTTAGAAATCCAGGTTTTTTCAAATCCCAATTCTCCATTTTTTAAATACATGGCCGATCCTTCCAGTTGTTTGATTTGTAGAGGGCTTGGCTCATACGACGCCGGGCTTGCCCCGGACGGGATAAGTACATTGACAATAAAATTTTCTCCTGAAATTTTTTCAACAAAATATTTTTGTGGCAGGATGCTCACGGAGATGACAGGCTTTTTGATGCCATTTTCATTCTGAAGGCACGAAACCATAGAGATACCTATTGCAATAAAGGAAATTATTGAAATGAAAAACCAAACCTTGTTTTTTCTCATAATTATTAATTATTGCATTGTACACATGTTCCGATGACCAGGAAATTGGTTTCCATTTTAGTAAATCCTTCCGGCAATTCGATGCTGTCGAACCTGATTTGGGGCAGGCATATCACTTTTTCGCAAGTCGAACATTTAAAATGCAAATGTTCATCCGGTTCTTTTTTTAACATATATCGGGTCATCTCGTTTTGGGTAAAAATCGGATGAATAATCCCCGAATCAGTAAATATTTTTAAAGTTCGGTAAATGGTAGCCCGGTCAGCGTGGTCTACAAGTGATTGTTTTATTTCTTTCTCCGAAAGGGCATTATTGGCGTTTAAAAACAAATCCAGGATCATTTTCCTGCTTTTGGTTTTGCTTAACTTATTATTGTTTAATATTTGATCCGAATCCATAATTATTGCGACAATGTTGCAAAAATATAAATTAATTCAATAAGTAAGCAACTTATGAAAGCTTAGATACCAGATATTTTCCTGTAAAAGAATTTTTGCTTTTTATTAACTCTTCGGGGGTTCCTTCAAAAACCAGGGTACCTCCTTTATCGCCACCTTCGGGGCCCAGGTCAATGATCCAGTCGGCACATTTTATAACGTCCATATTGTGTTCAATAACAATAATGGAGTGTCCTTTTTCTATAAGTGCATCAAAGGCAATCAGGAGTTTTGAAATATCATGGAAATGAAGCCCTGTGGTGGGTTCGTCAAAAATGAACAGCGTGGGGGTATCCGTGCTTCCCTTTGATAAAAACAAAGCCAGTTTCACACGCTGTGCTTCACCACCTGACAAGGTGCTGGAAGACTGGCCCAATTTTAAATAGCCTAATCCAACATCCTGCAAAGGTGTAAGTTTTTCAATGATTTTTTTTTCGGTACTGGAAGGGTTTTGTTCACGTCCAAAAAAATCAATAGCCTGGTTAATAGTTAAATTGAGAATGTCATAAATGTTTTTTTCGTTATATTGTATATCGAGAATTTCATCCTTGAATTGTTTACCTCCGCAGTTTTCGCAAGTCAGGTAAATGTCGGCCATGAATTGCATTTCAATTTTAACCCTGCCTTCTCCCTCGCATTCATCACAACGGCCACCCTCAATATTAAATGAAAATACGCCGGGTTTGTAGCCTCGCACTTTTGAAAGTTTTTGACTTGCGAACAAGGTCCGGATATCGTCGTAGGCCTTTACATAGGTAGCCGGATTGGAACGTGATGACCTGCCGATGGGATTTTGATCAACCAGTTCTATGTTCGAAATTTTGTCTGTATCACCTGCGATTCGATCATATTTACCGGTTTTATCGCCGTACCCACCTTTCATTTTTTTAAGTACCGGATACAGAATGTGCCTTATGAGCGAAGTTTTTCCTGATCCGCTGACGCCTGTTATTAAAGTTAAAGCATTGAGTGGGAATTTCACATTCAATCCTGTTAAATTGTTTTCCCGCGCCCCGATAATCTCAATATGGTTTTTCCACTTGCGCCTTCTTCCGGGTATATCAATAGATAAACGGTGGGTAAGGTATTTTGCCGTAAAACTGATCTCCGATTCAATCAATTCTGAAAATTTCCCCTGGAAAACCAATTCGCCGCCATGAACACCTGCTTTTGGGCCAATATCAATTACCTGGTCGGCTTCTTTTATAATTTCTTCATCATGCTCTACAACAATTACTGTATTGCCAGCATCCCGAAGTTGTTTTAATACCTTAATCAAAAGATGATTGTCTTTTGGATGCAGTCCGATGCTTGGTTCGTCAAGAATATAAATTGAACCCACAAGACTGCTCCCGATAGAGGTGGCCAGGTTAATGCGTTGCGATTCGCCGCCGGATAAGGTATTTGACAAACGATTCAGTGTTAGGTAACCCAATCCGACATCTATCAGGTATTGCAGACGGTTATCAATTTCGGTTAATATTCTTTTAGCTACTTTTTTATCGTACTCATCAAATTCGCTTGTTTCAAAAAACTGCAATACTTCTCCAATAGGCATCAATACAAGTTCGCTGATTGAAAGACCGCCAATTTTTACATAGTTTGCATCTTTCCTAAGTCTTGTACCATTGCAATCAGGACAAACAGTTTTTCCCCGGTAGCGTGAAAGCATTACACGGTATTGAATTTTATAGGTTTGTTCTTCTACATATTTAAAAAAGTCATTTATCCCATGAAAAAAGCTATTGCCGGTCCAAAGGAGGTTGTAATGTTCTTTGGATAATTCGTAAACCGGTTTATGAATTGGGAAATCGAATTTGTAGGCATTTTTGACTAACTGGTCTTTCCATTCTCCCATTTTTTCACCTTTCCAACAGGCTATGGCTTCCTCATAAACCGACAGGCTTTTGTTGGGAATGACCAGGTCGGGGTCAATTCCAATCACGTTTCCGAATCCTTCGCACGATTTGCAAGCCCCAAAAGGATTGTTGAAACTAAACAAGTTTTCAGTAGGTTCTTCAAAAATTATCCCATCGGCTTCGAATTTATTGGAGAATGTTTCCGTTACAGGATTTCCACCGTTTTCTATTTTGACAAAACATGTTCCATGCCCTTCATAAAAGGCAGTCTGCACCGAATCGGCAAGGCGGGATTTTAAATCCTCGTCATCCTCCGAGAGGACAACCCGGTCAATGACTATAAAAATATTCTCTTTTCCTGAAAAGGGTAATTCCAAAGCCTGGTCAAGCCTAAGGATCTCATCATTAACAATAACCCTGCTAAATCCTTGCTGCATCAAAACAGAAAGGTGGTCAATTATTGTGCGATTTTTATTATTGAGTTCTAAAGGGGAAAAAATCATTGCCGTGCTTCCCGGTTTATTTCCGAGGATGAAATCTGTTACATTACTTACTGTATGCCGTTGGACTATTACCCCGGAGATAGGTGAGAATGTTTTCCCAATTCGGGCAAACAACAATTTAAGGTATTCATAAATTTCGGTGGATGTCCCAACAGTTGAACGCGGATTACGTGTATTAACCTTTTGTTCAATGGCTATGGCAGGCGCAATTCCTTTGATATAATCTACATCTGGTTTCGACATACGGCCAAGAAATTGTCGGGCGTACGAACTTAAACTCTCAACATACCTGCGTTGGCCATCAGCAAATAGCGTATCGAATGCTAAAGAGGATTTCCCTGAACCGGAAAGGCCTGTGATAACAACAAGCTTATTTTTTGGAATGGCCAGGTCAATGTTTTTAAGGTTATGCATTCTGGCCCCTTTAATGAGGATGTAGTCGCGCGTATCGTAATCGGAAATATCTTTTTTTAACATTTTTTAGCATTGTGGCGGCCAAAATTATTAATTAAATTTGCACTTGAACATTATTTATCATACTTTTGTATAATTATTGTAAGTAAAACACATAATTAAACGTCTAACCTTTAAAACGTATTTGCCTATAGAATAAAATATCTACACTTGTTAATCTCATAATAAAGGAGGTACATATGAAAACGAAAGCCCTGGAAGATAAGGAGCTAATTAGTAGATATTTAAAAGGTGATCACGCTTGTCTTGAAATTTTAATCAAACGTCATCAGAACAGAGTATATGCTTATATTCTTATGATTACGAAAGATAAAGACCTGGCCGATGATCTTTTTCAAGATACATTTATTAAAGTTGTAAAAACCATCAGGGGTGGTTCGTATAATGAAGAAGGAAAATTCCTTCAGTGGGTAATGCGGATAGCGCACAACCTTATTATCGACCATTTCCGCAAATCAAATAGAATCCCGGTTGTTGATAACAGCAAAAACGAAGATTTTAATATTTTCGATACAATCAATATTACGGATAAGTCAATTGAAGAAAGAATGATCACTGAGCAGATTCATAAGGATGTTCGTAAATTAATTGAGTTCCTGCCGGATGAACAGCGGGAGGTTTTATATATGCGCCATTATGCCGAAATGTCGTTCAAGGATATTGCGGAAGTGACCGATGTTAGCATCAATACAGCACTGGGCCGAATGCGTTATGCACTTATCAATTTGCGAAAATTAATCGCAGAAAAAAATATTGTATTAACTCAATAGGATATCGTTATAATCATATCCATTTTTCAATTTTTTATTCCAGCGATAAAATAAATATTTATTTATCGGCGTTAGGTAGATTGTGATGAAATTTAAAACAAATCAAATTTGCCTATGAAAGATTCCTTTACCCTTAGTGATTTAATTCATTATTCAAACAGCGACGATTTAAATGATGACGAAATGGAAGATTATCAACACGAAAATCAAGCCACTTGTCAGTCAGGTCCTGATGAAAGAATTATCGACAACATTTTGAAATATTCACTAGCTTTAAATGTTATTAAAACAAAAATGGCTGGTAACATAAATTTGTTGATGAATTAAAAAATTAACGTTTACGTTTTTAAGCTCTCCTTCAGGAGAGCTTTTTTTTTGCGTTATGAATAAATTAAAAAAAGGCAGGTTCAAAGGAAGCCGATCCGGGAGTAATGGTTAGTCCAATTCAAAATTTTTACGATGCCATGAAATTCTGTTGGGTTTGATTTTACCTGCAATAAAAATTAATAACAGAAATGAAATTTAAAAGATCATAATTTCTTCAAATTTCCAAAGCGATATGTTTGATCATAGCCAGAATAGCAATAAACAATAGAATAGACTTTTGAGAAATTTTGGAAATATGAAAAGATATTTATTAAGAACTAACCATATTCTGGATAACCAACAACGATTTAAAAGTTTGCGGGTACTTAAAATTATCTAAACCGCTTCTTACTCAATTCCATTAAGTTCTCATTTCCCTTTAGAGGCCTAATCAAATATGTAAAATAGTATTCGCCATATTCCAATGTATATTGAGGATGTGGCCTTGCTCCCCAACTGTCGTCACCTCCAACACCGGTTTGTTTATAATCAATATTTAGTGAAATATATTTATTTGGTTTCAAGTCGTTGGTATGCCGGTAATTATGTTTTTCGCCCTGATCAAGGTCATCGATTGAATAATTCAGTGCTGAGAATGAAACAAGCGGATCACCAATAAATAGAATTCCTTTACCTGTTGAATCCTGCAACGCAATCCACCGGGTGTCTGTTTTATATCCATTCTCCTGGGGCCGTATATATGGAAAATATTGTTCTGCTACGGTTGAATTGTATAACCCAAAGTAAGCTGCCGAATTCCTGTCCCAATAATTTTCGAAAGGCCCTCGGCCATACCATGTTAAATTTGAAAATTTGTGTGGTAACTGAAGTTTTGTTCCAAACCTTGGCAATTCCGGCATGGAAAGTTCTTTTTCAACTAAAATTCCATAAATCTTACTTGAAACATCTGCAATTGAGTCGTTTTGTAAATTATCAAACGTGAAATTAAATTGTTCAAATTGTCGAATTGTTGAATCATTTTTTATGTTATCCGGGTAAATAGTCCCTTTGTATAATGCAATTGATTTCATTGAACCAAAGAAAAACCGGTTTTCCCTTTCATATCCTCCAATATAACTTATGCCTTCAGGGTTTAATGGGCTTGTTTCGCTAAGTGATTTTTTTTCGATTAGCGAATCATTTACAAACAACCTGATTTCTTTTTGCAGGCCGCTGTAAACAACAAATATGTCAACTTCTTTGCCTGGCTTAAAAACATGGTCGAAATAAATATAATCCGCACCATAAAGGAAAAAACAAAGTTTTCCATTTCTGAATTCGAAATGCAGTTTTCCTGGCGCCCAGCGATCATTTTCCCAAATGGCATTTTTTTGTGTAAATACAGTTGGGGTAAGAACAGTACGAATAGTAAACTCAGAAAGTGGTTCAATCCCCATACCGGGTAGTTCAAGAAAAATCGGTTCTTGTATTGTAAAACGCATGGAAGAATCAGAAATATATTCTCTTTTCCGCCCTGGTTTTGGGTAAGGTTTAAAATTCTGAGTAACCTTTATATCGCCATTTCCAAAAATAGAATAGTTTGTAAAAACCTCTCCTTTTATTTCTGTTAGGTTTTTAACTACGCTGATTTTTATTACATCTTTTTCAATTTGTTCGACTGATATTTGTTTAATGGTATTAACCTGGCTCGCTTTTTTCCAAATAGCACAGCGTTTTTCCATTCCATTTCCAAAATCGTTGTCGGTGGGTGCACGCCAAAAATTTGCTTCTGGGCCTTTATAAATATATTCTGAATCATAATAAATTAGTGATGAAATTGAACCTGATTTCCTGTCAAAGGAACAGGTGAAATTGGGCGACTTAATCTCAATTTCAGTTTCCGTTTCAAATACTTTTAAAATCGTAAAATTATCAGTAAAAAAAGGTTCTGTTTTCCAGGCATTTGAAATAACAAATTGTTCAGAAGCGATAATATGACCTGAGGGTATCATTGGATTTGCCGCATCCATCAACAGGAACAAATTAAGCAAGTATTCTCTTCCAACAACAAAAGGATAATCATTAAAGGGAAGTTCAATAATAAGGCTCATTCCGGGCTCAATATCCGGATTGTATACCAGCCCTTTTTTAATTGTTTTGCCATCTTCAATCAAATAATATTGAAGGTTGGTAAAGTTTGTATTAATAAAATCATATTTATTGGTCAATTTAACGATACCTTTTTTTAAATCAACCGCATTGAATTCAACATATTGATAAACCTTTTTTACTTCGTTCAACCCGGGATGAGGAGTCCTGTCGGCAGATACCAGGCCATTAGCACAAAAATTACCATCACCGGGTACATCTTCAGGGCCGAAATCGCCACCATAAGCAAAATAGTCGACACCATTTTCATCGGTCTTAAGCAAACCCTGATCTACCCAATCCCAGATTGACCCACCCTGAAGCTGATCATACTTCTCAATTACATCCCAGTAATCCTTAAAATTGCCATTGCTGTTGCCCATCGCATGAGAATACTCACACATGATTAAAGGCCGGCTTTGCTTTTCTTTTCCATACGTTTCGATATAACCTATGGAAGGATACATCGGACAATAAATGTCTGTATTTTCATCTAATCCGGCGCGCTCATAATGAACTGGCCTTGTTGAATCGTTTTCCTTTATCCATTGGTAACATGCGGTAAAATTTGGCCCGTCACCTGCCTCATTTCCCATGGACCATATAATTACGCTGGGATGGTTCTTATCTCGTTCAACCATACGCTGAACTCGATCGAGATGTGCATCCTGCCATGTTAAATTTTTCGCAAGGCTTTTTGCCCCATAACCCATGCCATGCGATTCAATATTGGCTTCGTCAATAACATATAAACCATATTTATCACACAGGTCATACCAGTAAGGATCATTTGGGTAGTGGCTCGTTCGGACTGTGTTTATATTATTTTGTTTCATTAATTTAATATCCAGAACCATTGATTCTTTTGAAATGACATGCCCGCTTACCGGATCATGTTCATGACGGTTCACCCCTTTTAATAAAACGGCTTTACCAGTCACCAGCAATTGCCCATTTTTAATTTCAGATGTCCTGAAGCCTATCTGATGGGTTACGGTTTCAAGAATCTTTTTGCCCTTATATAATGAAATTACAAGGGTGTATAGGTTTGGCGATTCGGCAGACCACGTTTTTGGCCGTTTAATTATTTGATAAAAATTAGTTTTTGCCCCAAATTCGGTAAGTTCAGTTTCATTTGAGAGTTTGACAAATTCATCATTATCCTCGTTTATAAGTTGGGCGGTAACGGTAAAAGTTTCTTTTTTATCCGAATTCCCTGAAATAAAAACGGACAAATCGAAAATACCGTTAATGTATTCCCTATCAAGCCCGCATTTTGCAAAAAAATCACCAATATAAACCCGCGGCCTGGCAACTAAATAAACATCCCGTTCAATGCCGCTTATGCGCCAAAAATCCTGGCATTCGAGATATGAGCCATCCGACCACCTGAAAACCTGTAATGCAACTGTGTTTTCTTCTTTTGTTAATAAGGAAGTAATATCCCATTCGGCCGGGGTTTTGCTGCCCTTACTAAATCCTACAAACTCACCATTTACCCAAATATAAAAGGCTGACTTAACGGCCCCAAAATGAATAAATACTTTTTTGTTTTTCCATGTTTTTGGAAGAGTAAATTTTTTAATGAAAGAACCTACCGGATTATATTCATGAGGAACAAACGGTGGGTTTGGGCTTTCAGTCCATTCATAGGGTTGATTTACATAAATCGGATAGCCATATCCCTGGAGTTCCCAATTAGAAGGTACTTGTATAACATCCCAGGCAGAATCATCAAAACCTGTTTGATAAAAATCTGAAGGGCGTTGAGCCGGATTTTCCACCCATTTAAATTTCCAATCGCCATTTAACGATAAATAATTCGGTGAATTTTCATTATGAAAGGTTAAGGCGCTATGTTCATCTGGGAATGGGATAAACCACGTATGCGGGAAACTTTTGTTTTTGCCTGTTTTGGAAGGGTCTTCAAATTCTTCTGGAAAATTTAATTGAGATTGCCCTGAGAAATGCAAACTCAACATAACTAAGCTAATAAAAATGCGCATAGTTGTGTTTTTTTTTGAAAGCAAACAAATGAATTGACGTTTGTGGAAATCGTTAAAGCTCAAAATTATATGCAATACCAATACCAATATGAATATTTTTAATAGGCATTTTAACTTCGTAAGTAGAAACTTCTGACGCTCCTTCTTCAATATCCCTGATTAGGTCTTCTCGAAACTCTATGGAAGGTTTGCAATTTGTATATTCGGTTATAAACCGGAGCACATATGAATTTTTGAATGTATACCTGACGCCACCACCAACGGTAAAACCCCATGTTGGGACTGCCTTATTTTCTACCTTACGTGAAAAATTATCTCCATTCTCCCATTGAAGCTGAATCGATTGGTCGGGTGCCCAGGCCAGGCTCATACCAGCCATGGCGCGGACGTCAAAGTTAAAACTTCCTGCACCAACAGTGATTGCCGGGCCAATATGAAAATTTAGGTATCTCCAAACCCCCATATCGAATGAAGTACAATCAGCTTCAACTTCAAAATCAGGATATCGGGTTAAAACATCATTGATGAAATCTTCTCTGTACTGTATTTTATCAATATTATTACTTCCATAACTTACCGTAGCCGAAATTCCCAGGTAATCATCCGGAAAAACTGTTCCATCAAATGTAAAAAGAAACCCGGTGTTTGCATAGCCCGAAAGTGAATCTTCAAAGTTGTTTGTGGCATATTCGCCCTGGGGAAGTGCGGCTCCCAGGCATAATCCAAGAAAACTCTCGTTTTGCGACCGAAGATTAAAAGTCAAAAGTAATAGAAAGCTAAATAGAAATAAAAAAGACTTCTTCATAGTACTTATTTGTAAAAGTTTTCTAACCGCGTAAAGATAGAAAATAATATTCTATAACCTTCATGGATTCTTTGCTTTTGTTTTTGCCTGAATATTTTTTAAAGTAAAAATTTTACACTTTGTTTATATTTGCATCCAGTGAATAAAAAAATCGTATGAAGTACCGTTTTATTTCTATCCTTAAGTGTTATATTCTTGTAAGTAAACTGCTACAAATCATTACTTTGTTTGAACTTGTATTGATTTTTTTATTGGTTCCAATTCTTTTGCCAATTTCAACCGACTCCACTTCTTTTTCTTTCGCCTTGCGTATCTTCTTTATTTTATTCCTGATATCGCTTCCCGTTTTTTCGCAACTTGATGCACGCTCAAGATTTCAAAATTACAAACAGATAAAAGATCAACTTTATGCCTATGGGTTTGATATTCGTATTTTCAGGCCTATAATTAAATCGCGTTGCCAGCGGGATGCTGCATTGTTGGCATGTACCCAATTAGGATATAAAGATTCAGGGAAATCCTTTTTCAAATCTTGTGGGTATAAATGGTACCATATAATCCCTGACTATTTTTTTCAAACGCCGCAAATCATCTTTACTATATATTTTTGGAAAACCACTTTTTTTACACCAACGTATTATTCGAAATTTGATTATTCAATGTTAACAAACGAATCACCTGGATTAACTTCAAGTAAATTGACTTATGGGTAATTCACCAATACTATCCATCTCAAACCTTTCGAAAAGGCTTAAAAACATTAAGTCTGTAAGCAATTTGTCCCTGTCTGTTTATCCTTCTGATATTTATGGTTTTCTTGGCCCAAACGGATCGGGAAAAAGTACAACGATTCGTCTGATCCTTACTTTGCTCAATCCTGATGAAGGAGAAATCAATGTATTTGGATTGCCTTTAAAATCAAATCGTATTAAAATTTTAAAACAACTAGGGGCCTTCATTGAAAAACCTGATTTTTATGAGTATTTGTCGGCATATAAAAATCTGGAGCTATTATCGAAATATACCGAACCTGGCAAAAATTCGAAAAGAATAAATGAAGTGCTTGAACTTGTTGGTCTTTCAGAAAGATCTTCAGGGAAAGTAAAAACATTTTCGAAAGGGATGAAACAGCGCCTTGGTATTGCCCAGGCATTATTGCATGACCCAAAGTTAATTGTGCTGGATGAACCGGCAAGCGGGCTTGACCCGACCGGTATGCGCGACATTCGCAACTTAATTAAATACTTAAATCAGGAAGAAGGGAAAACCATTATTTTGTCGTCTCATAATTTGCAGGAAATTGAATCCATCGCCAACCGGATGATCATTATTAATGATGGGAAAAAAGTTGTAGAAGGGGAAGTTGAAAAATTATTGTTTGAACATCATTATTATACCTCCTTTCATTTAAATAACCCGGAAAAGGCAGAAGCACAATTAAAGGAATCTCCATTTGAAATAGAAAAAATTGAACATAAGAACAATATATTAAGAATTTTTTGTCATCGTTCGGAAATATCAAAAATCAATAAATACCTGGTCGAAAAAGGATTTGATATTGAAACCATAAAAATGGAGAATAGTCTGGAAGATTACTTTTTGACTTTAATGTAAAACATGGGCAGGCTTATAAACATCGAATTATTTAAAGTTTTTACCCGGAAACGAAGCTATATTGGCTTTATTGCTATAATTGTTATTGTGTTGGTGGTTCAGGCTGCAATGTTATGGGAAGGCCAATCCATGTATGAATTTATCACCAAAAACCTGAGTGACGCTTTTTACATGCAAGGAAACCTCGTAAACGGATACCTGGTAACTTACCTGGTACTTAACTTTTTATGGGTGCATGTACCTTTGTTAATAGTCATTGTTACGGGTGATTTATTATCGGGCGAAGCGCAGGGAGGTACGTTCAGATTGCTCTTATCTAGGCCGGTCAGCCGGACGAAATTTGTTACCGCTAAATTTCTTGCGGCTATTACCTACACCCTTGTATTGATGGTGCTTTTCGCCCTTATCAGTCTTGGTTTGGGTTTATGGATTTTTGGAAAAGGAGATTTAATGGTTTTCTTTTATTCGGTAAACATACTGCCCGAACATGATATGTTGTGGCGATTCATATTCGCTTTTATTTATGGTTTTATTGGTATGTCTTGTATTGCCTCACTGTCGTTACTGTTATCAGCAATGACACGAAACTCACTCGGACCTATCTTATCAACCATGGCCATCATCATTTTTTTTACCTTAATTTCAACATTCAATTTTTCAATTTTTCGCATTCTCAGGCCGTTTTTATTTACCAGTTATCTTGATTCGTGGCAAATGCTTTTTTCTCTTGACGTGAATATTAGTCGTATTATAAATAATGCTACAGTTCTAGCTTTGCATATCCTATTTTTTTATTTGATAACAGTATTATATTTTAATAAAAAAGACATTTTAACCTGATGAAAAGATTTCTAATTTTTATTAGCTTATTACTATTTCTTGCAATGATCAATAAAATTATCTATTCACAGGAAACGGATCCTTATCAAATCATTGACAGCTTAAGAACTAAACTGGAGTCCATTCATGATTATCAGGCAGAAATTGAAATAGAGGTGGATGTTGAGTTTATAAAAATGCCGGTAAAACATGCGACTATTTATTTTAAGCAACCGGATAAAATAAAGTTTAGGTCAGATGAATTTATTATGATTCCGAAAAAAGGGTTTAATAATCAGTTATTGACAATTTTGAATGAACCCTATAATGCTATTTATATAGATGAAGAAGTCATTGAAGATCGTGCAAACCATGTAATAAAAATAATTCCGCTTGGTAAAAAACCGAGGATTATTCTGGCTACCTGGTGGATTGACAAGGAGGATTTTCGTCTGACAAAAACCGAAAACAATACACGCGACGAAGGTTCTTTTACGGTATCATTTACTTATCGTAATAAAGAAATGGTATTGCCCATAGAAATGGCCATTGCCTTTGAAATTGAAAACATGCGTATGCCAATGAAATTTATTGGAAAATCAAGCGGTTCGGTGGGCGAAAACATTGACAATACCAGCAACAAACAAACGGGGTTGGTTTTCATCCGGTTTTCCAATTACAAGATTAATCAACAAATTGAGGATAAAATTTTTGAAGAGGATGAAAATTAGCAAAAGTGGTTAGGTGTTATTTTTTATTCCTTAAACGACGGCCAAATGGTGTCAGGGCAACCGAAGCTAACTTAAAATGTTGCCGCCCAAAAGGAATTCCGATTATGGTGATATAAAAAAGCAATCCAAACAGAGCATGTGAAATGGCTATACAAAAGCCGCCGAACAATAGCCATAGTATATTCATAACAATGCCAATGCAGCCCGAAGCATTTTCCATAACAAACGATTCGCGTCCAAACGGCCACAATGCAAGGGATCCAAGTTTCAGTGTTTGCAACCCGAAGGGAATCCCAATAATGGTTATCATAAGTAAAATACTTGCAATAAAGTATTCTAAAGCAATGATAAATCCACCAAACACCAACCAAATCAAATTTCCAAGAACACTCATCCTATGAATTTTGCATTATATAAAAAACATAGCCATACACATCGGGGTACTTTCTGTAAAAATCAATCTCTAATTGAACAAATTCAATCAATTCTAGTTCACTTTCATTTTCGAAATATTTCTTTCGTAACGACTCCAGTCGTTTTTCGAGGGGAATATAATAATCCTCCCACCAGGCTATGGGTGCCAATACAAAATAGTCCAAAAGTTTGTATCCTTCATCTTTAATCATTTGCACGTTTTGATCGATGGAGCTCATGCCAGGATATTCCTTTCCAAAAAATTCTTTCAATTCGTGAGGTGGATTGTTTTTAAGCCAGGATATTTCAGAAATGGCTAAATAAGCTTTTTCCTTCAGCAGTCTTTTCCAATCATGCAATCCTTTTTTAAAACCAATGATAAAAATAGAACCCTCGGCCCAGATCAAATCAAATGATTTGTCGGTGAAGGGCATATTCCCCATATCACAATTCATGGTTGAAATTAGTTTATTATACCCTAATGTTTTTGCTTTTTTGTTCAGAATATTTAGAAAGGGTTCATGGTTATCAAGGGCTACAATTTTCCCGCCGAAATAATTTGCCAGTTCCATTGTTTGTTTTCCGGTGCCACAGCCCACATCCAGTATCATTGGCTCCATTGGAATAGCTTTTGCCAATTTAGCCGCTCTAGTGTAGAGGTTCGATTTCCAAGGCCTTGCTCTGGGTAAATCACTAAAAATTTCATAAAAAATATCTACCACTATTGAAATTTTATGGATGAAGAGTATAAAAGTATAAACTTAACTTGATCCATTGCGCAATAACAATAATTTATATCACTTCTAAACTAATCATCAAGAATATATTTTGGATCAATTTGATAGGAATCGTAAATGATAAGTTTATTTTTATTGATGATTTTATTAAGTTTTCGAGCATATGAATTTTCTTGTTCTGAATATTTTGTAAGGTTAGGTAATAGCTCAAATACATCGTTTGTAGTAGCGCGTACCTCACGAAAATCGCTAAAGGGACCTCTTGATAATACAAGGTAATAGTCTTCTGCCGAATCAATCAGTGAATTATATTTTTTTAAAAAAACAGGCCTACCCTCCCTCGTTTCGTTTGCTATCATCCGCGAATCGTCTTCAGAAAACGACCAAACCCCAAAAGCATTTCGGCCCTCAAGGAAAAACCTGGATGTTCCCCAGGCCGATTCAATGGCAGCCTGTGCAATGGCAAGGCTTACCGGATGCGGTATAAGACGTTTTTTTAGTTCTTCAAGATCGGAAGTTTTGTATTTTTTTTTTCAATGAATCGAGAAAAATTCGATCGCGTTTTCGAATCCTGGAAGTATCTGATTTACAAATTTCAATTACCCTGTTTAAATCATTCTCCAGATGAAACCGCGCTATTAAAATGGATGGTAAAACCAATGCAATAAACTTTTGTTTACGTTTTTTTACTGGTAAATCCTCAAGTGTGAGCAATGTATCATATGTAACAGGTATAACCAGGCTATCTGCAGGAATGTATATATCATTTACCGAACTTAATGCAATGAATTGGATATTCAGTTTTTTTTCACCTGATGAACAAGCAAAAAACGAAAAAGGAATCAAAAGCAATATCCAAATATAGAGGTTTATTTTATTGATATTCAATTATTTTTTTTTAGGAAATTATTTTAGTCTTTTCATTGAGTTAAGTTTTCCTGTCGAAATTATATCATTCAATTCTTTCTCCAGGTCCTGATATTCAAAACGGCTCCCACAGCGATACATTTCGGTAAAGGGGTCATTGTCCAGAATATCCCTTAACAATTCTTCAGAAGACGGTGCTTTTTTCAACTTATTGTATTCCTCATAGGTAAGTTTAAGAAAAGCCGAATTCTCATCTATCCCTCTGTTATCTAGAAGATAACCATTTTCGAGCATCGTTGGATATGAAAACGTACCGTTATGATAAATATCTTTTGGCCCCGGAAAGCTTACGATTTTTGTTTTATCTGCAGAAAGGACTACCGGAACTTTATTGAAATACTTGCCGGTGGTTTTGTAAACAATTACCGAAGGGCCGGCTTTTGATTGTGATATAGTATCCTGTTGTATGATATCCGAAATTGCAGAATTGGTTGTGCTTTTGCAAGATATTAAAAAAAGTAAACTCCCCAGAAATAACAAGGCTATAATTAACTTGTATTGCATCATTACCATAGTTGATTTGGGGGATAAAATTAGAAAAATTGTGTTGAGATAGTCTGTTAATTTTTCAATTGAATTGATGATCTGATATTAAGAAAAACACCATAATCGGCCTGAAAAATTATCATAAAACCTTATTTACATTTCATTTACACTTGTAAAATTATGTTAAACGAGTTGACATGGAAAATTATTTCCCTACATTTGTCAAAACTTAAATTTAATAATATGAAAAAAATTGTATTGACATTTTCCATGGTTGCTTTTGTTATGTTTGGACTAATTGCGCAAGTTGCAACTTCAAAGGCCACCGATAAACCTACCGCAGAAGAACATAAGAAAAATGAACAATTACGTCAGCAGGAAATGCAACAGAAAACACAGGAACAGCAAAATCAAAATGCCCAGGCAAACAATCCAAATGCCCCTGTCGTTACCTTTGACAAACTTGTTCATGATTATGGCGACATAGAGCAAAATGGTGATGGCCGTTGCGAATTTAAATTTACTAACGATGGCAAAGAACCATTGATCCTTTCGAATGTTCGCTCATCGTGCGGGTGTACTGTTCCTGAGTGGCCACGTCAACCCATTTTACCAGGCCAGTCCGAAATAATAAAAGTTAAGTATGATACAAAACGGGTTGGAGTAATCAACAAAAGCATTTCGGTATATTCAAATGCATCCCAATCACCCATTACTCTTAGGATAAAAGGAAAAGTGTATGCGCAATCTGCGGCACAATTACCCGAAAAGAATGTGGATAATTCAGGTTCTCCTGTAAATAAATAAGAATATTGTAATGAAAAAAACCCGGCTAATCAGGCCGGGTTTTTTTGTGTATTAAAGTTTCTGTTAATTTATGGCAAAAAAAAAGGCTGCCTTTTCAGACAGCCTGCCTATGATTAGGAAATTTTAATTGTTTTTGCCTGTTTTACTTTAGCCTCATCCAACTTAGGCAGTTCTAAACTGAGAACCCCATTGTTATGAGTGGCTTTAATCTTTTCGATATTTACTGTTTCAGGTATCGAAAATGAGCGGCTGAACGATTTGAATGAAAACTCTTTACGAGTAAATTTTTCATTTTCTGTTTCATTTTTATTCTCAATTTCAGAAGAAATGGTCAGGATGTTTTTTTCAACTTTAATGTTAAAGTCTTCTTTATTTAATCCCGGAGCTGCCATTTCAATCTGAAAACTGCTTTCGTTTTCTTTGATGTTTACAGCTGGAACTGAATGATCGGCCCCATCACTAAAAAACCCAGATAAAAAATCATTCCCGAAAAAGGCATCTGAATACCTGGGTAAATAACTTCTTTTTCTAACTACTGGTAACATAATTTTGTCCTCCTAATATTTAAACGTATAAATTTATTTTTAAATAATTTTCTGAGGATTATTCAAATTACATTCCGTTTTAGAAAACAATATGAAAGCAGACAATGTGGCGCAAATTAATTAATTGATTGTAAAAATAGAAGACAATATGGCGCAAATGATTAAATTTTATCAAGACTTTTTAGCACGAGGCTAATTGATTTTTCAATTTCCTGTTCAGAAATTATCAGTGGGGGGGCAATTCGAAAAGCAATCGGCCTGAATAAAAAACGATCTGTAATTAATCCGTTACGAATAAATTCTTTTTCCAAGGCTAAGACAAGGTCTTCATGCTCTAGATCAATTCAAAGCATCAATCCCGCTTGTCTTATTTCTTTAATTCTGCGATGATTCTTCAATGCATTTACATACATTAATCCTTTACGTTCAACATCTCTAATTAAATTATTATGAAGCAAGGTATTCAAACTTGCTAATCCGGCAGCACAAGATACAGGATGGCCCCCGAAAGTGGTAATATGGCCAAGTTCAGGATTTGACGTTAATGTGAACATAATTTCTTTTGAAGAAATAAATGCCCCAATGGGCATGCCGCCACCCATTCCTTTTGCCAGACATAGTATGTCAGGGATGATACCATATTTCTCAAAACTGAATAAAAATCCGGTTCGGCCAAATCCCATTTGAATATCGTCAATTATAATTAATGTACCAGTTTTGGTACAAACTCTTCTTAAGTCCCGAAGAAATTTTTCTTCTGGTAAAATAATTCCTGCTTCTGCCTGAACAGTTTCAACAACCACACATGCAGTACGATCAGAAATATGTATGAGATCTTTATGATTATTAAATTCTAAAAATCTGATATCAGGAAGTAAGGGTCTGAACGTAAATTTCAGTCTTTCATTTCCGAGAATGCTTAAGGCGCCATGAGTACCACCATGATAGGCATTTTTGAAAGCTATAATTTCCGTTCGATTGGTTTTTCGTTTAGCAAGTTTAAGCGCCCCATCAATGGCTTCGCTGCCTGAATTAACAAAATAAACACAATCCAGAGATTCGGGAAGGTTTTCGGTCAGCGCTTTTGCAAATTGAACCTGTGGTGACTGGATATATTCACCATACACCATCAGATGCATGTATTTTTCAAGTTGATTTTTAACGGCATTTACCACATTTGGGTGCAGGTGACCGACATTGCTTACGCTTACACCAGAAACTAAATCAATGTACTCTTTTCCTTGATTATCGTAAAGGTAAATTCCTTTTGCATGGTCAATTTCCAGCCCCAATGGATTTCGTGAAGGAAGCCCTAAATGTTTATAAAATATATCCCTGTTACTATACATATAAATTATTGGTTCAAAGTTATCAATATTTTGTTCGGGATTGTTTTTATACTTTTGAAAATAATTAAGTGATATAATATATGAATAATAAAACGGTTATCATCACCGGGGCTTCTTCAGGAATTGGTAAATCCCTGGCGTTCAAATTTGCAGAAAAAGGAGCAACCCTGGTATTGGCTGCCCGGAATTATCAAAAACTGGAAGAGATAAAAAATCTGTTAGATCAATCCACAAAAGTTCTAATTGTGAAGACGGATGTTAGCAATGATGCGGATTGCCAGGCACTTATCCGGAAAACGATAGAAAAATATGAAACCATTGATATTCTCATTAATAATGCAGGAATTTCTATGAGGGCCTTAATTGAGGATGTTGAACTTAGTGTAATTAAAAATTTGATGGACATAAATTTTTGGGGGACTGTTTATTGTACGAAATACGCTTTACCTTATATTTTAAAGTCCAAAGGTTCTGTAGTTGGGGTATCTTCGATTGCCGGATATAAAGGGTTGCCCGGCCGGGCAGGGTATTCTTCCTCAAAATTTGCCATGCACGGCTTCCTGGAGGTTTTAAGGATTGAAAACATGAAAAAGGGAATGCATGTATTGATCGCCTGTCCAGGATTTACCAGTACTAACATCCGCAAAACTTCACTTGTGGCTGATGGAAGCCAGCAAGGCGAATCGCCCAGGGATGAGGGTAAAATGATGTCGGCAGATGAAGTGGCTGAACAGATCATTTATGCCATTGAAAAACGAAAAGACCGTTTAACCCTAACTTTTCAGGGGAAGATTACCGTATTATTGAATAAATTTTTTCCAAAGTTTATGGATAAGATGGTTTACAACCATATGGCAAAAGAACCCGATTCGCCATTTAAATAGAAGTTAAGTTATTTTCCTTCTCGGGGATGGTGTGTCATAATAGCCGTTCTTAAGTATTCCCTGTCAAGATGCGTATAAATTTCAGTGGTGGTGATGGATTCATGACCCAACATTTCCTGAACAGCCCGGAGATCAGCTCCTCTTACAATGAGATGGGTGGCAAATGAATGCCGGAAGGTATGGGGACTGATATTTTTCCGCAGTCCGGCTTTTTTCGCCAAATCTTTAATGATCATAAATACCATAACACGGGATAATTTCGATCCTCGTTTATTAAGAAATACAATGTCTGAACTAGCTTTTGAAATAGCGAGATGGATTCGGATCGTTTCAAGATAAAGTTTGATATTTTTCAGCGCTACCGAACCGGCAGGTATTAACCTTTCCTTATTTCCTTTGCCAACTATTTTAACAAATCCGTCGTTAAAATAGAGATTAGAAATTTTAAGATCAGTCAATTCAGAAACGCGAAGACCACAACCATAAAGTGTTTCGAGCATAGCCTTATTCCGGGTACCTTCAGGTTTGCTCAAGTCAATGGCAGCTATTAATTTGTTTATTTCCTGAAGGCTTAGGGTGTCAGGCAGTTTTCGACCTAATTTTGGGCTTTCCAATAATTCGGTAGGGTCAACCTTTAAAACCTCTTCCAACATCAGGTATTTGTAAAAAGCCCTGATGCCGGAAATCATCCTTGCCTGTGAACTGGCTTCAAGGCCCGCTTCATTTATCCATTTTATAAATTCCTGTAAATCTTTAAGCCGGATGTTTTGTGGAGAAATATCCTTTTCTTTTAAAACTAAAAATTCGCAAAACCTATTTATATCCCTTACATAAGAAGAAACTGAATTATCTGAAAGGGATCTTTCAACTTTTAAATAGGCCCTGAAACCTTTTATATAACTTTGCCAGCTCATAATTTATACCGGTAAAGTTAATTTTTTTATTAAATATTAGGTTTTTATGTATAAAAAAAATACTTTTGCACCCCGATTTTATGAACCATTTATATTGAAATTTATAAAGGGTCAGACAAATCAAAATTAAAACAGATACAGACATGGGTAAAAAGAGCAAAGAAGCAAGGATACAGGTGATCATGGAATGCACAGAGCACAAAACAAGCGGTATGCCTGGCACTTCAAGGTACATTACAACAAAAAATAAAAAGAACACGCCTGAAAGACTGGAATTGAAAAAATTCAATCCAATCCTGAAAAAAATGACTGTTCATAAAGAAATTAAATAATACTCTAATATGGCTAAGAAAGTAGTTGCATCGTTACAAGCTGCCGGAAAGAATTATGCAAAGGTAATTAAGATGGTTAAATCCCCGAAAACGGGGGCATATTCCTTTAAGGAAAATGTTATGCATGTTGAGGAAGTGCAAAATTACCTTGCTAAAAAATAGTCCGGACCAGTAAACAAGATTGTAAAAGCTTTTTCCCTGACAGGAAGAAGCTTTTTTTATAAAACCTCAAATAATCAACAATATGGGATTGTTTAGTATATTCTCAAAAGAAAAAAAAGAAAGGCTTGATGCCGGGCTTTCGAAAACAAAAGAAAGTGTTTTTACAAAACTTTCGAGGGCTGTGGCCGGTAAATCGAAAGTAGATGATGAAGTGCTGGATAACCTGGAGGAAATCCTTGTTACTTCTGACGTTGGTGTTGAAACTACTTTAAAAATTATTTCCCGTATTGAAGAACGTGTTGAAAAAGATAAATATCTCGGAACATCTGAATTGAATGCTATTCTTAAAGAAGAAATTGTTGCCTTATTGCAAGAGAATAATTCCGGTGATTCAACTGAATTAACCTTACCAACGGACAAAAAACCGTATGTTATATTGGTGGTTGGGGTAAATGGGGTTGGTAAAACAACAACCATTGGAAAACTGGCCTGGCAATTTAAACAGGCTGGAAAAACTGTTTTGCTTGGTGCTGCTGATACATTCAGGGCTGCGGCCGTTGACCAGTTAATTATATGGGCCAAAAGGGTGGATGTTCCGATAATAAACCAGGGTATGGGAGCCGATCCGGCTTCTGTTGCTTTTGATACGTTAAAATCAGCCATTAATCAAAATACGGATGTAGTAATAATAGATACGGCCGGTCGGCTTCACAACAAAGTAAACCTGATGAATGAGCTAACCAAAATTAAACGGGTTATGCAAAAGCTTATGCCCGATGCACCTCACGAAATCTTGCTTATCCTGGATGCATCTACCGGCCAAAATGCCATTGAGCAAGCGAAACAATTTACTGCGGCTACTGAAGTAAATGCCCTGGCCCTTACAAAACTTGATGGTACGGCAAAAGGGGGGGTAGTAATTGGAATTTCCGACCAGTTTAAAATTCCGGTTAAATACATCGGCATAGGCGAAAATATGGAAGACCTTCAGGTGTTTAACCGCAAAGAATTTGTGGATAGTTTGTTTAACTAATTTTTAAGCATTGAATAAATTAAAGATTTTTCAACTTATTGCCAAAAACAGATAACTCTCTAACAATACTATTTTGCAAACTAAAAAAGAAAATAAACGAATTAATCTCATCTCTCTGGGATGTTCGAAAAACCTGGTGGATTCTGAAGTCCTTATGGGGCAGTTGAAAACCAGCGGATTTGATGTGTCATTTGAAGATAAATCTGCCGGATCGGATGCAGTGGTAATTAATACCTGCGGTTTTATAAACGACGCTAAGCAGGAGTCAATAGATACGATTCTACAATACATTGATGCAAAGGAAAGGGGAGAGGTAGGCCAGGTTTATGTTATGGGGTGTCTCTCAGAACGTTACATCTCAGATTTGAAAAAAGAAATTCCGGATGTTGATAAATATTTTGGCGTTAATAATATTCAGGAAATTGTACATGAACTGGGTGGCGACTACAAAAAAGATTTGATCGGTGAAAGAAAAATCACCACCCCTTCGCATTATGCTTATTTAAAAATTTCGGAAGGATGCGACAGGCGTTGTACATTTTGTGCCATCCCTTCCATCAGGGGCAAGCACGTGTCAAGGCCCATGGAAGAAATTATTACGGAAGCCCGGAGGTTTGTGGCCAAAGGTGTAAAAGAGGTAATGCTGATTGCACAGGACCTGACGTACTATGGCATTGACCTGTATAAAAAAAATATGTTTACCAGCCTTTTGTCATCTTTAGCCGATATCAGAGGGCTTGAATGGATACGATTGCATTATACTTACCCAGCGGGTTTTCCCGAAGATATTATTCCATTAATAAAATCGAGAGAGAATATTTGTAACTATATTGACATGCCCATCCAGCATATCAATAATCGGATATTATCGCTGATGCAACGCGGGCATACAAAAGAAGGTACGGTTAAACTCCTTGAAAAAATCAGGAATGAACTTCCGGATGTGGCAATTCGCTCAACCCTGATTGTGGGTTTCCCGGGAGAAACCGAAGAGAATTTAATGAACTTCTTGATTTTGTGAAAGAATTTAAATTCAACCGGCTTGGGGTATTTATGTATTCACACGAAGAAGGAACAACCGCCTACAGACTGCCGGATAGTGTACCGGAAAAGGTAAAACTGCAACGAATGGAAAAGCTAATGGAGGCTCAGCAGTCCATTTCATTAGAACTAAATCAGGCCTTGATTGGAAAAACGTTAAAAACCATCATTGACCGAAAGGAAAATGGTTTTTATATTGGGCGCACCGAAGCAGACTCTCCAGAAGTGGATAATGAAGTTCTTATTGATTCACCGGAATCGGATATTAAAATCGGCCGGTATTATTCTGTAAAAATTACCAAATCCGACTTTTTTGACCTTTATGGTACAATTTCGAAAGCCTGAATTTAGAATCATCAAAAAATCTTCATCTAATTAATTGATAATGCTCCGAAATCGGATAATTTTTAGTTAAGGATATACTTTAAGTAAGTTGTTAAAATTCAGGCATTTGCAAACTCATATAAGGAAATATTTTTTTTATAATTTTAATGCAACCCATTTAATGATTTTATATGTCTGATATATAATTATTTGTAATTTATGGCACACATATTGAAAAGCCCTATACAGTTCTTTGATTCAAAAATTTATCAAACTAGTTAATGTAATCTAATAATTTTTCATGGTGGTTAATTTTTATTTGTAAAATTTGGTTTGGTTGGTTAATTAGGTCAGAAAACATGCTCATACATGGTTTTCTGGCCTTTTTTTATGCCTAATCTTAAATCATGTAATTTTGGATTTTTTCAAACGTTTTCTAAACTTCATACTCGGACTTCTATATTTTTTGAATTGATTATTGAACGGTCTATAAAACATACTGCAAAATACCTGATAGTCACTTTTCTCCTCCTGTTTCATTTTTATGGCCGGGCGCAGGAAATGTTGGGGATTGTACAGGGTAATTATTCCGGGATTTATTCCCTTGGGCTTAATCCTGCCAATATGAGCACTTCCCGATTATATATGGATTTTAACCTGATTGGTGCACAAGGGTTTTTGAACAATAATTATATGTATGTTGATAGAAATGATTTTTACAGGCTTGTTTTTTCCAGAGAATTGCCCGAATATTATACGGAAGAAGATGAACTCAGGCATTATAGTATATACCGTGATGTGGAATATAAATATGGTTATCAAAATGCTAAAGTTACCGGGCCATCAGCCATGGTTGTGTATGGAAAGCATGCATTTGCCCTCTCGACCTCGTTCCGCACTATAACTGGTTTTACAGGGCTGCCAAACGATATTGGGGAATTTCTTTACGAGGCCATTGATTTTGAAAAGCAACACGACATTAATTTTTCGCACGACCTGCCCATTGATGCCGGTTCGTTAAGCTGGTTTGAGCTTGGGCTAAGTTATGCTTATAATTTTCACCGTTTCAGATGGAATTTTTGGTCAGCCGGGATTACCCTGAAACCCCTTTTCGGCACTGCTGGATTTTATACAAGAATTGAAAACCTTAACTATTGGGTTGATAATGATAGCCTTGCTTATGTGCAAAATGCCAATTTCAGATACGCCATTTCACTCCCCCTGAATTACACTTCAAACGATTTTGAAACATCACCCCTTTTCAGAGGCTATGGATTTGGTATTGATGCAGGGATTACCTTTCAAAAAACAACAAAAGGCCATGAAAATTTTATTTACAGAAGATTGTGTGAATTTCCTTACGACAAATATAATTACAGGATCGGGTTATCAATAATTGACCTGGGTTACATTAAATTCTCAGAAAATGCAATTTACGAAAGTTATACCAATGCATATACTACCTGGTACAAGCCGGAGGATGTTTTGCCCGATTCTTCAATTAATACGATTGTGGCGAAGGTTAACCATTATTTCGGTACAACCAATGAATCGTCAGAAAAAGAACCTGATTTTGTGATGTATACTCCTCCCGCAGTAAGTCTTCAGGCAGATGTCTGGCTAAGGAAAAACTTTTTTATTAGCGGATTATTTATATATGGAATTAATCATGAAAAAATATATATAAAAAGGCCATCTATTTTTGCCATAACGCCCCGTTTTGAAACAGCCAGGATAGAAGTGAGCCTGCCAATCTCCATTTACAACTGGGAATTTAACAGACCACGTATAGGTTTTGCCTTTCGGTATGGAAATGTTTTTTTTGGTTTTGATAATTTGAATACAATATTTGGTGTGAACGACTTTAGAGGATTAGATGCGTATGCAGGAATCCGGTTAAATCTTTCAAATGCTTTCCGATTGAATTTTATAAAGGGAATATGTGGCCGCCAAAATATGCGCAATATCGAAACCTTCGATTTTAGGAATTTTTAAGTCAAATGTTTTTTATTGATTGACAATTTTAATCTTTGCTGCCTGATTTTACATTATTTTTTGTTTCAACTGTTTATGCGATATGTATCTTTGTTTTTTAAAATCTAATTTATGAGACTTTTAAAATTATATTTCGGGTTTTTATTTTTTTTCCTGATCATTGCTTGCACCAAAAACATAAATTTTAATGAGTTGGAGCAAAAAGAAAATATCATGTATTCAGGTGATAAACCCTATTCAGGAAGTTGTACGGAATATTATCCGACAGGCGAACGAAAAAGGGAGATGCACTATGAGAACGGTATCCTGGATGGCATTTACTACGAATTTTATATTGAAGGACAGGAAAAATCTGTTGGGAAATATAAAAAAGGATTAAGAAATGGATTATGGAAAAAATATCATGAGAATGGGATCAATTACCTAGAAGGTGAGTTTATTGACGGAAATAAAAACGGTGTGTGGAAATATTGGTATAATAGCGGCCAAAAAGAATATGAAGGCCTATGGAAAGATGACAAACAACAGGGAACCTGGCTCAGTTGGTACAAGGACGGAACAAAACATTCGGAGGTAAGCTGGAAAGACGGTTTACAGCATGGCCCTGAAATTAAATATTACGAAACGGGAAAGGTGAGGAGCAAGGGCGAATTTTTTGAAGGGGAACAAACCGGACGATGGGAGTGGTTTTATGAGACCGGCGAAATTGAATCAATTGAAAACTGGAAGGACGGCAAACCACATGGTGAAGTAGTTAATTTTTATATTAATGGCCAAAAGAAAAAAGAAGGCCATTGGAAAGACGGCAAAAAGGATGGCTTTTTCAGGAGCTGGGACGAAGAGGGAAATTTGATTTCGGAAGAAAAATTCTCAACCGGGGAACCTGCTGTTTAAGAATAAAAAAAGCGGCCAACGACCGCTTTTCTTTTTTTTAGTTTTTTTTTAATTCAGCTTAAACATAATGGGCATATTAAACTGAACCCTCACCGGTTTTCCGCGTTGTTTTCCGGGCGTCCATTTGGGCATGTTTTTTATTACACGCAGGGCTTCTTCGTCGCAACCGCCACCAATGCCACGGAGTATTTTAACATCGGTAATGTTGCCATCGCGCTCCACAACGAAAGTAACAAACACCCTTCCCTGAATGCCGCTTTCACGTGCCATTTGCGGATATTCTATACTTTGGCTCAGGTATTTTCTCATGGCCTCTTCACCACCGGGATAGGGATGGCATGGCTTCGACCACGGTAAAAATTTGTTGTTCTTCCTGTTCTTCTTCGGCTTCCTCAACCGGAACATAATCCTGTACTTCAGTCTCCTGGTCGTCCTCCACATCAATTTCAATATCGTCTTCAATGTCCAGTTCATCTTCAACAATTTCGATTACCGTTGTTTGTTGAGGGGGTTTGGGTGGTGGGGGCGGTTTTTCGTGTTGGGTTATTTCTATCATTTCCTCAGGGGTATCATCCATTGCCCTTGACGCAAGGTTTAATTCAGTTTTTTCATAGCTTTTCCATTCAAAAGCTAGTAAAACGGCAGCCAGTGCAATGATCAGCCCAATTTCGATAAACAGCGTTTTTTTGCTTTCAAGATCAGCTTTTGGTGATTTTTTTAAATCTTTCATGGTGTATCAAAATATTTTACGTGCGCTAATTTATACAAATTTTTTATATAAGAAATTCAGACTACAGGATTAAAACGAATAATCCGACAACTTATTTTTACTTATGTCTGTCTTTTAATTTCCGGATATCAGGCATTTACCAGTTCGCTGTAACCTGCAACATCAAACAGGTCTTTTAATTCTTCCCGATTCGATATTTTAATTTTAATGATCCATCCTTCGCCGTATGGATCGGAATTTATCATTTCAGGTGCCGATTCCAACAAGTTGTTGAATTCAATCACTTCACCCGAAACAGGCATAAAAAGGTCGGAAACCGTTTTTACCGCTTCGATGGTGCCAAACGTTTCTTCTTTTTCAAGGGTTTCATCAAGGGTTTCCACTTCAACAAATACAATATCGCCCAACTCTTTTTGAGCAAAATCGGTAATCCCGACTGTGGCAGTATCATCTTCTACTTTCAGCCATTCATGGTCTTTTGTGTAGAGTAAATTTTCAGGAATTGTCATATTTTCATAAAATTTTTATCCGAGCCAAAATTAATAAATTAAATAGGTTAAAAACAAAGCAATTTGTAAAATTAAATAAAATGAGAAAAAGAATGATTGTGTAAATGTTTAAATAAATCTTTCTGATATGTTTTGAAAAATTCCGTCATTCATTCGTTCATCATTCAAGCGTTCTCTCATTTTTTCAATCAATCTTTTCATTATTGGGCCAAAGAGAACCTGAGGCTAAACCCGCCTTTGGTAGTTGAATTGCGGTATTGACTGGGTAAGTAGGGGTTGTTTATGATTTTATTAAAAAACAACTTGAACGACAGTGTTTTCGAAAACATATAATCAATTGATGTATCAATGGAGTAAACTTTAAGTCCCTGAGATATTTGATTTAAATCCGAATCAATACTCCGTAGTACGGTTTTATTATCACGGATGGAAAAGTCCAGTTTAATATTCAGGTCGCTTTTAAAGGTTCGTTTACCGCCGCCGCCCATTCCGGCAAAGGTAAGGGCTACATCTTTAAACCGGTATCCGGTACCAATGATATACTCCTCTCCTGATACTTCAGTTAATTGATTATTGGCAAAACTCAACGTCAGCGTCCTTGATTTTTTTATTTCAAACTTGGCCAGGAGGCTATTTTGCAATGTCATGTCAAAATTAATGAGAGGGCTAAATTGTTCGTTAATCGCAACCATTCCCATATCATACTCCGGGAAAAAATCGCCCTTCACATTTTTATTCTTTGGGTCAAGGGAAGGATAAACTGTTCCGTTGATGGTATCGCCTATGAATTTAATACTTGTGGTGTACGATCCAATTGAATATGTTGATCTATAGGCATGGTTAATAGTAATTGATTTAAAAATTGATTGTAAAAAGGGTATTTTGGATAATCCTGAATAAGAAATCCTCCAGTTTGGCAAAGGAATGGTTGGGAATGGATTCAGGTTCACCTTATCAGGATTCTTGTCTGAATAAGCCGCAACAAATGAGGGCAGCAATACATATTGCGAATTGGGGCCATACCCATCAGGGTATCCGGTAGTGTCATTGATGGGTATTCCTCTTGGATCTTCCCGGGCAAGTCGGTCTGCAACTTGTATCCGATTATTTTTAAGGTTTTCGAAATATTGCGATTTATCATTGGCAAGCGATCCTCCAAAGGCTGTTCCCCAGGTAATGTACGACATGGTAAAACTTCCCATATGCATCCGGCTGTTTTCAACAAATGCATCAGCCGAATCGCTATAAACATAATAGGATTGTACATTATTTGAATAGGAGCGATCGGCCGTGATCTCAATTTTAAAATCCTGAAAGGGTTCAAGTGTTACCCTGAAGTTTAAATTTTCATTATACATTTGATTAAATGGTGTATTTAAACTGGAACTTGTAGTTAACCAGCCTTCTTGATTAAAATAGTCGGGCGAACCGGGTTGATAGCCAAAGATGAATTTCATACCCGGCGCGTTTGCTCCCCAGTTATTTCCAATTGATTGAGGCGTAGGCAGGAAACCTGGGAGTGATGTCCCCTGGTTGGTTGAATACTGCATGCTTACTTTTTTAACGCTCATCAATATTTTCAGGATTGTTTCGTAAGCTACTTTGCCATAATTGATGCCCGACTTTGTTTTAGTCGTATCGGCAGGGCTGATCCGTCTTCTTTTTCTTTTCTTTTTTATCTTTCGGGGTTTACGTTTGGGTTGGTTGATCTCTTTTAGGAAATTGATTTTATTGTAAAGTTTATTTAAATCGGCATTTCCATTTAAATTCCAGTTTACATTATTGGCAATTACATTTCCTTGCACTGATTGAATTGAAACCGGAGCAGCTGTCCAGGTATAGGCTGCCTGGTATCCGGTAGTAGCGGTTATCCAGTCAAGATAAGGGAATTTATTGATAGGTATGTTATAATTAACATTAAAACTCTGAGTGTAGCGGGTTTTAGTTCCACCTTTTTTAATTTCTTCCCTAACACGGTTCTTCTTATCTTCGCTGGTATAATAAAGAGAATCTATTCCGTAATCTCTTCCGTTCCAATCTATGTTATTAGGTCCGGGTAATTCGTTTATAAAACTGCTTGCATTGGCTGTATAACTTACTGTCAGCGATGTAGCAAGATCGAATTTTAAATCGTAGGTTCGGTTCCAATTCCAGTCCTTATCCGTTAGGGGAAACGTAATAACGTCGCCAAAACTTTTATTACGCAACTTCTTTTCATCAATCATCCTGTTCATATTGGTTCGGAAAGTAAACATTTTAGGAAGGAAAAAGAAGTTAAAGTCTTTAATTAATAGCAGGGCTTTTGATTTAGAAATGAAACCAATTTTTTCAAATGGCTTAACATTTTTTGGATTATTATTAAAGGTATATCCAAGCCCTCCCATATAATTTCTCTCTTTATTGTATTCAATATCAACATTTCGATGATAAATTTCAGCGTATGAATACGAAATGTCAAAATTCTCTATGTCGTAAATCCGGGGTTTTTTTTGTGAATTCACCCTGTCTTTACGAACATTCATAAAATTGAGGTTTTTTCGTTGTGTATAATCAATAGTAAGCGCTTGTATTGAATCTTTAGAAGCTTGCAGGTCATAGGTGTCGATAACCTCGTCCAATATAAGGTCGGGGTCTAACGGATTATATTTTGGTTTAATCCTGGATTCGCCGTAGTCGAAATGCATGGGCAAACGAATTCCTGCTTTTTCCGGGAAAAATTTTCCAAGTTGAATGTTTGTGGCAATATCAAATTGAGATATGGCCTCCAGGGGAATTTCGGTAATTTTTTTATCAATAGACGAAAACCAGGGAGATGAATAGGTTCCGCTAAAGGCCAGGTTTCCCAAGTCGGCCAGATTCATTGATATCCTTCCTGTGGTCGCCCAGCCGCTTTGTTTGTTAAAATTGGTAAGCCGCAGTTCATTGACCCATATTTCGGCACATTCGGGTTCACCGTCATCTTCAGGTGTTGCTTCTGTCTTTTTTGGATTTCTTACCCCGATCATCATCGATTTTACATCGCTGATGCTTGGTGAACCTATGATGGTTACCTTATTTTTTCCGTCGTAGGCTACGTATGGAAAATTTAACGAGACATTTGCGTTTGGGTCGCGCAAAGCTTCGTTTCTCGCCAGTTTAAAATCAGTTAATCGTTCAAGGTCAATATCAAATTCATTTGCTTCCGGCCATATCGCGAAAGGGTCTGTATTGCCAGGCGGTTCGGTGGGGGTAAGGGGTATTTCGTACTCATAGTAGTTTTGAGTAAAGTCGGAACCGAGGCGAATAAAAATCGTTAATTCACCATATTTTAGGTCATAATTTGTATTTGATTGTTCTGCATGGACAAACATTTTCAGCTGTTTAAATTGCCGGAAATCAAATTCTGCTGTTTTGTAGGCTGCGGCATATGTGCCATCAGGTAAGTCACATACATTTAGCACCATGGATTGCTCATTTAAACGTGTCAGGTTTGTTGTACTGATGTTGACTTCCCTTTCAATGCCCGGAGGAGAAACGTAAATGTCCGAGTTTTCTTCAATATTTACGGCAGAAATATCAAAGGTGGCGGAATTATTAGTACTTGATGGATCATATTCGCCACTGGTAAGACCGTCTTCGCTTACGGGATAGCGCCTCCATTCGCCCCGTACCAGGTCAAGGGTTGCAAAACGCAGGACAACGGGTTGCTCGAAATCTTTCATAAACATCCTCATAAACCGTATGGACTTAAGATCCGAAATGCTTCCAACTACTTTATCGGGATTTCTAACAGGAATCTTAAACTGGTACCATTTTACGGAACCAATTTCGCCATTGGCTAATGGAATGCTTTGCGCATTGCGTACATCGGTAATGTAGTTTTCACCCGGGTTCATGTTGTTTGGTTTTAATACAATCCGGTATTGGAAATAGCGTTCACCTTCACTTAAGGTATTGTCCTGGTTCAGGTCTTCAATGTTTGGATAGGTTGTATTACCGTCGTAAGTGCCTCCCTGACCTTCATTTATCGGCGAGTTCCCATCCGGCCCGGCAAACCGTTTATATTTTGTGATAATGCTGCTGTATTCGGGGGAGTTGTCATAGGTTTCGTCGCCCGTATAATGATGGTAATTATCAGCCGAAGGGTCATTCTCTGCATTAATATAAGCTGTTGAGTTTTCTGAAAAAGTGTTTCTCAGTTTATCCAGGTAATCATAAACTTCAGGGATTTCATCAACATAAGGGTTCTCGGAAGAAAAAAACACCCTTTCATCAGCATCGCGCAAGCCGTCATATCCAACATCCTGAAAATCCCTGGATCCTGGTTCATTGGAAAAGGATTGAACAAGGTCGAGTTTATTTGGGACGATCCCCCAAATAGTTGGATCAATTTCATTTTCATCAAACGTTTCAGAAATTGGCAGGCCATGCTCGTAACTTTTTCTTCCATCCTGAAGCAGGTCCTCAGAAATATCTCCAAGGTTGATATACAGTTCACCCCCTGAACCATCATTGGTTGAACCTTCAGCAAAAGGGTCCATCATCCAGAATTCTATGTATTCTATATTGGCTGCTTCGAAGTCGGTTGTTTCAATTTGACGCATGATTCCTCCCCATCGGGTATCAGGGTCTTTAAGTGTGCCGTCAGGGTTAAGGCCAGAAGAATATCCCTCATTACCATTTACATCATAATTATATGGCCCCCTTTCCGATGGAAAATACGAAACGTTTAAAACCGGAATATTAGTTGGCGATCCTTGCTGTATCTCTTTTTGAGGAAATATTTCCTGCTCAAGCACCTGCCGGACGAAGTTGTTCGACAGATCATCGTTTGTTACATTTTCAGGCCTCAGGCTGCTATTTCGATCATAAAAAACACTTGGGTCAATGGTATACCAAGAAGTTAAGGCACGGTTAAAACCCATGCTTACAGAACTATTATTCACCGCTTCCCTAAACAAATCTTGCTGAAACTGTGGCACACTGGCTAAGAACCAATTTATCGGATATAAAAGTGATATGGTAGATTTTGTCCCTTCAAAATCATCTATATACCATACACCTTCTTTTCCTACGGCACGGGAGTGGCCTGGAATAAAGTGGGCAAACTCACCGTCAATGGCAACGTTTGAAACGGCTGAGGTACTTATAAAGGGCAGTTTGTCAACAAGTTTTGTGATAAATCTTGATTCTGTCTGATAACTATAATCCAAACCCCAAATGGTGTTAGAAATTGGGTCGTCGCCATAATTTACTTTTTGTGTAAGCGGCCTTTCTGAAAGGTTTAAAATCGTGCCCCCCAGATGAAAATTGCGGCTGATATCATAATCAACATGTGCACCCATTAATCGTTTGGTTTGAATACTGAATAATGTATTGCTTTCCATTTTAATATTAATGGGAGTTCCTGAATTTAAAATACCTTCATTTATTATCCTAACTCGCCCTAATGTATAATCCACAGTATAATCGACATTTTCTACAAGGGGAACACCACCTGCGGTTACGGTAACAGATCCCTGAGGAACATTCAATGCATTAAGCGATATTTCAGAACCTGACTGTGATTTATAATAGCCGGAAATTAGAAACTT
>JAWKKL010000018.1:0-58885 GCA_041393275.1 Bacteroidales bacterium
ATCTTCTACATAGGCAAAAAAGAAGGTTAAGAACAATCCCATTAAAATACCTATCAACAAAAGCGAGGCAATTTTACCTGTGAATAGTTCGATGATGCTTTCATCAGTAATGTTTGGCGAAATTAAATTCAGTATGCCAGATGAAAGGCTTTGAATAAAATTCATGTCCTTCATCAGCAAATAAAAAATCCAGGTTAAAAAACCACCAATCAAACCAAAGAACACCCATTTCAGGTAATAGATTTTATTCTTTTTTGAGAACGGGTCATTTATATCGAAATAATTTTGTTTACCATCGTTACAGTTTTGACCATATTCAGGGCATACATAGCCAAAATCGCCCCAACACACTTTGTGGACAATATGCTGGCATTTCATAATTATAGATTCGCCTGCATTTATCGGGTCGCCGCAAAACTGGCATTCTTTCCTTATTTCATTTGGGGCAGGTTTATATTTCTTAACATATTTAACGTCGAAAATTTTGTTTTTAATCAACGGAATGATCAATTGAATAATGATCATAACAACGAGGAGAAATACAAGGCCGGCAATTAGTCCGCGCAAGATTGTCCCGCCGATTGATTCTCTGCCCACAATTAATTGATGAACGGTTGATCCCAAGGCATAATTGACCGAGCCAATTGCCTTTTCAATTTTTGCATCCGGTGCATTTATTTCCAGGGTTAAATTGCGTAAATTTCCCTGATACGTTTTCCCCTTTTGATTTAATAATTTAATTTCATAATCCGGTGTCATTTCATCGGTTAACCTTATTTTTAAGAGCTGCAGAATACTATCAGGTTTCGCAAGAAAATAGCCATTTGGATTTCCGCTCGCCATGCATATCCTTTTCAGTTCCTCTTCATCAAAATGATCACTGTTTTCTCCAAATCCGAGGGCGTACACTTTTATTTTGTTTTTGTATTTTTCAAGGGCATTAAATAATTTCGGGGGCATTATTTCTTCCATATCGTCCTCTTTATACTTTGAAATATCTGCCACATCATTCACCCCGTCGGTTAATACAATTAAGTAATTATTTAATGATTCACGTTTGGCGATATCGGCGTTCCTTTCCATCGGTTCGTATTTAACATTTGGTATGATCGATGTTTTATCAAATTCTAACAGTTTTGCATAAATGGCATTATATAAAGCGGTGTTTTTGCCTTTATCGAAATTGGCTTCTTCAAAATTATCTTTTGTTAACAAAATACTTGAAGATATATCGTCGTGAAACCATGAATAGTACAAACATCCTTCCGGCACATTGTTTACAAAAGCGCGCACGGCTTCTTTTATTTTGGCCATTTCCTGTTCGTCAATCGAACCACTTCGATCAACCAGCAATGAAATGGTAATATCCGATGGTATGGAACCTTCTTCTCCGGGCACACCTTTTTTAAGTTTCTTCAGGCTACCTTCGATATAGGTTGGGGGAATTACTTTTTTATCATCTCCGATGGATTCGGAGACCGTAATTTTTACCTCGTCCTTTTCATTAAGGTAAGAATACCGGACCTGGTTTCTTGTATTTCTGTTTTTTAAGAGGTTAAAATTGATTGTAATGGTATCGCCAAGTTCCGAGCCGTTTTTTTGAATTTTAGGCTTCCCAATAACCTCAATGAATAATTCATCCCCGGTTTGACAAAAGGGAGATTTTGCCATGAGAAAGAATGCGGTAACTAGCGAAAGCCTTATGACTTTTTTCAGCAGGTTAATTCTATTACAACAGAAAAAGTGAATCATAGATTGTCTATTTCGGTTTAGTATTGTTTTTTTCTTCATTTAATTATTTTCTTTTTCTTGTCCAGGCAATCATATCTGCGAATTTTGTACTGTCCTCATCGTTATCGCGGAATTTATGAAATGCCCCCGCTTTTGTCCTTTGGTATCATCACGACCGAGTTTTCATCATGGTTATAAGCTATAATTATATCCGTTTTTTTGTTTTTTAACAGAATTTTTTTTACAAAATCAGAAGTGGTTTGTTTATCGTCTGAGATGCTGATAAAACATCCTGAAATTTCTGGTGACCCGGCATCCTGTTTCAGTTTTTCATCATCGGGAGACAATACTTTTTCAAAAACAATATCAAAATCGCCTGACCGGTTATTCAGGTTTGAACCGGAGAGAAAAGCCAGCACATTTGGTTTGTTCAATTTGGGAATATTGTCTTCGATCAACCTTTTAATTTCAAGAATGCAGGGATTTGAAAAATAGACTTTGTTAACCTTTGAATTTTGATATTGTTTGTTTAAATGCAGGGAAAAGAAATTTTCATGTCCTGTTTCAGCCGGAGGACCCAGTGCCCAGTTATACATATCATCAAGGCTGAAAAATTGTTTTGATACATCTGAATTATTCATGGTCCCGTCGGCCTTATAGGTAAATATACCGGTTTCCCATTTTTCGGTGTACGGATCAATGACCAGTGCAACCATTCGCTGTTTTTTATCTATGCCCGAAAAATCGGTTTGTACGGAAAGGTCATAATCCGAAAGAAATATTTTCAGGCCGGGATGGCTGTGGAACCAGGCAACCATTACCAATTCTTTGTTATCTTTTTGTTTTCTGTTCTCAAGTGTTTTTTGAAGTTTAACACTGATTTTTGCACCAAAGTTTAACTTATACCTTGAAAAGGAGGCATCGTCGCCAGGTTCGATAAAATCTTCCAGCGAGATATCAAACTTTTCAGGATCGTTAGGATTTGTATCCCAGCGGCCAATTAAATAGCCACCTGTTTCATTTGCCGTTGTATCGGTATCCACAGCTTTTACAGAATCTTCAAAAAAACGATAGGTTTTAATAATACAATTCCGTTCGAAATATAATTTTTTCACCCTGGTGTCATCCCATTCATCAGCTAAATCCAATTCCAGGAAATCGATGCCGGCTTTTTGCCTTACCTCAAATAGTCCTTTCCCTTTAAACTGGCTATTTTGGGTATGGGTAATTGTAATTCCCCCGCTTGATGATGATTTTGTGCCATTTACAACAGTGGTAGTAACGGGTTTTATGTTTTTAGCTTTTAAGGCCTTCGCTTTAATAGCTTTGTAATATACCCTGGCACCAAAACCTAAAATAACCAACATGATTACCAGCAAGGTTAGATAAAGGTAAGGAAAAGCTTTGGTAGGCCATTCTTCAATTTCGGCACTTAAATAACGTACACCTGGTTTAAGTTCTAAAAGCTTTTTCTCAACGTCCTGCTTGCTGTCGAGGTCTGCATCAAATTCGTAAATAGCTAATTCTTTACTTTTTTCAGCTTCAGTAGTTGAGTCATTGATTTGAAGTTCCAGAATCTTATCATAAATAATGTCAGCCTTGTTTAAGTATTTATTTTTTGTGCTTTCGAAATACCACCTTGTCATTCTTTTATTTTCAAAATCATTCCTCAATCCCAAATAGTCTTCTTCCAATTTTAAAATGTTGTTGTTTATAATTCCGAATAGTGAATCGTATTTGTTTTTTATTCTTTTAATGATTAAAACTTTTTCCTTATCAAAGTATTCTAAAAGATTTAATATTTGATTGTTATTTTGATCAATTTCTTCCCGTGCTTTATCTGCTAGTTTTTCCAGTTCATTAACCTTACTTATGAGGGTCGAAAATTCGTCCTTTAGTTTCCCATATCTTTTTAATCCTTCATCCTGGTCATCCTTAATAAAGTCCACTTTGCAATTATGTTGTTTATTCGTTAAGGTAAGGTTGAAATTTCGTAATTCATCCAACACTTCTTCGGTACCTGATATATTTTCCCGATTAACAAGCTTTGTATTTGCATAATTTGTTTTCAGCATTTCCACTGAATCGAGCGAAATGGTTTCTAATGACCGAAGACTTTTTTCGAGGGATGCAATTTCATCTGAATTATTATTGATTCGGATAAAAATTTCGCTAAGGGTATTCTCCGTTTTTAATTTAAGGTCAGTGAATTGATTATTGAGTTTTGCAAGTAAATCTTGATGGAGTTTTTCCTTTTTAGCCCAGTCGATATTTTCTTTCTCAACAGGTTGTTTTTTTTGTTTTGATTTATCCCGGGGTTTTTCCTTTTTCTCGTCAGTCTCGCTGGCAGCCACTTCCTGCTCTTTTATGTTTTCCTGATCTTTTTTCTTTTCTTCTTTAATGTAATTTTCCAGCGTTTGGATAAATGATATTTTTATTTCCCGGCAATCATTAAAATCGGGTGCTTTTTCGATTTCATTTTTTAATTCAATGGCTTTTTCAGTATTATGCTGCGATATTAATTCCCCTATTATATTTTCGTATTTTTTCTTTAATTCATCACAATTGGTTTTTTTAATACTTAAATCAGGGATTAAAAATTTCCAGGATAATGGGTCATTTGCAATGTATTCAAAATTGTACTTGTTGCCATCGGCGGTAACATAGATGAATTTCAGCTTGATTTCTATGGTTGCATTAATAAAATCAATATTTTCAATTATCAAAGCTGATTCGGTTGTCTTATTAAAAATAAGTAAGCCATTTTTAAATTTCTTGTGAGGTATTTCCTTTCTGTTTTTAAAAATGGATATACAATTTATCTCTTGTTGTTTAAGTGCGATGGCTGCCGGATCATACAGTGGTTTAATGTCTTTTTGTTCAAAATAATTCAGGTAATTTTCTTTGTCATCATAAATAAATAATCGGTTTTTCGGGTCAGTTAATACTTCCCCTTTTTTAATCCATGTTGCCTTAAAAAATACTTCCAGATAATCGGCCTTTTCTGAATGATAATTCAGGATAGGGGTTACTTCACAGGAAATCTTACCAAACTCAACGGTTTGTTTTTTCAATTCCTGTTTCCCTTCCCGTATTGGATCTTGTGAAAAGGAAAAACCTGAAAATACAAGCAATATGAAAAGGGCTATAATAGGTTTTATATCTCTCATGTAATGATTAAATATTATGCTTTTTTACTAATATTTTTTGCTTTTTTCAGTTTGCCCACATATTTGTAAACGCCAAAGGCAGTTAACAATACAATCACCGGAAAAATAATCCAGACATAAGGAAATGATCCTTTATCAGGTAAGGTATCATTATCGCCTTCTGCTTCCGGTTCTTTATTATTCAAAATATCAGGAGATAACTCCTCAATAATGGCAATTGCTCCGTTGTTATATTCAATAAACTCTTTGTATTTTCTTTTATTTTCAGGGCTCTCGTCAATGGAAATAAGGACATTGTAAAGCGAATCCTGGGCAGTTTTTTTCTTTTTAAGCTGGATATATAATTCATCCAAATAACCTTCATCATAATTGCTCAACAGGTCAGGGTTCATTTTCAGGTCGTACAATAAATTATAAGCAGAAATACTATGTTGTACATTTGCCAAAAAAGCTTCATTGGGTGGCTCACCGCTGCCACCGCCTTCACCATCAGCACTGTTTACAATGGCTTTGTTAATTTTCTCAATGATGGCGTCAATCCTTGCCGGGTCGGTAAGGTAATTGTTTATTGAACCAACGATTACGGGAAGGTCGACACAATCTTTGTAACTTGGGTTATTTCGAATGGTCTCTTTAAGGAACGACAGGGAGGTAATATCAGCTTTAAATTCTAACAAGCTGCTTTTTAATTCAAACAAAACATCCTTTGCGAGCGCACCTGATTCTATTTCTAAAGATTTTGATTCATAATACCCAATATTAAATTTGGGTTGATTTTCCTTAAATTGCGTATTATATTTTTTTTCCAACTCGGCGCACGAAAGTACTTCTGGTTGTGCATTTTGTTTTTTAGGTAAGATAAAACTCCAGCTAATTTTTTCCAGCTTATCATCAATATCCAGGGCATTATTCTTTTCTTTTCCAATATATAAAACCAGGTTAAATGTAATGGGTTCACTGCTTTGGTTTAATACCTTCATATTGACAGGGGGATTGTTATCCTTGAAAATGACATTTCTGTAATTGGCCATTTCGAGAATGCCAGCAGGAACAATAGTGAACGAATTTGTGAGCTCTATTTCTTTACTAAAAAGGCCAGGTTTGGATGACAATTTTTTCCCATTTTCATCGCAATACTCCTCAATATTTTTTAAGTGTTTGGTGATAAGCGAGAATTTATCTGGTGGAGAAATGGATGCATTATTTTTGTCAAACCAACTGACATTAAAGAATAATTTTAGATTATCGGGTGCATCTTCATTAATAGATGCAGAAGGTGTAATTACACATTTATATTTATCAACATTTAATTCCTTTGGGCTTAAGCTTGTTTTGCCAAATTTCAGCTTATCCTGACCATAGCCTGGATAGATTATTAATAAAAGTATCAGAAAATATAAAATTTGCTTGTGTATTTTTCCCAGATTTAGTGTCATGGTATGTTTGTTTCGTTCCGATTTATTACCTTATTTTTATTTTCTTTTTTGTACGGATACCAATACTTTCCTTTATAATTTTTTTCCGTATCTCTTGCTTTATGAGATTTTCATATTCCGCATCTTTCATTTCCAGGGTATCCCTATCTCCAATTAAATTCCCTTTTTCATCAATTGCTGTTACGGGATGTTCCTTTTCCTTTTTATTCGATTCCTGACGCTCCTTAATTTTTTGCTCATCCTCAATACGTTTTTCTTCTTTACGCACTGCCTCTAACAGTTCCTTCTCCTTTTGTTCGGCTTCCAGCCTCTCTTTTTCTTTCCGTTCGGCTTCGATTCGTTCTTTTTCAAGACGCTCAGCTTCCCGTTTTTCCTGTTCTATTCTTTCGGCTTCCAGCTTCCTTTTTCTTTTCGTTCGGCTTCGATGCGCTCTTTTTCAAGACGCTCAGCTTCCCGTTTTTCCTGTTCTATTCTTTCGGCTTCCAGTCTCTCTTTTTCTTTTCGTTCGGCTTCGATTCTTTCTTTTTCAAGACGCTCAGCTTCCCGTTTTTCCTGTTCTATTCTTTCGGCTTCCAGCCTCTCTTTTTCCTTTCGTTCGGCTTCGATGCGCTCTTTTTTCAGACGTTCAGTTTCGTTTTTCCTGTTCTTTATTCTTTCGGCTTCCAGCCTCTTTTTCTTTTCGTTCGGCTTCGATGCGCTCTTTTTCAAGACGCTCAGCTTCCCGTTTTTCCTGTTCTATTCTTTCGGCTTCCAGTCTCTCTTTTTCTTTTCGTTCGGCTTCGATGCGCTCTTTTTCAAGACGTTCAGCTTCCCGTTTTTCCTGTTCTATTCTTTCGGCTTCCAGTCTCTCTTTTTCTTTTCGTTCAGCTTCGATTCGTTCTTTTTCAAGACGTTCAGCTTCCCGTTTTTCCTGTTCTATTCTTTCGGCTTCCAGCCTCTCTTTTTCTTTTCGTTCGGCTTCGATGCGCTCTTTTTCAAGACGTTCAGCTTCCCGTTTTTCCTGTTCTATTCTTTCGGCTTCCAGTCTCTCTTTTTCTTTTCGTTCGGCTTCGATGCGCTCTTTTTCAAGACGTTCAGCTTCCCGTTTTTCCTGTTCTATTCTTTCGGCTTCCAGTCTCTCTTTTTCTTTCCGTTCTCGATGTTCTTTTCAAGACGCTCAGCTTCCCGTTTTTCCTGTTCTATTCTTTCGGCTTCCAGCCTCTCTATTTCTTTTCGTTCGGCTTCGATGCGCTCTTTTTCTTTTTGCTCTGCCTCAATCCGTTCTCTAACGATCATTTCTGCTTCACGACGAATTTGTTCCCTGCGTTCAGCTTCCAGCCTCTCTTTCTCTTTTTGTTCCGCTTCAAGCCTTTCCCTTACGATTTTTTCCGCTTCAAGACGTATCTTCTCCAATCGTTCGGCTTCTATTTGTTCTTTTTCAATCCGCTCTAATTCAATTGCACTTTTGCTTTCTATATCTTTATCAATTGATTCCTTTTCAGATTTTTCAATTTCTATTTTTTCGGTCTCCAGTTTTGTAATCTTAAGGACTTTCAGTTTGGTTGTGTCGGTTTCTTTTTCATGTTTGGATTCAATCGACTCAGAAGTTCCGGGTTGCGCTATTTTTCTATTTGTCAGGTTTTTATTATCTGTATAAATTCCTTCTTTAACATTTACCCAGCCCATGGGTTCGGCTTCATCCCTAATCCACTCTGCAACAGTTTTATCTTCAGGCCAGGGATACGAATCGTTAGCCCAATAAATTTGATATTGTAAATACTTTCCAACACGAATTATACGTTCGTCAAGGCCAACACCTATACCAAGGTCTTTGTTGTTTAAACAAATTCGTCCCTTAAATTTCCCGGTGGCACGTATATTTGGGTGCCATGTATCGGTAATCATTTTGAATTCGGGATTACCACCCATCGCACTGGGATAATTATTTGGTAAAATTATACTAAGTCTGTGTTCGTTTCCATAAACAGGTGGTCGTTTCGTCTGACCGGATTCATCTATTATTCCTTCTTCAACACCCACAATACTTCGTAACCTGAAAATTATTTCGTACTCAACAGGCAAACCCTCCCTGTTTCTGTTTCGAATGATGTAAGTAATAACTTCATTGTTAAAACTGAGGTTATCAATTTTCTTCCATTCTTTTAACAATTTTTTCCCCTGTGGAGATAATTTTGAGTTTTCAAAAGCCTCAAAGGAATTTGAACCTCTATTGTCCCTGTCTGTTCTTTGAAAATTGACCATTTCTTTTGCAGATTATTAAAATTATCACCGGATGATAACATGCCTTGAATACCTTGTGTTTAGAATTGTATTTTATTCAGAACCTGTCGAAATAACTTAAAAATTACGTTAAGTTTACTTTCATTATTTCAACATAGACCGGTTCATTAAAACTATCCGGCTATTACCTCCTTAATTAATATAAGTTCATCACCCGGTTTAATATTATAATCGTATAGGGTTTGTTCCTTCCCCTTAAATTTAGGGCGCAGGATCTCTTCGTCATTACCTGTATTGCGCCCCAAATGATAAGTTATCGGATTACCCCCTCCGTCGCGCCACGAAAGTTGCAATGCCTCAACTATTTCTTTTAATGCTTCATTCACCGATTTTGTTAAATTTTCAATCTTCATCGAAAATTTATCATCCTGATAAACCAGTACAATTTCAACTTCTTCCATTTTATATTTCTTTAATTAAATTCATGTATTATTTAATAACCAACTTTTTAAACTGACCTGAAAATTGCGGGATATCAACATGCAGCAGGTAAACCCCTTTCTGTAAATTAGATAAATTAAATTGATAATGAGATCCTGATGCTTCTGACTTTACTTTGACTTTACCTGCCATATCGGAAATTGTTAAGTTAAATGACTTAAGGTTTTCCGGTATTATTTCCTCATTTAAATCCAGCGAAAATGATCCATTGCTTGGATTTGGATAAACAATAAAAAGTTCGGATTCTTTAAAAAGAACACTTTTGTTAAAGGCATATTCGTAAGCATTTGAGCTTGAAGCACAGCCAAATTCATTTTCGATTCGGACATGATATCCATTACCATTTTCAAAAGTTAAATTATATTTATTGGGATAATAAAATTGTTCATTTGCACCCGGAATTTCAATCCCGTTTTCATACCATTGATAGTTGTATGTGGCGGATGAATCCATGCAAATCAAAACAACCGGGTTATCCAAAGGCTTAGGTATCAGTGCTCCGGAATTAAGTAAGGCAGGAGATGGGTTTACCACCATGGTTATGGCATCCTGTGCCTGAACCGGGCTATTGGTAACGCATTTTGCATTCGATTCCAGTTCTGCAGTAATTATATCTTCATTTTCGACAAGGGTTGTCCATTCAACCTGCGACACCTGTAAACTCCCATTTAAATACCAGTTAAATATCGGCTCATTCCCTTCGTTAACTAAATTAGTTGGGCTGAATATAACAGTTTCATTATCACAGGTCGGATTTTTTGATGAAAGAATCGAAAATCCGGCTTGTATATTCGGCGATACTTCCATTGTAATGGCCAGCGAAGTTGCCGGATTGTTTATGGCACAGGTATAACTTGATTTTAGCATACATGACACCATATCATTATTATTAAGGGTTTCAAAAGTGATTGATGGAATATATGTAGTATCGACCGGAGCTAAGTTAATTAGCCAGTAGTAAACAGGTTCATCACCCGGATTTTGGGGGTAAGCGGTAAATGTCACCTCCTCGTTTTGACAAATATCATTTGCCGATTCTAAAATCGAAACACTCACGGGATATTCTGAAATGACAACAACATCATGATTAATGGTATCGCTACAACCAAATTCTGTGGCTACAATTAACTGTACGTTATATGTTCCTGCAAATTCATAGGTATGGGATGGATTCGTTTCCATAGAGGTGCTGTCATCACCAAAATCCCAGGTCCATGATGTTATTTCTCCGATTACCGAGGATTCATCCGTAAATCCGGTCGGAATACCTAAACAAACTGTAGTAAAAGAGAATTGAGCTTCGGGCACAGGATATACGTTTATATCGTAATTCACAGTATTTATACAGCCGCTGTCAGAAACAACGGTTAGCAGAACATTATGGACTCCTGACGTAGTATAAAGATGGGTCGGATTCTGAACTGTAACCGTATTGCCGACACCAAAATCCCATTCCCAGTTAACGATATTTCCTGAACCAATTGTTGATGCATCAAAAAATTCAGTTGGGGTTCCAAAACATACTTCTGTAAACGTAAAATCTGCAGCGGGTACTGGATGCACCGTAACATCATAGTTAATTGTATCCTGACAATTATTATTTGCAGTAACAATTAATTCCACATCATAAATCCCAAAAGATCCATAGGTATAAGTCGGATTTTGTTCATCGGATGTGCCAATCCCATCGCCAAAATCCCATTCCCAATTAACGATACTACCGCTTTGTATAGTGGAAGCATCGGTAAATTCGCTTGGCGTACCAATACATCCAACACTAAACGTAAAATCTGCATTAGGTGAAGGGAGTACGGTTACATTTTTACTTATTATATCAAGGCAATTATTATCGGAAGCAACAATTAATTCTACAGAAAATGTTCCATAGGAAGTATATGTATAATTTGGGTTCTGTTCATCGGAAATCCCAACCCCATCGCCAAAATCCCATTCCCAGCTATCGATGGTGCCTGTTGCAACAGTTGAAACATCAGTGAATTGGGTTGGGTATCCGTTACATTCAACAGTGTAGGTAAAGTCTGCCACAGGAATTGGGCTTACGGTTACTGTTTTATAAATAAAATCATCACAACCAGTGTTGCTTGTTACTGTCAATTGTACGTTGTAAATACCATATGAACTATAGGTATAAAAAGGATTCTGAGCATTTGAAGTCCCTGTCCCATCGCCAAAATCCCATTCCCAGCTAACGATACTGCCTGAACCTATTGATGACAAATCAAAAAATGAGGTGGCAACACCTTCACATTCATCTGAAAATAGAAAGTCTGCCTCCGGAACCGGATTAACAAGTACATTTTTGCTTATATAATCGGTGCAACCGTTGTCGGATGTAACAACCAGACTAACGTTAAAAGTTCCAAATGTACTATATGTGTAAGTCGGATTCTGGAGATTTGAAGTCCCTGCCCCATCGCCAAAATTCCATTCCCAACCGCTGATAATCCCTCCCGAAGTAATGGTCGAAGCATCCGTGAATATTGTAGAGGTACCTAAACATTCTTCGGTAAACATAAGTTTGCCGTTATTTGTGGATAAAAAATAATAACTGCGCTATCACTTGCCTCTGATGTTGCTCCACTGGAAACAACACACCTAAAATAAAGATTTTGCCAATTTAAAGGTGGAACCATTCAACAAAAGTGTGTCATTTTCAATTCCATCACAAATATTGCAATTAGAACCATTCAGATCCACTTAAGACCCATTTAGTAATTTATATTGCCACTGAAAACTGGTATCAGGCAAATTATTAACTACCTGAACAATAAATACCGCATCATCACCAAAACAGAGAGTATTATTTAAAGGTTGAACCGAAATTAATTGAGCCTGAATATTATTAATATTCGCCAAAAATAATCCAACTATCAATAAAAAAAAAGTGCCTATTTTTTTCATAACAGCTATGTTTGTATTACCTCTTATTTATTATTTGATTGTGTAGTGTTTTTAAACAAAACACAATCATTTATTTGGAAGTCGATTGCTCAAGCTATACTTAATTGATCTTAATTAAGCCCCCTTTTTGCTCAAGCAAAGCACCCCCGTTTATCGACATTTTAGCTCCTGCTTTCACATCCATTGAGGCACTGGCTTCAGTTTTAACCATTGTCCCTTTTACTTCATAGTTCGACTGGGCTTCAATTTTTGCATTGGTTGCCTTCATTTCCAAATCCATATTCGATTCCATTTGGATGTTATTTGCTTTTATCTTCATGTCTCCGGTAGCTTCCATGTCCATATCACCGGTTACCTTGATATTCATATTGCCTTCAGCTGTTATACCAATGTCGCCCTGCGACACAATAGTAATTTCTTTTGAATGAGAAGCCAGGATTATTTCATAATTCTTTTTTTCAAAGTCATATATTTTTAGTTCTTCTTTTCCGTCTTCGTCAATAAATTCGATGGTATGGCCACTGCGGGTACGAATGGCTTTGATATTATTGTCAGGGTCGAACAAGGTATCAGGTTTTGCTTTGCCATTATACAAACTGCCAATTATATAGGGTTTTTCAGCATTGCCGCCTTCAAAACCCACAAGCACTTCATCATCTATTTCAGGGATAAAATAAAATCCCTTTTTAAGGCCCGAATGAGGTGTTAAAACACGAAGCCAGGGGGAGGTTGTATTTTCTATCTGTTGCCAGAAAAACTGAACTTTAATACGGCCTAATTTGTCGGGGTCATTATTATCCATAACTTTTGCACTCTGGGTTTCACAAAAAGGAATGGCATGGGGTGTAGTAAAAGGGGGGACGTCAACTTTCTCGGGTATAGCTGAAAATATGTTTTGATAGTTTCCATTGCGGTCGCATGTATGCGAAAGGCCGGTAATTATATACGTACCATGATCTACTTTTTTTATCTTATTTCCGTCTTGTTTGATTGACTCCTGAATGCTAATTTGGCCGCCAAGTACAAGGGTCGGATTATCCGAGCCGCCATTAAGTGAGATTAAACCGGCGATCAGACCACTTTTTTCCAATTTTACCCGCTCATCAAGCTGGGCTGTGGCATTCGATTCGGATAATGAATGGTTGTATAAACTTTGTGTTTCGTGAGAATACAGTTTGTCAGAACTTTTTTTTGCCACTTCTGCTTTGTCTGATATTTTCGAAACCTTCTTGTTACCTGAACCACTTGAAAGTATCTTTTCATTTAAATAGTCGTAAGCTACGTATTTGAATTTCAAATCTTCAAGGTTCATTGAAAAATCAAAATGCAATAGGTCTTTACCATATTGTAGTTCAACTTTTTTTGCCGGCAACTTACCAAAAACAAGGTCTGTTCCATGTTATAAAAGAACCATTCACCTTTTTTGGCTGCCAGCCGGTTTATAAATGCATAAGCACTCTCCTTGTACTGGACAGTATATGGCAAGCTGTCAGTAGAATTTTGAGGTGCTATAAATTTTGTATCTAGTTTGTATTCTTTTACAACTTCTTTTACAATTTTTTCGAGTGTTTTATCTTCGAACGACTTACAATGTTCGCCATCGTTAAGCAGTATGTCTGGGCTTTTGGCAAGAATGGTTATGTTATCGGGGTTATCGTGTATTTTATTGGCCCGAATCCCCGTAACAATTCCTTTGAACTCATTTTTTTCACTTGTATTTGTGGTGGATGTAATTTTCACCGTTATCTCACCGCCAAGAAATTTATCTGATGAATCAAGAATAAAGCTATCTCCTTTTTCGAACAAATCCCTGCGGCAAATAATTTCCAGGGAATGATGTCCAAATAAATCTTGTTGGGATGGAGGCTGATGAAATCTTCAATTTTTTTATTGTCAATTTTAATCTCAACCTGAGTTGCGAAGCCATAAAGCGAAGTTTAATAACAGGTTTACTTGATTAAATGCAAAATAAGTATGCTGGAATTATATCTTCCATTCAATGAAAATTCAATGCTTCCGATGGTAATTTTGCTCGCCGATATAAGACTGATGTGCATAGGGATTGACCCTTCATAATCAAATGCTTCGTGGTATTGAATACAAACACCCTTTTCAAATGATAGGGTTTTAAATTTATTGTCCCTGAGGGTAAAATCAATCCTTCCATCTTTCATCCCTTCGGATGAAATCATCCAGTCGGCCAATTCGGTGTTATCGGTTGATTCAACCTTCAAATTAATGGTGCCACCCATGGGTCTGGCCGATGGTTTTCCGGTAATGTCAATTTGTTGTGTGAATCCAAAATCACATTCCATTACTTTAATGTCATCTCCTATGGGATTTGACTGAATCGCAAATTTCAAAATGCAATAAAGGCCATATCTTTTAGATATTAGGAAAAAACATTGAAATTTAGTGCCGGTATTTAACATACTGACATCTGTAACTGAAGCAGGATTTTATTCATCTGCCCATGAATTTCCATGCGGAAACGGAACTAATGTTATTTTCTAGCAGAAATGCAGAAGGACTTCTGCTGAGAATCTCATAGATACTGAATCATAGTTTTCATCCCATGATATCAGGTATGCATCTTCAAATTTCAATGTTTTCATATTAGTACCATCGCGTTTTTGAAATTCTACCTGTCCGTTTTTTGATTTTTAAGGGGTCATGTGATGCCCACTTGAAAATTGGTATTTCCGTCATTCAGTGCTTTTACAATTACATTGATCTGGCCTCCCTGGAAATTGCAGTGGGCCTGCCTTCAACATCAGTTTCCTGATATATCGAATAATTAAGACTAAGGACCTCTCTTGGTTTAATTCCGTCAATTGTGATTTTCGCTGACATAATTAATAGTTTTAGTTAGTTAATAAAATTTTTTTAAAATATAACAAATTTATGCTTATTGTTTAAGAATCAGCCCATGAATTTTCATGTGCAATAGTACCTATTTTTAATTTTTTGGCTGAAAGAGTGAATGATTCAATTTGTGAATCGGCACTTACCGAATCATAGTTTTCTGTCCAGGCTACCAGATAAGTATCTTCAAATTCGAGGTTTTTCATATTGGTTCCATCACGTTTTTGAAATTCAACTTTACCATTTTTTGAAGTGTAGGGATCGCATGCCCAATTAAAAAAATCTGTATTGCCATCATTCAGTGATTTAACAGTAACGTTAACGGTTCCACCGCGTGATATTGCCGTTGGTCTACCCTCAACATCTGTTTCCTGATGGATTGAATAATTAATACTTAATACTTCACGTGGCGCTAGACCGTCAATTGTGATTTTCGCTGACATAATTAATAGTTTTTAGAGTTATTTAATAATTAAATTATTTAGACTTTTGTAATGTTAATTTGTTAATCGACTTCCTGGCTCCATTCACGGCCTTCCTTACCATCATGCCCTTCTAGTTTTATGTAGAAGTTTTTGGCGGCAAAGAAGGGTTTGATATTAATTTCAATTGTTATATCCTTGGTGTTCGGATCTTGTTTAATCCCATCGCGTGAAAAAGTATAATCTTCAAATAGTTTTCCTTTATAGTCATTCATAAATTCAACAATTTGTTGCCAGGTATCATCTTTTAATTTTTTGTCAAACCGTTGAAAAGCTACATCATTAAAGAAATTCATAAAGACTTTTCCGGCCCAGTCAAACATCCTTACAATGGGATATTCCTGCAGTCCTATATTATTCCCGTTAAATAATGTTTTGTTGGAAAATGCCATAACCCTGTTGTCTTCAAATACCATGGGTATGAGGTTTAAGTCGTTAAGTGCGGCAACTTCCGATTTTTTCAGGTCAAATCTCGATCCGCCAACCTCATTCAGTGTACCGTATTTTTTTCCGGCAGCACCTTGAGAAATATTAATTCCTTCGGTATTATAGAGTTTTCCGGCAAGTGCTGATGAAGGGGGTACATAGAGTTCTTCTTCTTCATCAACTTCGTCGTACTTTTTCCGGCCAACCAGCCAGTTACATGTCATAATTACATTGGCAAGATGGGCATCCCCACCATTCAGGCTTTCATCTTCAAACATCTCCATTGTACCTCTAACATCTTCCATATTGCGATAGTCGGTAACCAGCAATACTTTATTTTTATGGGCAAACTTGCCCCATTTGTCAAGTACTTGTTTTGATCCGAGATATCCGGGCACGACCAATAAGCTGTAGTTGTTTTTCAATGATAAGCGGTCATAATTCTGACTTAATTCAGCGGAGACCTTATCAATAAACAATGGATTATCAAGGTCCTGAAGACGATCAGGAGCAGCATTCATAAGGGAGATATGTTTAACCTTATCCGCTTCGGTATTTTTAAAGAACAATTGTACCGACCTGTATGATCTTTCTAAATTTTTAGTTTCCTGGATTGCTTTCTTCAGGTTTTTCTTAAATACCTGTTGTGCTTTATCAGCTTCTGTTTGGCATTCTTCGATATATTCAGGTATACCTGCTTCTTTGCTTAATAATCCAATCCAAAGTTCCAGGGTATCTTTCAGTTTTTCTCTCTGCCCTTTAAACTGAGCTTCGGTGAGGAATATTTTTTTTGATGCTTTTTTTTCAGGATTCATTCGTTGCGAGCCATCAATAGAATATTCCAGAAGACTAAATCCGCCAAATTTATCTAATGTAGCCAAGCTATCGTCTAATAGTTGTGCGGGGCTTTCAATTTTACTAACATCAACTTTGGCTTTTTCTTTTACTTGTTGAGCCTGCTGTTCTTGTTTTTTTTCTTCTGCCATGGTATTATCTTTATCTGTTATATATTTATTTTTCTATTAAAATTATTCAAGTTCTTTTAGTAAAGCCTTCATGGCATTTAATAAAGCTTCTTTGCTTTCCGATTCGGAAATGGCTTTGCGTAATTGGGCATTTCCTTTCAGTTGCTTAACAATATTTAAATATGTTTCTTTTTGTGTTTCAAGGTCTTTCAGAAAATCGCTTTGGGCCGTGATCCCTTTAGTCCCAAAATCTCCAAGATTGTTGAATTTTAACTCTTCTTTTTTCGATACCCCTTCTCCATCTTCAAATTCAACTTTCACGGTTGGTTTATAATGGTCAAACACATCATCCATGGTTTGTAAGCCATGTACGATTTCAGGTTTTGTTGCGTCTTCGTTGGTTAATTTTTCAATCAATAAGGATTTGTTTTGTGGGAATTCAATAATGGATTCATTCACTTCCACATCCTGCACTTGTGTAATTACAGTTTTCTTTGCCATGTTTACAAAATTTTAATTATTATATTTATTTATACTATTTGCGTTTTAGTTCTAATTCACTGTAAAAGTATGAAAATAAAATTTCAAAGTCAATTGATATTTTTGTATCGGCTTAATTACCAACCAATCAAAAACATTTCTTTATTAATTAAAATTGTATTTTTCATTATCCGATTATTTCCAAACAAGGATTCCTTTTTTGTCAACCGTCAATATTACATTTGAACCTTTTTTTACTTTTCCCGAAATGATCATCTTCGATAAGGGCCTGCGCAATTGGTTTCTTATCACACCAACAATAGGACGAGCACCATACTTTGGAGTAAATCCTGATTTAGCAAGTATTTCTTTTGCATTAGGTTCAATATTCAAAGATATTCCCTGGATTTCGAGCGACTTAAGCAAACTTTTCAATTGAATATCAAATATTTTAATAACAATTTCTTCACTAATGGGTGCAAAGGGAAGGATTTCTGTTAACCGGCCTAAAAATTCCGGACGGAAATATCTTGTCATGATCTCCATGAGTTCGTTTGATTTTGGAATCTCCCCTTTTCCAAATGAATCGACAATAAAATCACTTCCAATATTGGATGTAAAGAGAATAACTGCATTCGAAAAATCACCTTCTTTCCCAAGCCGGTCGTGCAATTTACCTTCATCGAGTATTTGAAGGAAAATATCAAAAACAGACTGATGTGCCTTTTCAATTTCATCAAACAGAACTACCGAATAGGGTTTTTGCCGGATTTTATTCACCAATAAACCGCCTTCTTCATATCCGACATATCCCGGAGGAGCCCCATACAACAACGCCGCAGAATGTTCTTCCTTAAATTCCGACATATCAAACCGTATCATGCTTGTTTCATCCTGGAAAAGGAATTCAGCCAGTGTTTTGGCCAATTCTGTTTTCCCTGTCCCGGTAGGCCCCAGAAAGAAAAACGAACCCACAGGTTGACCTGCTTTTGTTAGTCCGGACCTGGATTCCAAAATGGCTTCGGCAATGCTCTTAATGGCATAATCCTGGCCAACGACCCTTTTTTTGAGGTATTCTTCAGTGTTCATCAAACGTTCACGCTCCTGGGTTTGTACCTTTCCGATGGGTATTCCTGTTTTAAAAGATACGACAGCCGCTACATCTGCTTTTTCAATTTTATTTCTTTCTTCTTTGGCAAATCCTTCCAGCTTTGTAAGTAATTTCTTTAAATAATCGATCACCTCTTTACTGCTTTCCATTTTTAACGGATCGGTTTCATCATCAATCCGGGCAAAAAGAATATGGCTAACTTTATTTTTAACTTCTGAATAAAACCATTTCAGTTCGCTGAGAAAAATCGCTTCTTTGAGCTTCTGTTCATTCTTTTTGAGTGCTTCAAATTGTTCTTTCAGCACTTCAATATCTTTTTTGGATGTCTCGCTGGTCATGCTTACTACGGCCATGGTACGGTCAAGCAAGTCGATGGCTGCATCGGGCAATCTACGTTCCTTAATATACCTTTTTGATAAACGGATGGTTTCTTTAATAACCTCCTTATCAGCGGTTATTTTATGATGATCTTCATATGAAGAAATGACTTCTGCTAACATACGCAAAGCGATGTCTTCATCCGGTTCTTCAACCCTTATTGTTTCAAAAATCCGGGTTAGTGCCTCTTCCGATTCAATATGTTTGGTATAATTATCCAGCGAAGCTGTACCAATTACGGTAAGTTCGCCTTTTGCAAGTTCAGGTATCAACAGGTTGGCTGCACTTCCTGAACCTCCATGTTTATCAAGCAATGCATGAATGCCATCAATAAATAAAATCGCTTTGTCGAATTGTTTTATTTCTTTAATAATGTTTTTTAAACGGTCTTCAACTTCCCCTTTATAGGATGCCCCGGCAATCAATTCTCCGTAGTCGAGTTCAAAAATTACCGCTTCTCCAAAATGGTGAAGACCTTCATTTCCTGAAATTTTTTGTACAAAACCATTTACCAGGGCAGTTTTACCCACACCCGGCTCACCAATGATAATTACATTGGGTTTGGAGCGTCGGCTAAGAATTTCGGCTATCATTCTGATCTCCCTGTCGCGGGCAACTACCAAATCAAGTTTACCTTGTTTTGCATCACTTGTTTTATCAATACAATACTTTAATAAAGCATTTCGTTTTACGCTTTTTTCACCTGTAGGGGTTGTTTCAGCAGTTCCGCCAAGAACAGCCTGCATATCAGCCGAATCAACCAGGGTATCAATAATTTCGTTTTGATTTAAGGGGAAGGTTTTAAGTTGCTCGTAAGTAAATCCCACACCCGGCGTGCTCAATGATGCCAGGACACTTACCGGGTCAATGGCATCTTTTGATAACTTTAACCGGACATTGTCGGCTTCTGCAAAAACAGCCAATGCCGCTTTATCGGCAACCGGTAGATCAGGTATCTTTGAAGTTTTTGGATAGGTTTCGATGCGTACATCTGCCCATTCTTCCATAAAGTAAAAATCCTTATCCATGGATTGCAGCAATGGAATTAAGCCAATATCCTTATGCAGAACAGCTTTAAGCAAATGCCCGGGAGAAAAAGTTTCATTCGAAAATTCTTTGGCAATCGACTGGGCAATGCTGATAGCCCGTTTTAATTCATCAGTAAATTGATAATCAGATGTACTCATTTGGTTGGCAATTGTTATTGAAGTAAATAAATAAACTCTGCTTTTGTTTCTATGTGTCACAAATTGCCACAATTAGAATTTCAGCCGGGCTAATAAAATTGTTATTGTAAGTTGGTAAATACAAAAGTAATTAAAAACTTAAAATTAGCAAGCTATATTCTTGTAAGAATTAAAGTTTAACAAATATTTAACAAAATAGATAAATGAATACAAATGTTATAAAATCGGCCAAACCATCATTCAACCATAGGAATTACAGGCGGTTCAACTAAAATGATTAGAAAAAAATCTTTTCCCATCCAATCTTGAATATGGCCAGGAAATTTGCATTTTACTTTCTTTGTTGTATCTTTATCATCCAATTTGTCCAAATCAAGCAGGTGCTATTTCAGAGAATTTTAATCAGATGACATTGATTTAACAAATTGTTATGGTATAAAATGGATATTTAACAGTTATTAAAATCAAAATTGGTATTTAACTGTTAATTATTATAACGCAACCCAGAATTAATTGAAATTAATGATAAAGGACTTATATTTTCTTATTCTAATAATACAATAAAACAGAAATTAATAGCTTAATAAAACACTAACACTAATATTATGGGAAAACCAGCAGCGAGGGCAGGAGATATGCATGTTTGTCCGATGGTTACACCAGGAGTACCTCCGATTCCACATGTTGGGGGGCCAATAATGCCACCCGGTGTACCAACTGTTTTAATTGGAAATATGCCTGCAGCTACCCTGGGCAGCATGTGTACTTGTGTAGGCCCTCCTGATTCTATCGTTATGGGCTCGACAGGGGTTATGATTGGAGGAAAACCAGCAGCCCGTATGGGTGATTCCACCTCGCATGGCGGCACAATTGTCATGGGTTTTCCAACTGTTTTGATAGGGGGCTAAAATGAAGATACAAATCTGAAAGAAATAACTAATTTAAACCTGCTTAGTATAGAAAGACAAATGAGTGAACCAGAAGCTATATCACAAAATGATGAAATAAAAGATTTTGATAAACTGATAGAGGATGAGGAGAATGACATTGAATCCGAAATTTCGAAAATTGTAATTCCAACACAAATCACAGCGTTACTTGATGCTGCCAAAAATGGAGCCCCTTTTTGTGAAGAAATTGCACAGAAAAAGGAAGAACCAGAATAACATTTTTCGACAAAAACTTATAAACCCGAACCAAGCTCTATCAACTAAAACAATGAGTAAGTGGCAAAAATAACACTCACACGCCTACCGAAAGAAACTAAACCAACTGCCCAAAATAAAATTGTTGCAGTTACTGAAAGTGGTAAAACCACACCGGCAGAATTTTTATTGGAGAGCACAAAAAAAGGCGATTATAAATTGTATGGCATAATTGATTCTGCTCGAAATGAAGAAGTTTTCAGGTATTTGATAACTGGCAATGTTGAATATAAATCCTTGTTCGAAGGGACCCTGGATGTTCAATCATTTGGTGTTTCCGGGTTTTTAGTTGAGTGCATAAAAGAATCGCCGCTTTTTACATGGATGACCTCCGAAGCATGGGGAGAAAATTGCTGTATATTTTTTACCAGTAAATCTAACTTTGAAGACTTGTTTACCCACTTTCAGCAATTTAACCGGGTGTATCTTGAAGATGAAAAAGTCGTTTTGTTCCGATATTACGATCCCCGGGTATTAAGGACCTATCTCCCTTCGTGCAGTTTGAATGAGATTGATTTGTTTTTTGGAGATGTTCAGGCTTTTTATGCCGAGAGTGAAGACCCAACAATCATTCATGAGTTTAAGAAAGTTACCAGCATTGGGAAAGAGATTTTATCTATCTCGGGTCATAAAATAAAAATAGAAGATTCAAGTACAACTTAATAAATCATGCTAAAGATACGCAAAGAACAAGAAGAAGCTTTAAGGCTTGCAGCTACGAAACGTTTTATAAATGATATGGTGGTACAAGTCCGGAATCATTTTGATGAAACAAAAAATGGCAAAAGTGAAAAAGACGCTAAGGAATATGTTCTAAAGGCCATTGAGCGGGCGAAGAAACATAATTTGACAAAAGAGGCTGATTTAATTAAGTATATTGAATTAACCTTAATGTATGGACTGGAATTCGATAAAAATGCTGACCTTCTGTGGATGTCTGAGATAATTCTTGATAAAGATGACCCCAATCCCGGTAATCGGATAAATCGATTATATAAAGAATCATTGAAAAGAAAAAAGGAAGAACAAATGGACCTTAGAAAGCAATAGAGCTGGAATTCACATCACCAATTCATCACCTCCCATTTCCCTATTAACCTCCTTTCCCCGGTTTTTGAAACGGTATAATCTATACTTAATGTGTTACCTGGTTTTTGAATTACATTAAATCGTGCACCAACGGCAAGCTCGTAGCGGTTTCGGGAATTCGGAAGGATGGGATGAAACCGGTTGGCAAATTTGCCGGCCCATGGATGTATTTTATCAAAAAGGCCAACACCATAAGTTCCCCAAATTAGTTCATCAACTGTATGCTGAACCAATTCAGGATTAAAAAATTTTTCACCATTTGGGAGGTATGAAACAAAACCATAACTATCAAGGTGAATATTGCAGTGATACTTGCCTACCTGGAAATGAAGACTTGGTGAACCGGCTTCACGGTAGCCTTCGCCCGTTGTTGCAGCGGCGGCAACACTGTCGCATATTTTCCGTTTATCATCATGTGTAATATTCCGTATTTTAAGAAGCTTCTTTAATTTAGTACTGTTGTTTTTAATAGTAAACGTCATTCCTTCTCCAGGCCGTGAACTTATTTTTCGCATTGTGCCTATGTACTCAATGATATTAATTCTGTGGCGGGTCCAAAGTCTGTAAACGATAATTCTAAAAACCGGATAGCCTGACCATTTATGTACAGGAATGTAATTTATATTTAGCTCATTCATACGTTTGCTTGTTTTTTGAAAATGCGCATTGGATAATAGGATAAGTTATAATCTATACCTGAATTGTCATTTGCCTGTATAGGCGACCAGTAAAATCAATTAATGTTTTCATTTAATTAATACAACATACTCCACGGCTTTTTGTTAATTTTGTGAATCATTAAATTTCGAAGTTGTGAAAAAACGCTATTTTATATATCTGCCCCTGCTTTTTGCCTTTATCCTTGTTTCAGGTATTTATCTCGGTTATAGGCTATCGCCCGTTACTTCCCATCCACAACTTTTTAGTTTTAATCCCAACAAATACAATAAACTCAATGACGTTGTAAATTATATTGTCCGTGAATATGTGGATTCGGTCAATAAGGAAGAACTTACCAAGGAAGGGATTTATGGCATACTTGAAAAACTTGATCCCCATTCACAATATATTTCTGCCGAAGAGTTTGATGAAGTGAATGATCCCCTGCTTGGAAATTTTGAAGGAATTGGTATTCAGTTCAGGATAGAGAATGATTCCATCATTGTCATTCATCCAATTCCCGGCGGACCCTCCGAAAAGGTAGGATTATTGGCCGGAGACAGGATTGTGATGGTAGATGATTCGCTGGTTGCCGGTGTTGGCATTGACAACCTCGGAGCCATGAAAAAGTTAAAAGGGAAACGGGGTACCCATGTGAGTGTTGCAATTTTCCGCAGAGGCTTAGCCGATTTGCTTCACTATGAAATTATCAGGGATGTAATTCCGACCTATAGTGTTGATATAGCCTTTATGCCGGAGGATACCATCGGATATATAAAGATCAGCAAGTTTTCAGCGACTACGTTTGATGAATTTAAAGAAGCCGCCGATAAACTTTTAATGGAGGAATGCAGCATCTTATACTGGACTTACGCAATACAGGTGGTTACTTGCAGGCAGCTATCAATATTGCCGATGAATTTCTTTGAAAATGACAAACTCATCGTATTTACCGAAGGACAAAATCAGCCTCGCGAATCGTTTTATGCAACCGGCAAAGGCTCGTTGGTAACATCGGCCTGACTATTTTACTGATGGTTCGGCCAGTGCCAGTGAGATTGTTGCTGGGCCATTCAGGATAACGACTGGGGAACCATCATTGGACGCAGATCGTTTGGGAAAGGCCTTGTTCAGCGTCAACTCGATTTAATGGATGGTTCGGCTTTACGGCTTACCATTGCCCGCTATTTTACCCCAACCGGACGGTGCATCCAAAAACCTTGCCGTGATCGTGAAAATGGTTTTGAAGAATATTATGCCGAATCGCACAACCGGTATTTCAATGGCGAAATGGAAGAAGAAGATAGCATTCCTTTTGTTGACACACTAAAATACATCACCCCGGAAGGTAAAATTGTGTATGGTGGCGGAGGTATTATGCCCGATGTTTTTGTCCCCTTAAACAGCGATAAAAACCTTGATTTCTACTATGACCTCATACAAAAGGGACTGATTTTTACCTATGCTTTTGAGTATACCGATTCCCATAGAAATGACCTGTTAAAATATACTAAATTCGAAGAATTTAATAAACAATTTGAAATATCAACTGTTCTGTTTACAGACTTCATAGAGTTTGCTCGGAAAAAGTGGATTAAAGAATCTACAGAAGAAATTAGCTATGCAGAGGAGAGAGGACAAAAATCCTGATGAAAGCACAAGAAGAAATCTTTCGACAACGAAGTGATTTTATCCTATATTTTCAGATTGACGAAGTGTTCATAGAAGCATTAAAACAAATAAGCTAAAATTGAAACAAATTAAATGAAATTATTAACCCGCTTATGTGTTAACACATATGCATAAAACTAAAAATTATGGCTTTTGAATTACCTCCATTACCCTACAAAATGGATGGACTGGAACCATTCATTTCGAAAGAAACATCAATATCATTACGGGAAACATCACCAGGCTTATGTAAACAACCTGAACAACCTGGTCCCGGATACCGAATTTCGTTCTGCATCTCTCGAAGACATTATAAAAAAGGCCACGGGAGGCATTTTTAATAATGGTGCCCAGGTATGGAACCACACCTTTTATTGGGAGTGTTTATCACTCAATGGCGGGGGCGACCCTAAAGGAACAATGCAGATGCTATTGTTGAAAGTTTTGCTCGTTTGCTGATTTTAAGGACTGTTCTCGGAAAGCAGCAGCTACCCTGTTTGGTTCAGGGTTGGGCCTGGCTGGTTAAAATTCACAGGGTAAACTGGAAATTATTCAGGAAAGCAATGCCGGAAATCCATTGCGTGATGGCAAAACACCCTTGCTTACATGTGATGTTTGGGAACATGCCTACTACATTGACAAACGGAACAAACGCCCTGAATACATTGCCGATTTCTGGAATTTGGTGAATTGGCATGCGGTTAAAAACCGCCTATAAGATAAATGGTATTCAAATCCCGCTCCGGCGGGATTTTTTATTCTACGGTAACTGATTTAGCCAGGTTTCTTGGTTGGTCAACGTTACAATCGCGCAATACTGCAATATGATACGATAATAGCTGAAGGGGTATGGTAGCCAGAATTGGAACCAGCATCTCTTCAGTTTCCGGAATTTCGAGAATATAATCGGCTAATTTTTTTACTTCTTTATCCCCTTTTGTAACCACTGCAATGATTTTTCCTTTCCGGGCTTTAACTTCCTGTATATTGGAAATCACTTTATCATAAGTGCCTTTATTTGTTGCTATAACAACCACCGGCATTTCACGGTCGATGAGGGCAATGGGGCCATGTTTCATTTCAGCAGCCGGATAACCTTCGGCATGGATATATGAAATTTCTTTTAGCTTTAACGCACCTTCCATGGCAACAGGAAAATTATATCCGCGTCCTAAGTAAAGGAAGTTTCGGGCATAAATAAACATTTTTGCCAGGTCTTTCACTTTCTCATCCACTTTAAGGGTTTCTTTTACCAATTCGGGGATGGATTCAAGTTCAGATAAAATTTGATGGAAACGCGATTTTGAAAGCGTCCCTTTCATTTGGGCAATCCGCAAAGCCATGAGGGTTAAAATAGTTACCTGTGCGGTAAATGCTTTTGTTGATGCGACGCCGATTTCCGGCCCGGCATGGGTGTAGGTTCCGGCATGTGTTGCCCTGGCAATGGATGATCCTACCACATTACAAATCCCTATAATGGTAGCCCCTTTTGATTTTGCCAGCTCTATGGCGGCAAGGGTATCGGCTGTTTCCCCTGACTGGGATATGGCAATTACCACATCATCTTCGGTTATAATGGGATTTCGATACCTGAATTCCTAGGCATATTCAACTTCAACCGGCATCCGGGCAAGGTCTTCAAAAAGGTATTCACCAACAAGGCCTGCATGCCATGATGTTCCGCAGGCAACGATAATAATACGCCTGGCATTGGCCATCTTTTGCTCGTAGTCGCTGATACCCCCAAGTTTTACATACCCTTCTTTTGCATTTACTCGCCCTCTAAGGCTATCAAGGATTGAACGGGGTTGTTCATAAATTTCTTTGAGCATGAAATGATCATAACCCCCTTTTTCAAGCTGGGAAATATTCATTTCGAGGGTTTGAATATAGGGTGTAGTTGGTTTATTTTCAATGGTTTTTATTTTTACCGACTCCCCCTTTTTCACGCAAACGATCTCTTTTTAATTTACATAAATTACATCCTTGGTATAATCAATGATTGGTGCAGCATCAGAAGCAAGAAAAAATTCACCATCTCCGATACCGACAACAAGCGGGCTGCCTTTACGTGCTGCAACCAGCATATCGGGATGGTCTTTCGAAATTACCACAATGGCATAAGCTCCAACTATCTGGTTCAGGGCAATTCTTACGGCTTCTTCCAGGTCGACTTTTTCGTTGATCTTAATGTCTTCGATGAGTTGAACGAGGACTTCTGTATCGGTATCACTTTCAAATGTATATCCCCTGGAAATCAATTCTTCTTTAATGGTTGAATAATTTTCAATTATTCCATTGTGTATTAGCGCCAGATTTTGTGATTGGGAAAAATGGGGATGGGCATTCACATTGTTTGGAACGCCGTGTGTGGCCCAACGAGTATGCGCAATTCCAATGGTTCCAGATATGTCTTTATCACGAATGAATGCTTCCAGGTCAGATACTTTTCCCTTTGTTTTATACATATTGAGTTTTCCGTTCAAAAGGGCTATTCCTGCACTGTCGTAACCTCTGTATTCAAGACGGTGTAAGCCTTTTATAAGAATTGGATAGGCTTGTTTGGAGCCAACATATCCTACAATACCACACATAGTTTATATAATTTAATAAATCGCGCAAAGGTACTTAAAAAACCGGTTTGGAAAATAAAATTGCCTCAACTAAATTAGCCGGCTTTCGAATAGATAATGTAAAGCCTGAATTTTTGAGGTCCTCCTGCTTGTGTTCCGTAGAGAACGGTTTCATTGGCCCAAATAGATTTCCCGTTAGAGAAAAGGGATAATCCATAATCTGGCTCACCTGACATAAGATCCTGAAGATGCAGTGATATTCGGAAATAATAAGATTGTGAACCTTCGTCATAAACTCCGCCGAAATAATCATCACCTTGTGTTGATTGGTCAACTGTAACTAAAAAATCCCCATTTTCGTTTGTATTGAACAATAGCATACTGAGTGAGGGATCATTTTCTTCGGTATAATCCATGCTGGTCATTACCAGTTTGGCTTCATTTATCACTACGCTGCCTGAATCAAGCCATTCAGTAAGGCCGGGAAATTTAATAACAGTTCGAACACCACCCATTCCCTGCACAAAAAGTTTTTCCATCCCTAAATTTGTATCGCCGGCCAGTATTTGTTGTTTAAAATTATAATCCAGGCTTTGTTCATAGTTATGCTGAATGCGGTTTACCCGTGAGCAATTGGTGTTGATGACAAAGGAATAACTCAGGCTGTCATTATCCGTCGAATCATTATTATGATAATATACGGTTACATTGGAGTAATCACTTACCAGGTCGAAATATAAAATTGAACCTTCCCCCGGGCTTGTCATATCTTCAGCTTGAACATAGATTCCATTAAAATAATCAATGAATGTTTCACTCGTTTCATATACACTTGAATCGGCATTAAGAAGCCGTTGGCCAAATGAAAGGTCCATAGGAATCCTGAGACGGGCGGCTATTTTTGTAACCGTATCTACCTCTACACTGTCAGAAGGATTTGGAACAAATGAATAATTTGCCAGTTCGGCTGTATCGATTATACCAAAATTACTATTGGACCAGAAAATTGAATCTCGCTTAATTATCGTGTCCATCTGGTATATCCTTACTGTTTGCTGCGAGTTAATATTTCCATAATAACCTTTATAAACCATTGAAAATATGATGGAATCAGCAACCGGGGTATCGCCGAAATCAGGATTTACAAGTGATAACCTTAATTGCGAATAAAACCCGGCGTTAGCCAATCCGAACGTTTCGGAATAGCGGCTGCCAAGCAGGTTGTTTGATGTTTCATCAGCCCTCACCGAATCTTCCCGAACCGAATAGGCAAACACATCAAATGTGGTATCGGTCCCAACAAAAGGTTTGTTAGCATCAACCAAATCCAATCCGATGGTTTCCGGTTTTTTATTGCAGGCGATCAACACTCCAATGGTCAAAATAAGGAAAGAAACAGGCTTAAGGAAATTCAAAAATATTGTTTTCAATGTGCTGACTTTGTTATGATTTTGGGAAATAACTGATTTTTTTCAGTATTATTATTTGGCTGTGAGCAACTGATCATAAAAATCGTTATAAACATCAATATAATTTTCCATTGACCCATGGATTAATTTTGGCTTAGAGGAATTTTCAAAATATTCTTTTACTTCGCCATTAATGTTATCATCAGCCAGGATAACGGCATCCGAAAAATCGATGGCTGCCTTCATTATGTTTACATATGTGGGATTTTGGTATAAAGTTAAATCTTTGTTGGTGATTCCTTCCAGTTTAATTTTTTTTATAAAGCCGTCGCTTAATTTTTCTTCGAACCCGTCATCATAAAGGGATAGGATTATTTTTGTATCAGAAAAGAGCGGATTGTCTTTAAACCCTTTTTTCAAATAAATGGGTACCAGGCTCGACAGCCATCCATGACAATGAACAAGGTCGGGTGGCCACCCAAGTTTTTTCACCGTTTCAATCACCCCACGCGAAAAGAAAACGGCCCTTTCATCATTATCGGAAAAAAATTTCCCGTTTTTGTCAGTGATGGTAAATTTCCGTTGAAAGTAATCCTCGTTATCAATGAAATAAACTTGCATTCGTGCCTGTTGAATGGAGGCTACTTTAATGATAAGGGGATGATCGTTATCATCAATAATAAGGTTCATTCCTGATAAGCGAATGACTTCGTGAAGCTGGTTCCTGCGTTCGTTAATGTTGCCGAATCGGGGCATAAATGTTCTGATTTCACGTTTTTTTTCCTGGGTGCCCTGTGGTAAATACCGGCAAATTGTGCCCATGTGGCTTTCGGGAAGGTATGGAAGAATCTCCTGAGCAACAAACAAAATCTTTGCTTTATCCATATTGTAAGTAGTTATTTTAAAAAGGTTTGCAAAATTATACAAAATTTATTGTATATTCAAGCAATTCAGATGTAGTTTTTTTAATCTGTTTGAATTATCAGGCTGAATTTCTGATGGATAAATTAAATTTGCACCTATTTTTAACCCACTTTATTTTGTATTTTTGAAAATTAATAATCCGAAAATTTTGGCTTTTAGAAGTTTAGTATATCTTTTCATGCTGTCCTTTTGGCTGGTCCCATTGGCTGGATACGGGCAAATTGTGATCAATGAAATTTGTCCGAGAAATGCTTCGGTTATTTCAGATGATGATAAAGAACCGAGCGATTGGATTGAATTGTACAATGCTTCGGATGAAAGCGTAAACCTTGTAAATTATTACCTTTCTGATAATCTTTCAAACCCCGAAAAGTGGAAGTTTCCTGAAGTGATTTTGCCTCCCGATTCCTTTTTGCTGATTTTTGCCAGCGGCAACGACCGGAAAATAGTGATCGATCATTGGGAAACAATTGTAAAAGCTGAAAATTCATGGCGGTATTGGATTCCTGATGCTGACCCGGATTCGCAATGGCATTCGGTTGGATACGTCGATACATTATGGGCTGAAGGCGCTGGTGGCTTTGGCCGTGGCAATGGCGATGATAACACCATTCTCCCCGATTCGGTGGCTACGGTTTATATTCGAAAGGTATTTAACATACCCGATACAGCTGTCCTGGCCCACGCTTTTTTACATGTTGATTACGACGATGCCTTCGTGGCTTACTTGAATGGTATTGAAATAGCCAGGGCAAATATCGGCTGGCCCGGCAAATACCAGCATTGGAACGATATTTCCTATGGAATTCACTATGCTCAAATGTATCAGGACTTACCGCCGGATGAATATTTTTTAAACAAAGAATTAGTTCGATCAATTATAAAAGAAGGGACAAATGTACTGGCGATTCAAGGACTAAATGCGTGGAACAATCATGGAAATTCATCGTTGATCCCTTTTTTGTCTGTCGCTGTTTCCGATACGGCTAACTTTTTTCAACCTGTACCTGAATGGTTTGGCAGCAAACCGGTTTATTTACATACTAATTTTAAACTTTCAGGCGAAGGGGAGACGGTGGTTTTGTCGGATGATGAAGGAAACATTATTGATTATATTGAATATTCTGGTGTATCTGCCGATCATTCCACAGGCAGGATTGAGGATGGATACGAACCAAAAGGACTGTTTGTCTCACCCAGCCCGGGAAGTTCAAATAATGGTTCGGCCTTTTTTGAGGGATATACTAAAACGCCATTGGTCAATATTCATGCAGGGTTTTATACCAATCCATTATCCATTGAGATACTTAATATAAATATCGGCGATACCTTACGTTATTCCCTTGATGGAAGCATTGTAACTGACAGCAGTTTACTTTATACCGGGCCTATTGCCATTGATTCAACTACGGTTTTGAAAACAAGATTTTTTAAAACCGGGTTAATACCCGGAAAAACAACCACAAATACATATATCGTAAACTATACTTCTACCTTTCCGGTAATATCCATCAGCATGGATCCTTATGACTTGTGGGACTGGGAAGAAGGAATTTATGTAAAAGGTCCAAATGCCCAGCCCGGATTTCCTTACTGGGGAGCAAACTTCTGGCAGGATTGGGAAAAGCCACTTTACCTCGAATATTTCGATACTTTACAAAACCTGGCCTTTGCCCTTGATGCCGATGTGGTGATCCATGGCGGCCAATCCAGGGCATACGATCAGAAAAGCCTGCGGATTTTAACCAATGGTAAATACGAAATATCAGAAATCAATTACAAAATATTTGGGAAAAAAGACATTGATGTTTTCCGGAAACTGGTGTTGAGAAATTCAGGACAGGATTTTAACCATGCACATTTCCGGGATGCGTTTATGCAAAGCCTCGTTGAAAAAAACACCAACATTGATGTTCAGGCTTATGAACCTTCGGTCGTTTTTTTAAATGGGGAATACTGGGGCATATACAATATCCGCGAAAAAATTTACCGGTATTATGTTCAGTCAAATTTTGGAGTGCATCCTGATAGTGTCGAATTATTAAGGGATAACAGAATGGTGGTAGAAGGCAATTATTACCATTACCAACCAATGATCGAATACATAAAATCGGTGCCTGTTGTTGATTCATTGGTTTATGATTCCATTTTAAAACTGGTTGACATTGATAACTATACCGATTATTTCATCGCTGAAATGTTTTTTGTAAACCACGACTGGCCTTTACATAACACAAAATACTGGCGGAAAAGCGATGATACGGGAATATGGCGCTATATTTTAACGGATACTGATTTTGGGTTTGGCTTAATTTCAAATGTAACGGATAATGAATTGTACCGGGTTCTGCACAACAACATACAATGGTCGGACAATCACTGGATTTTAAGAAGACTGCTGGAAAACCAGAACTACCGTGAATATTTCATCAACAGAAGCGCAGATTTGTTTAATTCATGCCTGCATCCGGGGTTTATTACCGACCGAATTATGGCATTTAAAAACAGGCTGGCACCAGAAATAACTTATCATAAACAAAGATGGGGCGGGACTCTTGAGGCATGGGAAAGCGAAGTTGATGAAATGATCAGTTTTGGCGAAAATCGTGGAGGATTTGTAAAACAACACTATATAAATGAATTTGACCTGGAAAAAACAATTAATGTTTTACTCAATATTGACTCTATCCATCATGGAAAGGTAAAAATCAACACCCTGATTCCCGATACGCTTCCCTGGCAGGGTGAATACTTTGATGGCAATCCGGTGACCATTTCAGCGATTCCCGATTCCGGTTTTTTATTTTCGCATTGGGTGTCTTCAATGATATTGCAAGAATTGGATTCAGTTTCTTCAGTCCTGCATATAAATGTAGATACAAATACCATGTTTATAGCATATTTTTATCCTGATACAACCATAATCCTTGCCGATACTCCTTTTGTCGTTATCAATGAAATAAATTACAACCCGAATGATACCCTGGATTCAGGCGACTGGATCGAACTTTATAATCCCGATACGATTTCGTACAATATTTCGAAATGGGTGTTTAAGGATGGGAATGATGATCATGAATTCGTATTCCCGGATAGTTTGCAATTGGATACAAACGGGTATTTGGTGTTGTACAGGGATGCCATAAAATTCAATGATATTTTTCCAGGTTTTGAAAATGCCATCGGCCCGTTTGATTTTGGCCTGTCTGCTGATGGAGAAGAACTCCGCTTATTTGATTCAACCGGAATGATGGTTTATTCTGTGTTGTATTCGGCTGTTTCTCCATGGCCCGAAGATGCCAATGGAAACGGTAAAACCATAAACATAAAAGACCCTTATCTGAATCCAAACATTGGTTCCAACTGGATTTCGGGATGTGTTGGCGGATCGCCGGGAGGGCCTGCGATAGAATGCGATACGGTAGGAATTATTAATTTCAAAACCGGTAATTTCAAATTAGAAATATTCCCAAATCCGGTTTCAGATATCCTGAATTTAAAATTTAATATAGAAAGTCAGCAAAATATCCAGTTTGACATATTTAATTTTACCGGCACGAAAACCGCATCAATGAGTTTTGAATTAAACCCCGGACAGTCAAACCATTTTCAGGTTAATTTGAAGAATTTACCCGATGGGGTGTATATTATCCATTTGTACACTGTTGAGTCGTATTACATCCAAAAATTTGTAGTAAAAAAATAAAATCAATCCTAACTATTTTGTTAAAAAAATCATAAAATTTATTTAATTCGTAAGGTTCTGTTTACCTTCGCGTCTTATGCTACATAAAAACTAAATTTAGATTTGCTCATGAAAAAATTCTACACGCTCCTTGTTGTATGCTTTGTATTTGTTTTATCATTGCAATCGCAGCATTTTTTGTTTTCACCAACCGATAATTATGAGGGTTACCAATCGGTAGATGAATATAAAGACCACGTTGTTTACCAGGATAATTTAACTGGAGGCGAACTGACTTTATCATGGGAAAATTTATCCTATGATATTTCCCAGGAGTGGTTTGTTACTATGTGCGATTTTGGTGGTTGTTATACAGGCATACCCGCAGGAGGTACCATGTTGCCTATCGGTGATACATTACAAGGTTTTCTGAAAATAACAGTGAATCCTAATGGCTTTGCCGGCACTGGTACAGCTGTGTTCAGAGTTTGGGATTATAAACATCCTGAACAAATGGATACCGTATATTTTACTATTCATGCCGGTGTATTTACAGGCATTGATGATAAAATAAGTGTAAACCAACTTCACGCTTATCCTAACCCGGCGACTGATTGGATAACAATTGAAAACCTGGAAAATCAATCTTCCGTAAAACTTATCAGCCAACTTGGTCAGATTGTACTGGAACAGGAAAATAATATATCAGAACAATGGAGGGTTAACGTAAGTGAATTTCCCCCCGGCATTTATTTTCTGATTTCGGAAGATTATTCTGGCAATTTCGAAAAACAAAAACTGATAATAAAATAGACATATTTTTTACCATGGGTCAAACCTCGGTTTTAACCGGGGTTTTTTTGTGGATTTGATGTCCCTTCAATCGCAAATTTGGTAATTTTGTTTGCAAATTGATGAGGATGAAAAATTTATTTTTTTTTACCTTTATATGCTTTTATTCGGCCTATCTTTTTGCTCAGGGACAGGAAATTATTTCAATCCATCAACTTGAATCTGCCCGATTTAATGAGTTGGGACTAACAACAACCGAACAATTCGATTCCTTATCAAATGTTAAGATTTTTGATTTCCCCATTCAAAAAACCTCCCCTTTGGGAAAACGGGTGTTTGGTTATCATCCCTATTGGGGAGGAAGCAATTACCTGAACTATCAATGGGATTTAATCTCTGATTTTTGTTATTTTTCTTATGAAGTTGATCCTGCCACCGGTGAACCTTCTACCATTCACGATTGGAATACTTCGCCAGCTATTGATTCGGCCCTGGCCAATGATGTGAAAGTGCATTTGTGTGTTACGATTTTTTCGGGACATGCTCAATTTTTCACCAATCTAGATGCGCAACAAACATTGATTGAGAATATCATTGATTTGATTGTTGCAAGGAATGCCCACGGTGTGAATATGGACGTAGAAGCCCTGCCATCAGCCTACAAGGAAGAATTTATGGATTTTATGATCGCTTTATGTAGCCAGATGGAAACCGAATTACCGGAAGCCGAAGTAAGCATTGCAGCGCCTGCTGTTAACTGGAGTGAAAAGTTTAACATCCCGGCTCTCAATGAAATCATCGATTTTTTTATGGTAATGGGCTATGATTATTATTGGAATGGCAGTTCGCAGGCAGGGCCGGTCTCTCCGCTTTATCCGATGATGTCAAATTATTCCTATTGTTTTTCGAGAACCATTTCTTATTATCAGTCCCAGGGTGTTCCAGGGGATAAACTCGTTATGGGTGTGCCCTATTACGCTTATCAATGGCCGACAGCGGGACAGTTTGCACCATCGGCTACTACGGGTAACGGTTCGGCATTTACCTATGCCAACATTATGAATAATACATCAGGAAATTACGGACCGGAAAATAAACACTTAGAACCAAACAGCTTCGGGCCTTATTATTCATTTAATTCCGGAGGTTGGAAACAATGTTTTCTGGATGATGTGTATAGCATGGGCGAAAAATATGATATAATCAACCGGAGAGGGTTGGCCGGCATTGGCATTTGGGCACTCGGCTATGATAACGGTTACGCTGATTTGTGGAACCTGATCAATGATAAGTTTACTGAGGATGCCCCGCTTATTTCAGCCGATACCATATTCGATACAGGAGGCCCGGCCTTTGACTACAATAACAATGAGATTTATACCTATACCATTTCAACGGCACCCGGTACATTGGTTCATCTTGGCTTTTCATACATTGAAACGGAAGCAGGTTATGATACCTTATGGATTTATGATGGGCCAAACGAACAATCGCCATTGATCGCCCTTTTCTCCGGTGATTCTGTCCCGGAAATGATCCCTGCTTCTTCAAATTCAATTACCCTGAAGTTTTATTCCGATGCGGCAACAACAGAATCCGGATGGCGGGCGATTTACGATACCATGCCTGTTTCGGGAATTTATTCAAATAAAGAAATTTCGCAGCTTTTGGTTTATCCGAATCCGGCGAAGGATTATGTATATGTCACCTCCCTTCATCCCCCCTCAAGGGGGGAAAAATTAAGGGGGTTGATCTATAGTTCTTCCGGGCAGGTTGTTGATGAATTTGAAATCATTAACAATGGTGGTCCATTCCAAATATTAGTTTCATCTCTCCCCAAAGGATACTATACCCTTGAATGTGTCAAGAAAGGAAAAGCATATTGTACAGCTAATTTTATTGTCCGGTGATCTAGTGAAGTCAATTTTTATGTATTTTTGAACATGCCTTAAAAATATGAAATCAAGTATTTTAAATCCCGTACTTGTAAGTATTGGCCTGTTTATTATAATAAATTCTTTTGGACAGGTCAATAAAGAAAGCAATTCTGAAACCTTCACCTTCAAACCCGGCTGGACCTGGCTCTCCTTCCCACGGCTTGAAAGATATAAAGACAAACCGTTTGATGCCATTCCTTTATTGAAGAGGATAGATCCATGGCCTCCAGATTATCTGGAAATGACATATGCGCCTGAGGGAATTATTCCCGAATATATAATTTATAATCCTTTTAATGGAGGATGGGATCCTAACAGTAATTTGAATGAAATAAAATCCACCAGGGGATATAAACTTTATTATGAAGATATTGCAGAAAAGATCACAATACGTCTCGAAGGGGCCAAACTGGATTACAACACTGAAATTGACCTGGTGGAAGGGGACAACTGGGTAGGTTACTTTTTGGATAAAAACCTTTATCCCCAGGAATGCCTTCCTCCCGATCTGTGGAAAGACCTCGTCCAGATCAAAACCCAGTACTGGAGCATGACCAAAGTCCCTGCCGACCCGACCTATTGGTTTCTCGAAGGAAAGAAGGCCCCTTTTGAATACGGCGACCTGGTGATATTAAAGACCAGCGCTGCATACAACAATTTTCAATGGCAAAATACCAGTGGTGGGACTCAGGACAAAGAAATACCCAAAACTTCGTATTACACCTTTGAAGAACAGGCCGATTACCTTCCCTTTTATATAGAAACAGACTCCACGTCCGACATACAGGAAATAGCCCTGTTGGCCGACGGGATTGTTAAAGGAGCATCGGTGAGAGAAGCGGGCGATACCCTGGTGGAAGTTAAGGGATATCTTGAAGGGGTGGATCCGGGTGCTGTGATCGAATTCGAAACCTGGAACGGGTATAAAAGCCAGGCGGTTGGAAAGGGCGCTTATGTGGTGATCGACCATAAACAACAGGTACGTGAAAAACGAAATATCCATGCCGGTGAAAAGGCAACTTATTACCATCTATCGCTTAAGAGCAATGAAGTGTACAGGCTACCATCCGAAATCAGTTCGTTAAGCTGCCAGCCAAATCCATTCAGACAGCAAACGGAGTTTAGCTTCCAGTTGAACAAAGCGGGCAATGTCAGCCTGAATATTTATGATTTGACAGGCAAACTGGTAAAACCGATAATAAACGGGGACTATCCCGAGGGATATTACCGTTTTACCTGGCAGGGTGAAAATGAGGCCGGAAACCAGATCACGCCCGGGGTTTATTTTTATAAGTTAAGCACAGGTAAGGGCTGCGTCTTCTCCGATAAAATAGTAGTGGTCAGATAACCCGGAAACCGATGAACCATCCTTGCGACTTCACACAACATCATTGCGAGCCAGGGGGCAGGAACAAGCCCGGGAGCGAAGCAATCTGCCTAATAAAAGGTCTATACAACATTATAGGGAGATTGCTTCGTCAGCTTCCGCACAGGCCTGCCTTATTTCCTCGCAATGACGATAGAAAAATGGCCCGCACTGGCGTTGTGGTATTCTTCCTTGTTTTGTTCAATATTTCTGCACATGCAACCATCCATACCGTAAAACAGGACGGCACCGGTGATTTTACCACCATACAGGCCGGGATAAATGCGGCAACAACAGCCGATACGGTATTGGTTTGGCCGGGAACCTATTTTGAGAACATTGATTACAACAGCAAAAGCATTACTGTGGCAAGTCTTTATATGATGACTCAAGAAGTTAATTATATTTACTCAACAATTATTGATGGTAATGACATTTGGAGTTGTGTTAACGTAAGTTATTGCAGTTATCCTGGATCTACTTTTTCGGGATTTACTCTTCAGCATGGAGCAGGAGGATATTCAAACACATTAAAAGCTGGTGGAGGAATAATGATCATTGAGAGTACACTTAGGATCGATCATTGTATTATTAAAAACTGTAGGGCGAAATCAGGTGGTGGAATTGCTTGTATTTATTCTGAAGTACACTTATCTGGTTCAATAATTGCAAATAATGTAGCATTTGGTAAAACAGGGGGTATACTTATTGCACAGGATTCCGAATTTTTTTTTGACACTATAAATAAAAATTCAGTGTATCTTAATTATGGTGCAATGGGAGGCTGCGATATTTCCAGAACGGCGCCTACAGCAACTCAATATATCTTTTTGGATACTGCTACAGTTCTTCATCCCGATTTCTTTTTTTTTGCAGCAACTGATGGTTATGGTTATCCTATAGAAAATAATCTAATCTGGGAAATTGAACATGCCAAAATTGAACAAATAGCTGCAAATCTTTATGTAAATCCGACAGGGGACAATTCCAATACCGGTCTTAGCCTATCTGAGCCTTTAAAAAACTTATCCTATGCAATTAGAAAGATACTTCCGGATACCATTAACCCGAAGTCTATTTTCCTTGCAGATGGATTGTACTCACCATCAACGAATGGGGAAGTATTTCCTGCTCCTTTAAGAAGTTATGTTTCTATAATTGGTAATCATGCTGAAAGCACTGTATTGGACGCAGAATATATTTATCCTTTACTGAATAGCTATCTCTTTACCAGGTCTGTTTCTATTGAAAATATAACATTCAGAAGGGGTATAGACAGCCAGGCGGTTTTAGTTGGAAATGGCGGTTTTAATATAGTGGGAAACAATAATTTGGTTTTTTCAGATATTGTCCTCGAACAGGTTGAAAGCGAATTTTATTCAGGGTTTTATAGCAATTTTTCAGATATTACATTACAAAACACTAAAATTATTGACAATACTGGGGGTTATTCGGTTGTGATAAGCAATACCAAGGAAGAATTACATCATGTTATCATTAAAAATTCAATTATAAAAAACACTGGCCCCTTACCTGCCATTGACGAAGGCTTCGGTGGTTCTGTAGGATTTTCCGGAACCTTGTCCTATCCGAATGCTACAAAGGGAACACTAATAAATGTATTGATATCAGAAAATACCTTCACCGCTGAGCCGGGTACTATAGGATTTGGTATTTGCGGCTTAAGTTGTTCCCAACATGCAAAAGTTGACGTGATAAACTCAACCATTGGAAACAACGTTGTAACCAATCCTGTTAACAGCGCTCAGGTGTATGCAACCGAAGGTGCAGAGATCAATTTCTACAACAGCATCATTTATGGAACAGAGGATTATGAAATATTCCTGGGAAACGGCCAGCCCACTTCATACATTTCCACCATTAACGTATCTCATTCCAATGTTAAAGGCGGTGAGGAAAATGTACAAAACTGGAACAACATCCATAACCTCAACTGGCTTACCGGCAACATTGAGGAAGATCCACTCTGGTTAGAAACAGAACCTGACTTTTATAATTTACAGGCTGGTTCGCCTTGCATTAACTCCGGTGTGCCTATGTACGAAGCCGGAATGGGCTTTCCTTATATAAAGGATGAGAATGGAAAATATATATTGTACATGCTGGATGGCGATACCGTCACACTGCCTGCTTATGACCTGGCCGGAAACCCCCGCATATCGGGCGGCAGGATAGATATGGGGGCGTATGAGTGGCAGGATACGGCGACGGTTAGTACAAAGTTTGAAGTTCGAAGTTCGGAGTTAAAGGTGTATCCAAACCCGTTTAAATCAAATACCTTCATTCGTTTTACCACAGCAAAGGAATGCTTTGTACAACTTGAGGTGATCAATATTCAGGGGCAGCAACTTCGCTCTATAACCGGAAACCCTTTCCCGCCCGGCGATTACCACCTTGTCTGGAACGGGAAAGATGATGGAGGCTTTGATATGAAACCAGGCAACTATTTTATTTGTCTTTACCTGGATGGAACATTGGTAAGTTGCGAAAAGGTGATGAAGACCAGGTAAACAATTCGTTTTTCTTAAACCAAAATATTTAAGTAATATTATTGTTATTTAATTAACAATAAACTTGTCCGGTTCAAAAATAAAACCATAATTTTGCCCCTCTTTTTTGATAATATTGTTTATAATAGTAAACAAACACAATGGAAAACAAAGAAAATAAAAAAGAACTTTTTACTGAGTTTCCGCCTGCTACAAGGAAACAATGGCATGATTTAATTAGTGCCGATCTGAAAGGTGCCGACTACGATAAAAAGCTGGTTTGGAATACAACCGAAGGGTTTAAGGTAAAACCCTATTATATGGCTGATGATCTGTCAGAGATAAATTACCTTGATACATTTTCAGGTGATTTTCCTTATACACGGGGAAACGCAGCAAGCGGAAATTTCTGGCATATCCGGCAGGACATCAGGGTAGATAATATTTCAAAGGCCAATAAAAAAGCGCTAGACATCCTGATGAAAGGGGTTACATCACTTGGTTTTATTATTGATCCCAAATTTGAACCCACCATTGAAGACATTGAAAAACTTTGCGAAAACATCTATGCTGATGCCGTTGAGCTAAATTTTGTCTGTTTTCACAATTCGCTGAAAGTGGTTCAGTATGTTGAGAAGCTCGTCAAGAAATACAACCGCCAGCTAGATAAAATTTATGGTTCCGTTGATTTTGATCCCCTGGGCCAGTTTGTTCTGAAAGGGAAATTCCCTGTATCGGCAGACGCTTCATTCGATCTGGCAAAACGGATGATAGAAACGGCTGAGCATTTACCAAATTTCAAGGTGATAACTGTCAATGGGCAGTATTTTCATAATGCCGGTTCATCCATTGTCGAAGAACTTGCGTTTAGCCTGGCACAAGGAGTAAGTTATTTAACCCAGCTTACCGAAAGGGGATTGTCAATTAATGAAGTTGCGCCCCGTTTAAAATTCCAGTTTGCCGTCGGGTCGAATTATTTTATGGAAATTGCAAAGATCAGGGCGGCCCGCTTGTTATGGGCTCATATTGTAAAGGCCTATGGCCCTTGCTGCGATTCCAAAACCAAAATGTTTATCCATTCCACCACCAGCAACTGGAATAAAACCATGTACGATGCTTCGGTGAATATGCTTCGTACAACCACCGAATCCATGTCGGCTATCATTGGCGGATCGGATTCTTTAACGGTAAATCCGTTTAACAGTGTGTTTGAAGAATCAACCGAATTTTCGGAACGGATTGCCCGCAACCAGCAACTTTTATTAAAAGAAGAATCGTATTTCGACAAGGTAAATGATCCGTCTGCAGGGGCTTATTATATTGAAACCTTAACCAATTCCATTGCTGAACATACCTGGAAACTGTTTCTTGATGTGCAGGAAAAAGGTGGATTCCTGGAGGCTTTCAACGCTGGATTTATACAGGAAACCATTAAAGAAACGGCAAACCAGCGGGATATGAATATCGCCACCCGCCGTGAAATTTTCTTGGGTACAAATCAATATCCAAATACATCGGAAGAAATAAAGAAAAAGATTGATCCGGCCGTCTTTAAAGGTTATATTGAAGAAACTAGCAAAAACAAGATCGAAACGCTTCGTTTATACCGTGGCGCCCAGGCCTTTGAAGAATTGCGATATGCAACTGATCAGTATAGTCAATCATCAACCAGGCCCAAAGTCTTTTTACTTACAATAGGAAATCCGGCCATGCGCAGGGCCAGGGCACAATTTGCCGGAAACTTTTTCGGGTGTGCAGGTTATGAAATGATTGACAACATTGGGTTTAAAACCATTGAAGAAGCAGCCGAAGCCTGCCTTAAAAGCAAGCCGGATATTACGGTCATTTGCAGTTCGGATGATGAATATGCAGAATTGGCGCCTAAACTTTATAACCGTTTACATGAAAAATCTATCCTTGTGATTGCCGGTTATCCGCAAGCTATCCTCGAGGATTTGAAAAAGACGGGATTTAACCATTTCATCCACATCAAATCCAATGTGCTGCAAACACTAATGGAATTTCAAAAACAATTAGGTATTATTTAACTTCAAACTCCGAACTTCATACGTTGAACTCTGAACCAAATGAATATGAAACCGAATTTTCACAACATCAACATAAAGTCCAAATCCAAAACAACGCCTGATATAAAGCAATGGGCGATGGATAACAGGATAACCAATGATTGGCAAACGGCGGAAAAAATAGATGTAAAAGGTGTTTACACCAAAGCCGACCTTGACGGTATGGAACATCTGAATTATGCAGCCGGAATACCGCCTTACCTGCGCGGGCCATATTCCGCCATGTATGTCATGCGTCCCTGGACCATTCGCCAGTACGCCGGGTTTTCAACGGCTGAGGATTCGAATGCTTTTTACAGGCGAAATCTGGCAGCCGGACAAAAGGGGCTTTCCATTGCTTTTGACCTGGCCACTCACCGTGGTTATGACTCCGATCATCCGCGGGTTGTTGGTGATGTTGGTAAAGCCGGTGTTGCCGTTGATTCTATCCTGGACATGAATATTTTGTTCGACCAGATACCATTGGATAAAATGTCGGTATCCATGACCATGAACGGGGCTGTAATTCCAGTGTTGGCATTTTATATTGTAGCGGCACTAGAGCAGGGTGTAAGCTATGAGCAGATGACAGGAACCATTCAAAATGATATCCTGAAAGAGTTTATGGTTCGGAATACCTATATTTATCCGCCTCAGCCTTCCATGAAGATCATCGCTGATATTTTTGAGTTTACTTCCCGCAAAATGCCCAAATTTAATTCCATCAGCATCAGCGGTTATCATATGCAGGAAGCAGGTGCCACGGCAGATATTGAACTGGCTTACACCCTTGCCGATGGCCTGGAATATTTAAGGGCCGGTGTGAATGCCGGAATGGACATTGATGCGTTTGCTCCCCGGCTTTCCTTTTTCTGGGGCATAGGGATGAACCATTTTATGGAGATTGCAAAAATGCGCGCCGCACGGATGTTGTGGGCAAAAATAGTAAAACAGTTTAATCCTAAAAATCCAAAATCGCTGGCTTTAAGAACCCATTGCCAAACATCGGGTTGGAGTTTAACTGAACAGGACCCGTTTAACAACGTTGCCCGTACCTGTGTTGAAGCGATGGGCGCTGTGTTGGGCCATACGCAATCGTTACATACCAATGCACTGGATGAGGCCATTGCCCTACCCACCGAATTTTCGGCACGAATTGCAAGAAATACACAAATTTATATCCAGGAAGAAACCAATGTTTGCCGGAGCGTTGATCCCTGGGCAGGCTCTTATTATGTTGAATACCTCACCCACGAAATTGCACATAAAGCCTGGCAGCATATCCAGGAAGTTGAAGAACTCGGTGGAATGGCAAAAGCCATCGAAACCGGCCTGCCAAAAATGAGGATTGAAGAAGCAGCTGCACGAAAACAGGCAAGGATTGATTCATATAAGGATACTATTGTGGGGGTGAATAAATACCGCCTCGAAAAAGAAGACCCCATCGAAACCCTTGAAGTAGATAATACGGCTGTAAGGGAATCGCAACTAAAACGCCTTGCTGTATTAAAAAAGAACAGGAACAATAAAGCGGTTGAAATTGCATTAAAAGCGATTACCGAAGCGGCAAAAAAAGGAAAGGGTAATTTACTTGAGTTGGCTATTGATGCTGCCCAAAAACGGGCCAGTCTGGGTGAAATATCAGATGCCATGGAAGAAGTTTTCGGACGGTATAAAGCGGAGATAAAAGCAATATCCGGAGTTTATTCTTCAGAAAGTAAAGGCAATGACAGCTTTAAAAAAGCGTGTGAGTTAGCCGATCAGTTTGCTGAGCTGGAAGGCAGACGACCACGCATTATGGTGGCTAAAATGGGCCAGGATGGTCACGACCGAGGGGCAAAAGTAGTATCCACCGGTTTTGCCGACATGGGTTTTGATGTGGACATTGGGCCTTTGTTCCAAACACCAGACGAAGCAGCCAAACAAGCAGTAGAAAATGATGTGCATATTCTGGGCGTTTCGAGTTTGGCCGCCGGACATAAAACCCTTGTTCCGCAATTGATTGAAGAATTGAAAAAACATGGCCGCGCCGACATTATGGTGATCGTGGGTGGAGTTATCCCGCCACAGGATTACGATTTTCTTTATAAAGCCGGTGTATTGGCCATATTTGGACCTGGTTCTGTGATCTCCGATGCCGGGATTAAACTGCTTGAACTTATGATCGAAAGCAGAAAGTAATTTAATTTATACATCCAAATAATAATCTGAATTTAGAAACATTATATATAACATATGAATGTATGTTATATTAAAATATACATATATATTTGCGTCGTTATTTAGGTCGAAAAATGGTAAAAATAATATTACATAAATTAGGTGGGGCGCTTTTGACAGTTGTGATGATTTGGATCATGACAGGATCTCTGATCGAATTCCATCAGCGTTATGTATTCGATAACCATGCCGACCTTTGGGAGCTCCAGGCAACACATATTCATGGTAAAGACCTGAAAAAATTTTTACGATTGTACAGTAAAAGCTGCCCAAATCAACTTTCGATTGATTTTCAGGTGAATGGAACAAATTTTAGCGCCAGCCTGGTCAATTTTAACCTGAATAAAAAAACCATTTTCTCGCGTTATTTATTTGATCTCCATACGCCCGAATATATTACTGACCTGAGCCTTCGGGGCCCTCCGGTCGTGTAATTTTTTTAAGTCATTCCAACAGAAACACCTTCTGTTATTTTCAATTTATTCTATCTTTTTAGTTAAGAATTTTATTTATTAATTAGTATAAATTTTTATTTATGAAAAACGTATATTATTTTGTTTTAGTAACATTGTTTTTTACCTCCTTGATTAGTTCAAAAGCCATTGGCCAGATGCAGCAAGATTCCGTTGAAATGGGGCCTGGTTATGCCAACGACATTTATTACAGCATGCAGGACGGATTTATTTCGAGTGTTGACAGGAAAAACTGGGACCTCGGTTTTTACACCTCTGCATGGTCAGCCGGGATTATTATTAACGATGGAAACGGGGCTGAACTTTATTTGTATCCAAATGCCGATACAAGTGGCTGGATGAGCGTTGATACAACAGGCTTATCAACATGGACTGTATTATACAATTCTGTTGATGATTGTGAAATGGGTGCTTTTAATATAAATGAAAAAGGCCATCCGGATTATGGTTGGGGGGTTTATAACACGATAAACCATGATGTAGTTGGAGATTCACTGTACATCATTAAACTGATGAATGGTTCAGACGCTATGTACAAAAAACTTTGGATTGAGCGGAAAATCTCCATCCAGAATACCTACATTTTTAAATATGCCGACCTGGATGGTTCAAATGAACATCAGGAAACCTTAGTGGCTACTCCTTATACTTCGAAAAATTTTATTTATTATTCATTACAAACTAACGAAGTACTGGATCGTGAACCCAATAGTGATTCTTGGGATATATTGTTCACGAAATACAATACGATTCTTGAGGAAGGCTCTCCGTATATCGTTACGGGTGTAGTAACAATGTTAATGTGCCATCTAAACAATTTAATGATGTTGGTTCCGATTTTAATGATTGGGGGCCACTGCCTTTTGATTCTGCAAGGGTATCCATTGGCCACGAGTGAAAGAATTTAATATGGGCACCTTTACCTACATTGTTGATGACTCCATCGCCTTTTTGTTTGTAATCGAATGGGTGATGTTTATAAGTTGGTTTTTAAAGCGTTTGATTATACCATTGGCAAGACTGTTTTTCAAAAATCATTGACCAGCCTTGCAGGAATTTCCATGGAATCAGGTAATGATCTGTTCTCAGTATTTCCAAATCCCGCAGGCAATTATATTGTCATCGAATCTGATGAAAATTTTACGTTTGATGAAGTGAACATTACCGATGTAAATGGAAAAACTGTTCTTAATTTAACCATTACATCTTCAACATCAACCATTGCTATAGATCAACTTAACAATGGGTTGTATTTCGTTATCGTAACGAAAGGGAATGAAACCCATATTCAAAAATTGATGATTCGCAAATAACAAATGAATTCCGTTTTTTCATTTAAATATGGATTGTTGATAGTGGCTTTGCTGGCCCTGAATTTTGCTTTGGGCCAGCAAGCTGTTATTAAAATTGTTGATGAGAAGACGGGGAACCTGTGCCTTTTGCCCATGTTTGTTTTGAATCTCTTGAGAGTGGGACCCAACATCATGGCATCACCGACGAAAACGGGCTTGCGGAAAATATTGCCGTTGACCGGTCAATCGTAGCTGTCTCTTTTGTTGGTTTTGAAACCCTTTACGATACAATTGTGCCGGCTAAATCAAAAATCCTTGCCCTTAAACCAACTATCGTTAATATTAACGAAGTGGTTGTTACGGCCCAATATGCTCCTCAACGGGTCGACAAATCCATTTATAAAATTAAAGTTCTCGGCGCTCAGCAAATTGATAAAAAAGGGGCCAATAACCTGAACGAACTTTTTGCCAATGAGTTGAATATCCGGGTACAGCAAACGGGTGTTTTGGGGGCAAAAATGAGCATCCGTGGTTTGGGCGGCGAACACGTAAAGTTTTTGATTGATGGGGTACCGGTCATCGGCCGGTTGGATGGAAATATTGATCTTGGCCAGTTGAACTTAAGCAATGTTGACCATGTGGAAGTAATCGAAGGGCCCATGTCGGTAATATACGGAAGCAATGCGCTGGGTGGAATTGTTAACATCATTACCAAAGAAAATAGAAATACCCGATTTGGGGCTAATGTAGAAGGATATGTTGAATCAGTAGGGGTTTATAATTTTAATGGTTCAGCCTATGCCAGGAAAAAAAATAATATTATTTCGATTTCAGGAGGACGGAATTTCTTTGGCGGATACAGCGACCCTGATACTTCCCGTGCACAACAATGGAAACCCAAGGAGCAATATTTTGTAGATGGCTATTACATTTACGATCAAAAAAATTATAAGATTAAATACAGTTCCCAGTTTTTTAACGAGAAACTCAAGAACAATGGCCCGCTTCGCTACCCTTATAACGAAACAGCCATTGATAACGAATTTATTACCCGCCGGTTTACCAATTCTCTCGATTACAATACAAAAATCGGGAAATACAGGTATGTTCAGGTATTGGGTGCTTTTGCCATGTACGACCGTTACCGGAGAGATTATTACAACGATTTGGTGAATCTTCAAAAATACCTGCAATACGCTGATACTACGAAGTTCCAGGATGCAACACTGCGTTCGGTCATAAGTAAAAGCGATGAGGGAAGTAAAGTAAATTACCAGTTGGGGATTGATTTTCATTATGAGCATGGATCAGGGGTAAAGATAGAAGACGGCAGCCAAAGCATAGGCGATTATGCCGCCTTTTTAAGTATAAAATACGAACCGTTAAAAATCCTGCAATTCCAACCCGGTATTCGATATATCTATAATACAAGGTATGAAGCACCGCTGGTTTATTCTCTAAATATAAAGTGGCTGCCTCACGAATTGATGAATGTCAGGGCTTCTTATTCAAGGGGTTTCAGGGCGCCTTCATTAAAGGAATTGTATCTTGATTTTGAAGATATAAATCACAACGTAAAAGGAAATCCGAACCTCAAGGCCGAAAATTCACATAATTTTAATTTAGTTTATGGTTATTCTCACGAACTTAACAAGGATATTTACAGCTTTGATATTGATCTGTTCTACAACAAAATAAACGACCTGATAAAACTGGTACCGATTTTAGGGATCAATGAAAAAGTTCCTCCGTATACGTATACCAATATTGGCAATTATATTTCGCAGGGTTTCCAGGTGGATGTTAGTTATACGGTTTATCCAAGGATAAAAATCCAGGCAGGTGTTGTAGAAACGGGAAGGAAATACAACAACATCGCCGATTCGGTGCAGTTTGAACCCGAAATGCTCTACAGTACTGATGTGAATGCCACAGTAACCTATAGCATTTTAAAAGCTGACATGGATTTTAATTTATTTTATAAATATAATGGAAAATACCCCGACTATGGAATAAATGCAGAAACCGGCGAATGGGTAAAAGGATATATCGAACCCTTCAATACCATGGATTTCTCGGTGATGAAAAGCTTTGTTAACAGGTCGTTACAGCTTACAGCCGGGGTAAAAAATATGTTCAATAATACCTCCATTCGAGGGGTGGGTTCAGGAGGTGGAAGTGCCCATTCGGGAGGTGCGGGTACCAACTTTTTGATTGGTTGGGGCCGCACCGTATTTTTGAAAGTTTCTTATTCATTCAATAAGTTTTAACAGATGAAAATTTTATTCATATATACTTCCGTCCTGATGATTTTATTGTCTTCCTGTTTTAAGGAAGATGAACGGGTGAAGCCTTTCCCCCGTGGAAATGTGATTACCCGTACCATTGGATTGACACAATATTATACATACCAGATCTATTTCGATTTGGAAGATAGCACCGAAGTTTCCACTAATAATAAAAATGAATGGGATATCGGATTTGAATCAGGTACAGAAGGCTCGCATATTATTCTCAATTCATCGGCTTTCATGTATATCGGAAATAGCGGTTCAAGTGATTTTGAAGCGGTAAATGACACCACAAATCTGGATTGGAAATATGATAAATCGGATGGAGATCTTGATTCAACGGCTGTCGGAAACTGGTTCTCTTTTGCTAATGATGATACGATTTATACTAAACCACGTTTATATAATTGACCGTGGATTTGATGACCAGGGCAATTTACGCGGACTTAAAAATTCAGTTTTAGAAGTAGATGAGTTTACTTATAAGTTCAGGTTTGCAAACCTGGATGGTTCCAATGATATAACAACTGAAATTGAAAAACTAGAGAATATCCATTTTACATATATTTTTCATTTAAAAACGGGGAGAGGTAAAACCTTTTGAACCCGCTGTTGATACATATGACCTATTGTTTACGCAATATACGACCTTACTTTATACAAATGAAGGCGATCCTTATCCTTATCTGGTAACCGGTGTTTTGGTGAACCGAAATGCTGTGGAGGTAGCAGTAGATTCAGCCCATAATTTCCATGATTTGCAGCGAAGCGATATCAGAAGGCCTTGAATTAAATGGTCAATTGGATGTTATTGGGTACGACTGGAAGGTTTTGCAAGGCGATGTAAATTCAGGAAATGTATCGTACAATATAGTGCCCAATCGCAACTATATAATCAGAAACCGGAATGGTTTTGTCTACAAATTAAGGTTTATTGAATTTTATAATACCCTGGGAGAAAAAGGGTATCCGACGATAGAATTTCAATTGCTTTAAAAATCGAGGTTGTACTGGACCCTGTATTCAAGGGTATTTAATTCAAGGGCCACCAGGTTGCCAAACCCTTCACGTTTTGTCATATAACAACCGTTATCCAGATCAATGAATTTATAGTTTTTATTGTTGATACTTAAATTGATAAATTCAAGGCTTACTGGTACATGCCCATGAATAACACGTTTGTTTGATATTTTCGAGCTATCAACTTCAAATTCCCGTATCCACAACATTGATTCTTTATCCAAAAACGGGCTGCCATCCGAGAAATTAAACCCGGCATGAACAAGGATAAATTTATCTAGTTCTACATAATATTCCAGGTTTCGCATCCACTCAATATATTCTACCGGAAATTGTTTCAGATCGGTAATTTTAAAACTTTCCATGGTCTGTTTGCCCCCATGAAACAGCCATTCCTTTTTTTTCTTGTTTTTTTGTTTAAATCCGAAAACTGTTTTTAGCTGAAGTTCTTCTTCGTACGATTTAACAAGATAATCCTCATGGTTTCCCATTAGAAGCCGCAGATTATAGTCTTCATTTTGAAGAAAAATCAGGTAGTCGATCACCTCTTTCGATGATGGGCCACGGTCAATGTAATCGCCCAAAAAGTACAACCAGTCGTGTTTCGAAGGTTTTATTAAATCTTCAATCAAGGTCCGGAGTGTTTTGGCACAACCGTGTATGTCAGGAATAACCCAATGTTCTCTCATGGTGAATTCAGTGGGGCAAAAATATCTAAAATTCCAGATATTGGAAATTTTAAAACTTAATTAATCTAATTTTGTTCCTTTTTAAAATTATACAATGTAAAAATTTCAATGAAAAATAGAAACAAAACACTATTAATGATACTTGATGGTTGGGGAATAGGAAAAAAGGACCAGGCCGATGCCATATTTAATGCCAGTACACCAAATATGGATAAGCTCAGGCAAAAGTATCCAAATGCTCAATTGCAAACAAGTGGTGAGAATGTAGGTTTGCCCGATGGACAAATGGGCAACTCGGAAGTTGGACATTTGAATATTGGGGCCGGAAGGGTGGTATATCAGGATCTGGTTAAGATCAACCGCGCCATCAGGGATAACAGCATAGCCGAAAACCCCGCCCTGGTTGAAGCTTTTACCTATGCGAAAACAAACAATAAATCAGTTCATTTTATTGGTTTGGTTTCCGATGGTGGTGTTCATTCGCTGGATAAACATTTGTATAAGTTATGCGATCTCACAAAAGACTACGGCCTTGATAACGTTTTTATTCACGCTTTAACCGATGGCCGCGATTGTGACCCAAAAAGTGGTTTAGGTTTTATTAAGGAACTTCAAAATCATCTTTCAAAATCAAACGGAAAAATTGCCACGTTAACAGGCCGTTACTACACCATGGACCGTGATAAACGCTGGGAAAGGATAAAACTGGGATACGATGCCCTGGTTTATGGAAAAGGTGAAAAAACCAGGAATATTATTTCTGCCATAGAAGAATCCTATAAAAATGGGGTAACGGATGAATTTATTAAACCTGTTGTAGTTGTGGATGATAAGGATAAACCACTGACAACAATCCGTGAAAATGATGTTGTTATTTGTTTTAACTTCAGGACAGACAGGTTGCGGCAAATCACCACTGCTTTAACGCAGAAGGATTTTCCGGAATTCGGAATGAAAACCATACCATTGAATTATTATACCATGACCAGTTACGATGATTCGTTCAAGGGCATCTACGTTATTTATGATAAGGAGAATGTCCATAATACACTGGGCGAAATCATGGCCAAAACCGGAAGAAAACAAATTCGCATAGCCGAAACTGAAAAATATGCCCACGTAACATTTTTCTTTTCAGGTGGCCAGGAGGTAGAGTTTGAAAATGAAAAACGGATCATGATCCCCTCACCAAAAGTGGCAACCTATGACCTGCAGCCTGAAATGAGCGCCCCTTTGGTTAAAGATGCCATCGTTGCGGAACTCAAAAAACAGGAAGCCGATTTTGTCTGCCTGAATTTTGCCAATGGCGATATGGTTGGACATACCGGATTTTATAAATCCATTCTCAAAGCTATCGAAACCGTTGACCGGTGTGTTGGCGAGGTGGTTGAAGCGGCCAGGGAAAATGGTTATGAAGTAATCATCATTGCTGATCACGGCAATGCCGATAATGCGGTGAATAAAGATGGTTCACCAAATACCGCCCATTCCTTAAATCCGGTACCATGCATCGTGGTCAGCGACAGGTTTCGCCATGTAGAAAACGGCATTCTTGCCGATGTGGCTCCGACAATCCTCACCATGATGGATATGGAAATCCCTGTGGATATGACAGGGAAGGTGTTGGTTTCTTGATCAGATTTTCAAATATTTAACAGTTTAGTACGGTGGTATTTTAATACCTTCGCGTTTTATTTTTCAATAAATTGCATAGTATTTCAGCATGAATTCATATCAAAAACTCAACAACCTCCTGGGCTGGCTTGTATTTGCCATTGCCTCGGCGGTGTACATCCTTACCATTGAACCAACAGCCAGCTTTTGGGATTGCGGCGAATATATTGCAACAGCTTATAAACTCCAGGTGGGACATCCTCCGGGAGCTCCTTTTTTTCAAATGTTGGGAAGGTTTTTTACTTTATTTGCGTTTGGTAACGAAGCCAATGTTGCCCGAATGGTGAATTTGATGTCGGCTTTTTCGAGCAGTTTTACCATTTTATTCCTTTTCTGGACATTGACCATGCTGGCCAAAAAACTGGCCCTGCGTAACGGAGAAATGACAGATAGTAAACAATACGCAGTTTTTGGAAGTGCCACCGTTGGAGCATTGGCTTATACTTTTTCCGACTCCTTTTGGTTCTCAGCTACTGAAGGTGAAGTTTATGCCATGTCCTCGTTTTTTACTGCCCTGGTATTTTGGGCTATTTTAAAATGGGACGAAAAAGCCGATGAAGAACATGCCAACCGATGGCTTATATTTATAGCTTATACAATCGGCCTTTCCATTGGTGTTCACTTACTGAACTTACTGGCTATTCCTGCCATCGCCTTTGTTTATTATTTTAGAAAGAATCAAAAAATCAATCGTAAAGGCCTCATTATTACCTTTTTTGTTTCGATTTTTTTATTAGGCCTGATCATGAACGGCATCATCCCATGGATTGTTAAACTGGCCGGATACTTCGAACTGCTCTTTGTTAATACTTTTGGAATGCCTTTTAACTCAGGTATTATAGTTTATTTTATCCTGCTTATTGGAGGCATTTATTTGGGGATCAGAATTACCCGAAAAAAACAAAAGGTGATTGCCAATACTTTCATCTGGGGCCTCGTTTTTATCCTGATTGGTTATTCATCATTTTTTTTACTGATCATCCGTTCCAATGCAAACACACCCATTGATGAAAATAACCCTGAAGACGCCATCAGTCTGCTGTCGTACCTTAACAGGGAGCAATATGGCGACTGGCCGGTATTGCACGGGCAGTATTTTAATGCACCCATCGCTGAGCGGGTAGATGGTAACCGATTTATCGTAAAAGCAGGGAAAAAGGAAAATATATTATTATTGATAAAAAGAAGGAGCCGAACCGGTTTATCATGAAGAATTCACCACCATCTTCCCCAGGATGTGGAACAATACCGAAAAACGCTACGAAGCCGATTATAAAAAATGGAGCGATTTCAAAGGGGTTACTACGCAAATAACAGATGAATACGGTGAAAAGAAGACGTTACAAAAACCAACCTTTGGAGAGAACCTGAGATATTTTTCCGCTATCAGGTAATTCATATGTATTACCGTTATTTCATGTGGAATTTTGCCGGCAGACAGGATGATATACAAGGAACAGTAGATCGGAAAAACGGAAACTGGATATCCGGAATCCCCTTTATTGATGAGGCCAGGTTAGGCCCGGTCCTTGATGTACCCGACAGTTTAAAAAACAAAGCCCAAAACAAATTTTATTTATTGCCCTTGTTGTTGGGTCTCATCGGCAGTTTACCAGCTTAGAAAAGATTCGAAAAATGCCCTGGTTGTTGCCCTATTATTTTTAATGACAGGGCTTGCCATTGTGGTTTATTTAAATCAACATTCTCCGCAGCCACGTGAGCGCGATTATGCTTATGCAGCCTCCTTTTATGCTTTTGCCATTTGGATTGGGCTCGGTGTTTACGCTTTGTTTGAATTGTTAAGTAAAAAAGTAAACCCGGGGCTATCGGTATGGATTGTTTCGGGAGTTAGCTTGCTTTTGGTTCCGGGCATCATGGCGAAAGAAGGCTGGGATGACCACGACCGGTCGAACCGTTATACAGCCCTGGCTATGGCAAACAATTACCTGAATTCATGCGCCCCGAATGCCATACTTTTTACCAATGGCGATAACGACACATTCCCTCTCTGGTATGCCCAGGAAGTGGAAGGGATAAGAACGGATGTACGGGTAGTAAACCTTAGTTTGCTGAATACGGAATGGTATATTGATCAAATGAAGCGGAAAGCATATGATTCGGACCCGGTACCCATTTCGCTCGAATGGAATGAATACAAAGACGGTACAAGAAATTATACCTATTTCATCGAAAATGAAAATGTAAAAGGTTATGTTGAGTTGAAACAATTATTTGATATTATCAATACAAGCCCGGAAAAATTAACCATGCAAACCCGCATTGGGCCGCTGGAATACTTTCCTACTAAAAAAGTAAAAATTTCAGTCGATTCGGCGCAGATCATTAAAACAGGAACGTTGAAACCTGAAGAAGCGGAAAATATGGTTGATGAAATTGCCTGGACATTAAAAGGAAGTGGTATTACTAAAAACCATTTGATGGTACTTGATATTCTGGCTCATAATAATTGGGTAAGGCCAATTTATTTTGCTATTACTACAGGGACAAGTTCCTATGTCGGGCTGGAGGAATATTTTCAAATCGAAGGTATGACCTATCGCCTTATTCCGATTCAGACTAAGGTTCGCGGTGGCCAGATTGGCAAAACGGCAACCGAGGCCATGTACGATCATATCATGAATAAATACAGGTTTGGCAACATGGGCGATCCTGATGTTTACCTTGATGAAACCAATGTACGCATGACCATGAACATCCGGAGTAATTTCAGCCGCCTGGCCGAAGCTTTGATTGATGAAGGAAAGGTGGATTCAGCCAGGATGGCCATGGACAAATGCCTTGACGTGTTACCCGATGAAGTGGTTCCATTCGATTATTTTATCCTTCCCATTGCCGAAGGGTATTATGAAATTGGCGACATGGACAAGGGGAATGAAATTTTTCAAACCATGATTTCAACCTTCGACGAACAATTGGAATATTATTTCAGGTTTACCGGAAAATGGGCCGATACGTATAATTCCGACATAAACCAGAATATGGGTATGTTGCAAAAAATTACCCAAACCGCCGATAAATACAAACAAACCGAAACAAAAAACCGATCAAAGGAAGTATTTGATAAGTTTTACGACGCCTACACTGCGAAATAAATGTAACTGACAACACACCACTGGCGCAAGCGTGCATTTGTGACTCTAAACTGGCACAAGCGTCCGCCTGCGGTATAAATTCATATAAAAACTTAGACCGCAAATTCAAACTGATAGAATTTGCGGTCTTTGCGTTTTCCCAAATTTCTTTTGCGAACTCTGAGCGAAAGGATTTTGGGACTTAAAAAGAACCCATTTCTGTTTTCGATTTACTTACTTATAATAATTTTCTCAACTGATCTTGAATCTCCAGTTTCAACCAAAAGAAAATACATTCCTTCAGAAATGTTATCAAGCCTTACGTTTACTTGCTCAGAAATATTTTCCCCGGTTTCGAAAACAACCTTGCCGGTAATATCCATCAGTTTAACTGAGCTTACAGTTTTGGAATTATCCTTAAATGAAATTGTGAAATTCCCATTGTTTGGATTAGGCAACACCGAATAAGACCTATTTGATAATTCAGGGATTCCTGTACAAATTGAAACAACAATATCCAATTCGGCTGAGAATTCCCCTTCGCCACAATCATTAACACCTTGAACTTTTAATGCTGCAACTCCGGTAAAGTCCACATCCCATGTAATGGTCATTTCCATTCCATCACCGGATATTTCACCGGCATCTTCCGGTGTTAACACCCAATTATATGAATCAGCAAAAACAATTTCGCTTATTTGGTAATCATCCGAATATCCTGCACAAGCTTCGACAGGGCCTGTAACAGTTCCGGCTAAAGAAGGCATAACCATAAAACTTAATTCCATTTCATCCGATAACTCAGCCCCTTCATCGCCATAAACCGTTAACGTAAGCATAACTGATCCCGCAATATAATCGTCATTGCTGGGACTATATATGGCATCTAATTCTTCATCATCATCAAATGTTCCGGTTCCTGAAGTTTCCCATAATAAAGTATTATAATTTTGGGCAACAGCGTTGGTCTGAAAATCTTCCCCTTCACAAATTGCCTCATCATTTCCAGCCATTACACTCATCGCTTCATCGGCAAAAGCCGGTAATTCAATGAAATCAACCCAACCGCAATCACTGCCGGTCGACACTGAACCATCTTTAAAATAACGCCATCTGAAGGTATGCTCTCCGGCAGGAACAGCAAATGCTACACGGCTCCAATCAACATTACCTGACCATTGGGCAACTATTGTGTTATCAATATAAAATTCGAGAAAATCATAGGTAGCTTCCGATGAAACCTTTCGGTAAAATGCAATAGAATCATTACCGGCAACTTCCATGGTAAGTTTCATTTCCGAGTTTTGATTACTACCAATTGATCCTGATTTAGCCGAATATACACCTTCATAAACATCTGATGTTACAATTGTCCAGTCCTGGTTTCCCGAAAATTCCCAATCAAACTTGGTAAAATCACCGGTTTCAAAATCTTCAACAATGAGGCCTATTTTTGGGAAAAATGAATTTTCGAGCGTATAAAATCCTGAGAGGGCTCCAAACAATAATTCCACAGAAATTCCGGTTCCGGCTGCTGCATCAACAGTAATATTAAAGGCTGCCATTTCAGTATCTCCGGCAGCTACCGTTCCGATATCGAATGAACCGCTATTGATAGTAATTTCAGGAGCGATTGTTGAAAGCGATGCCATGGTTGATGTGGCATCTATTTGTCCGGTATTCATAACTTCAATAAATACATCCGCCGTTTCGCCCGGATCAAGGCTGCCATTGTTATTTCCTGTTGGATCGGAAATGATCAGTGAGCCTGTTTGCAGGTTTATGGCAACGGCCATTTCAACAAAACTGCTTTCCCAACTGCCTTCACTATTATGAGCCGTTACAATAAACTTAATATCCTCACCACCCGGAATATTCTCAGCAACATCAAAGGCAAAGGCATCGGTTACTTCAATGATATCCTCCAGGGCAAAATCCCCAAAATATTCACTGTTATCGGTGATAGTTATATGTTCCGATTCAGTTGATAAGTCCACAGTAACACCATTTACAATGTCTTCGCTAAAGTTTGCCACTGAAAGGGTTAGCAAAACGGATTCTCCGGCATTTATTAATCCGTCATTATTACCGGCTGCATCATTTATTACGTGTGCATAATAACTGGGCCCGGGTAATGATGTTGCTTCAATAGCAGCAAGCGCATCAATTCGCCCGGAACCGGAATTGTTATTTTTCCCGGGTACAAGAACTTCTGTTGTTTCCTCAGAAATCTGGCTGATTTGCTCAGGCGTTAGTACATTATTCTTTTGAAGCATCAAGGCAATCATACCGGCGTATGCAGGGGTTGCCATGGAAGTTCCGCTCCAGCCATCGGCATAGCCTGTATTGCTACTAAAACTTAAGGATTTGATATTTGATCCGGGGGCTGCTAAATCTGGCCTGATCAATCCGATTTCTGGACTGTATGGATAATCGTTATAGGTATTAATGGCAGACCAGGTAACCGGGCCACGGCTTGAAAAACTGGATACAGCATCAGAGATTGTTGTTGAACCCACACAAACAACACTTGAATTTCCTCCCACAAGAGTTTGGTCAGGATTGAGCCAGGGTGGTGGGCAATCACCCGGTGTCCTTACATTATCAGGGATGGGATAAGTTCCTTGTTGGTCACCTTCGTTTCCTGCAGCAACGGCTGCAATAACTCCGGCAGCAAGAACTGCATCAAAAGTCTGGCGCCATACCATGCGGTTTGGCCCCCAATCATGTTGCCAACCAAGAGATAAACTTAAAACTTGTGCACCTTCTTCCACACTAAACTCAATCGCTTCCCACACCCCGCTTTCGGCACCTCCTCCTCCGGAGTCCATTACTTTACAAGCCATGATGGTGGCATCAGGCGCCATGCCCGTCTGTGAACCGGCTGTACCATCTCCGGCAACAGTACCGGCACAATGGGTGCCATGTCCATGATCATCCATGGGGTTCATATCATTGTTTACAAAATCGTAACCATGATTTGGATATTCTGTACTTTCCCACATATGGTCAGCAAGATCTAAGTGGTTGTAATTTACGCCTGTATCAAGCACAGCAACGATGACCCCTTCTCCTGTAAATCCCAGGGCCCATACATCATCGGCATTGATTTTTATCACATTCCAGGTTATTTCTTTGCTGCCAGGATTACCTTCAATATAAAACGCATTTTTATATTCTGCCGGGTCAATCATCTGGCGGTATTCGTCATAATCTATGCTTGAGATATCAGCCCGGTACGAAAGCTCCTCAATGGCTGAAGGTGTTGCATAACAGTTGATAACATTGGCGATCCAGAAAGTAGTTACCTTTTTTACAGAAGCCTCTTTTTGCAAGAGGTTTAGCTGGGCAATGATCCCTTCCTGCGAAAGTTCTGCAAAATCTTTCAATACCGAAATTACATATTCCCTGCGTTGCGCCTTGTCCTTAGATTTAGCCTGTGCAATGAGTGATTGTGAGTCGAATTGTTCGGCCAGGGTAATGTTGATACGGATATATTCATCCTGGTTCATATTGATTAGTTCCTGGGCTAAATGATCAGTTATGACATGGGTTCCGGCGGCATAGCAATTGGAGCCGATAGCCGAAATAAAAAAAATAGCTACGAATAGCCAGGTAAAGAGTTTTTTCATAAAGTTTAGCTTAAATTAAATTTAACAACGTACAGGGTAGACAATTTCAAGGTTAAATAGTTGCGTTTATTTTGTTTTATAAATTATGTTTTAAAAATTTGCAGTTTACAACAGCGAGGAAAAATATTTGTTCATCATAATAAAAATATACCCTTCTAAAACCTGAACTGGCGCAAGTGGACGCTCAATTCCGTATGTCTCTGGCAGAAAGTCAATCAGAGAGCATCATTGCGATCCCGCTGAAAAGCGGGAGAATCAATCAGTTAGTTTGTATGTTGCCGGGCTTTCGCTCGCAATTGCGAATGCCATGCTGTTTTATGGGTCCGCTCATGCCAGGCTGACTATTACACTATAAAAAAAATCCATTCAGGTTTTACCCTAAATGGATTTGTTACTTGTATTCTTTTCGTCCTAAATTCTAAAATGTTATTCGGACGAATCAAAATCAGAAATTATCTTTTAATCAGCACTTTTCTTAAAATGTTGATTTCATTGTTATAAAGGTTAATAAAATAAACCCCCTGCGCAAAACCCGGAAGGTTAATTTCTTTTTCAAACGAACCCGATACCTGAATGCCCGTCTCGTGAAATACCTCAACCCCTTTGTTGTTTATTACTTTCAGGTCGAACGTACCTTCCGATTCCGAATCAACTTTAACAACAAATCTTCCGGAACTTGGATTTGGGAAAATACTCAGTTTATATCCATTGGCATACTCACCAATTCCAAGACATTCACCA
>JAWKKL010000019.1:0-58319 GCA_041393275.1 Bacteroidales bacterium
ACAACTTCAAAAGTTTGTCGCAACAGAAACCTATCCAACAGACATTTTCCTGGATACAGTGAGCAACAAAAGGGCCCTTGTCATAATAGCACACGATGATGACGACTGTGCAATGTCAGGAACAATAGCCAGGCTCACTGTGAAAGGATGGACCATCCGGCAATTAAGTTTGCAACGCCATATTTTAGCTGAAACAGGTAAAAACCCGGCGGATTTTATTTGTGAAGGCAACGAACTTTTATTGCCAGACGGTTACTATCGAACAGGCTTAGACACAATGAGCCATCCATACCTTCCCATCCCCTATGAAACGATAAAGGAACAGTTTTTAACGGAAAAGTCAAGGGTTGCAATTACCCAAAAAGTGAATGAAATTAAGCCTTCGGTAATATTTACGCTTGACAACGTAAAAGGTGGTTACGGACATCCTGAACATATTTTCATAAGCCAGTTGGTGAAGGATTTATTCGAGGAAGGCTTAATTGAAGCTGATAGAATATATCAATCAGTATACACCAGCCACATGGAAAAAGAAATTGTGGATAAATGGCTGGGTGAACGATTGAAAAAGTGGGGATATCCAAATGCCAGTGATATGGCCAATAAGATGTACGGTATATCCGGGATGCCGGAACCTACGACTCAAATCGATATTTCTGATGCCGCAGAAACCAAAATGAAATACCTTATGGCTTATGACGAGGATGTAAGGAAAAACCTGAGAAAGTTTATTCCTTACTATGAAGAATTTGACGCAAAAACTTATTTTGGATTATTTAACAAAGAATATTTCAGGGTAATAGAAAAACCAAACCGCTAACATTTTAATTAAGTAATCGCAGGCGCGACTATCTGTACAAATTCTTACCTGCATCATTCATAGCGGTAAAATAGCAGATACTCGAAATAAGTTATTAATTGAACATTTCAATGCTAAAATTAGTTTGTTATTACAACAAAACAATGGTAGGGAATAATCTCTGAATATATTTGTTGTAACCAATGATGAACGAACAATAACATAACAAATGAAAAAAAATAAAGTAGCATTAATAACAGGTGGCAGCCGTGGATTAGGGAAAAACATGGCCCTAAGTATTGCAAAAAAAGGACTTGACATTGCAATTACGTTTAAAACCAATCATGAAAAGGCAAACGAAGTAGTTTCAGAAATTAAGCGGTTAGGTCAAAATGCCTTGGCCATTCAACTGGATGTAAGTGAACATGGTACGTTTTCTAAGTTTTTTGACAACCTTCAAACATCGATAAAAGCCGAATTTGGAGCAGAAAAAATTGATTTCTTGATCAACAATGCCGGAATTGGCATTCACAACTCTTTTTCAGAAACAACCGAAGAGCAACTTGACACCATGTACAATATCCATTTCAAAGGGCCATATCTGCTTATAAAAAGGGCTTTACCCATGATGAATGATGGGGGTGGGATTGTAAATATTTCGACGGGTTTAACACGGTTTGCTTTGGAAGGATTTTCAGCTTATGCTGCGATGAAAAGTGGCCTGGAAACCCTTACTTTATACCAGGCCAAAGAGTTGGGAAAAAGGAAAATCAGGGCCAACATAATAGCACCCGGAGCCATTGAAACCGATTTTGGTGGCGGGGTTGTGCGCGACAATAAACAACTCAATTCATTTATTGCATCAAATACCGCCCTGGGCCGTGTTGGGTTACCGGAAGATATTGGCAGCGTGGTTGCCTTTTTATGCACGGATGATGCTGCATGGGTGAACGCTCAACGAATTGAAGTTTCGGGTGGCCAGATGATCTAGAATTGAAAATTAACACAAAAGAGATGGCGTAAGATATTATCTCGAATTCCAAATTTCAGATATAAATTTTTATAAAGATTTGCCATTAATTGGTGCAAGTCCTGGCATAAGCTAAATCGATGCCTACTTGCGCCCGGTTAAATTCCCAAAGCACCAACCCCAATCCTCTCGCCCATCAGGATGGAAGTTTCAAGTCCATTTTCCGTGTTTATCAATAAGTCATCATCAATGTAAATCCTGCCCTTTTCAAATAATAAAACAATTGAAGACCCGCCAAATTTAAAATACCCTTTTTCCTGACCTTTAACAGCTATATCTCCATGATAGGTTTGTATAATGCTTCCAACCATTGTTGCACCAACTTCTGCCATGATCACATCGCCAATCTCTAAGGTCGAAATGGTGACATATTCCCTTTTATTTTCACAAAAGACTTCAACAATCTTTTTGATGGCAATGGGGTTGACGGAATAATAATCTCCATCAATAGCAGTAACATCTGAAATAGTACCACTCACCGGAAAATGAAACCTGTGATAATCTACCGGACACAGCCGAAAAAGCATTAAACTTCCATGTTCATATTTTTTTGCAAGTTCTTCATTTTGCAAAAACTCGCTGACATTAAATTTATATCCTTTCACAATAAAATCCTGCTTGTTAATATTTTCGTAAGCTAAAATCTTTCCATCGGCAGGCGATGCGACAACATTTGAATCGTTATTGATGGGCCGGGTTTCCGGTTTTAATTTTCGGATAAAAAAATCATTGAATGAACTAAATTCCTGTTTTTGGGCAATGCTTAAATCCACATTATAATCTTCAACAAATGGGGATATTTTATCCACCGAAATTGGTGAATCCATTTTGTTGCCATACCAGGAGGAAACCAACTTTCTTTTTACAAGGGTATGCAAACTAAGCTCTCCAATAGGATTGTTATAAAGCCAAACAAGCCAATTTTCACCGGCCACTTTTTCCGTTTTAATTTCTCCGCTTGGGCGTTCAACATAATTGATGGGCGGATTTTCTGGAGAAGGATAAAACGCCAATCCAACCAGCAGAATAAAAACTGCCAAAACAATAAACCTCTTTTTTATTCTCATTGATCTCAAAATATTTTGACTCCTTTTTTTTGTAAAATTAATAAGAATTGACTTGGTATTGGATTTACTGGTGAAACTCTTATCCGCAGAAAATCTAAGCATAGAGTAAAGTGAAATGGACAAATGCCTGATTTTCCCATCTCTACCATGTATCCATATTCTGACTTCTTGTGTCCAAATCCCCAGATATTAATAATTATTCAACTAAATCTTTAAACCTGTGGCAAACAAAACTCATTCTAATGCACCTTAAACATTTCCACCTCCTCTTATGTTATTATATGTAATAAAAAACCGCAATCAGGAATATTCTATTTATGGCACAATCAAACCGGAATAAAAATTAAGCCCCTTCACTATGGAATACATGGAATATATTTCAAAGAAACTAGAAGGCCTTGTTTTTTCGATTTTTGAAAGAAAAGTCAGTATTCGATTAAATATAAAGTTCCTGCCCAATAACAATTCTTATTTAAGATTTTCAGAAGATAACCCAAGCTACAATTAAACACTAATTGTTTGCAAAATATGACGCTTATGAAAAGGAAAATATTTAAAATATTGCTTTATACATTACTTGGGATTATCCTTTTGATTACAGGTAGTTTAATTTATATTAAGCTGGCTTTACCCAACGTGGGTCCGGCCCCGGATATAAAAGTTGAAGGTACGGTTGCCCAATTGGAGCGTGGAGAATACCTCTCCAACCATGTTATGGTGTGTATGCAATGTCATTCGAAACGCGATTTTACCCTATTTGCCGCACCAAGTATACCAGGCACCAGTGGCATGGGCGGCGAAATACACGACCAACGCCTGGGTTTGCCGGGCAAATATGTATCTACTAACCTGACACCTTACGAATTATCAGATTGGACCGATGGCGAAATTTTCAGGGCCATAACAACCGGAGTCAATAAAGAAGGCAAGGCCCTTTTCCCTATTATGCCTCACCATAATTTTGGAAAGCTTGATGAAAATGATATCAAAGCGGTGATCGCTTATTTACGTAAATTACAACCCATTGAATTTGATACCGAGCCTTCATATTCTGATTTTCCGATGAATTTTATTGTCAATTTCATCCCTCAAAAAGCAAGCTTAAAGAGTGCCCCTCCAAAAACAAATAAAATTGAGTACGGTAAATACCTGGTTACGGCCGGTAGTTGTTATGATTGTCATACAATTCAAAAAGAAGGTAAAGTTATTGGCCCAGACTTTGGCGGCGGATTTGAATTTACGCTCGAAGATGGCTCAGTTGTTCGTTCGGCCAACCTCACACCCCACCCAACTGGTATTGGAAATTGGTCGGCCCAACAATTCGTCCAGCGATTTAAAATGTATGCAGATAGCAATTATAGACCAGTAAAAGTAAATCCGGGTGATTTTCAAACAGTCATGCCATGGAATACTTATGCTGGGATGACTGAAGATGATTTATTGGCTATATATGAATATCTGAGTACCATCGCACTGGCCGATAATTATGTTAACCGCTTCACGAGTTCGAAATAATCGAAAGGCCAAACTATTATGTAGTAAAGTCTCCAGACACCGCTACACGGTTTTATAATCTCCTGATTTAAAAAATATCTAATTCACATCTGTGAATCAGTGGCTAAAAGAGCACTCCACCCCTTCAAGCTAAACATTTCCAGCGAATTTATTGTTTTTATATAAATTTATAACCCACAATCATTAGTGTTTTAAAAACGCACGGGATCAAAGATTAAGGAAAATGCTGCGAATTCATTTTGTTGACTTAACTGGCGCTTTGATCATAATCTAAATTGAATAATTAATAGCGTGAATATGAAAAATTTAAAAACCTCCAGGATAAATGTAATGGTATCCAACATGGATCATGCAATCGAGTTTTATCAAGAAAAACTCGGGCTAAAATTAATTAACCGGTATGGCGATCATTATGCTGAGATCCAGGCCCCTGATTTATTGATCGGTTTGCACCCAACATCTGAAAAAGTCATCATCGGAAATAATCTTTCCATTGGATTTGGTGTCGTCGAATTTGATGATGTAATTGAAGATTTAAAATCCAAAGGAATTGAGTTTAGTATTGCACAAGACGGTTGGATTCGATTGGCTCACTTTACCGATCCGGACAGCAATCAATTGTTTTTGGCTGAAAGAAAAGATTAAGACAACATCGAAATCTGGTTCCTTTCTACATACTTTTCGGTCTATTCCGCATATTGGCTTTCAAATCTGCCGATTTATAAAATACACAAATAAAATCTGATAATCAGTGGCTAAATAAAACTCCCCACCAATATTCCCAAAACATTTTCAACTCCTTATTTGTTGTTATATTTGTAAATATTCTACGGTATGAACGTTGGATTTAACGCATAACTAAGCCGGATCAGTATTTTGCCCGGCAACTATTTACAAAATATGAAAAATGTAAAAACCATTTTAACTATGGTTTCCGATAAACTAAAGCCTTTATTTATGGAGGAAAAAAAGACCAATCCCACGAATCAAACTGATGAAAAAGAAAATACATCATCAGTAAAAATTAAAACAAGTTCAATTATCGCAGCCGTTTTTAACGGTTTGGGCATAGGCCTTTTACTCGGATTATTGCTGGGCCTTGCAGTTTCGCCCGTGGTTAGTGGTGTCATTGGGACTATATCATCCTTATTAGCTGTTTTTTTAGGCCTTAACGATAAATATATGGGGCAAATTAAAAGTATCCGTATTGGTGCCTTTGGATTTTTTGCCGTTGTTGGTATCCTGTCAGGTATGTTTATCCGGACGCATAATGCGTTGTCACCAACGAAAGATGAAATCAAAAAGGAATTTTTAAATGCGGGTTTTAACGAAAACCAGGCACTGTATTTTACCGCATTGCAAGTGGCAGAATATGTTCCGGAGGGTTGGTTCGAAACCACAGCAGCCGATACGGTTGCTAACTCTAAAAGAAGCAGATCAACACAAAGCCATTTATTTTCATCACATGTGGATGTAAGCCAATGTGCTGTATTAAAATCAGCTGACCGCGATTTTCCAAAAAGTGAAATGGTCTATTCTTTTGAAAGTGCCGGGGGCGTGTGGAAAGAACTGGCTTACGGATTAAGCCCCGATTTTCCCGACCAGGTATTTGTTGATGCCCTGTTGGCCATGCGCGATGGCTTTTGCGGCCTTGGACAGGCAGGTACCATCGAAATAAAGAGTACTGAAAAATTACAAAATCTAACTAATACAAATTCTTTAAATGAAATAAAATCCGCCTTGCAACAAGCGGGAGAAAGCTGGCAGGTAATCCTGGAAAAGACAGAAAGTACTATTCCCGAAGACTATAAAAAACAACTCTATCTTCAACTTATAAAAATTCTGGCAGATGAAAAAAGCAACTAACTTAATCCTTATTTTAATTTTCCTTAACCTGATTGGTTATGCACAATTTAATCCTGATGAAACCAGTAAATCGCTGGTAAAAGTCATGGTAAAAGGGGGAGGGGAAGCCAATGTGTGTAGCGGGTTTATCTGGCAGAAAGATGAATGGATCGTCACCTCGCTTCATGCCATGAAAAAGAACGGCACTGTTCAGGTTCAATACCTGAATAAATTCTGGCGCGATGCAGAGATCGTAAAAACCCTTCCTAAAAGTGATCTGGTTTTATTGAAAACGAACATCGCGGCAAAACCGCTTTCAAGTCCGGTAAAGCCTATTACCTCTTATGCATCGGGCGTTAAGTTTCCTGATAAAATTTATGCCCAGGGATATCATGGCGGGGCAGAAGGCCACCGGACACAATCGCTTGAAAAAGGGCATGCCAACCCTGAAACCATTGAATACCTTGTGGTAAAAGAAGAAAGTAAAAAACTGGTTACTCAGTTAGGAATACCTCAATTGGATCTTCCTATTTTGTATCTGAACGGGAGTTTACTTCCCGGTTATTCAGGGGCACCCATTTATAATGTAAAGGGCGAACTGGTGGGTATTGGTGATGGTGGACTCGAAGGCGGCCAGGTGAATGTAAGTTGGGCCATTCCGGCAAAATTTATCGATGAACTGTTGAATTCAGCTACGGCCGAATTACCGGCTAACATCGACCAGCTTGACTTGTTATTTTCGGCCAAAGTCAACGTAAAAATCGAATCGGAAAATATCGAAGAAATACAGGAAGTGTTTGCCGAGAATTATGTTTCATATACCAATTCCGATTTTGAATTTTACCTGACGAAAACAAGGTCGTTTCATGACATGTTCGAAAGTTCCATCGATCCTGAAAACCTGGATTATTTTGTACAGGATTTTACCGAAGGAAATCTTTTTATCGATTACAATATGCTTGGTTTTGATATCTATGAAGATGCACTTAATGGCGTTATCATAGCCGTTCCTGAAGGCGTAGGCCTGTTTTATGATGAATCCACAGCAACCTTTAGTGCTGACCTGAATAATAGCTTCATGTACGGGAATTATTTTACGCTAGAATATTCAGGCCTGGCCGGTGGTCACGTTTTTCAAGATGTGGACATGGCGGTGGATGTGTTGCTTGAACAAATTGACCTCAATTATGGCCCTCTGGTAAATGGTTTTTATGAAGATATGGAATATTCGTACAGCCTGCAGATTGATGAAAACCGGGAAGTGGCTTATATTTTATATTCAGGAAATTCATTTTTTGTAGATGCACTGGGCGATCAAAACGAGCTTAAAATGTACCTAACCGTTTTACTGGATGACAACAAGGTATTTTATACCCTTTCAACCATTTCATTGCCGGTATACAAATTAGGAGATGCTGTAACCTATGGCATCGATTGTATAAATAATTACCAAAATTCATCAGACTACTGTGATTTCTTTGAATTGTTTATGCATGTAATTGCCGCATCTCATTTGACGACTTTTGCCAATACAAATGTGGTAGCTACACGGAAATAGAACACTTTTATTTGATTGCCAATATTCATTTATGTAAGCTCTACATTAAAAGTTTCTAATCTTAGTAATTTTACAGACTTTATTATCAGACATAAGCAGCGATATTGTGGCAAAATGTTAAACGATAAATATTGGATATGTAGAAGTATCATTAAGAAAATAATAGGAACATTTCCTTATTTAATTTTATTGCTGAACATTGGGAAATAAAAAATTGTTATTATTATCGCACTTTAAAATGCAATCGTGAAAAATTCAATTCGCCTTTTAGCCCTGTTCGCCATCAGTTTGGTTATATTTTTTACCTCTTGCAGCAAAGAAAACAAATCATCCCATGAAGAGGACTATTTTAAGTCAGCCGCTGTTAACGAAGAGGCTGATCTTCTGTTAAAAAGCGATGGAAAACTTGTAAAAGTTATTACAAAACCCTTGGTTAAGCCAGAAGATTGTTTGTCCATCGTTTCAGGAACAATTGAATTTCGTGAAGGTGACAAGGTTGTTGCTATTATTGATTTTGGTAATGGTGAGTGCGACAATATTGCAACCAAAACCACATGAGATAAAATCATTGAATTTACTCTTAAGAAAACGAATGGAGGCGATAAATTTGATAAAGTAATTGCTGAGCCTCTAATAAAAATAGAAGATTGTGATTATATAATTTCTGGGGTTATTCATTTTTACAAAGGCGATGCCTGGGTCGCCACAATTGACTTTGGCGATGGTGAATGCGACGAATGGGCCACCAAAACCTGGGATGGCGGAAGCAAGGTTTTCAGCATGAAGAAGCAATAGTCATTCCGAACCATTTTGATTCTGGATTAAAATTTTCGTATTTTTCATTAATATTTCATCTTCCTTGTGTTGATCTCTGTCCTTACCGAATAAGTCAATTCCTTAATCTACATTGATATGAAGTATTTTCATTTGATTAAATATTAGGTTATAATTAATCAAAAGACATTTAAATTGTTACTACATGGGGATGATAAACATAAGGCTAGAAAAAATTAACCACATTTAAATTTTATCAACATGCGTGAAACTGCACTTATCCTTCATTTTATTGGGTTGGCCATGGGCCTGGGAACACCCATTGCCTTTATGATTCTTGGCATAACTAATGCCCAAATGAACAAGCAGGAAAGCCTTGACTTTAGACTAAAAACACTTGCTATTAGCAGGATGGGTCAGATTGGCTTAGTTCTTTTAGTTATTTCAGGCCTGTATTTAATGACACCCTATTGGTCTGTATTATCCCATAAGCCATTATTAATTAAATTGCTGTAGCAACCTACTCATTACAGCGATCCCTTTTGATGTCGCTTGCCGGAAGCAAAGCCAAAAGTGATATTTGGCGACACAGTTTAAAAAAATCGAACCGCTTGGAAAAATATCTTTACTAACGGCTTTAGCAATTGTTATTATTGCAGTTATCATTTTTAGTGCCATTAATTCATTGAAAAAATAATACAAGAATTTACTTGAGCACAATTAGGTGGGTTGGCCATTGGGGCAATATTTGGGTTGTCGGGAATGTTTTTTACTGATCCTGAAACGAGTTAAGTTGACCACGGAAAATTCGGAATACAATGGATATCAGTTCAAACAATCGACAAGAAGAAATCGGAATGTCAACCTATTAGCCTAACCTGGAAAGCACATAATTTTATGTTTCTCTGGTATCATGATCAAATTTTTGAAAAAATAAATTAAAACCATAAAGTAAAACTCTGTGGATATTTGAGTCTGCTATTGAGCAACTGCTTGAAATGGGTAGCGCCATATCGGACATGGCCATTACCGAAAAACCACAAAGGAAAAACAGAGAAGTTTTCCAAAGTTGCCAAATTCACACCTGGAATATAGATGTGTTTGCCCTTATACATCTAATGCAAAATCACTTTTAATGTTAAATATTTGTTAAAGGCCATCTGCTATTCAAAAAGACAATTTTTAATTTTTAAATTTGTTTGCATAAAACTCACTTAATTTTTTGGAGAAAGTTGATTAAGTAAATTTTGGTGTTTTCCATTTATGATATGAAAAAATAATCATTTAGTAATTTTTTGGAAAGAAAAAGACACCCTGCCCCGGAACTACAGCATTATATATACTATTGGTTTTGATTCGAAACCATTTCCCCGATGGTTTTAAAAATCGTATAAAGGTATCGTTGTCTGATCTGTCATAATGCAGGAATAATAGATTGGATTTTTAATTGAATAATTTTTTAGAAAAGCTGATCCCAAAAAATTACGTTGTTTACCCTATTGTTTCACCTTAAATACCTGTATATTTTTGCATTACACTTTGTTTCTTGTTGAAAATTGAATCCAAAAATTTATATCATTTACTTAAGCTTCATGTTTCTAAAAAAAGTGAATAATTACATAATCACATTTAAATTTTATAAATCACATTAAAAAAAACAACATTATGAAAACAAAAAACTTTTACCCTGCTTATGATCTTATACGTCAGTTTCACGACTTATCAACGATTTCTGCAACAGTTTGGAGTAAACGCCACGCCTAATTCTGATCCTGATTTTACAACCCTTCAGGCAGCCCATGACAATGCTTCTGTACTTGCTGTTACTTTATATCTTGAAGGCTCTACTTTTGATTATGGCGCGCTTAATATTTCAAAGCAACTTACTATTATCAAAATGGTTATTTCCTCGGTGAAAATCCTGATACACAACGGCATTTCACCAAGTAAAATAAGTGCTGTTTATTGCTATGCTGGATGTGAAGGGACAAAATTTACAGGTTGCACCTTTCTTGCGCCGGTATATCTTTACACTAATAATTTAACCTTTGAAAGAAATTATTTTGATTATACCAGTACACAAATCTATTCCCAGGCCAACTGTTCAGATATTTTAATACTCGGTAATTATTTTTATAGCCATATTTCCTGGACAAACCTTGCTTTCAATCAAACACATTCCAACATCCTGGTGGCGAATAATTTTTTTACCGGTAGCGTAACGGTGAGTTCAAATTTCAGCGGGATTTAACTATTTATAATTCTACCCTGATAAATAATATTGCTCATAATACTGTTAACATGACCAATTGTTTATATGAATATAACATTGGTACTTCTACACAATTTGGCAATCAAAATGGCAGTCAGGAAAATGTATTGACAACTGATCTGTATGTTGGAGCAACTGGGAACAGCACTGACGGACAGTGGCAATTAAAAGTTGGTTCTCCGGCTATTGGGACCGGTGAAGATGGAGCTGACATTGGCATTTTTGGTGGAGAAAGTCCGTATGTTTTAAGTGGATTGCCAGCAATACCTGCTATTTATGATCTGAATGCACAGTCTTTGCCAACCAATACGCTTGATGTTACTGTAAAAGCAAAATCACATAACTAATCGTTTTGGGTATAAACCCAAATACGGAATTTAACAAAATGAAAAAGTTATGTTAAGCAATTGGAAAACATATAAGCCATTGCCCTTTTCATTAACCCGGCTTTTTATTGTCATGATGTTTAATGCAATCATGGTCAGTACTGGATGGACGCAGAATATCACCAAGGTGGAGTATTTTTTCGATACCGATCCTGGATATGATGCAGGAACAGCCGTTCCGGTTGTACCGCCTTCAGCTGACATCACGAAAAACATCAATATAGATTTGTCGGCACTTGACGATGGAATACACCGGTTGTTCATCAGGGCAAAAGATGATAATGGAGTATGGGGCCATGCCAATATTCATACATTTTATAAAGATGCCATTCAGGCACCCTTGTATGATTTGACAAAGGTTGAATACTTCATTGATACCGACCCCGGGTTGGGAAACGGAACTGATGTTCCTTTTACTCCCAGTCCCCATATTTCTAATTTAGATTTCAGCATAGATATTAGTGGAATATCCGATGGGATGCACCAACTTTATTTCCGTACAAAAAACCAGAACGGACAATGGAGCCTGACTACCCGCAAGATATTTTATAAGCAGGATTACACTACATCAAATACGCTGATAACCTATGCTGAATATTATTTTGATACGGATCCTGGTTATGGACGAGCGGCTTCGGTCCCGTTCAGCCCCAATGCTTCGGATGTTACCCTTGATTTTAACATTGACCTCACTTTAGTACCGATGGTTTTCATCAGCTTTGTGTAAGAGTAAAGGATACCAATGGGTTGTGGAGCCAGGTTACCCGAAAGTCATTTGTTAAGCAGGCTATTGTCCCGGGAGATCAGCAAATTATCAGGATTGAGTATTTCTTTGATACTGATCCCGGATATGGAAATGGAACTGCAATACCTTTTACTCCTGGCACAGATGTAACAGTATTTGATCATGCCATTGATATCACTGGATTACCTGACGGATTACATAAACTCTTCATCAGAGTGCAGGATGAGGGTGGTGTTTGGAGTTTGACAAACTACTGGAACTTTTATAAGAAACAACTTTCTTCAACATTGGAAAATATTGTTGCTGCTGAGTATTTTTTTAATACAGATCCAGGCTTCGGATTGGCAACTTCAATTTCCGTTCCCGGAAATACCAATCAAGTAGATGTTTCTTTCGTTGCAGACCTATCATCTCTTAATGAAGGTTCGAATAAGATGTTCCTCAGAACGAAAGACGCAACAGGCCGCTGGTCCCAAACCACGGTACATCATTTCTTCAAGCAAACCTTTTTACCGGAATTGCCCGACATTGTCTATGCCGAATATTTTGTTGATAGCGATCCGGGTTTAGGCCAGGGCATCAGCATACCGGTTCCGGCCCCCGGGCCCGATGTAACAGATTTGATATTTCAGGTTGATCAAACAGCGTTGATCATGGGAGAACATTTGATATTCATCCGAACAAGAGATGAAAACGGAAGATGGAGCCAAACACTGGTTTATGAATTTTGCCATACGGCAAAGGCCGGTTTTACAGCCAATGATGTGTGGTTTGGCAATCCAACCACCTTCACCGACCAGTCCCTGTTTACAGATGAAAACACAGAGTATTACTGGGATGTGGACGGCGACAATGTAACCGACTACACTTATAATACAGGCTTTACCCATACGTATGCTTCAGCGGGCACCTACAATGCAAGGCTTATCCTGATAACCCCGGAAGGATGCCCGGATACGATCACAAAACAGGTCTCTGCCTATCTGTGCTCAGAACCCACAGGACTCACAGTAAGCGATACAACAGATACATCAGCCATCCTGTTTTGGACAGCAGCCAATATAGAAGCCGCCTGGGAGATAGAATATGGGCAGGCCGGGTTTACCCAGGGCACCGGCACACTGATCAGCAATATTTACAACATCCAGTATTACCTGAATGGGCTAGCCTCAAACACATCCTATGACGTTTATGTCCGGTCAGCCTGTTTTGGATCAACGGTGAGCGATTGGGCAGGGCCACAAACATTTACAACCTTGGAAGGGGCACCCTGCAATAACCCCATAGACGGCGGCCTTATATCCGGCGCACAAACCATCTGTTATGCCACAGTTCCGGCTGCGTTTACCAGCGTTTCACCAGCCACTGGCCACACCGGCATCCTGGAATACAAATGGCAGTCCTCAACGGATAATATTGACTTTGTTGATATTCCGGGGAGCAATTCCGAAGGCCTGAGTTATGCCAATGCATTAACAACAACAACATGGTTCAGAAGGCTTGCCCGGGTTAGCTGCCAGGCAGACTGGTCGGGTGCCGCTGCATCGGATACGATAGAAATCACCATAGATGCCCGCGACCGCTACCGTACAAAAACATCAGGCGACTGGGACAACCCGGCCATCTGGCAGGTGTACGACGGATCGCAGTGGACAGATGCTGTTGACTACCCCTCATCATCCGGCATACTATGCCCCAACCCGATGGCTACCGTACAAAACGGGCATACCATCAACGTGGATACCGACATTGAATTTGGCAATGTAGAGGTAGAAGAGGGAGGCACCTTGGAAATACAGGAAGACATTGAATTTGGAGTCATTTCGGAAGATACACTAACAGTAAACGGAACCCTCATCATGCACTCAACAGCAGTGGTCAATGGGGCAGGGCACTTCAGGATACTGGGAGGCGGCACGATGCATGTTGGATCCGTTGCCGGCATTGCCCTAAGCGCAGCCACGGGCAACATTCAAACCACCGGATCACGCCTTTATGCCAGCGGGGCCCACTACATTTATTCGGGCACGGCCAACCAGGTAACGGGTAATGCCATCACCCAAAATACACCGGGCAACATCACCATCAATGCCCCGGGTTATGTGGTAACCCTTTCGCAGGCCATCAGCATCAGCGGCCATATCCACATTGTGCAGGGCACGTTGGATGTGAACAATTTTAACATCACCCTGGGTGGAAACTGGACAAACGATGGGATATTCGTACCCGGAACAGCCACCGTATTTTTTAATTGTACTGTGAACACGTATATTAGTGTGAGTAATTTTTACCATGTTGTGTTTTCCGGCTCTGATACCATCACGGCCACCGGTTCGTTAACCATTTATGGCGACCTGACCATCAACAGCTATTTCCATGGCGGGTCGTTTACCCATTATGTTTATGGCAACTGGGTCAACAATGGGATCTATGTGTACGGCACTTCTACCATCCAGTTTATGGGAAGCGGGACCTATTATATCAGCATCAGTAATTTTTACAACATTATTTTTGCTGGGACCGGAACCTACACCGCCCAGGGCTCATTATCCATTTATGGCAACATCACGATCAACAATTACTTCGATGCCGGGACATTCGTTCATTATGTGTATGGCAACTGGACCAACAACGGCACCTTTATCAATGGCACCTCCACCATACAGTTTATGGGTTCGGGGAACATCTATGTTGGGGTAAGTAATTTTTATCACGTGATCTTTGCCGGAACAGGTACGGTGACGGCCATAGGCAACCTCACGTTCTATGGCAATGTAACCATCAGCAACTATTTCGATGGCGGCTCCCATACCTTTATTGTGTATGGCAACTGGGTCAATACCGGCACCTTTGTTTATGGTACGTCAACCATTGATTTTGTAGGGACCGGCAACATCTTAATTGGCGCCGGCAGTTTCTACAACATCATTTTCAGTGGAACAGGCACCTATGTGGCAAACGGGTCAATCTCCATTTATGGTGACATTACCATTACCACCAATTTTTCAGCGGGGGCTTATACCATTACCACCTATGGCAACTGGATCAATACCGGGACCTTCGACTATGGGACCTCCACGGTTGAATTTGTTGGGAGCGGGAACATCACCATTACCCAGAACAATTTTTACCATGTGATTTTTGGCGGCACCGGTATTTTCACCGCCACAGGTTCACTGACCTTTTACGGGGATGTGACCATCAACAGCACCTTTGAGGCCGGCGATTATAATCATTACATTTATGGCAACTGGATCAACAACGGCACCTTCGTATATGGTACCTCCACGATTTATTTTGTGGGAACCATTAATGTAACCATTGGAGTGAGCAATTTCTACCATGTTGTGTTTGCCGGCACCGGCACCATAACAGCCACCGGTTCGCTGACAATCTATGGCGATGTGACCATCACCACCTATTTTGATGCCGGCTCGTATGCCCATTACCTTTATGGCAACTGGATAAACAACGGCACGTTTGTCTATGGCACTTCTACGATTCACTTTGTGGGAAGCACAAACATTAACATCAGTGTAAATGAGTTTTACAGCGTTGTGTTTGGCGGAAGCGGGACATTCACCGCCACCGGTTCCATCACCTTCTACGGCAATGTGACCATCAACAACCATTTCAACGCCGGATCATTTATCCATTATGTGTATGGCAACTGGAGCGTAACAGGAACCTTTGTTTACGGAACGTCTACCATTCATTTCCTGGGAACCAATAACATTCTAGTTGGAAGCAGCAATTTTTACCATGTGGTGTTTGGCGGTTCCGGAACCATTACGGCCACCGGTTCACTGACCATCTGGGCTGACATTACGATCAATAATTACTTCAATGCCGGTTCTTATGCCCATTATGTGTATGGCAACTGGATCAACAATGGCATTTTTGTTTACGGCACCTCCACCATTCATTTTGTTGGGACAGGTAATCTCCTGCTCGGAAATTATGAATTCTATCATGTTGTCTTTGGAGGAACCGGCACCATAACGGCCACGGCCTCCATCACCTTTTATGGCGATGTCACCATCAATAACCATTTTGATGCCGGGACATTCGAACATTTTGTTCATGGAGGTTGGTATGTAACCGGTACATTCATTTATGCCACATCCACCATTCATTTTGTAGGGACAGGCACAGCATATATCAGTACCGGTAATTTTTACCATGTAATTTTTGGAGGAACAGGAACGATAACAGCCAATGGCTCCCTGACGATTTACGGACATGTTACCATTGACAACCATTTTAATGGTGTCAGTTACATTCACTATGTTTATGGCAACTGGACAAATAACGGCACCTTTGCCTATGGTACCTCCACCATTCATTTTCTTGGAAATGGAAACTTGTTGATTGGGGCAACCGATTTTTATCATGTGATCTTTGCCTCAACCGGGACGATAACGGCAAGCGGGACCTTGAATATTTATGGCGACATCACCATCACCACGAATTTTGATGCAGCCACCTACGAGCATTATGTGCATGGCTACTGGATCAACAATGGCATTTTTGTTTATGGAACATCAACAATCCATTTTGTGGGGAGCATCAACCTGTTCCTGCCCGCCCATGAGTTTTACCATGTGGTGTTTGGAGGCACGGGAACCATCACGGCCACCGGTTCATTGATCTTCTACGGCAACGTAACCATCAACAACCACTTCGATGCAGGCTCCTGGGTTCATTACGTATATGGCCACTGGACCAACAACGGGACCTTTGTGTATGGCACCTCCACCATTCATTTCCTGGGATCAGGCAACAGACTCATCGGCACAGGACCGTTTTATCATGTCATTTTTGCCGGCACAGGCACCATTGCTGCGAACGGATCATTGACCATCCATGGCAACCTGACCATCAACAATCATTTTGATGCCGGGTCATTTGCCCACTACATCTATGGCCAGTGGATCAACAACGGCACCTTTGTGTACGGCACTTCCACCATCCATTTTGTGGGCTCGGCAAACCTGTTGATAGGGCTAAACAACTTCTATCATGTTGTCTTTGCCCGCACCGGGACTGTTACCGCAACCGGTTCACTGACCATTTACGGCGACATCACCATCACCCATCATTTCAATGCCGGGGCCTATACGCATTATGTCCGTGGTCGCTGGATCAATAATGGCACCTTTGTTTACGGCACCAGCACCATCGTGTTTAACGGGACCGTTCAACAGTTCATCGAAGGGAGTGCCGATACCGAATTCTATGAATTCACTGTAAACAACCCTTATGGAATACGCTTGTACAGGGGATTCAGAGTCTGGAATTTGCTAACTCTTACCGATGGTATTATTACCACCGACACCTGGTCGGTAACGGTATATGCCTCCGCAACCATCAACCTGGTAACGACATCGTCGTGGATCCATGGAAGGTTGATCCGGGGGTACAACGGCACCGGGGCCAGGCTGCTCCCTGTCGGGACGGCTACCGTTTACGGAGGGGTGAACCTGAACTATCTCACCCTGACGGGCATCAGCATGGTAGAGATTGAATTTGTGGAAGGGACCATCCCGGGCACCATTCCGGGTGCGATTACCACGGTGGCCAACCACTACTGGCTGATCTCACAAACGGGTGGCAGCAGTTTCACCTTCAACCTCACCCTGAATTTCAACGGGTACAACCCGGTTGGGTCGGTGTGGATATTGCGTGGCGATGGGTTTACCAACAACCATTTCGCCACCACAATGCCCCATTACACCAACATCGATCCTTTCGGGGTGTACGGGTACTTCTCCCTGGGAACAGTTCACTGTTTGGAGCCCTTTGGCCTGATCAACCGCTATGTCACCCTGAACTCGGCCATCCTCGACTGGAGCCAGGACGGGCCTGCAACGGAATGGGATGTGGAATACGGCCCGGTGGGCTTTATCCAGGGAACAGGGACCCTGTTGGAGGGGGTTACCCAAAGACCATTGGAGATCTCGGGTTTAGTGGCTCAGTCGTATTACGAGTTTTATGTGCGGTCGGTATGCTCCGAACAGGTGTTCAGTAGCTGGACCGGCCCGCAGCCGTTTGCAACCTTTCCAAAACAGCTGGATGCAACCATCTTCCTTGAAGGGCCTTACGATGAAAGCACAGACTTGATGGGCACAAAGTTATCGGACAATGATTTGATTCCTTTGATGCAGCCCTACACAAGTACTCCCTGGAATTATGGCGGAACCGAACAGGTTGCCTCAGTTCCTGCTGGGGTAGTTGACTGGGTACTTCTCGAATGGAGGGATGCTTCAGAACCTGCATTGGCTGACAGTGCATCGTGGATATGGCGCAAGGCCGTCTTGCTCAAAAACGACGGTTCGCTGGTTGACCTGGATGGAAGCAGCCTGCCCTGGATTGGGAATCCGCAGCTCACCGGATCATTATATGTAATTGTAAGGCACCGCAATCATTTGGATGTGATGGGCAATGATGGGGCGACCCTCCAGGGCGAGGTTTTCAGCTACGACTTTTCTGACCTGTTAACCAAAGTCTATGGCGGAAGCAATGCCTACAAACAGATTGGTACTTCACCCCTACGCTTCGGCATGGCCGCCGGCGACGGCAATGGCGACGGACAGGTAGAAACGGTGCAGGACATAAACACCATTTGGAATGCGGATGCTGCCAAACGGGGGTATTTCCCGGGAGACTACGACTTGAACAGCCAGGTGATGAACCAGGATAAGAATGATGTCTTGATCCCTAACTTAGGCAAAGGATCTGGGGTACCGTAAGGAAAATGAATAGAAAAGCTTATTAGCTTAAGATTAGACTTCATTAAATCCGGGTTTACACATTTTGTGGAAGCCCGGATTGTTTTTTTAAATTGAAAACAGAAAACAATAATTATGTAATTTTACAGTAATAAATTCTATCATCCAGGTAATGTCTACAATTTTATTATATGTCAACAAACAATCATTCAATCATGTTGAAAGATGAAAAACCTGAATGAGGGAAATATCATATAATCATGAACAACATTATGGAATTGAGTAATAATCCGGTTACAAAAGAGGAAATTTATGCGACTACACCAGAAAAAATCTGGAAGGCTATTACAGACAAGGATCAAATGAAAGCCTGGTATTTTGATATTCCCGATTTTGAACTGAAAATCGGGTCAACGTTTAATTTTTTTGAACCAGGTGATGACAAAAAATTCCACCACCAGTGCACCATAAAAGAAATAATTCCTGATAAAAAATTAAGGCATACATGGTCTTATCCCGATTATAGTAAAGGAGAGTCGATGGTTACATGGGAAATCAAACCGGAAAAGGATAAAACCAGACTCATGCTCAGGCATGATTTCATCGAACGTTTTATTGATGGAGGAAAAGACTTTGCCAAAGAAAACTTTGACGCAGGCTGGAAAGAAATATTGGGGAAATCGTTGAAGAATTTCCTAGAAAAATAAACGTAAAACAAACTAAATATGATTTCAATAAATGTATATCTAACTTTTGACGGAAATTGTGAAGAGGCATTTTTATTCTACGAATCTGTATTTAATGAGGGCAAAGCAGACATCAGAAAATTTAAAGAAATGCCTGAAAATCCTGAATATCCATTGTCTGAAAAAGATTTGGAAAAAGTGATGCATGTTGCGTTGCGTATTGGTAAACACCATGTTCTGATGGGCAGTGATACCGGCGGTGAATGGACAGCCGGATTCATACAGGGAAATAATTTTTCGGTTTCTGTTAATGCAAGTAGTAAAGCGGATGCAGACCGGCTATTTAACGGATTATCGAAGGGTGGCCAAATAATAATGCCGATGGGAAAAACATTCTGGGATTCCTATTTCGGTATGTTCACCGATAAATTTGGAATTCAATGGATGATTAGCTTTGATGAACCTGACAGGAAAAAGTAAAAGGTATAAAACAATCCTATGAAGTGTTATTTAACAGATAGTTTTGATGTTGATAAGATGATCGATGTTTTGGATGAAATACCTATCTGGTCGGCCCCTTTTGGCTTAAAATTGCTCGACTATGTTGACTACAAGCCTGACATTTCAGCACTTGATATTGGGTTTGGCACCGGCTTTCCACTCACCGAACTTGCCATGCGGCTTGGCGAAAGTTCTACTGTTTATGGAATTGACCCCTGGAAAGAAGCCATTGTCAGGGTAAAGAAGAAAATAGAAAAGTATAAAATATCAAATATACACATCATTGAAGGTGTTGCGGAGTCGATTCCTCTGGGAGATGATTTTGTGGATTTAATCACAAGCAATAATGGGATCAATAATGTTTCCGATATTGAGAGAGTAATTTCGGAATGTTCAAGGATCATTAAACCCGGTGGCCAATTTATTCAAACGTTGAACCTGGATAAAAGCATGGTTGAGTTTTATAACTTATTGGAAGATGTTTTATTGGATTTGCATTTAACTAAAGAAATTGACTTAATGCATCAGCATATTCATCAAAAACGTCGCCCCCTCAATGAGATTACACAAATGGTTCGGAAGCACGGCTTTGTTATTAAGGATTTAGAGCACGACCAGTTTAACTATAAATTTGCAACAGGGACAGCTATGTTAAATCATTATTTTATTCGCCTTGCGTTTATGGATTCATGGATTGGTATATTGCCAAAAAAGACGGGTAGAAATATTTGATAGGCTGGAATCAAGTCTAAACACACAGTCCGAGAAATATGGCTTCGTAAAACTCAGTATCCCTTTTGTATTGATAAATGCGATTAAAGGTTAAATATTGCATATAATCTAATAGCCTCGCCAGGTTAAAACGACCACTTCAACCGCATATAATATAGACTCCCATATCCACCAAATTCTGTTCCCGGCGGGCCAATCATAATTTGAGACATCAATAAAAGAACAATGTTATCGGAGAGCGAAAAACCTATATTCGGGCCCAAATAGGCCGAACCATCGTTAGGGTTAACAATAGCAGAGATATCACCATTAATCAGAGGTGTAAACGGATAGGAAACTTGGCCAAATAAAGAATACCTTGCCAGCGTAAAAGATTTTGGTGAAATTTGCTGATTGTTTAGAAATGGATTATCCAGGGGATTTGTTACACCTGCATTTCCTGTTGTTCCATTGCTTGTATAAAGGCCGGAGAGATGAACAAAAAGGCTATTTCGAAAGGTGTAATTAGCTCCGGCAGAGAGGACCCAGATTCCTGTTGTATCAGCAAAGTTATTTTTATCTCTGAAGTATGAAACTTCTCCTGTAAATCCGGCATTTTTAATATTGCCTGACCAGCCGCCGCCAATAACAACATCGCTGGTCATTACACCACCCATTACCTGGAAATCATAATTCCACCGATTAAACCGGTACATGCCTGCGGCTGTGATTTCTTCGTTTGCATCCATTTTAACAGCACCTTCAAAAGAAGATGAATACCCGGTATAGTATTGAACCCTGAAGGCGTCGCAACCCGGACGCTCTGCATAATCAAAATCGTAATAGTTAAAGGTGTTAAAAATGTCGTTTGGGTTCCATACCATATTTATACCCCAATTAATCCGTTGCCTCCCTATGGTAGTTTCTAATTTCCCTTTTGTAAAATTCAAACTAAGTCTATCAATATTGGAATAGAGAACATAAGATGAATCGCTTGCCCAATCCCATGTTAAGTCCATATATCCATTATCCTGCACAAGCAATTCTGAGTAATAGGGATACCCATAATAGATTATCTGTCCGAAGTTCATCACATTTCTGGCACTTGCTGAGAAAGTCCAGTTTTTGTTCATATACCATTTCAGGTTGAGCCTGTTATAAATGGAAGCCGAAGAATACCACTCCGAGCTTATATCCTGTATCCAAACGGTGTTCAGGTTTTGTAGATGGCCACTGAAATCTATTTTTTTTTCCTGGGTTATCCCTTTATGGCTGATTGAAATCAGTGAAAAAAATAATACCAATTTGAATAGTTTCATTTTTTATTTTTCTTCTCCGTCATAGCGAGCCTTAAGGTTGGCTATCAGCCTGGGAGCGAAGCTATCTCAAAATGGAATTCATGTATACAAGAAGATTGCTTCATTCCTTCGTAATTCCCACCTTTTGATTCGAGATAACGATTATTTGTTATTTTGTTTCATCACTAATTACCTGTCCATCATCAAGGGTAATTACTCTTCTGGCTTTATTTACCACCCGTTGGTCATGAGTCGAAAATATAAACGTAATGTTTTCTTCTTTATTCAGCCTTTCCATCATGTCCAGCAAATTTTCCGTAGACTTGGAATCTAGGTTAGCAGTAGGTTCATCTGCTAAAATAAATTTTGGTTTTGAAGCCAGTGCCCTGGCAACGGCTATTCTTTGCTGCTGACCACCCGACAACTTATTGGGACGACTATTCATTCGATCACCCAGGCCAACGGCTTTCAGCAATTCCTTAGTTCTCGCATCCCGGGCATGTTTCTTTTGCCCTTGCAGGTGCATGATAAATTCAACATTTTCTTTTGCGGTTAGCACCGGAATGAGATTGTATGCCTGGAAAACAAAACCAATATTATGCAACCTGAAATCGATTAGTTTTCTAGAGCTGAGACCCCAGATATCCACCTCAGCAATTTTAACTTCCCCAGAAGTTGGTTTATCCAATCCTCCAAGCATGTTTAGAAAAGTTGTTTTGCCCGACCCTGACGGACCCACAACAGCCGTAAATTCGCCCTCTTCAAAATCGACCGTGATTCCGTTTACAGCTTTCACCTGGATTTCACTGCTGTTGTAAATTTTAAACAAATCTTTGATCTCTATTACTTTCATGTTTTATCCTGTTTAATTTTCTCTTTATAAGCTATCTTCTTTAATTCTCACAATGGACTATTCTATTCTTAAAGCATCCGCCGGATCATTCTTTAATGCCTTGTAAGCCGGGTAAAGGGCTGCAATTATGCCGGTTATTATGACCATTAAAGCCACGTTGATTACCAGTTCGGGTTGAAGTTTTGTATACACAAATGCATCATAGCCCAGGGCCTGATAACCTTCCGACCAGGCTGATAAATCAACGGGATGTGTTTCTCCTGCTTTGGAAACAAGGGCTCCTACGATAATTCCAAAAATACCACCCACCAGGGATAGCATCACCGATTCGATGACGATCATCGAAAATATTCTGAATTTGTGCATCCCTACAGCCATTAACATTCCAATCTCTTTGGTTCGTTCCATCACCACCATAAGCATCGTATTTATGATCCCAAAAAGAAGGGCAAGCAGGATGATTAAAATGAAAATATACATATACAAATCCATGGTTTCAGTGAGGTAACTCATTTCAGGACTAAGTTCTTTCCAGTTCATGACTTCATAATTTTGTGCTATCAAACTTACCTTGCTTTGAACATCGGCCAATAATTCTTTATCATTAAGACTAATGGCTATTTCATGAGCAACATCCCCAGGAAAAACAGATAGTTTCGCCAGGTCATCAATTTTTACAAATACATGACTTTCATCATACATATTATTATTTGTGGAATAAATTCCTGCTACCCTGAATGCCCCTCCAACAATATTGTTCTCCATATCCTGCATGGTAATTACAATCTTTGACCTGACTTTTACATTGAGTTTCTCAGCCAGCTTTTTACCAATTACTGCCGGATTTTTGCTGATCTGTTCAAAATATGCTCCATCAATTACTTTTTCGAAGATATTCGTAACCTGAGATTCTTTTCCAGGGTCAATACCAAGTATGAGAACGCCGGCAGCCGTTTCAGCCGAAGAAACCATAGATTGAATAACCATACGTTTGCTTACCCCTTTTACATTTGGAATGGATTCAATTTCAGACATCAGTCTATTGACATGAGGGATATAATTTGAAAATTCAGATGTTTTTCTGAAATCGGGCTGGTGAATCTGCATACTCGATAATTCCGTATTTATAACCTTGTCAATGCGCTGGTTCATCATCCCTTTAAAAAAGGCGGCGGACCATACTCCGGCAAAAATTCCAATGGTGATAGCAGTGATCACCACAAGGCTTCTTACCTTGTTGCGCCATACATTCCGCCACGATATTTGAAAAATCATATGAATTAGATTTATTGATAAATATTAAAAACTAAGCTTTCAGGCTTGATTCAATTTTAAATTAAAGGCTTTATAAACGGGAATAAATCCTACGATTAGGGTAATCAGAAAAACAGTCAGGGCCTGGTTGTAAAATACAAATGGACTTTGAGAAAAATACATTAATGGTTCCATTCCCATATCAATCATGGTTTCGGCTGCATTACCCGTTAATGGAATTGGGTTTTTAAACAAATATACGACCAATGGAATACTAACTGCGATTCCGATAAAAGAGCCTACCAAACCGGTTAATATTGTTTCGATATACAAAATGGTGGCAAGGCTGTATCGCTGCATGCCAATGGAAATGGTAACTCCTAATTCACGCGTCCGTTCTGCCATCATCATAATAATGGTTCCGATAATTCCAAAAGCCACCACTAAATACAAAATAAGTTTCATAAAAATCCCCCCTGCGCGATCGCCTTCAATCATTTGAACAAGTTCCGGCTGAAGTTCATCCCACGACATGACCGCTAACGGAGTATCAATCACTTTTTTTAAATATGCCATTGTAGTTGGAAGGTAGTGATAATCTTCAACCATGAGAATAAGGGAGGTAATTCTGTTGGGTGAACCAAAAAATTTCTGGCACGTTTTGATATCCATATAGATCAGTTGATTATTCAGATCAGGTGAGGGAAAATTTAAAATTCCTCTTACAGGAAACAAATCGGCTGCCGTAATGCCGTGATATCCCTGCCCATAAAGGACTAGTGTGTCACCTACCTTGATTTTTAGATAATTTGCCAGGTTTATAGAAACCATCACTCCATCATCCCCCTGATTGATGTATTGTCCTTCATCCACCCATTTTGCCACATCTGTTACGTGGCTTTCCATTTCGGGATCAATGCCAACTATTACAGCGCCCTTTGTTAATTCCTCTGATGATGCCAGGGCAAAGTATTCAAGCCGGGGGGCAATATAGGTAAGATGGGGTGCCTGTTTAACAATGGCTTTTATGGAATCGGTTAATTCCATGGTGTTGTTGATGGTTTTGTTTTCATGATATTCTTCAGTAAAAATCTGGGCATAGCCTGAATAAAATTTAACCACATTATTGATCATCGAATCGTAGGAACCGTATTGCATGGATGTCATCAACACAGATAAAACCACGCCAAAAAATACGGATGCCATGGTAATGATTGTTCTTCTGGAATTCCGCCATAAGTTCCTCCAGGCTAATTTTAAATAAGTTTTCATTAATAATTGTTTTGTATTGTGAGTTTCATGTTTTGCATTCCTCTCTTTCAGGGTAAAAATTTAACCCAAAAGGTCAACCAATCCTATCTCACTTTTTTCATGTTTTGTTGTGTAAAGAAACTATCATCAATGGGTTTGTTAAATTCAATTTCCATCATCAGCAAAACGGTTTTTTTATCTGGCTCATCAGCCGGTATAATTTCCATACGGCTTGGTAAGGTCCTGTCGCCGAAATCTTTCAGGTCATATGCATTTTCAATATTGATCAGAAAATCGTCTTCATCGTAATATTCCGATTTCCATAAATTGAGCCCGTCTTTGGTGATCCATGAAATGATCTTTCCCCATACAACAGGCGCATCCGGCAACGGTATTAATTCAATTTTATAACATAATTGCCCTCGGACTTCTTCCTCTTCCAATAACGTATGGGTATAATCCTTTACAATGGACGATTGTTTTACCAGGTCATCGTTGGTAAAATCAGATCCCATCCACGACTGCATCATCATCGAAGGAGGAATTTTGATCATGCGTTCGATTGTCGGCACCCAGTTCCACATCTCTTTTTCCCGCTTCAAAAAAACCTGGCCTTTATCCTTGGCAGGGGCAGTTATGTAGATGATAAAATAATCATCGCCTTTCGACCAGCTTTTCATTTCTACCGTACGTTCCCAATCGGGCCGGATTATTTTCATTTGCATGGTTCCTTGCTGGGTTTCACCACGGTTTTTTTTATCGGCTTTATCAATAATTTCTTTTGCCGTTAAATCCTGACTAAATAAACTAAACGGAAACAAAAAGATGGTGAAAAGGAGCGGAATAATTGTTGATTTTAAGATTTTCATTGTTGTGTTTAATTTTATACAAATCGTTTAATTACCATTTCTTTAACCTGTTCGATTGGATAAAGGCTGGGATTAAAAACATAGTTAAAGCCAATCCCATCGAGTAATGAACCCATTAAAACTGCCTCAGCCTCCGGGTTTTTTGATCCTTTATTTTTATAATAGGCAGTCAGCATTTTTATTAAAGGGGTAATTATTTCAGCAAATTTCTTTTCAAATACCGACCAAACCGAAGGCTGCATAACCAGGGAAAAATATAATTTATAAAAACTTATTTTCCGGCTCATCAAATTAAATGTCTCATGAATAAAGAAAATAAATTCGTCTCTCGTTAAAACACCGTCTTTGTTCGGATCGAAAAAAGAAAGCATTTCCTGAATTCCCTCTTCAAAAATGTGAATAAGCAAGTCTTCTTTGCTGGTAAAGTAATTGTAAAGCAAACCTTTCGAAATTTTTGCTTTCGTTGCAATTAAACTAATAGAGGTATTTGAATAACCCTTTTCAGCAAAAAGATACATGGCAACATCCATGATCTGCTTTTTCCGGATTTCCCGAATCTCTTCAAATTGTTTGCTAGTTCGAGGTGACATTGTAAGCTGATATTAGTTAAAGATTAAGAGTTATTGGCAGATAAACATTTAACCAACAACCAATAACCATTAACTTTATTGAATGAACGGTCGGTCAAAGATAATATAATCATTATGTCGTTGTCAAGTTTTTTTGAATTATTTATTTGTTTAAAAATAATTAAACAACATTAAACAAAATCAAATTTCTTTTGTTGTAGTCTTATCAAATCAATCAACTTGATGAAAACAATAAATGCCATAGTTATCGGAGCGGGTTTTTCCGGATTATCAGCAGCCAGTTTTCTTGCAAAAGCCGGATACAAGGTGAAGGTATTGGAAAAAAATGCAATTCCAGGCGGACGAGCACGAAAGTTGGAAGTGGATGGATTCACTTTTGATATGGGTCCGAGTTGGTATTGGATGCCTGATGTATTTGACCGCTTTTTTGAAAACTTTGGAAAAACAACGAAAGATTATTATGAACTTCAGAGGCTTGACCCTTCGTATAGGATAGTTTGGGGAAAAAATGATCAAACTGATTTGCCGGCTGATTTTGACGAGTTTTGTGCTATGTTTGAAGAAATTGAACAAGGGAGTGCAAATAAACTCAAACAATTTCTTCAGTCGGCTGAATTTAAATACCAAATTGGAATCAATAAGCTGGTTTACAAAAAAAGTGCTTCACCTCTTGAATTTATTGATAGTGACCTGATGAGTGGTATATTACGATTAGATGTTTTCAAATCATTTCATCAATACATCCGAAAATATTTTAAACATCCTAAGCTATTGCAAATGCTTGAATTTCCTGTTTTGTTTTTGGGAGGAACGCCCAAGACAACCCCTGCCCTGTATTCATTAATGAATTACGGAGATATTAAACTAGGTACCTGGTATCCTAAAGGAGGCATGTATAAAGTAGTGGAAGGTATGACAACGCTGGCTGAATCCTTAGGTGTTGAATTTGAATACAATTCACCGGTTGACCACATCGATGTTAAATACAACAGGGCTGCATCGGTAAGAGTAAACGGCCATTCATATGATGCAGATGTTGTCGTGGCAAGTGCTGATTATAATCATGTGGAACAAAATTTATTGCCGAAAGAATTCAGAACCTATTCAACGGGCTATTGGGATAAACGTGTCATGTCGCCATCCTCGTTGATTTTTTACCTGGGGATAAATAAACCGCTGCCAAATCTGAAACATCATGTGTTGTTTTTTGATGAGGATTTTACAAAACATGCCCACGAAATTTATAACGATCCGAAATGGCCTGAAAAACCAAGTATTTATATAAGCAATACATCTAAAACAGATGATACTGTTGCCCCTAAAGGAATGGAGAACCTGATGGTCTTGATTCCCGTTGCACCTGATTTAGCGGATACGGATGAAATGCGTGAACATTACTATAATTACGTGATGGATAAACTTGAATCTCATACAGGAGACACAATAAGGGACGCTGTGGTTTACAAACAATCGTATGCGCATCGCAATTTTGAAACAGATTATAATTCGTACAAAGGAAATGCTTATGGATTGGCGAACACATTAACACAAACTGCATTTCTCAAACCAAAAATGCAATCGAAAAAAGTAAAGAATTTATTTTATACCGGGCAGCTTACTGTTCCCGGACCAGGTGTGCCTCCGGCCATTATTTCAGGACAGGTGGCAGCCAACGAAATTATTAAACAATTTAACAATTAACTCTATGAAATATATATTTGATATTGTTTCGAAAAAATCAAGTAAGCTTACAACCAATACTTACTCAACATCTTTTTCGCTGGGCATCAGGGTTTTTAATAAAAAATATCATAATCCCATTTATGCCATTTATGGTTTTGTCAGGTTTGCTGATGAAATCGTGGATTCATTTCATGGATTTGATAAAAAGAAATTATTGGACAAGTTTAGGCGCGATACTTTTGAAGCCATTGAAGAAGGAATTAGCTTAAACCCCATCATCAATAGTTTTCAATGGGTTGTTAATGAATTTAATATTGATCACGAGCTAATTGATCTTTTCCTGGAAAGCATGGAAATGGATCTTGATCAAAAAGAACATGATGGGGAGTCCTTTAAAAAATATATTTTGGGTTCAGCTGAAGTTGTTGGGTTAATGTGTCTCCAGGTTTTTGTGGAAGGGGATAAAGCGCGCTATGAGGAATTAAAACCATCAGCCATGTCGCTGGGTTCAGCATTTCAAAAAGTTAACTTTTTACGTGATTTGAATGCCGATAAAAACCAATTGGGAAGGTCGTATTTTCCAGGATTGGATGTTTTTAACCTGAATGAAAATTCAAAATCCCAAATCATTTCAGATATTGAAGAAGATTTTAGCAAAGCTTATGTTGGCATTAAACAACTTCCTAAAGGTGCCAGATTTGGCGTTTATGTGGCTTACATTTATTATTTGTCCTTATTGAGGAAAATTAAACGGACAGATAGCAAGGAAATCTTACAAAAAAGAGTTCGTATTCCTAATTCTGAAAAATATAGTTTGCTATTATCTTCGGCTTTAAGGCATGCTTTTAATATTTTGTAATGAATAAAGTAGTTTTAATTGTCATAGTTGTTTTGATGAGCTTGCCTGTGTTGGCAAGTAATATGGATATTAGTGAGGTAAGGACCCTTTATTTCGAAGGTTGGATTGGAGAATGTGGGGCCAACGAATTAGTTCAGTTACTTTCATCCAATGCGCCCACTGATCCGGTGATGTCAGCATATTATGGGGCATCCATTGCCACCACGGCCAATTGCAAAACTTGGCCATTGCAAAAACTTTCTGCGTTCAACGAGGGTAAAAAAATTATTGAAAATGCTGTTGATTCTGACTCCGATAATATTGAAATCCGGTTTATCAGGTTTACGATACAAAGCAATATTCCTTCTTTGTTAAACTACAATGACATGGAAGAAGATAAAAAATTTATTTTGGAAAGATTAAATTTGCAGGCTTCCTCGGGCGTTGATCTGGATTTGACGAAACGTATTTTAAATTATATGATATCATCCGGCGAGTTGACCCCGGGCGAAAAACAAAATCTGACAAATTTAATCGTAAATAATAGGTAAAATGATTCGGGAAGAATACGTTGTACTGGTTGATGAAAAAGACAATCCCATTGGTAAAATGGAAAAACAGGAGGCCCATATTAAAGGGGTTTTGCATCGAGCTTTTTCTGTTTTTGTTTTTAACGATAAAGATGAACTGATGCTTCAGCAACGGGCATTAACAAAATATCACTCACCCGGAAGATGGACAAATACATGTTGCAGTCATCCGCGATTAAGTGAAAAAACAGAAGATGCTGCTCACAGAAGAATGGTTGAAGAGATGGGTTTTGATTGTGATTTTGAGGAAGTTTTTACGTTTATATATAAATCGGATGTTGGTGGAGGATTGATAGAGCATGAATTCGATCACGTGTTCTTTGGCCGGAGTGAACTTAAACCAAAAATCAACCACGAGGAAGTGAATGACTGGAAATTTATGGATATGAAAAGTATCCGTGAGGACATGAATAAACATCCGGAACATTACACTGTTTGGTTTCGGATTGCCTTTGATGAAGTAGAAAAATATTTAATAAATAACAAATCTTAAATAAATAATAAAATGAATTGGATAATTGCTGTATTGATCGTGATGGCTGCTTTTTTCTTTATGGAATTTATGGCCTGGTTTACACACAAATATGTAATGCATGGATTTTTATGGGTGTTGCATAAAGATCATCATATTCGCGATGGTCGGAAAGTTGAATGGAATGATGTATTCGCCGTTATTTTTGCTATTCCAAGTATTATTCTCATTTACTTTGGTTATGCAGAATTTGATTACCGGTTTTGGATAGGCATCGGAATTTTAGGGTATGGAATTGCCTATTTTATGTTTCACGATGTGTATGTTCATCAACGGATTAAGATGCTGCAGAATTTTTCGAACAGGTATTTAAGGGCAACAGTAAAGGCCCATAAGGAACATCATAATCCGCATGCTCATTACAATTATGGATTTCTGGTGGCGCCTGTAAAATACTACAAAGAAGAGTTTAGAAAATAAGATTTTTGCGACTATAAAATTCGGGTAGGAGGGGACTATGTACTTGTATCTGTTAATTAACCTGTTTTCGATTTCTGTTCCTTTCATCGCCAGTTTTGATAAGCGGTTGAATTTCTACAAACAATGGAAATATTTTTTCCCGGGGATGCTTGTCACATTGGCTTTTTTTATTGCCTGGGATGTTCTTTTCACCCATCTTGGAATTTGGGGATTTAATCCGCGCTATTTAACTGGAATTAATTTGATCAATTTACCCATCGAAGAGTGGATGTTTTTTATTACAATTCCATATGCTTGCGTATTCACTTATGTTTCTTTGAATTACCTTATTAACAAGGATTATTTTGGGAAATATCAAACAGCCATAAGCTGGGTTCTTATCATTATTCTTTCCTTTACAGCGGTCATATTCTACAATAGATTGTATACCTCAGTAACGTTTGTCTTTACGGCAATTTTTCTTTTGATTCATTTGTATGTGATCAAATCAAAATATCTTGGAAGGTTTTATTTTTCCTATATGATTATCCTTATTCCATTTTTTATTGTTAATGGCCTGTTAACGGGTTCATTTATTGAAGACGAAGTCGTTTGGTATGATGATTCGATGAACCTGGGCATTCGTCTGTTTACCATCCCGGTTGAAGACAGTATATATGGGATGCTTTTGATATTAATGAATGTTACTTTTTTTGAATGGTTTATTTCAAAAAGGAGTAAACTTGTTCGTTAAAAGAAAATTTATCAAATTTCTTTTGTCAATTTAATAAACTTCTTGTAAGGTATTGCTGTCAGGCTTTCGGCGCTCAGGGCTCCATTGGCCTGGCTGATGATGGAAACTTTTGCTGCTGTTTCATTATCCGGGGCTTCATAAATATCAATAAAATCGTACTGGCCCAAAATAGCATAATGAGCAATAAATTTCACTTCAGGACATTTTACTTTCACATGGTCGAGCCAGGTGTGGCCGAGTGCTGCACGATCTTTCATTTTTTTCGACAAATCTGGGGCAAGTTTTGTAAGTAAAATATACGTTTGCATAATTTCAGGTTTTAAAGGTTGAACATTAATTTTGCCTTAAAGATATAAAAAATTATCACAAAAAAAAAGCCCGGTATTACCGGGCTCTTAATATTTTAAAAAATTATAGCTGGGGGCCGGCCGCTACCAGCTTTTTGCCTGCGTCATTATCAGTATATTGCTTGAAGTTATTTATAAACAGTTCTGCCAGTTTAGTCGCCTTTTTTGTCCACTCATTTGGATCACCGTATGTATTTCGCGGATCAAGAATGGCTGGATCAACTCCGGAAGTGCCGTAGGCTTCCAGATTAAATACCGGGATCATTTTTGTTTTTGCCTTTTCAATCGAACCATCCAGAATAGCATCAATAATTCCACGGGTATCTTTAATTGAAAATTCGTTTGCCTGTACCATTCCATCCTGTATTTACAAGATAAGCCGCAGCGCCGTTCGCTTCCATTCTTTTTACTAATTCTTCGCCGTATTTTGTAGGATGTAATGTTAAAAAAGCGGCACCAAAACACGCAGAAAATGTAGGAACGGGTTCTGTAATTCCAAGCTCAGTTCCTGCCAGTTTTGCTGTAAAACCTGATAGAAAATGATATTTTGTTTGATCAGGTGTAAGTTTAGCCACAGGTGGCATTACTCCAAACGCATCAGCTGTTAAAAAAATGACTTTTTTAGCTGGTCCTGCTTTCGAAACAGGTTTTACAATATTATCAATATGATAGATGGGGTATGAAACTCTCGTATTCTGAGTTACCGATCCATCTTCAAAATCAATTTTCCCATCTTCTGCTACTGTAACATTTTCAAGTAAAGCATCCCTTTTAATCGCGTTATAAATATCGGGTTCGCTTTCTTTATCAAGATGAATGGTTTTGGCATAACAGCCACCTTCAAAATTAAAGATCCCATCATCATCCCAACCATGTTCGTCGTCACCGATCAAAGCACGTTTTGGATCGGTGGATAACGTGGTTTTCCCTGTTCCGGACAATCCAAAGAAAATGGCGGTATCACCATCCTTACCAACATTTGCAGAGCAATGCATGGCGGCAATGCCCTTCAGCGGGAGGTAATAGTTCATAATGGAAAAAATTCCTTTTTTCATTTCTCCACCGTACCAGCTTCCTCCAATAACTGCACGCCCTTCAGTTAAATTAAACACAACAAATACGTCTGAATTAAATGGAACACCATCTGTACGTTTCATGTTTTTCCATTCAGGATTGGTTGTTTTAGCTGCATTTAACACAACAAAATCAGGTTTGAAGTTTTCTAATTCCTTTTCTGATGGGCGGATAAACATATTTTTAACAAAATGGGCCTGCCAGGCTACTTCCATGATAAACCGTACATTCAATCGGGTGTCTTCATTGGCACCTGAATAACCATCCACAACAAAAAGTTTTTTTCCCGACAATTCTTCTGCGCCAAGTTTATAGCAATGTTTCCATGCCTTATCGTCAACGGGTTTATTATCCGATTTATTGCCGGGGTTTGCCCACCAAACGGTGTTCTTGGTTTTGTCGTCAAGAACAATGTATTTGTCTTTAGGCGAACGGCCTGTAAAAATTCCGGTCATTACATTAACAGCACCCAGTTCAGATAGTTGTCCTTTTTCATAACCATCAAGTGATGGGTCCATTTCAAGTTCGTACAACTCTTCATATGAAGGATTATAAATGATCTTTTCAACATCATGAATCCCGTAACTTATTAAATCAGCTTTAATTTTTTCCATGTTTACAGCCATATTTTTATGATTTAGTTTTATCTGTTATTTCAATAACACAAGGTATTACGAAGCAAAAGTAAGAAATTAAAAAGTTTATAAAAGCAATTATAATAATTTAGAATGTTTACAAAATAGAAAAATGTAAAATGAAAAAAGGCAGCCCTTACAGGGCCACCTTTTTAGGTATATATAAGAATATTTTCAAATTCCGAACTTCGAACTATTTCTTCTTCTTATTCGCCTTTTTTGCTTTTTCGCTGCCTTTTTCGCTTTCTTCTCAAGTTTTTGACGAACAACTGCCTGGGCAGCTGCTAATCTAGCAATCGGTACACGGTAAGGCGAACAACTCACGTAGTGAAGACCAACTCGATGACAGAACTCAACGGAAGAAGGTTCACCGCCATGTTCACCACAGATTCCCAATTTAATGTTTTTACGTGTTTTGCGGCCTCTTTTCACAGCCATCTCTATCAACTGGCCAACGCCTTCCTGATCCAGAGCCTGGAACGGGTCGACTTTAAGAATGTTTTTCTGTAGATAAACCGGCAGAAATTTTCCTGCATCGTCACGTGAATATCCAAAGGTCATCTGGGTGAGATCATTGGTTCCAAACGAGAAAAACTCAGCGGATTTGGCAATTTCATCGGCTGTTAGCGCAGCACGTGGAATTTCTATCATGGTACCAACAAGGTATTCAACACGTTCATTTTTTTCTGCAATCACTTTTTCCGCTGTTGTCCTTACAATCTCTTCCTGCATTTTCATTTCTGCTAATGTACCGGTCAACGGGATCATGATCTCCGGATGGGCATGGATACCTTTTTTCTTAAGGTTAATGGCAGCTTCCATGATGGCCCTGGCCTGCATTTCTGAAATTTCAGGATAGGTATTTCCCAACCGGCAGCCACGGTGGCCGAGCATCGGGTTAAATTCTGAAAGATCTTCTACTTTTTGTTTGACAGTTTCCAATGAAATGCCCATTAAGTCAGCCATTTCCTGCTGTCCTTTATCATCGTGGGGCACAAACTCATGCAGGGGAGGGTCAAGCAAGCGAACTGTAACAGGCAGATCATGCATGGCTTCAAAAATTCCTTCAAAATCTTCACGCTGAATTGGCAATAATTTTTCGAGGGCTTTTCTTCTACCTTCGACTCCTTCGGCAAGGATCATTTCGCGCATAGCCTGAATTTTTCCTTCGCCAAAGAACATGTGTTCCGTGCGGCAAAGGCCAATACCAACGGCACCAAATTCACGTGCTACCTCAGAATCATGAGGGGTATCGGCATTGGTACGAACTTTCATCCGGGCCGTTTTGTCGGCCAGTTTCATCAAATCGCCAAAATCACCGCTCAGTTCAGGTTTTTTAGTTTTGATCTGTCCTTCATATACTTCACCGGTCGTTCCGTTTAACGAAATCCAGTCACCTTCTTTAAATGTAATTCCGCTTGCTGTTAAGGTTCTGGCTTTATAATCAATTTTTACAGAACCGGCTCCTGAAACACAACATTTACCCATTCCACGGGCCACAACTGCCGCGTGTGAAGTCATTCCACCACGGGCTGTTAGAATACCTTCAGCGACGTTCATTCCGGCGAGATCTTCCGGGGAGGTTTCAATTCTGATAAGAACCACTTTTCTTCCATCGGCAACCCAATCTTCCGCTTCATCGGCGTGAAAAACAATTTGCCCGGTGGCGGCACCCGGTGAGGCTGGTAATCCTTTGGCAACCACTTTCGCTGCTTTTATTGCATCGCCATCAAACACTGGGTGAAGAAGCTCATCCAGTTTGTTTGGTTCAACCCGCATGATGGCTGTATTTTTATCAATCCGGCCATTCTTATACATATCCATAGCTATTTTCACCATGGCGGCACCGGTGCGTTTTCCATTTCTGGTTTGTAATAGCCAAAGTTTTCCATCCTGAATGGTGAATTCGAGATCCTGCATATCAGAGTAGTGGTTCTCCAGTTTTTGTTGAATGTCATCCAGTTCTTTATAAACAGAAGGCATTACTTCTTCCAATGAAGGAAAATTATTTTTACGGTCTTCTTCAGTTACGTTGGCCAGTTTTGCCCAACGGAGTGATCCCTCTTTCGTAATTTGCTGCGGTGTGCGAGTTCCGGCAACCACATCTTCACCTTGTGCATCAATGAGGTATTCACCATTAAATATATCTTCTCCGGTTCCGGCGTCCATGGTAAAGGCAACGCCCGTTCCTGAATTTTGTCCCATATTGCCAAACACCATCGCCTGAACATTCACGGCAGTTCCCCACTCATCAGGAATATTGTTCAACTTTCTGTACAGGATAGCACGGTCGTTCATCCAGCTTCCAAACACTGCCATCACCGAACCCCACAATTGTTCCCATGGATCATCCGGGAAATCTTTTCCTGTTTTAACTTTTACCGCTTTTTTAAAACGTTTAACCATTTCTTTGAGGTCATCTGTGGTAAGTTGTGTATCCAGCTCAACTCCTTTTTCTTCTTTCATCTTTTCGATGATCTCCTCAAACGGGTCAATATCTTCTTTTGATTCAGGTTTCATTTCAAGAACAACATCACCAAACATTTGAACAAACCTACGGTACGAATCCCATGCAAATCGTTCATTTCCTGTTCTTTTGGCAATTCCTTCAACAGCCACATCATTCAACCCAAGATTGAGAACGGTATCCATCATCCCAGGCATGGAAGCCCTGGCACCTGAACGAACTGAAAGTAAGCATGGGTTTTCTTTGTCACCGAATTTTGTGCCCATGATTTTTTCAATGTTTTTTACAGCATTTTCAACTTCCGGTTTTATCAATTCCACCACATTTTCGCGGCCTTTAGCATAATATAATGTACATACATCGGTAGTGATAGTAAATCCCGGAGGAACCGGTACGCCAATAAGGTTCATTTCTGCAAGGTTGGCCCCTTTACCCCCGAGCAAATTTTTCATTTTTGCATTACCTTCGGCTTTTTTATCGCCAAACGTATAAACATATTTTTCTGACATAATAAATTAATTTAACTTTTTAAAAACTTATATATTGATTTCCTGTCGTTTAACCAAAAAAAAATTAAGCCTGCAAAGCTATGAAAAAAACCCATTTTATTCCCTTTTAATTTAAAAAGATTAATACTAAATTAAGATGAGATGAATTTACTAATTTGTAATACCTGGCTATTTTATTAGGATTTTAAATTCACTTCAAAAAATCTGCTCCTTTAGAATTAAAAATCTATTGGGATTGCAAGTTTTACCACACGCATTTATAAATTAGTAATTTGCAAGGATAAATAATCTCAAAATGGATAAATATTATAAAGGTTCGCGTTATAGAATGAATTATTTTGTTGGCATAATGGGGTAAAGTGCCCAATGCACCATCTCTTCAAAAGTTTGCAGGTCAATTTCATGGCCCAGCCAATGGCAGGTTATAATGCGTTGCGACGCACATTTTTTTTCCTTTTCACGAAACACTTTTAAGGTATAGTTTGGATTGATGGTAGCATCGTTTTCTCCTAACACGACATATCTTGACGGACAAAGTGGTTTTTTTATGACCGGAATTTTAGAATAAAAAACATCAGTATAGTGCATGGCCGGGTTAAAGAGAAGGCAAGGTAATCCCAAATCTTCGGCCAGTGTATTTCCAAGATATCCCCCCAGTGAACTTCCTATGATAAATTCGATTTTTTTTCTAATGACCGTGTCCTTCAGGGTTTCATATACACCCAATTTTTCCCTGTAATTGATGTGCAGTGCCGTAACTTCCAATCCTGCCTGTTTCATTATTTTATTTTTTTCGGGAAATGGGTGGCTGTCGAGGCCATGGATATAAATTGTTCTCATTTTTTTTTTTAGATTTCGTGCAAACTTACAAAAAGTTTCAGAAAAATAGCCCTCTGTCGCAAGCTGAATAAAATAGTATTTTTACAAAAAATTTTTCTATGAAAGTCAGCTCTTTACTGATTTACATGTTATTTCCTATTTTAATTCAAGCTCAGGAAACCAACCTCGACAGCCTTGAAAACCTTTTGCCCGAGCGGGAAGGCGAAGAAAAGGTAAACCTCCTGAATGAACTTTGCTGGCAATATGGGGCCATTGATATAAAAAAATCGGAAGAATTTGGCAGGCAGGCACTGTCTTTTGCCTATCAATTTGGCGATTCTTTGCTTATTGCACAGGTTTATAACGATTTGGGCACTGTCTTTTTCAGAAAATCTGAATACGATTCAGCCATTATGTTGTATAAACATTCATTGCGAATCAGGCAGAGGGAAGGGAAAGATAATTTAGTAGCAGCATCCAACAGTAAAATTGGCACGGCTTATCAGGAACTTGGTAAATTCGACCTGGCTATTAAATACCAATTGGAGGCCATCCGGTATTACGAGGAAGCGCAGGACAGCATAAGGATGTCGCAGGGGTATACAAACCTTGCCCGTGTATTTTATGATAATCATGAATATGAAAAATCCATCCGTTATAATGAACAGGCCCTTGACATTTTTACACGCTACAATTATACCTATGGCATGGCCACCACACTCGGTAGCCAGGCCTTAAACTACCAGAAAAAAGGGAATGCAAGGACAGCCATTACGTTGTTGGAGAATGCATTGGAATTATTCCGTTCGATAAGGGATAATTACAATATCGCCACCGTATTGCTTGATCTTGGCCAATTATACCGAGAACAAGGTGATATTCAAAAAGGGATCAGTTATTATCAGGAAGCCATTGCACTTGCAAAAGAGACTAATGACCTTCACACTTTTGCGATGACATCAGCAAATTTGGCTAATATATTTGTTGAAACTGGAGAATTTGATAAAGCAGAAAAACTTTACCTTGAAGCGCTGGACATTGCTATTCAAAACCAGCTAATGATTGTTGAGCATCAATGTTATCGTGGACTTTCAGAACTTTATAAAAAAACAGGCCGGTATAAGGATGCACTGGATTTTAAATCAAAGCAATATAGCGTGCGCGATTCGATTTATAACATTGAAAAATATGAGCAATTATCGGATTTGGAAACAAAATATGAGACGGAAAAAAAGGAACAGGAGATTGAACTGTTAACCGCTAAGAATGAAATAAACCAGTTGTTGATTCGTCGGCAACAAGCCTACATTCTGGCAGCTATAGTAGGAATCGGTTTGTTATTTATTATATCATTGCTATGGTATAACCGTAAACGATTGCAACAAAAAGCCTTACTTGAAGCTGAGAAAAATAAATTCCGGAAAAAATTACTGCATGCTTCGGTTGAGGCCGAAGAAAAAGAACGGAAACGGATTGCCAGAGAACTGCACGATGGAGTAGCTCAGCAACTATCGGGATTAAAAATGGCATGGCAGGTCATTTCAAAAGAGTTAAAGGGAGAATCTGAAATAAAGCTAAAAGAGATCACCAAAACACTTGACGATGCAGCCGATGAAGTTCGAAATATTTCGCATCAGATGATGCCAAAAGTATTAAGTACAAATGGACTTGTCCTTGCTATAGAAGATATGCTTGCCAAAAGTTTAAAATATTCACCAATAAATTTTAAGTTTGAACATTTCGCCGTAGATGGCCGTTTTGATGAAAAAATTGAATTATCGTTGTACCGTGTTTGCCAGGAATTGGTTAATAATGTGATCAAACATTCAGGGGCAAATTTTGTTTCGGTTCAACTGTTTAAAAGCAATAATAATTTAATCCTTATGCTGGAAGACAATGGAAAAGGAATATCACCTGAAAACAAAAAAGATGGAATTGGATTATTGAACATTGCCAGTCGCATTGATACGGTGGATGGAGAAATCAACTATGAACCCAGCCCGGCAAGCGGAACTGTTGCCACCGTGCGGATTCCTCTTGTCGAAAGGAAAGGAGAATAGCCGGGCGAAAATAAATGTAAAAATTGTTTGCATTTAATAAATATTACCCTACTTTTGCACTCCCAAAATTTGATATAAAATGAAACGAACATTTCAACCTTCGAGGAGAAAACGGGCTAATAAGCATGGATTCAGGGCCAGGATGGCTACTAAAAACGGCCGAAAGGTACTGGCATCGCGCAGGGCAAAAGGACGTAAAAAATTAACCGTTTCCGACGAAAAACTGGATAAACGATAATATCCCATTTAAGGGCTAAATATATCAGGGAGATAATAGATTTATTATCTCCTTTTTGTTTTTCTGCCCCATATTCAGGAATTGTCATAATTTTGTCGTGTTATAAACAATTTGTTTTAGTAATAATTGAGTATCTAATGCAACTTCTCAGGACAATCCTTATAATCATCATTGTATATTACCTCTTTAAATTGTTTGTCCGATATGTAATGCCGTATATTGCAAGGTATTTTATCAGGCGGACGGTGAGAAATTTTGAAAACCAACATCAGTCGCAACAATCTCCCGGTGAAATAAATGTTGAAAAAACACCACCGAAAAAGAAACCTCTTGACGACCTGGGGGAGTATGTTGATTACGAAGAAATAAATGATAAGAAATAAATATTACACTACATGAAAAACATCCAGATCAAAAAGGTTATCCCATATATCGCTGCCATTCTGCTTTTTATTGCTTTATCCCTTGCTTATATGAGCCCGCTGTTTGAGGGTAAACAGCTGCGGCAGGACGATATTGCACGACACAAGGGAATGAGTAAGGAAGTTAATGACTTCAGGGATAAAACAGGCGAAGAAGCACTCTGGACCAATTCCATGTTTAGTGGTATGCCGGCTTACCAGATATCTGTAAAGTATAAAGGAAATCTGGTAACCTACATTGACCAGGTTTTTAAACTGGGTCTGCCACATCCGGCAAATCTTGTTTTTTTGTATATGCTTGGATTTTTTATCCTATTGATAACCCTCAGGGTAAATCCCTGGCTAAGCATAGCCGGTGCCATTGCATATGGTTTTTCATCCTACTTTTTTATTATACTCGAGGCAGGTCACAATTCAAAAGCTCATGCCATAGGATATATGGCACCCGTAATTGCTGGTATCATATTAACTTACCGGGGAAAATATTTCCTCGGGGGTATTGTAACCATGTTGTTTATGGCTCTTGAAATTAAAGCAGGCCATCCTCAAATGACCTATTACCTGATGATGTTGATGATAATTTTTGCAATTGTACAACTGATCCAGGCAATTCGTACTAAACAATTAAATTTATTTATAAAAGCAAGTGCCATTGTATCACTATCTGTTATTGTTGGTGTATTGACGCATACTACAAATCTTTGGGCCACATGGGAATATGGCAAAGAAACAATCAGAGGAAAATCGGAGTTAACTACCGAGCAGGAAAACCGTACCAGTGGATTGGATAAAGATTATGCCACACAATGGAGTTATGGAATTTCTGAAACCGGAACCTTGCTAATTCCAAATTTTCACGGCGGGTCGTCACAGGGTGAATTAAGTAAGAACTCAAACACTTATGAGGCGCTGGTTGATAATCAAATATCGAAAAAACAGGCTGAAGATATTATTAAAGGAATGCCTACTTACTGGGGAAGTCAACCCTTTACTTCGGGGCCGGTATACCTTGGTGCCATTGTAATATTTTTATTTGTTTTTGGATTGATCTACATCAAAGGCCCAATGAAGTGGTGGCTTCTTGCCGGAACCATCCTTTCCATTTTATTATCCTGGGGTAAAAACTTTATGCCATTAACCGAATTTTTTCTTGACTATTTCCCGGGCTATAATAAATTCAGGGCAGTATCAATGACCCTTGTGATTGCTGAGATTACCATGCCTATCCTGGCATTTTTAGCGCTGAACGAAATCTTTAAAAAAGAAGTTGATAAAAAATCTGTGCTGAAAGCGCTTCAGCTTTCTTTCTATATTGTTGGAGGATTTACCTTGATTTTTGCCCTCTTCCCCGGTATATTTTTTGATTTTAGTAGCCCAAACGATGCTCAATACAGGCAGTCGTACCCCGACTGGTTAATGGATGCTATAGTGCTTGACCGGGCCAGTTTATTACGAATAGATGCGTGGCGGTCCTTGCTTTTTATCTTAATACTTACAAGCGGAATTTGGGCTTACATTAAAGGTAAACTAAAGGTCAATGTACTATATATTATCGTCATTGCGATTGTAGTTATTGATATGTGGAGCGTTGATAAACGATACCTGAATAATGATGATTTTGTAAAAATCAAAAATTGAAACACCGTTTCCAAAAACACCGGCAAATGAATTGATCCTCAAAGATCTGATCCAAATTTCAGGGTATGAATTTTAACAGTAGATCCGTTTGCCGATGCCAGCACATCGTATTATCATAAATCCATTGGGGGCTATCATGGGGCCAAACTCAGACGTTATCAGGAATTGTATGACCATCATATAAAATCAGATTTTAACATGGGCGTGTTGAATATGTTAAATACAAAATACATCATTCAACCCGGACAGGATAAACGGCCAACCGTTATGCCCAATCCTGCTGCTTATGGAAATGCCTGGTTTGTGGATGATTACATTTTGGTTAATAACGCCGATGAAGAACTTGAAAAGATCAGCAAATTTGATCCTATAAAAGAAGCCATTATTGATAAACGATTTAAAGACAATCTTGTAGGATACAAAGCAGGACTTGATTCAACGGCAGCCATTCAACTTATTGAATACGCACCCAACCATTTATGAAATATCAATCAAATACAAAAAGACCAAACTGGCTGTTTCTTTTTCAGAAATATATTATGAAAAAGGTTGGAATGCTTATGTTGATGGCAATCTCAGCCCCATTTCCGGGCAAATTATGTGTTACGTGCATTGATTATTCCGGCAGGAAAACATCTGGTAGAGTTTAAATTTGAACCAAAGGTTTACATTGTCGGAGAGAAGATCTCCTTTGCATCATCACTTTTTTTGATATTGCTGGTTTTGGGTTACGGCGTATTTGAAATTTTGAAATTTGTCCGAAAAGGAAAATGAAAAAAGTTTTAATCATAACGTATTACTGGCCGTCTTCTGGTGGGGCCGGCGTACAACGTTGGTTAAAATTTGTAAAATACCTCAGGGATTACGGCTGGGAACCCATTGTATACACACCTGAAAATCCTGAGGCCCCAGCCATTGATCATTCGCTCGAAAAAGAAATTCCGGAAGGGATCGCCATTCTCAAAACAAAAATTTGGGAACCTTATTCAGCATACAAAAAATTTGTAGGCAGAAAAAAGGACGATAAAATAAAGTCAGGATTCCTCTCCGAAAAAAAAACCCCTTCTTTTACCGAAAATCTTTCGGTTTGGATCAGAGGCAATTTATTTATACCCGATGCACGAAAGTTTTGGATCAATCCTTCTATTCGATATTTAACCCAATATTTAAAAGAAAACCCGGTGGATGCCATGGTTAGCACCGGCCCACCACATAGCATGCATTTGATCGCGCTGGGCATTAAAAAAAAGTTGAATATCCCGTGGTTGGCTGATTTTAGAGATCCCTGGACGAATATTGATTTTTATAAAGATTTGCGTCTAACGAAAAGAAGCGATCAAAAACATCATTTCTTAGAAAAAGAAGTTTTAAAAAATGCCGACAGAATAGTTGTCGTAAGCAATGGAATGGTAAATGATTTTCATCAGATAGAATCAAGGGATTATGAAGTAATTACAAATGGGTTTGATACTTTTTCAAAATACGAAACTTCAATTCAACCGGACGAAAAATTTTCGATAGCACATATCGGTTCCATGGCTCCAACCCGCAATCCGGAAATATTGTGGAAAGCTTTACATGAAATTATTCTGGAGGAAGATGTTTTTAAGTGTGATCTCAGTATAAAATTAGTTGGCCAGGTTGATTATTCCATTAGAGAATCGTTAGAAAAATATGAGCTTACTAATTTTACTGAAATTCGTCCATATCTCAATCATGCAGATGTTCAATCGTTACAAAGGTCAGCACAGGTATTATTATTAATAATCAATAATTCGCCAAATGCGAAATTGGTCGTTACCGGAAAAATATTTGAATATATAAATTCAGCCAGGCCAATCCTGTGTATAGGGCCTAAAGATGGAGATGCAGCCAATATCCTTAACGAAACAAATACCGGATTTGTGGCGGATTACAACGACCTTACCAGTTTAAAGGATGAATTGTTAAAACTATATCGAAAGTTTAAAAAAGGGAATTTGGTAGCAGAAGGTAAGAACATTTCACAATATTCCCGAAAAAACCTAACAGGGAAGCTTGCAGATGTCCTAAATGAAATGAACCCCTAACCATTATTAATTACACGGCTCACAAACTCCGAAATCTTATAATCGGTATTAAAAAGTTTGTACAATTCTCCAATGATCGGGAAATTACATTCCAGAGAATTTGTTTTTGAAATTTGTTCGCAAAAAACCCCAACTGCAATTTTTCCTTCCAATACCACTTTATCAGAAATATCATCGGTGAAAAACCCTTTTCCAATGAGCAGTCCAAGCGTACGGTTACGGCTGAGGTCATTCAGGGCCGTTAAACTAAAGTCTCCATAACCACAATATTTGAAGAGGGTACCTTTGCTTCCGCCAAATTTTTCCAATATTTCTTTCATTTCGTTAAATGCTTTTGTTAAAAACAGAAAACGAAGGTTGGGCGAATTAAAATGGGCATCCACAATACCCATGGCGATGGCATAGATGTTCTTTAATATACTTAGCAGTTCTACTCCCTTTACATCGGTTGTAAAATCAATATGGATAGGGGTTTCTTTAAAAAGATTTGTAAAAAGGTATTTATGTTCTTTTACTTCAGATCCCACTGTAAAGGCTGTTGGAAGTTTGTTTATCAATTCACGGGCAAATGTGGGCCCTTTGAACGAACAAACCGGATTTGATAATTTAGCACGCAAACTCTCTGTAATGGTGGTATTGTCTTTGCTAAATCCTTTGGCCATATTTAAAAGAATGGCTTGCTGAGGCAGATTGTCGCCCAGGTTTATCGTATAATCAACCGTAACAACAGATGGAATGGCAAGAAAAACAATATCGGCATTTCGAAGAACCGAAACCTCAGTCGTTGCTTTTAGAAACTTGCTGAGCTTAATTTTTGGAAAGTACTTTTCATTATATCGCGAACCATTAATTGATTCCACCACATCCTGTTCAATGGAAAGCAAGGTTACGTTACAATCTTTCTTTTTTGCCAGGGTATTTCCCAGGGCCGTCCCGATTGACCCTGCCCCTATGATAATGATGTTATGCTTTATGTCTTCCATTAAACTTTTTTGAAATTATTTATTTGAAAAGATATCATTTATCAAAAATAGCAATAAATGATCAATGAAAAATATTCAACAGGCCCCTAAATTATTTAAATAACTTTTGATTGTATGAATAATCCATATTTGGAGTAAAACTTTCTAGCCGGTTCCGGAAATAATTTTCTTGTTTTTTCCAGGTTTTTCAGGAATGAAGTTGTTTTGATATAATCATTAATCAGATTTATGCCGGCAGCCTTTTCCTGTGTTTTTTTAAATACACTCATAATAATCTGATTGCCCTTTATTAATCCAAATCCATTTTTAGATAACAGATTATTCAAAGATTCGAGCGTAAAGTGATATACATGTGCGTTTTGCAAATATTTTAGAAAATCCATGTCATAGGATAATTGTAGATTTTTTATTCCGGGCACTTCAACATACAAATTTCCTTCTGATGACAATAATTTATGAATATTCTGAAGTTCCTGATCAAGATTTAATATATGTTCCAATACATGCGAATAGATTATAATATCCGGCGAATTTTTTATTGAATAATCAGTTAATGAGGATACAGTTAAATCCAGGTTATAGTTTTTTTTACCGAATTCTAAATATTTGCCATTCAAATCAATACCGCTGACTTCGTGTCCTTTTCTTTTAAAATATTCCAATATTCCACCGGCCCCGCAACCCACTTCAAACACTTTACGTTTTTCATTCAGATTTAAATTTTCAACTTTACTTAAGAATTTGTATATTTTTTCTCCTTTTTTATATTGTTGATTAAAGAACCTATTATCCGGTTCCGGTTTTCCTTCGTAAAGGTCTCTGTAGTCATCCATATAAAATTTCCTGTAGGAATTCTCATTCATGCGTGGATTACTACGGACCAGGCCACAATCTTTGCAAATTACCACAGGAAAAAATAAGCCGTATCTGTCTTTTTCTGCCAGTTTTTCAAACTCATTTGAATGGCATACCGGACAGTTAACATCTTCAAAAACATACTGCTTGGCACTTATTTTTTCGTTGATTGCTGATTTAATACTTTCCTGGAAAGGCGATAAATTTAAAAGAGGCCGGGAATCAAAAGAAAATCGTTTGCTTATCATTTCGATTTAAAAATTTGATGATCAACCAATATGTTACAAACTTCCCTGAAACATCCCTGTCCCCCGTTTAATGAACAAATATAGTCAGCGATAGTCATTATTTGTTTTTCTGCATTGGCTGGGCATGCGGCAAAACCAACTATTGATAAAGCCGCTAAATCATTGATATCATCACCAATAAAGGCGATTTCATCAACAGAGATGTTCTCTTTCTTCGCCAATTCTTTAATAATTTCTTTTTTATTGGTAATTCCCTGGAACAAATAATCGACCTTGAGTTTTTTAGCCCTTCTATTAACTATATCAGTATTTTCAGTGGTAATTATTGCGGTTTTGATCCCCGAATCTTTTAACAACTTAAATCCCATCCCATCCCTGGTATTGAACTTTTTTAGTTCATCACCCTTTTCTGAATAATACATTCCGGCATCAGTCAACACCCCATCAACATCTGTCGCAACAAGTTTAATTTTCTTCAGCTTATCAGAAATATAAGTAACGAAATTCTTTTGTTTTAACAAATTTTCAATGATCAATAAATCGGCTGGTTCATCCATTTCAACATAGGTCGATTCATCCATTTCATAGGTAGCTATATTCCCAGAGAGTCTAAGTTTGCTATCCATTAAGTTTTTCTTGCCCGTTATATAAAATGCTCCGTTTTCAACAAGAAATCCATCGAAATCCTGTCTTCTTGGCCGGCTGGAAATAGAATAATTCACAGGAAAAGCAAATTGATTTTTTTGTTCCCAGAGAAACCGTTTTTGCCGGACTACGGATAATAAACTATCTGCCCCGGATGCATGATATTTTTGTATGGCATTGGTAAGGTCGGTTGATGTACATAACGGGGAAGTTGCCTGAATCAATACCAAGTGTTTAAATTCATAGTTTGAAGCAAATTCAAGCATCAAAGATTCTGTCGTAGCCTGGTCAGTGGCATTTGCCGGGTCTCTGTTTATAATCTTTAGTTTGGGATGATTTATTTTTGCAACACATTCTTTAATTTCTTCACTGTCAGCTGCAACGTATAATTTGTCAATATGTTGGCACCTGATGGCTGCCTCAATGGTCCAGTAAATTAATGGTTTACTGGCAACAGGAATACAATTTTTTAATGGAATTGATTTACTTCCGCCTCGTGCAGGGATAAGAGCTACGATATTGTCCATTTTATCTGGCTTCGTTTTGATCTTTGTACATCCTCAATGTCAAGAATATCTTTATCCTTATAAGCCAAAAGCTTTAGCAACTGCGCGAATATCGCGCACGACCCTTCTTAGTCCATCCGGTTCAAGGGATGCGGCATGATCTGCTGTCCCTTTCCAGGTCCTGTCCAATGTATAATGCCGTTCGATCCATTCTGCTCCGAGGGTAAATGCTGCAGTGTCAACCGCTATACCTAAATGATGGCCGGAAAAACCTATGGATTTAACCTGAGAACCAAATTTTTCTTAATCTGACAATATCTAAAAAGTCCTATGTTCAAAAGGAACCGGATATCCTGAGGTGCAATTATAAAGAACCAGGTTATCGTTTCGCTTTTTTATCCTCAAAAAATGAAAACAATGTCTTCCTCTTCCTTTTGGTCGTCATACCTAAAGAAAGATGTATTTCACCTTGAAAATGATCACATAGGTAAGTGAGCAACGGTTTATTTAAATTTGAAGCTGACGGGATTTTGATAAGTTCAGGCTTTAAAGATATTAAATCTTTGGCCGATGTTATATCCCATACCGAGCTTGAATAAATTACCCCAAATTCTTCGCACCATTTTTTGAGTTGTTTGTGTTGGTCTGCATCGAATTCCAGAAATTCTCTATGCTCGCCATAAGTATTACCATAGGCATTTGCCGGATTTGGATGAGGGGCAGTATACTCCTGGCTGGTCAATAATTCTTTAGGATTCCTCTTCTGAAATTTTATAACATCAACTTTACAAAAGATGGCTGCTGTTTTAATCATTTCAAAAGCAATATCCATGTTGCCCTTATGGTTGCAACCTATTTCTGCGATAATTTTTGCCGGGTTCATAATTTACGTTTACAATAATTTTCTACAAATCTAACTTTTTTGAGTTTAATGCGCTGCCTTTTTTGATTTTTAAAAATTGAGAGTCCTTTGAACGGCTGGTTGTATTTCGAGATTTTACAAGTTATCTGGATTCCAAATTAAATAATGTAATGTTAATTTTTATTCCTGATATTATTAATAATTCGTTTACTTACCTTCCCATCTATTTTAAACACCTGATCAGTTGTATAATTATCATAAGCTTTATCATTAATTGTAAGTTCTCCGCTAATCAATTTTTGAACGTAATAATTTATCTCTTCACTGTTCGAAGCCTGAAAAGCAATGCCATCCCGAAAGTACCCTTGAATATCTTGTTTTAATGGGTCAACAATGATCAGCGGTTTTCTAAAAAATACACTTTCAAGGCCAACGGTCGAAAAGCTTGTAAGGATAATATCCGATTGCGAAATAATCATGTATAAATCTGTGTGCCCATTTATTATTAATTCGTTATACCCGGCCTCTTTGGCTATCTGGTGATAATAATCGAAATCGTTCATCTCTGCGGGATGTGGTTTTAAAACCAACTGGCAATTCTCAATATTTTTTACGGCCTTAAATACTTCAAAAGCATCATTTCTTCTGGCGATTGGGTCGTGTTGTGGCTGAGACGCATAAACAGCCACTTTTTTATTTTCTAACGAGGCCGATTTAATAGAAGTCTGCATCTGTAACAAACGAGGAATAATATCTGTCCTGATCATCCCGGTAACAATGATCGAATCTTTCGGATAATTTCCCTGATTGGTTAGTTTGGATTCCCAGTATTTGCCCCAAACAAACGTACAATCAGCCGTAACTTTCCTATTCATGTCTTCAACTGTAAAATGATAGGTGGGTTGTAAATCATGGATGATTCCATGTTGAATACCAAATGTTTTTATAGCGTTTGATTTTGCCGCATCAAGAATGGATTTAATCCGTGGACTATTCTCATCAATTGTACTTATGGTAAGGAATTTATTTTTCCTGAAAAATCTTTTATATGCTAAATATTTAAACAAATACAGACTGCTGGTATTATGCAGCGACCTGAGAAATTGATTTATGATTTTATCAAACGGGTTATGAAGTTTTGAATCTATTTGATCATACGTTAATAATAATTTCTCTCTCCATACCTTTAATTGTTTTATACCTTTCATCGAAATAAGTCCTTTGAATAGTATGAATTCGCCAAATAGCCTGTTGCCGTTCGATTTTAGTAAATCAGTATTAAAATTAAATGTTGAACCCTCATGAAATTTTGGAATATCAAAGTCGTCAAGAATCAGGAAATCCGCGTCTAATTGTTCAAATAAATAAGCCAGATTATAATTTCCATATTCGGGTTTTAAGGTTATTAAATTCAGACAGGGTTGTTTAATTGAATGGTCAATAACAATGTTTTTTGATTTTTTTAGCTTATGGAAATTAAAAAACGATACCAAAATCCGGAAACCAAAAAAAACCATATAATTAAGTAATGCGAGATAATTTTTTTTAAGTTTTTTGGGTTGCTTTAAATGAATTTTTACGTTATCAGAATTAAAAGGATAGGAGGCCAGTTGGCTGTAAGTGCCATAAAAATCAATACGCTGGTATTGTTTTAGAGCCTTTTCAATAAGCCGGATTTCATAGGTTAAATTGCGTAAATAAAAATAGCTCCTGAATTTTTGATAATGCCAAATGCTTGCTTTTTCAAACATTAGCAGGTCAGTTACGGGAGTTCCATCGATTTTGATTTCCCCAAAATTTAATATATGCCGGAATAATTCGTAATTTATTTCCCGTTTTTCATCAGCTGAAAGATCAAATACACCCTTGGAGGGTAATTTGATGTTATTGGTTGAGGTAACATTTAAAAATAGCGAAATATCCTTATTCTCAGAAAACATTTTATCATGGATATGTTGCACCTCAAGAGGTTCCAACGGCCTGTTAACGATTATAATTTCCATTCTCTATTCAGGATTTTGCTGATTTCATTCTTATATAAAATGGTAAGGCTTATTAAAATTACCAGTACCACAATTGAAGCAGATATAAAGGGATTTAATTCAAATTGCAATTTAATTAATTCTGCTACTGTGGAGATGGCAATGATAATAAATGGAAATATCATTAACTTATTTAGGTTCCATGAAATGGAAACAATTTTTTTCTGGTAATAATATAGCCCAACCACCTGAATTGTTTGAGAAATAAGAATGGCTGCAACGGCTCCGTAGGCCCCAATAACAGGAACAAGAAAATACAAAAGCAACAGGTTTATGATCAACACGACAACATTCAGGTAAAGGAAAACCTTGGTTTTTTTCTCAAAATATACCGGAAAGGAAAAAATAATATATTGTGTCCTTAAAATATACCGGATAAATACAATGGCAATGAAACCACCGGCCAACCTCAAATCTGTTTTAAATATCATACAATAAAGCATAGCAGGAATAATGGCAGCAGCAATCAGCAAATTACTTTGGGCCATTAACAGGTTTGATAGCTTTTTAATTTCATTCATGTTTTTTTCCAAACCATCCTTCATCATTCTGAACATTTCGGGTTGCGAAGCACCTTGTATTCCTTGTAAAATAATTTCTATGCCCCTGCCCATAAGAAGTGCCTGGGCGTAGATGCCAAGAACCGTCGGTGTGCTCTCCAAAAAATATCGATCGGCAAAGCTTATGCCCCAGGCTACAAATGCGTACTCAAACAACGGTGTGGCAAATTTATTGGCCGGTTTCATAAATTTATAATCGTAGTGAAATCCCGACCTTGAATAAGTATAAATCAAAATCGCCATAGAAATTATACCGCTGCCTATGGCACTTCCATAAATATAACCCAGGAAGCTCATGTCGTAATAAAATACCCCTATAAGCTGAAATATGGAGCGGAACAAACCCAGCAGGAACCCAAATAGTAAATATAACCTTACCTTTTTCTCGTTGCGGTACAAGGCAAATGCAGTGGTATTAATTCCACGGGAAATCCCTATAAATATTGCCGTAAACCCATATTTCGAAAAATCCTGTAAAACATCCTGGGTAAATACCCTTCCTATGTAATCTTTAAAAATAAACGCAACAATAAAAATGATCAATCCACGAAGAAGGATGGAATTAAATACACCCGAAACCAGTTTGTTGTAATCGTTTCGATTCTCAAAATGATCGTAATAAAATCTGGAAATGGCATTACTCATGGCAAAGGTTGCAATGATAAAGGCAAGTGAAATAATGGTTTCTGTAATCTCGATTTGGGAGAAATCGACAGGGCCTAGTTTTCCATCTCCCTCAATCAGCGGCCTGACAAAAAGATTTAATAATGGCGAAAATGCAGCAACAGAAGTGTATAAAAAAGATAATTTAAAAAAATCTTTATTGTTAAGTTTCATCTTTGTTCCTGCACGGTAATGTTTCTTTTGCAATATTAATCATTTTACCGCCTCCACATACAATGATATTTTTGGATGGGTAGAGTCAAATAATCTTGTATTTCGCAACACAGGTGCTTGCGACTGGCCATGCCCTGAAATATTAATATCCTGAAACCCGGCTTTTTTCAACATGTTCATTGCTTTTTCACGGTTCCACCAGTTTACATGATTTCCCGGATATTTTTTCTGGATTTCTACAGGACATTTACTACAACAATAATCCAATGCTTCCTCATAAGGTAATTCTTCAAATATCCGTTTTAATTCTTCATCGTTGATCCTTTCTTTTATCCCGTCAACATGTAACATAGAAGCAGAAGTGGCAAGTTTTTGTAAAAATAATTGCCCGATACTGGCTGTATTTAAAGGTTGGTTCAGCTTAGCCCGTGAATAGTCTTTCTTTTTAACATACTTTTCTTTCCAATAGTAAAAATCCAGGTCGTTCTTTCTGTAGGCCTTATAATGCAGGTCTATGTCGGGAGCCGTTAACCTGATAATCCCACCTTTTTTCAAAATCCGGAAGGCTTCGTTGAAAAAATACAGGGCGTGCTCATCTTTGATATGTTCGATGGTATGGCTTGAATAGACAATTTCGCCAACACCATCTTCTACGGGTATGGGAGTTAATGAAAAAAGATCATAGTTAATCCCTTTTTTGGTCTCTTTAGCGCTGTGTTCATACCAATCGGAGATATAATCAACATTCGTCCAGTATGGGTGATAAAACAGTCCCGCACCTACATTATAAAACCGTTTTAAATCCAAACTCTCTTTGGGATACCTCTTTTTGTACAATTCAAGGTTAAAGCCTGTATTTTCAGCTTTTTTAATATCTATCCCAACCTTCCACAATGTTTTACGAATTAATTTGGCTATCATTTGTTGAACTTTGAGTGTTTATTATGATTTATTTTAATCCTATGGTAAAATAAAGTATGGTTTAAAACGAATCTAATGGGAACTATATTAAATAGATGAATAAATATTCGATATTAAAAGAGGGCTAATAAAAAATATTATTTCGAAAGAATAACTTTTCCAAATGTGGATATTCCATCAATACGAAGGAGAACAATGTAAACCCCGCTATCAAACCCTGATAAATCCATGTTGGCCCGTACTTTGCCTTTGGTCTGTTTTTTCCTGAAAACATCGGCCATCAACCTTCCTGAAAGGTCGAAGATGTGCACACTAACTTCTGCATTATTTGGCAAAACGTATTCAATGGTAATGTGGCCTGTGCTTGGATTTGGAAAAACCAAAACCGGAATTTTCTGATTGAGGTCAATTTCTACAATATCATTTGGCCAGTAAGCCCCGCCACCACCATTTTCGGTTTTTAAAATGGATAATCCCGAACCACCTACATAACCTACGTTGCTATTAAGAATATGCAGGGCACGTAAATGATTTGATGTTCCGCTATACTGACGGTGCAGGGTATCTCCCCCGTATTTTGAGAAAAGAACAATTCCATTGTCGCCGCAGGCATAAACAGAATCGCCGTTAATCGTTTGTACCCTGTTCAATGGGGTTGTTATGCCGCTGGAAAGTTGAATTACAGTATCGGCAGATTTTTGTTTATCAAGCTTTAAGAATGTACCCTGGGCACCTACCGCATAGCCCAGATCTTCTGAGAACATATCCACATCATAAATGGATGCATTTGTAGGTGAGTTAAGGGAAGTTATCAGGTCGCCGCCATTGCGAATCTCCAGTACGGTGCCGTTTGAGCCTACCGCATAACCCCTGTTAATAGATACAAAATCGAGTGAATACAAATTTTCCAGGTTATGCGGAGCAGGAACCTGTAAGGCTTCCCAACTCTGCCCATAATCAGCCGACTTTAATAATGTTCCATCTTCCCCGCAAGTAAAAACAAAATTTTGATCAACCGTTGCTACGGCATAAAGATCTTTATTTGTCCCTGTGCTGATTATTCCCCAGTCTGAGTCTGGGTTTTTACCATGCATCATGCCGTTGTAACCGCATATATATGTGTAATCGCCCGAAATGGCTATATCGGTGATAAAATGCCGGATGGTATCGGCTGTAATGGTATCCCAGCTAATTCCATTTTCAGTTTTCAACAATACCGGAATATCCAGGAAAAAGTCACCGCCAACAGCATAGCCAACATTATAATCACTTCCTTGAGATGGTTCCTCAAATTTAATTGCCTGCAATGAATAGTGCATGGCACCGCTTATATTTTTCCAGGCACAGGCATCGTCTTTAAAAATAGTTCCGCTTTCTCCTACCAGGACAGGCCTAAAGCAAGAAGTATCCACTTCATAAAGATCCAGCCTGGTAAAGGTTAAGTTTGTCAATGAGTCAAAACTCGACCAGTTATTCCCACCATTAAGGGTTTTCATTATACGTCCGTTCCGGCCCGATATCATACCGATGGTATCATCTAAAAAATGAATACCACGTAAGTCATCAGCTACATTAGGAAACGTAACATTTATCCAGGTATCGCCGCCATTTGCCGTTTTCCAAATTTTTCCTTTTTTCCCAATGGCATATCCAACAGTTTCGGAAGGAAAATGGAGGTTATAAAAATAGACTGAATCATTTAGGATTTTTTCCGACCAGTTTAATCCACCGTTTGTCGATCGTAATACCGAACCGCTATCGGTAACAATAAAACCGGTGGTTTCATTTACAAATTGAATTGCATTTAGTTCGCGAAATGTAGTTGCACTCAAAGTAATGCATGTATCTTCCAGAATTCGTAAAATAGTGCCTTTATGCCCAACAGCATAAGCTGTAGTTTCATCTGCAAAATCAACATCATTCAATTTGAGATGTGTGAATGATGATTTTTGTAGCCAGATGGTGCTGTTTACATCATTTTCAAATAAGATCCCATTATTACCAACGATATATCCTTTTCCCGAATTATTGAATGCAATACCATATAAGTGTTCATCGGTAATAGAATCATTCTTTGTCCAGGACGCCCCATTATCCTGACTTTTTAAAATTACTCCGTAATCACCAACGGCATACAAGGCATCAAGTTCTTCAAAGGTCCTTGTTAGGTCGTTTATTGTGTTTCCTTGTGGTATCGGGTGCTGCCAGTAATATTGGGCCATGCATACAGAACCGTAAAGAAAAAGTGAGATCGTTAGTATAGTTAATTTTTTCATGAATACAAACATTAGGATTAAAACTCCAGCATCTTACATGGACGTTTTTTAGTTGAGTTTCGTGCACAGAACCGTTTGACCAGTGAAAACTCGAACCCTCCCTGGTATTGAGAGGCCAGCCTTTGTTTCGAAACATTTATATCATACGAAAACAGGAGGGTAAATTTATTGTATTCTACCCCCATTACAGGGATTATATCATGCCCTGACCTCGTCCAAAGTCCACCGTACAGGTTCAATTCAATGGCACTATAAACCAAATTTGCCCCGATAACCAGTTCACTGGCTCCTTCCTGTGTTATATAATAAGCTTCGGGTCTGATCATAACCACGTCGGAGAGTAAATACTGGACAGTAAAACTACCAATGTATTTACGGCCAAGTTTGTTGTTTTTATCACTCTCCCCAAAAAATGTTTCTACCGGCGTATTGATATGGCTTACGCTTGCTCCTACTTCATACATCCATTTTTCGTTGACTAACTGGTGCAATGATAAACCAAGGTTGAAGTCCCAGTAAAAAATTGAACTGTTTTTAATGAAGGATAGATCATCCGATTGAAAATTAAAATCCCAATCCAGTTCTTTTGAATTCCACATATCACCAAAAATCAGGTTGTTTTTATTTAAACTTCTGTTGGTATACCCAATGCCCACGCCCAGGCTACCGTATAAAGAATTATCAGCATTAAATCCCTGGCTGTAAGCTGCCAGAAACATCCCCTGGACTTTTGTCAGGTCGCCATCTCCGGCATTGTCATAATACATATGAGCCCCCAAACCAAACCATCCGCGTTGTCGGAGAAAATTAGGCATGATCCGCGTATCGCCCCAGGCAGTATAGGTTGTAAAAGGCACGGTAAAACTGGCTGCCTGTTGTCTGTAATTAACGCCGGCGCGGTAGTCGCAATCGTGATTTCCGGTAAATGCAGGATTTACATATAATGGCGTTGCATACATTTGTGAATAATGCACATCCTGTCCTTGAATTGAAAGTAAGCTGATAACCATAAGCAGGAGGATGGCCCCCTGCTTCACAAAAAATCTTTTCATCTACCTGATCAATGTAATATTTCCTTTTTCCTCGGCAACACCGGCGTCCTGATAAACAACTTTTAAGTAATAGGTAAATACGTCCATGTCTTGTTTTTGCCCTTTGTATGTGCCATCCCAGCCAACGGTTCTAAAATAGGTACCCTTATCGTCAGTTTCAATGACCCATTCACTTGTTTCAAATACCTCTTCGCCGAAACGGTTGTAAATTCGAAAATCTACCTCTTTGAATCCACTTCCATATGCTGAAAGAAAATCATTTGCTCCGTCTCCATTAGGTGAAAAAGCAGTAGGAACACCAAGACTGCTGTAAGGATACATATTTACAGTGATCAATCCTTCCTTGTAACAGCCCTCTAATCCAACATTAACGGTATATTCCACTGCCTCTACAGTTCCCGGAACCGTTATTTCCTGCTGGTTATTGGGTTCAATATTTGTTTCCGGATCTGATGTCCATTCAAACTCATCGCCTTCTCCGGCATTAAGTGTAACTTCTTCCCCAAACTTTAACCAGATATCCTGTCCCAAAGAGCTTTGTGGATCTGGGTAGGGGTTCACCTGGATGGTTTGTTCGCCCTTACCTGAACATCCTGCCGGGCCTGAAAGATCTTTAACATTTACCCATACGGGACCTGTATAACTTAAATCCGATACAATGGTTGGTGTAGTTTCCTGGTTGAACCATTCATAGCTGTAATCATGGTCGGAAGGGGAAATTGTTAGGTGAATCGGGTCGCCATCACAGAAGGGCCCTGGCTCCACAACAACCTGCGGTGCCTGGTCGTATTTTGGATAAATATCATCTTCAACATAACAACCCTCAAAATATTTCACCAGAATGTGCACGGGTTCGGTTGAGTTGACCGTATATTTCGGGCCTTCGGGATACATTGAATAATTCCAGTAATATTCAGTGAACGGATCTCCATTAAATGCTTCTGCATTTAAGGTTATCTGGTCGCCTTCGCAGAAATAAACATCCTGTCCCTGGAAACCATATATATAATCCTCGGTGTTTGCAAAAATCCATCCTTCCGGTTGCGGATTAGGTTTTAATGAGTACGACCCGGCATAGAAATCAATATTGGTACTTTTTGTACCCACATTATTTATAACGAGGAAATCGCATTGAACATCAAATTCCCCCTCATCTTTGCGGATAAATGCCGGTGCGCTGCCCTGTATTGAGTTTAGGGATATCCTTGCGCACTGATTCCCTCGCAGGAATAATGAATCGTAGATAATTTGTTCGGAACCGGATTGGAAATCATATACATTCCCCGAATTTCCGGTGGCTTCAACAACAATTCCTGCAAAAAGGTGAAGGGTGTCAAACTCGTTTTCTCCTCTGAAGGTTCCGCTCGAATAGAAATCGCAGCGGGCAAATTTATTGGTTTCTCCTGAATGGGAGACAATTTCACCCGGTGCAGAAAACTGTGCATAATTAATCTGGTGGTTATAAATAATTACTCCGTTCGTATCAGCAAATATCACGGTATCAGTTACCGACGTTCCGTCCAACCTGCTGCCACGGTTATTAAAGTAAACATTATTGGCAACAAATGTTCCTTCGCCTTTTCCTTTATCGGTTTCATATTGGCTCGTAACAAAATTTTCCGGTCCATTTGCCGTGATGTTATTATATATGGTGGTGTTGTAAATATTGGCCACCGAATCACCCGATTTGTTCATTACAATATCATTATAAACAAGCGGCTCACTTCCATATTCGGTCAGAATTACACCTTCAAGCGATTCGATGAACAGGGTTGAATTTTCGGCATTTAATTCAAAATTGGTTGCATCCAAGTGCCAAACCTTGTTTTCGTCTTCGCGGAAATAAATGTGTGAATTTGAAATATCAATGGCCCGTTCGTTTTTATAAATGGAATGCAGGCCTGCTATATCCATTACCTGATCGTTTGCATCAAAGGTTCCATGCTCAAGGATAATGTGTGCATACTGTTCGTTTTCATTATCTGCCAGTGTCCGCAATGTATCATCCAGCATAATAACATCGCCGATTCCCTGCATAACGAGATCGTTAAGAAACACTCTTCCTTTCGAATAAATATAATCGGGTCCGGTATTGGCACCTAGGATTTGGTCGAAATGGATAGGGCCGGCAAACACAAAGTCCAGGCTTTCATTAAGTTCAAGTGATCCGTAAACAAATAAAATATTGCTGGGATCAGTAGAAAAGAAAGTGGGTGCCCATGCGTCTTTATCATAAATAAACCTTACATTTTTCCCGAATGAATTTTTTGAATCAACAAATACTGTATCATTATAAGTATTGAATGAATTATCATCAAATATTACCGTATTTGTTTCCCTGGGTACGCATTGTTCGGTCAGTGGAGGTCCACCTGAACTATAAGACCAGTTTGCAAAATCGCTCCAATTTCCCTGATTACCAATCCAATAATAGTCAACTCCTGAATTGCCAACAAAATCCCAGTTATCATTATGGCCAAGATCAACGGTATTATTTGCAATGTAGGGATTGCCTCCATTTTGATCGAGCATTTTCAAATCACGGATAGAAGCGTTGTTTATTGCCCAGTTAGGATAAGTAGGGTTCAACTGAAAATATTCAATATTTGCATAGGTCCCAACCGAATCTGATTCAATTCGAATGGGGTTGTCGCAATATCCATTCACATCCCAGTCATTAACGATGATGGTGGTATCCATTATGCCTTTTTCATGGCCAAATA
>JAWKKL010000020.1:0-55526 GCA_041393275.1 Bacteroidales bacterium
TTATCTTCAACGATTTTTCTTTTTTTGGCTAATGCCTCATTGTAAAGAAGTTTAGTTTCGTTAAACACGTAAAATGGCTCATCTGGATTTCCGCCAAGATTTCGAATCGTTTTTTCGACAGATGCCCCGGCAGCACTCATAGGCTGGCCATGCGTCGACAATTGTCCTTCAAAACTATTTCCATCTTCAGCTTTAGCGCCCTTGCCCATAATGGTTTTCCCAATAATCAATACCGGTTTTTCCTGTTCCTGGTGTGCCTTGATCAAAGCTCCCCGTATTTCATCGGGATCATTGCCATTAATCGAAATAACCAGCCATCCCCAGGAACGGTATTTTGCCGCCGTATCTTCCACCGTCACTTCATTAACCATGGTAGACAACTGAACATCGTTGGCATCATAAAACATGATCAGGTTATTTAATCCCAGGGTTCCTGCAATACGGCCACCTCCCTGCGATATCTCTTCCTGTATCCCGCCATCCGAAATAAACGCATAGGTTTTATGTGCCATCCATTCGCCAAAGCGGGCAACGAAAAAGCGCTCCGCAATCGCGGAACCGATGGCCATAACATGACCTTGTCCCAAAGGGCCGGATGTATTTTCAACACCCCGCTTTAAATCAAGTTCAGGATGACCGGGGGTTGGACTTTGCCATTGTCGGAAATTTTGAAGTTCATCAGTGGAATAAGTGCCCACCAAATGCAATACGGTATATAACATCGCCGACATATGGCCCGGATCGAGGAAAAAACGATCGCGAAATGGCCAGGCCATATTATCCGGATTAAAATTTAAGAACTCCGTATACAGCAGGTTAATAAAGTCCGCCCCTCCCATGGCGCCGCCAGGATGACCCGATTTTGCTTTTTCAACTATTGACAGGGATAAGATCCTTATATTGTCTGCTGCTTTTGTTATTATGGTATTGTCCATGTAAATTGAAATATGTTAAATTGATAATTTATAATTGTTTTTTATGTTTAAATCCAAGACCTGAAATAATTTTATTCAGCTTATTATTACTATTAATTAGTTCCACATCCACCTGAAAATTTTCCAGCCGAAAATTATAATCGTTTCTTAAATTCTCAAACTTTCCCGGATTTAATTTGAGATTTTCTGAATCTTTCTGAATCGAATATACCGATCTATGAATTTCGAAAAGGACTGCCAGTGTACTTTTGTTTTGACAATCCACGGAAACAGTTAAATTGTCAATGGAAATTTCAGGAAACCAGTTTTTTATTCCAAGCGAGAAGAAATCGCTTATTGCATTCACCACCATGGCTGTTCCATTTGCTTTTCCTACCAATGAATAACCGGCGATATGAGGGGTTGCAATGTCGGCCATTTCCAATAATTCTATGTCAATATTTGGTTCGTTTTCCCAAACATCTAAAAAAAGATTCGAGATTTTTCCTTCCGATTTAGCCCACTTCAAAATTTCGGTATCCAGCACTCCACCCCGCGAAGTATTTATTAACGTTGCGGGTTTCTTAAGGCCATTAAAAAATTCCTCATCAAGGAGGTGGAACGTTCTGTCTCTTCCGCCATATGTCAAAGGTACATGTAAGCTTATGATATCAGCCTTCTTTTGAATATCCTTTAATGTAGCAAATCCAGCGGAACCTTCGATACGTTCCCGGGGAGGGTCGTAAAGCAAAACCTCCATCCCAAGTAGTGCAGCAACGCCGCTAACTTTTAAACCAATATTTCCAACACCTATTACAGCGAGGGTTTTATTGCTCGGTTCATATTGTTCTTTAGCCGCTAATTCTACTATGGCAGTTGTAACATATTGCACCACTGCATTTGTGTTACAGCCTTTGGCTGACTCCCATTTTATTCCTTTTTCTTTACAAAATTGTTTATCAATATGGTCGTCTCCGATAGTTGCGGTGGCAATTAGTTTTATAAGTGTATCCTCTAGAAGCTCTGCATTGCAGGATGTAATCGAACGGGTAATGAGGACATCTGTATTTTTAAGCATGGCAGGCTTAATCTGATCACCGGGCAGATAATCAATGTTTGCGAAAGGTTCAAAAACACCTTTCAGAAAGGGGATTTTATCATCCGCAACGATTTTCATTTAATTTTGCATGGGCTGTCCGAATACCGTTTTAACAATTTCAAACCGGTTGAATTTATGCTACTTATATCCTGTTCAGCATTTTCGGCAAAAGTAAAAAAATAGTGTGGCTATTTTGGGCATGTTAACAAAAGTTGAAAACTATTGGCATGAAGGAAGTTATTTCATGGTGTACCTATGGCGCACCATTCAGGTCAGATTTGATTTCTACCAACATTTGGCTCCTATACAGCCGTCCACACAGAAATGAAAGTTCTAATATAAAAATGGTTTAATATTAAAAAATGCATACAATTATTTAAGCGAGCCATAGAAGGGCTTAATGTTGGTAGAATATAATTTTGAAATGCAAAACCGCATCATAAGTGCGGAATGTTATAATTGGATTTTACAAAGCCCGATCTTATTTCGGTCTGGAAAAAAATGAGCCGAATCACCCCACTCACCTAATTTTATTAAATATCCTTTTAAAATTTCTGATGAACCAATGTTTTCAACCAATTCATCAGCTTCTGTCAGGTATGGTTTATTATCGTATAAAAAGTAGTTTTCACGGTATTTTACCGGAGTAAGGTTTGGCATTAATACATTGGCTCCTGCTTTAATAGCAAGCAACCGGCCATTCGAATCTAATGAGTCGAGGGCTGTTGAGGATGCTATATTTATGTTTTTCATCATAATGCGTAAAACTGCTATCATTACCAACGATAAATTCAACCGTTCGGCTTTGGGTATGAGATTGTTTGAAAATTGATACAAGGGTGTATGTTTATGCTCTATATAAGGCCCCATTCCGACCATATCAACATCCATTTGTTTCAAAAAAAGCAAATCATCAGCGAGCTGAGAAACAGTTTGCCCCGGCAAGCCGATCATCACTCCGGAACCCACCTGGTAGCCAATTTCCCTAAGATGCCTCAAGGCAACTAATCGATTGACTAAAAAATGCTTTTTATTTTGCGGGTGAATCTTGTAATACAATTCGGGATCGGATGTTTCAATCCGCAGTAAATAACGATGGGCGCCACTTTTATACCATTTTCGATAGGTTTCGGGTGTTTGTTCGCCACATGACAAAGTAATGCCGAGCTTCCCGTCTGAAATGGTTTTTATTTTTTTTATTACACCATCAATCATTTCTACAAATTCCTCGTCAGTCCTTTCGCCTGACTGAATAACGACGGAACCATAATTTTTTTCTAAAGCATGGTTAATACTTGCGATTACATCCTTCTCACTAACTATATATCTTTCTACTTGTTTATTTCCAGCCCTGATGCCACAATACAAACAATTCTTTTCGCAGATGTTTGAAAGCTCGATCAGCCCCCGCAAATAAATATTCTTTCCAACACTCTCTTCCCGGATTGATTCAGCCTTATTAAAGACATGTTCTCTCTCAGCTTCCGATTTTACTGAAAGAAGTGTTACAATATCTTCTTTCGAAAAGGTATTAAAGGACAATATTTTAATTAGGTTGTCAGACATACACTGCCCTAAAGGGCTCCGTTACACGTTCAAAAATCCCATTTACCCAGGCGATGGTCATTCCATAATTTGAAATTGCAACATAGGCATCTTTTGCTGGTCGCAAACGATTCCACAATTGTTTTCGTGTTACCATACAACCACCACACTGAATTACTAATTGATACTCTTCCATATTACGGGTAATTTTATCGAGTCCGGCTACGATATCAAATTCAATATTTTTTCCGGAATATTCCTTTATCCATTTTGGCAACTTGAACCTTCCAATATCATCACAATTCACCTGGTGTGAGCAAGATTCAAGAATCAATACCCGATCGCCATCTTTCAGGTCATCAATTTTTGGTGTCCCCTCCAGATATGCTTCGAAGTCGCCTCGAAACCTTGACAGCATAATGCTAAAACTTGTAAATGGTACATTAGCAGGAACTATATTTTTCATCTTCTCAAACACCTGGCTATCTGTAATAGCAAGTTTAGGTGTGATGCCAGATTTTTTAAAAAAGTTCTCTACCTGGTCTTCTTTCAATACTATATTTATGGCGTCGTTATCCAGCACATCGCGGATGGCCATTACCTGTGGCAAGATCATTCGTCCATCAGGAGCTTCATTATCAATGGGTGTAATTAACAACACATAATCGCCTTTGCCAATAATATCACCCAACAAAGATGGCTGCTGAAAAACAGATTCAGGAATTATCTTTTTTAATTCTTCTATAATATGCGTTAAATTTACCGGATTTATGGTACTAAACGGGAAAATTGGAACACGTGTTGTTTCATGAATTTTCGCAATCGTCGACTCCTCCAAAGCTCCTTCATCGGATTTATTATGAATGATAAGGAAAGGGATTCGCCAATAATTGAATTCCTTAATTAGGTCAATTTCAAAACTATCAAATTTATTATCCGAAATCATTATAACTGCACAATCAACAATTTTCAATGCCTCAAGGGTTTTTTCAATTCGCTTTTGTCCTAATTGTCCGATATCATCAATCCCGGCCGTGTCAACTATAATAGCCGGCCCCATTCCAAATATTTCAATTGATTTTTTGACCGGATCGGTTGTTGTTCCCGCCTGATCCGAAACAATGGCTATTTCCTGGCCCACGAGGGTATTGATCAGGGAACTTTTCCCTGTATTCCGTCTTCCGAAGATTCCTATATGTGGTTTGTTATCGCGTGCTTTTTTCATTCTTTTTGATGTTTAAGTAAATGGCCAGCAACCCTTTCGGGCCACTGACCAGCTACTACTTCTTAATGATGTATGAAAATGATTAAGTCCATTGTTAATTCTTTAGAAATAAATATCCCTTGCCCCGGTTTTGATTTTTTCAATCCGACTTAGTAATTCTTCTTTCCGTTTAAAGCCATTCAATTTTTTGATATTTTTATCAATTACTTTCCAACCCTTTTCCTTCGTATCCTCAGAAGCATAATCCATCAAATACTCCGAAAGGGTTAATATGGCATTTGGTGTGCAATATCGTTTTATAAAACCCGGGACCGAAAATTCCATAAAATGCTCTCCAGTTCGTCCAAGGCGGTAACAGGCGGTACAGAATGACGGTAAAAATCCATTATCCAATAGTTCTTCAATAATTTCATTGAGACTTCTGTCGTCTCGAATCAGGAATTGCTCCTTATCCAGGTTTTGCGAATTTTTAAATTCTTCAGCATATGCGCCAAGTTCAATTTTGGTTCCTGCATCAATCTGCGAACAGCCATATTGCAACACCTCATCACGAACAGCTTTTGGTTCGCGGGCCGTAAGGATCATACCGGTATATGGAACTGCTAACCTTATGATGGCAACCAACCTTACAAACTCTTCTTCAGAAACCATATACTTTTTGTCCACCTCAATATCTGATGCATCCTGCAACCGGGGGAAAGAGATGGTATGTGGGCCAACATTAAAACAAGCTTCAAGATGGTTTACATGGCGAATGAGTCCAAGAACCTCAAAACGCCAGTCGTAAAGGCCAAATAATGCACCAATCCCCACATCGTCAATCCCGGCTTCAAAAGCACGATCCAGTGAATTTAAGCGATATTCGTAATCTGCTTTTTTCCCGCCGGCATGATATTTTTTATAGGTATCAGGATGGTAAGTTTCCTGGAATATTTGATAGGTGCCGATTCCCGCTTCTTTCACTTTTTTAAACCCCTCAACATCCATGGGTGCGGCGTTGATATTCACGCGTCTAATTTCACCCTTTCCTTTTTTTACACTATATACAGTTTTTACCGTTTCTGCAATATATTCCGGCGAATATTGATTGTGTTCGCCATAAACCAGGATCAATCTTTTCTGTCCATTTTCCTCAAGGGCTTCAACATTTTTGATAATTTCACTATGGCTGAGTGTTTTTCTTTCAGCATGCTTGTTTGATGACCTGAATCCACAATATTTGCAATTATTCGAGCAAAAATTACCAATGTATAAAGGGGCAAATAAAACGATGCGGTTTCCATATACATTTTCTTTCAGTGTTTTAGCACCTTGTTTTATTTTATCAATTAATTCAGGATCGGTGGTCATTAACAGGACAGCCACATCATGCATACTCAGGCGTTTTTTATCCAGGGATTTCTGAATTATCCGTTCAACATTTTCCTTATCCGGTTTGGCATTGGCCAGCATCTTCTCTATTTCAACCGGGTCGATAAATGGAACCATTGGCTGGTCTGCGATCTTATATTTTTCAGGTGCGAATTTCATTTCGTAGCTTTTTAACACAGTTAGTTTGGCAGAATCACAGTAAACCTTGACCCTTCATCAGGTTTACTTTCAACTCTAATTTCACCATGGTTCATATCAACCAGTTTTTTTACAATGGAAAGACCTAAGCCACTGCCAGTAATATTTCGTGTTTTCATATTTTTAATCCTCACAAATTCCTGGAATAATTTTGACAATTCTTCTTCCGTCATTCCAATCCCGGTGTCTTCAACTGAAATGTATAAATTTCCAATGTCGTTTTTAATGTTGGTTCTCACCTCTCCTCCTTCACGATTGTATTTTACGGCATTTGAAAGTAGGTTATTAAAAATGATTTCTAATTCCCCCCTGTCAGCATTTATATAAATTCCTTCATCCTGTATGGGAAGAACTTTTACATTTCGCTGATCGGCCAACGGTTCGATGGTATCACGCGCTGTCCTGAAAACTTCTGTAACATCTACCGCTTTAATATCTCTCGTTTTCTTTCCCGATTCAAGTTTTGTTAAATCCAGTAAATCGATGATCAAAGTGCGCATGCCTTTCAATCGTTCCATCGAACGATCAATCATCATTTTATAATCATTGATGTTGTCGCCCACCTGCTTATCTTTCATTATTTGCAAATAACCCTCAATGGCGTTCACCGGACTTTTTAATTCATGCGACAAAACCGACAAAAACTGAAATCGTAACTGTTGCCCCTCTTCATTCATCTTTCGTGTCATTCTCTTAAGGAAAAGGTGCTTGGTAATATTTTCCATAGCCCCTTTTAATTCCTGGGGTGTAAAGGGTTTGGGCACGAAATTAAAGGCACCGTTGTTCGTTGCCTTTACTGCAAGGTCAAGTGATGCGTAAGAGGTGATCATCATCACTTCAGCATCATAGTTTTTATTATTCAAATACTCCAGCACTTCAATTCCATGAATGCCGGGTAATTTATTATCCAGCAATACAATATCAATTTGGTCGTGATCGATAATATCAATGGCTTGTTCGCCTGTTTCAGCATCAATCAGTTTAAATTCAAAATCCTCATCCATAAAGGGATACCCAACTGAGAAATTTTGAAGGATGCGCCGTATCCCGGAACGGATGCCAGGCTCATCATCTACTATTAGCACGTTTAGTTTTCCCATAGTTGTTATTTTTGAATTTAAAAAAGACATGCAGACAGTACTTAATTCACATCGTCCTGTTGTTTTGCCTGCATGTCATAACTAACCTAAATTAAAATGAATGAGTTCTTAAGTTTTCAGTTCAAATCTTCAACAGCTTATTAATTTCCCGTTGTAGCTGATCTGGCCTGATTCCCTTCTCAAGGTATTGATCAGCTTTTATCCAGCTTCTCTCTTCTTCTGTATCAAGGCCAAAAACCAGCCCAGTTTCGGCCGTAACCGCAGTGGCAATAATGACGGGTACATCAGGATATTTTTTCTTGATTTTATATCCCAGGATAAATCCGCTGTCTTTGTTTTCCATCATCAGGTCGAAAATAGCCAAATCAGGTTTTTCAGTTTCGAGGATTTTTTCTCCGTCTTTCTGGCTTTCAGCCGTGATGGTATCATATCCAAAATTTTCAATATGAAGCTTCATTTGGGTTAAGCTATCGATATCATCGTCCACGATCATAATTTTTTTTCGTACTTCAGTCATATCATTCAAATTTTTAAAGTTCACTTTTTCGCGGTATTGTAATTTTAAATGTAGTCCCTGTTGGCCCGGCTTCAGGTTTTGCATTTGACAAAACGTGGATTTGACCTTTGTGCATTTTAACAATGCCGTAAATCAAGGGCAAGCCGAGGCCGGTTCCTTTTCCCATTTTTTTTGTTGTAAAAAACGGGGTAAATAATTTGTCCATATTTTCGTCCGGAATACCTACGCCCGTATCGCTGACATTAATTTCTACCGAATTTTCGTTCTCAGAAAGCGTTACCGTTAAAACGCCACCACCTGACATGGCTTCAACCGCATTTTTTTCGAGGTTGGTAAGCACTTGCATAAACTGATCCTGATCAATCTGAACGACAGGATCATTTACTTCTGGTTTAAAATCAATGGTGACCGTAGATGGCTTAATTACGGAATGTAAGCTGCGTTTTACAAATTCAACAATGTTTGTGTCTTGTAATTTCACCTGGTTCTTGCGGGCAAAATTTAACAATCCTCCAACAATATTCTTACAACGATCGGCTTGTTCAACAATCAGGTCAAGGTCTTGCCTAACCGGGCTGTCTTCCGGAGCTTCATCTTTCAGAATATTTGAATACATGGTAATGACACCCAATGGATTGTTCAGTTCGTGTGCAATGCCGGCCGAAAGCTGCCCCATACTGGCCAGTTTTTCAGACTGTTTTAGAGCCATTTTTGTTGATGCCAGTTTTTCGTTGGAGTCATTTAGTTCCTCAACGGATTTGTGCAATTTTTCAATGGTAAATGGTAGACACATTTCTGTTTCGGCCAGCCCCTCTACGATGGCCACCGCATGATCAACGCAGGTTTCGTAACCACAAGCTCCACAATTCAAATGATCCGTTGGCTCGAACTTACCCATTTTTATCAGGGCTTCATTTATCGCGTTTTCATCAGGTAGTGGAATTCTTCTGTCAGTTGGCAAAAATTTCTGACTTAAATCAACATCTTTAAACTGCGCTATTTGTTTTTCGAATTCTACATGATCAAGGCGATTCATTTTTTCACGAACATACTTGCTGATCTGCGTCCGGCGGGTAAAACGTTTTCCGCATTTCGACATACCCGGTCCCATAATACAGCCTTCACAGCAGAGTAATTCAAGATGATGAGAATCCAGTAAACCACTTTCAAATTCTTTTACAGCATCCTTAAAATTCACCCTTCCTTCGGCAACCACGATATTGCCTTCTGCAATATCATCCGATTTATTCACGGTTTGAAGCATGCCGCGGCTTACAGGAAAAATAGCCCCTTTGCCGGCATAAGGAGGATCAAATTCCGTTGGGTTGGCTTCACTCATATGAATTCCTTCCGAAGCAAAAATCTGGCGGAGTTCAGTAAATGTAATGGCCGCATCCACCTCATCTGATTCAGCTTTTTTAGCTACACATGGACCGATAAAAACGACCTTCAGATCGTCGCCATGCAATTTTCTTAATATCCGGGTAATGGCTACCATAGGCGAAGCTACTGGAGCCAAATAAGGGACGAGCGAGGGATGATACTGGCGGATGAAATAAACAATGGCCGGGCAATCGGATGAGATATGGCGGCTGTCTCCATTCTGATCCATCAACCTCTCATATTCACGTGCTACCATATCTGCTCCAAAAGCCACTTCATTCACCAGATCAAATCCCAGGGATCTGATCATTCCAACCAAATTCTTATAATCTTCAATCTCGGTAAATTCTGCTGCAAAGCTTGGAGCCACAATGGCAGCCACTTTATGGCCAGATTTCAGCAACTCCTTTACCTTTGGATTGGAATTAAAATATATTTTCGCCCCCTGGCTGCAAACCTTTACACAATTTCCGCATCCGATGCAGCGCTCAATCATTACTTCAGCCTGGCCATCCATAATACGAATGGCTTTTACGGGGCACTCTCTGACGCAGGTATAGCATACCTTGCAAAGGCCTTCCTTTGTAGATACCAATTGTTGTTTTTCTGCGTCAGTCATTATATTTACGATTTTTGATTTACTATTTTAACCAATAACTATTAACACTTAACTTTTAATCTACAAAGGCACATCCCTTTTTTCGTATGTTGTGTGCAAAAGCTCATGGCTTTTGTGTCCTAAAGGTTCTCCCAGGAAATTATTATAAAGTTCAATAACCTCAGGGTTTTTGTGTGAAACTTTGATTGAATCCCTTTCATCGATTGAATACAACGATTTCAACCTCGCCATGATGGCATTCTCATCAGCGCCAATAGTTTGACCTCCTCCTGCAATACATCCGCCCGGGCAAGCCATGATCTCAATAAAATGAATATCAGTTCTTCCGTTTCTGATTTCATCAAGTAACACTTTTGCATTTTCCAACCCGCTGATAACGGCAATACCAATGGTCATATCCCCAACCTGTACCTTAGTTTCTTTTCGCCCTTTCAGGCCACGAATTGCATTAATTTTGAACTCCAGCAACTCTTTTCCAGTAAGTTTAAAATAAGCTGTTCGCAAAGCTGCTTCCATTACGCCCCCTGAACCACCAAATAATTTGCCGGCTGAACTCCTGATTCCATGGGGAGAATCGGTGAGTTCAGGATCAAGTTTATTCAAATCAACACCATATAGGTTGATCAATTGAGCCAATTCCCTTGTAGTCATAACGGAATCAACATCTGTAATTCCCAGGTGGGTCATATCTTCACGTTGTGCTTCAAATTTTTTGGCGGTGCAAGGCATGATGGATACCGAATAAATATCCTGAGGGTTTATTTTAATCTGTTGTGCGAAGTAAGACTTGATAACGGCTCCTAACATTTGTTGTGGAGATTTACAACTTGAAACATTAGGAATAAAATCGAAGGCAAACTCTTCAGCATATTTGACCCAGGCAGGACAACAACTGGTAATCATTGGCAGGGTTCCGTTGTTCCTGATCCGGTCAATTAGCTCAGATGATTCTTCCATGATGGTTAGGTCGGCAGAGAAACCGGTATCAAATACGTAGTCGAAACCAATCTTACGAAGGGCTGCATTTAACATGCCATTCATGTCTTTACCAGGTTCCATCCCAAACTCTTCGGCCATGGATATGGAGATGGCCGGTGCATATTGAACGACGACCTTTTTAGAGGGATCATTTAAAGCCATTTGGATCTCATTGATATGGCCTTTTTCGCTTAACGCACCCGTTGGGCAAACCATGATACATTGTCCGCAATTAACGCAACTAGAAGTATTCAAGCCTTTGTTAAAGGATGTTCCGATAACCGTTTTGCTTCCCCTGTTTATATAATCAATTGCCGAAACGCCCATCACTTCTTCACAAACTCGAACACAGCGTCCGCATAAAATACATTTATCCGGATCACGGGAAATGCTCGGGCTGGACAGATCTTTATGAAAATTATTTTTTATACCAGAAATGCGACGTTCAGTAACAAGATGCTCTACAGCCATATCCTGCAGTGTACAATTTCCATTTCTTACGCAATACAAACAGTCATCCGGATGATTTGACAGCAACAGTTCAACAATCATTTTCCGGGCTTCCACTACCCGTGTTGTGTGAGTTTTAATCTTCATTCCTTCTTCTACCGGATACGAACACGAGGTTACCAGCTTTCCTGTATTTTCGTGTTCCACAACACACATACGGCAGGCTCCAGAAGGAAAATAATTTTTCATGTGGCAAAGAGTTGGTACTTTGATACCATTCCTTATTAGTACATCAAGAATGGTTTCATCTTTCTTTGCATCCAGCAACTTATTATTGACTTCTATATTCATTACTTTTTTTTCTTTGAATTAACCTACTACACTTACTGCATCAAATTTGCAAACCTCTTCGCAATTGCCACAACCAATGCATTTATCCTCAATAATGAAATGAGGGGCTTTCCTGCTGCCAATTATTGCATCTGTAGGACATTTTTTCGCACATACTGTACAACCTGTACATTTATCCACATCAATCCTAAATGTTCTCAATTCTGTGCAAACACCTGAAGGACATTTACGCTCATAAATATGCGCTTCGTACTCATCCCTGAACCATTTGATGGTGCTGAGCACCGGATTTGGCGCTGTTTGGCCCAAACCACAAAGTGAGGTTTCTTTAATAACCTTTCCTAATTTTTCAAGCTGAATGATTCCTTTAAAACGTTGCAGGGCATCTTTATCATTATCGGCGCTTGGTTTATGTGTTATACTTTCAAGTATCTCCAGCATCCGTCTTGTCCCTTCACGGCACGGGATACATTTTCCACAGCTTTCGCGTTGGATAAAGTCCATAAAAAACTTGGCAACATCTACCATGCAAGTATCTTCATCCATCACAACGAGGCCCCCTGAACCCATCATAGCTCCAACCCTTACCAACGATTCATAATCAATCTGGATATCCAGGTTCTCTTCCGTTATACATCCACCCGAAGGACCACCAATCTGTACCGATTTGAATTTTTTATTATTGGGAATTCCACCCGCAATATCAAAAATAATTTCTCGAACCGTTGTCCCCATTGGGATTTCAACTAAACCTGTTAAACTGATCTTTCCCGATAAAGCAAAAACTTTCGTACCCTTACTTGTTTCCGTTCCGATGGATGCAAACCACTCCTCGCCTTTCTCCAAAATCTCAGGAACATTCGATAATGTTTCTACATTATTAATAATGGTTGGCTTTCCAAACAATCCGCTGATGGCTGGAAATGGAGGCCTTGGCCTGGGCATGCCGCGCTTTCCTTCAATGCTATGAATTAAGGCCGTTTCTTCACCACATACAAAAGCACCGGCACCCATTTTAACAATGATGTCAAAATCGAAACCACTATTGAAAATATTTTTCCCAAGCAAGCCATATTCCCTGGCCTGATTAAGCGCGATTTCAAGTCGCTCAATAGCTAATGGATATTCGGCACGGATATAAACGTATCCTTTTGTAGCTCCAATTCCATAGGCAGAAATAGCCATTCCTTCAATCAATCGGTGCGGATCGCCTTCAATTACAGCCCTGTCCATGAAAGCACCGGGATCACCTTCATCAGCATTACAAATCAGGTATTTTTGATCGGAGTCAACACTATTGGCAAATTTCCATTTTTTACCTGTGGCAAATCCTCCGCCTCCGCGGCCACGCAATCCACTCTTTTCTATTTTATCGCAAACCTCAATGGAGGAACAGGTTTTTATGGTATTCAAAAAACTTTTGTAACCACCTCTAGCAATATATTCTTCAATATCGATGGGGTTTACAATTCCACAGTTCTTTAGAACGATTCGTTTCTGCGGGGCAAAAAATGGATGCTCATCTATAAAGGGAACATTTTTCCAGCTATCCAGCTTTTCGCTTCTGAACTGTCCAAGAACCAGGTCATTCCTGACATCCAGGGTAAAAACGCTTTCAAGAATATCAGTTACTTTTTCACCAGTCACATGTTGAAATGAAATCCGGTTTTTGCCTGGAATTTGAATATCCATCAATGGTTCTGCCGCACACAATCCGATACATCCAACCTTTATTATCTCAGCCTCAAGCTCATGCTCATTCAGATAGCGTTGGGTTTCATGAAACGTTTTTTCAGCACCGGCGCCTAAACCGCAAGTACCAGTTCCAATATAGATAACCGGTTTGGTAACATCATCTCTCCTGATCCGTGATAATTCAGCTTCTATAAATGGATCTGCAAATACAGGAGAATCACTGCATAACACATGCTCCTTTAAAAAATCCTTTACATTTATGTTATTTAATGTTTCCATATCAACCCTCACTATTTTTATAATTATCAATGATCTGCATAATTGACTGCTCTGTTACTTTAGCATGAAATTCTCCATTAACGCAAATAACCGGTGCTAATCCACAGGCACCGATGCAGGCTACCACTTCGATACTAAATAAGCCGTCACGTGTAGTTTGTCCTGCTTTGGTTTTTACCCCTTTTTCCAACTGAGATAAAACAGTGGCAGATCCCAATACATGACAGGCTGTCCCGCGACAAACTTGGATGTGGTATTTGCCTTTGGGTTCAAACCTGAATTGATTATAAAAAGTAGCAACCCCGTAAATTTTGCTGGTTGGGATGCCCAGCCTGGCCCCTACTGCTTCCACTGATTTCTCCGAAAGAAACCCCTCACAATTCTGAATCTCCTGAAGAATAGGTATCAGGCTGTCCCGTTTTGCATCTCCTCTTGCTTCTAATATTTCGGCTATCCCATTTTTCATATCCGGAAATTTAAACTTTAATAATTGCTATCTAAAAAAATCAGTTAGCATGAAACTCAACTTTCTTTGCAAGCAATTCTTTTATCGCCGGAAGAAGTTTTTTTGAATCAACCGGTTTTGTCATAAATCCATCAACGGGCAACCATATGGTTTTTCCGTCATCATTACGGTAATCAATACCTGCTTTCCCGGTTACGATATCTTTCATCAAAATCACCTGCAATTCCTTGTATTTCGGATCCTGTCTGAATTCACGCGCCATCTCACGCACACTTTCTTTTGTGGTAGTAAATACCTCAATGGAAGTTTGCATTAAAATGGGCATACTTTTGAAAAATGGATCATTGATAAGCGCTTCGGCCAATTCAAATCCCTCGTAATGGGTTGTCATCATAACATCAAGTATCGCCAGGTCAGGATTGATCTCTTTGGCCAGTTTTATCCCTTCTTCTTTATTGTTAGCCGAAAAAACTTTCATGCCTTCATTTTCGAGAATTGTGCTGATTACATTAACGATATCTACATCATCGTCTACGATCAAAATTTTTTGTGTGTTCATGATTGTTTGTTTTAAAGGTTTGTTGTTCATTTATATTAATTAACCACTAATTTTTTTTCTGAAATTGTTACCAGCTCAGGAGAAATATAAAAGCCACTATTTGTTTCCTCCAAAATTTGCCGAAAAATGTCATAATTGTCTCTCCCCTTCGACAAATAACCATTGGCGCCGGCGGCCACCATCTGGCTGATATATCTTTTGTTTTCCAATGATGTAAATGCAATGATCCTTAATCCGGGGTATTTTTGATGAGCCAGCTTTGTAGCTTCAACACCATTTATTTCGGGCATATTAATGTCGGTGAAAACAATATCCACATTTCCGTTTTCCAGAATCTTTAACAACTCTGCTCCATTTTCTACCTCGTTTACGATTTCAACATGGCCTATATTTAGTAGTATCCTTTTGAATCCTTCACGGAATGTTTTGTTATTGTCTGCAATTATGATTTTTTGCTTTTTCACTTGCTTAATTTTATGATCCAAAAGTATATTCGTACTTTCTTCCGGATTAGCGTGGTTGCCACATATGAATAACAGGTAAAAACACCTATCACCCAATCCATTAAACATTGATTACAAACCAGTTAGAATCTGTTTTTTCATGAAAGGAGCGGGTGAAAAAAATTCGAAAGGAAAATTAAAAACATAAAAATATACCCATTGTTATTCAGTTAACAATGAATTAATAAAAAGGTACTTTTTTAAAGAAATTTTGAAAAAAAAATTAAAGAGGGTGTTTTACACGGGTGGAAATGCGGAATGAATTGATGATAATTACAGGTAATTTTACCTTGACAATTATTTTACCGGTCAGAAAATTAACTAACCAAACCATGCTTTATAGCAAACATCACCAAATTAGGGGCATTTTTAGCACCGGTTTTTTCAAAGAGCTTCGCACGAAAGCCATCCACTGTCCGGCTGCTTACACCCAGCTTTCCTGCAATTTCCACATTTGAAAATCCTTTGCAAATCAGTTCCAGCACTTCCTGTTCGCGTTCAGTTAAAGAAATGGTTGGATCTTTTTGTTTCGGCTTAAGGTGGATATTCACCGAACTCATAAATTCTTCAGAAAAATAACTTTCATCGATAAGCACTAAATTAATCGCTTTTTCCAATTCTTCGGAAGTTGTTTTTTTTAGAAGGAATCCCGATGCCCCGGCTTCAATCATTTTATTAAAATAACTTATCTCTTCAAACATGGTAAGGGCAATAACTTTTATTCCGGGATATTTTACCGTTACTTTTTTGGTTGCTTCGATGCCGTCCATTACCGGCATCTTGATATCCATTAAAATAACATCCGTATCTAGTTTTTTCAACAGGTCAAGCAATTCATTCCCATTGGAGGCCTCCCCTACAACTTTTACAAAATCGATCTCATTAAGAATTGTATATAAGCCTTTTCGGAATATAATATGATCGTCGACGATAATAACTTTAGCTATTTCCATTCTTTTTATTCGTTGGTTTCAATTTTAGAGATGCGATCAGAAACATACCTTCCCCCGGTTTTGTATTAATATCTGCCGTACCTTTTACCGATTTAATCTTATTCACAATATTATTAAGGCCTAAGCCCGTATTTTGTTGCAATGCCTCGTTCAGGTCAAATCCTTTTCCATCATCACGATAGTATAAAATTATCTGATTTTCGAAACTTTTAAGCTCAACTCTGATATTTTTCGCTGAAGCGTGTTTGATTGTATTATTGATTAACTCTTTTACTGCCTGATACAAAACCGATTCTTCAATACCCCGCTGTTCAATAGCATATTGATGAGTGACTACCTCAATATTAATCGACTCTGATTTATTGATAAAACTGCAAAAATCATTTACTGCAGCTGCCAGTCCAAAATCTTGAAGGATATTTGGCCTTATATTACGTGAAATGGTTCGTGTTGATGTAATGGCCGCATCAACCAGTTCTTCAATATTTTTAATGGCCTCATTTTCATCAATATTTTTATAATTTTTCTTTTTAAGCAAATCGGTGTAAAGCTTAACGGTTGAAAGGATAGGGCCAAGGTCATCATGCAAATCAGCCGCAAATCGTTTTCGCTCATTTTCTTCGGTCCTTATAATTGTTGTCAGGATTTTATCTTCCATTTCTTTTCGTTCTGAAATATCGCGGGCAATGGTTAATATTACCTGTTTGCCTTTGTAGTCAATGTTCCTGCTTTTCATCTCTACCGGGATAATGTGGCCATCTTTTGCTTTATTCTCTGATTCATAGCGGTATTTCCCAAATTTAATGATCATAGAAATTTTTCTGTCAACCCCGGCCTTTAAGTGTTCGGGTTTTATATCCCGAATGTTCATGGCCAGAAATTCTTCCCTTGTATATCCCAGATTATCACAAGCTACCTGGTTCACTTCAACAAAATTGCCATCATAATCAATGACAAATATATCATCGGAACTATTATTAAACAATGTTTGGAAATGGCGTTCAGATTGTTCAAGGGCTATTTCGACGGACTTTAGTTTTTTTGATGACAGTTCAAGTTGCCCCAGGAAATTTCGTACGTTCTCGGTAGTAATGAAATAAACAAAGAGGGAAAGCAACAAGATAATCACAAAGCCGATAAATACTGAATTGATAATGACCTCCCTTACCTGTGCACCGGATTCTTCTATCAGAAGAACAGCCGAAGCAATATAAAGTTTAAAATCGGGGAAATAATCCCAATTGACCATTCTTTCTTTGCCGTCACGTTTCAGCACATAAGTAGCCGTTCCACGTTGTTTTGAAAGAATGGTTTTAATAATGTCTTCGTCATCCCAAAATTCTCCCGAGGCATAAGGATGAATAATAAATCGGCCGGTCTCATCAAGCACATATGGGTATGCGGTTTCGCTTGATTTCAACGATAAAATTTTTCGACGCAGTTCATCCAAATCTTTCTCTTTATCTCCAACATACAACATCCCAACAATTTTTTCATCATAATAAATAGGCTCATAAGCAGTAATGTACCAACTGTTTACCACATATGCCCGCCCAATATAAGGTTGGCCATTTTCAATGGATTGTAACACCGGGGAGTCGTTTGGTATGAAGGTTCCAATAGCGCGGGTTCCGTCCGACCTCCTAACATTTGTTGTAATTCTCACATAACCACTATCTATCTTTTGAAAAATTGTTGACGTTCCACCAACCAACGAAAATATTTCATCCACAAAAGTAGTATCCCCATATATTGATTTGCCATCCAAAAACCATTGATATATATTCGTTTCATGGCTCACTCCTGTCAATTGATTCTGGACAGATTTCCGCTCAACACGATTGCTTACTTCGAATTTTTTTTGATAATATAATTTATGAGCCACCTTAAGGTCGGTTTTAACCTTGGCCAGTTTCAGGTCTCTTTCGCGCTCAAACATACCCTTAAGGCTTTGGACTTCAGTAACAAGATTTCGCTCAATAGACCGATAGATATTTTTTCGGATATTGTTCACACTATATGTTGTAATTACCAATTCTGCTATAACAATACCAATAACAATAGGAAGATATAATCTGAGTTTAGGAGGTAATTTTGCAAATATCTGTTTCATTTCAATCCAAATTCTACGCAAAATAAAGGATTATTCTTAAACTAAATTAAACCGATTATAGCCTCAGAAAATCAACCTTGTAAAAAATGCTTATGATATCCTAAATGATCCCATATGATTTGATTCGTAAAGATTTTTAACTCATGCATAAAGCATTTTCAATTGTAATATCAACGATTTAAATATATATAAGAATTCAAGAGAAAGAAGTATGAACCAATTAAAAATATTATTGCTCTAAACTTTACCAACATTTACTTTTAAATTTCCTTCACAGTGCATTTTAATTAACCTACAGCGCCAAACAAATTTGAGAATATTTAGTGATAAATGCATTAAAAGGATCTTAATTATTTATAATCATTGCAGTATAATCAAATTGATAACTGGTGGAGACGGCAGGTTGAGTGAAAGTCAAAAGAAAATGATAAGTGGTATATTTGCACCAAATTACAATGTTATTACACTTCAATAGATAATTTGTAAATAATGTGCCAAATATTTTTTTTAATAACTAAAATATTTTCAAATTACAATTGTAAAATTCGCATTCACTGTTTCAGGCTGTTCATGTACAAGCAATATGCTATAATCTTTACCTTTTTTATGCTCATTGGTCAGGTGATAAATTCACAGGATATGACCGACAGCCTATTGTTAAAATCAAATGTAGCCGGTTCACCCGAAGAGCAAATTGAGACTTTTCTATTTCTCTCAGAGCAACTTATTGATAATGAACCGCTACAATCGTATGGTTACACAAAAAATGCACTTGAACTAGCTGTAATGTATGAATTGAATGATCAAAGGATCAAAGCATTCAATAGCCTTGCAGAAGTAAATTTTCGATTGAGCAAATTTGAAGAAGCTATGGAATCTGCAATTAAAGCCCGGGAAGCATCTGAAAAGGAAAACAACAAAATAGAATACATACACGCCATACTCAATATGGGCAATATTTATACCAGCCTGGGTAATTACGAAAAAGGCTCCGCTTATTTATACGAATGCTTAAAGAGAAGTGAAGATATCCAAGAAGTTAAATTTTTGGCACGTATTCTCAACAGCATTGGTATCATTTATCATAATCAACAGAATTATGAAAAATCTCGTGATTACTACCTGAGAGCACTCGATGAGTCAAAAAAATGGGCGACATTAAAGGAATTGCCAGAGGACTTAATAACCTGGGTTCAATATACGGCATTCGTGGAGAATATGATAAAGCCCGGCAATACCTCATGGAATCACTAGATTATAGCCTGAAGTATAATGATTTGAATATGGTAGGTGTTAATTACCAGAATTTAGGCTATTACATGCAGGTAACTGAGCGACTTGACTTGGCTTTGATCTATTTTGAGAAAGCCAAAGAAATCTATCATAAAATCGGCAAACCTTCAGCCATCATAAGCACAAAAGTGTTTTTAGCAGAATACTATCTGGTTATTGATCAGACAGATATGGGGCTTCAATACGCATTGGAAGCATTGAATGGTGCCAGGGAGCATGGATTGAAACGGCTCATGTACGAAACATCTAAACTACTGAACACTATTTACCTTCACAAACACGATTCAATAAAGGCTTATAACTATAAAATTCTCGAACTCCAAATGAAAGACAGCCTGAATATTGAAGAGAATCAAACCGAACTATCAATGCTTGAAATGCAGTATCAGTTCGAAAAAATTGAACATGCTATAAAAGTAGAACAGCAACGTAAAAAATTGGTTTCCCTGATCATTTGGGTCACCCTGGGATTTCTTGTTATATTTATCATATTGTTATGGGGCAGATTAAAACTAAAAGCCAAAGCCATTTCGCTGGAAAAAGAAAAACTTAAAACCGATCTTGAATTAAGAACAAAAGATTTAACAAGCAATGCAATGAATTTGATGAAAAAAAATGAAACCCTTACTAAAATTGCTTCACGTCTTAAAATCCTTCAGAAAGAAGCATCAACTGAAGAAACAAAGCGAGCACTTAGTAAAATCCGGCTTGAACTTAACAAATTGGTTGAAGATGAAGGATGGGAAGAATTTGAAGTGCGTTTTAAACAGGTTCATACGGGATTTTATAACCTTTTGATTGCCAATTACCCCGACTTAACTCCTCTCGAACAAAGGTTGTGTGCCTTCCTGAGGTTGAACATGACAACCAAAGAAATTTCGGACCTTACCGGACAAACTTTGTCAGCCCTTGAAATGTCGAGGTCGAGACTCAGAAAAAATTAGGATTGACCGGAACAAAAACAAACCTCGTCACCTTTTTAAATTCATTTTAGGTTCAACCAAGCACAACCATCTTATTATCAGAATGCTAAATTTCTCATGTCATGATTTTGTTAGGGCTGGTTTAACAGTAAAGAAAGGTTTTGTTAGGTGAGATTATTTGACATTACACTTTTCATATCTGAAATTTGCCTAACGAATTAAAAAAATATCGTTATGACAAAAGTATTATCAATTATTACACTAGTTGTCTTTACGGCAATGGCTAGTCTTGGTCAAACAATTGTAAGCACCAGTCCCGAAAACAGGAATGCCATCATTGAAGAATTTACAGGGATCGCTTGTGGATTTTGTCCTTATGGGCATAAGGCGGTGGCTGAATTCATACAATCTCATCCGGGTGATGGTTTCAGCATTGCTTTTCACCAAGGGGCCTACGCACAACCAAATCCGGGCCAACCTGATTTCACAACAACGTATGGTGATGGACTAGGCTCCTATTTTAATGTTGAAGGTTGGCCAACAGCCCTGATCAACCGAAATGATTTTGGCGGAGGAATGTTATACACCTATAATTTATGGCAACAATATGCCTCCCAAATCATCACCCAACCATCCTATGTAAATCTAGCATGTGAAGCAACTGTTGATGTTCAAACCCGTGAGGCCATTATCCATGTTGAAATATATTATACCGGGGATAGTCCGGTTTCGACCAATAAATTAAATGTGGCTATTTTACAGAACCAGGTAAAAGATATACAATTTAGTTCATGGTTCAATTCTGCCGCCATCACACCTGATGGAGAATACTTGCACCAACATATGTTTCGGGACTTTGTTACAGGGCAATTTGGTGAAACAATTTCACCTACCACATCAGGTACATTTATCGACAGGATTTACGAAGTAACCATTCCCCATGAAATCAATGACATTCCACTGTGGCTTGGCAATCTTAAAATACTAAGTTATATTGCTGAAAATGAAATCGCGGTTGAATCAGCAAATGATTGTGCAATAACTCTGGATAACTTTGGATTTTCCATTGATGCCGGAATTGTTGTCCTGGAATTACCCGAAACATCATGTTCTTTTATTACCCCCAAAGTATTGATTCAAAATTTTGGTTCAGATACCATAACCTCAATCGATTTTGAAGTGGTCGTTAATGGCGATGAACCGGTACCATACACCTGGAATACTGAAGGATTGTTACCATTTACTGTTGTCGATTTTAATTTACCGCCTGTATGGTTTGGTTCTTTGGGAAACAACTCATGTACAGTGAATATAACGGCTGTAAACAACAACAATGATGAGAATGCTTCGAATAACAGTGCTTCAGATAACTTTAATGATGCCATCGAAGTGGTTCTTCCTGTTACGCTTTATCTTACAACTGACAATTATTTTGGAACAACCTGGTACTTGTATGATGATCAGAACAATGTAGTTCAACAAGGCAGTGGCTACGAGGCCAATTCAAGTTTCACGATCCCTCTGGAGGTAGATGCGGGTTGCTATAAATTTGTAATGACCGACCTGGATGGATACTTTTTTGGTTCCTATGCTCTAAAGGATGGAAATAATATGACACTGGTCAATACTACCACCGGCTTTGGCAACCATGAAACAACCGCCTTTTCTCTTCCTTTATATGAACCCACGGCAACAATCGATGCAAGTACATCCATTGCCTGTTTAGGCAGTACAATTCAGTTTTATGATGCATCCTCAGGTGGACCCACTGAATGGAGCTGGGTATTTGAAGGTGGAATACCCGAGACCAGTACAGAAAAAAATCCATCAGTCACCTATACAGAAACAGGTTCATTTGATGTTACGCTCCAGGTCAGTAATTTTCTGGGTAATGATATGATTACTATGGAAGATTTTATAACCATCACCTCTTTATCTTATGGAAATCTCGCACTCGAATTTGATGGCATGAATGATTATGTTGAAATTTCTGATGCAAGCGCTTTCAATATTCAGGATGAGATCACCATGGAAGCATGGATCAAACCTGCCAATTTAAACGGAACACAAGGGGTTCTGTCAAAGAATTTTGGTAATAATTCACATCCCTATCAAATCCGTTTGATCGATGATGAAGTAATGTTTGGATTTTATAGCAACACGATTGGCTGGCAACCCGTTGAAACAACCAATGCAAACCTCATTGCTGGAGATTGGACACATATTGCCTGCACATATAATATGCAACAGGTAAAAATTTATGTGAATGGCATTCAAAAAGCAGTGGCATACAAATCATTCCAAATTCCGGAGAATGACCAACCTTTTGAGATCGGACGTACCAAAGATTTAGGGTTTGAGTATTTTACCGGAACCATAGATGAAGTTAGGGTTTGGGATAAATCGCTAAACGCCGGGGAGGTATTGGAAAACATGTGCACCAACTATACAGGCGTAGCTGATCCAAATTTAATTGCATATTTCAAATTCAATGAATGCGGTGGTACTCTTTTATCCGAATTGGCTAACGGACACCATGGTGAACTTCTCAATATGACGGGTGATGAATGGATTGAATCATTGGCATGTCCTGGATACTCCATAGCTTTTCAGGTCGTAGAAGACCCGGGGGCTGTTCCGGTTGAAAATGCTTTGGTAAATATGAACGGAACCATACAATTTACTGGTTTAAACGGTGAAGCTTTATTCGAAGGATACGAACCTGGTGATTATATCTACTCAGTCGAAAAAGATGGTTTTTCGGTAGAAACAGGAAGTTTTGAACTGACCAATGACAATCTTACCATTGACGTTCATTTGATCATCAGCAAAGTTTCCGACTCATTCGTTGAAAACATCCTCGTCTCTCCAAATCCCTCCAAGGGTATGTTATCAATATCTACCAACCGCAACATCACAATCGAAATAATAAGTTCAGAAGGCGCAATTACCAACAGGTATCATTTTAATGAAGGATACCATTTATTAAATCTAACCTCGCAACCAAAGGGACTGTATTTATTGAAAATAGTGGATGGCGAACAAGTAATCTGTAAAAAAATAATGCTCTATTAATGGTTAATATCGTCATTTAATGATTAACAAATGAAAAATAAATCACAAATTAAACAGGATGAACCAGATGAACTGAATGAATTGGATCAGTTTATTGAAACCAGAAAAAAGCAAAATAAGACCCTGAAAAAAATCATTGAATTTGAAAATAACAGACTCGATAAAAGTCAAAAATCAGGGAATGAAAGGGTAAAATAATCTGATTTCAATTTAACATTGAACTTCGGTCAAAACTATGATCACTAACATATTGTGTCAAACATGAAAATTATTAGATATGCTCCTTAAGGTTCGGATTATCATTTTTTTTACTTCAACACTTCTCTTTTCTGTAACAATTGCCCAGGTTGGATTTGTAGACCCAAATTTTGGTAGCAATGGGATTGCAAATCCTCAGATAACTGGAGATGAGGCAGGAGTAAACCACTATGCATACGGCGACGGTAAAATTCTCCAGCTATGTAATTTCTATAAGAATGGAATGACGGCCGGTATCTTGCTCATTAAATATAACAGTGATGGAAGTCTGGATAACTCATTTGGGGTAAATGGTGTGATTAGAGATAGCATAGCAGACTTTTTTATTATGTGGGGACAAGAACTCAGTGTATTGGATGACGGAACCTTCCTGGTTTCAGGAGGTATGATTGGAAATGAGTCGAAATACCTGCTCATGAAGTACAATGATGACGGATCGCGGCATGAAACTTTTGGTCAGAATGGAGTAGCTAATTATAGTTTTCCTTTCTCATATGCATTCGGCTATGGCATGGCTGTTCAGCCTGATGGAAAAATTATAGTGACTGGAAATGATTATGGCAACTTTACGGTACTGCGGTTCAATGCAGACGGGAGCCTGGATAATTCGTTCGGAAATCAGGGAGGAATTGCATTTGATTTCCCTGCCACAGGATCTGATTTTAGCTATACGGCCGAATTGTTATCGGATGACCGGATCATTGTTTCAGGTCATGTTTCTGCATCAGATGACATACCGGCTCTTGCCTGTATCACTCCATCCGGAGAGCTGGATACTTCATTCGGAAATGAAGGAATGGTGCTATTATCACAATATCCTGCACAAGCTCATGGATTATGCATACAGCCTGATGATAAAATACTTCTGTCAGGGGATAATTTTTGTTTCAGGCTAAACTCTGAAGGTATGCTTGATGATTCATTCGGAAATTCAGGTGTGGTTGATTACGGCATTCCTCCCGGTTACGATTACATTAACTTATTAACAATTTGTACTCAGGAGGATGGCAAAATAGTGGTTGCAGGAGAAGCTGGCCATAACAGTGGCTATACATCCGACTTGTTACTGGTTCGTTTAACGTCCAATGGTCAGATAGATTCTGACTTTGGAACATCGGGCATTGGTGAATTTATTCAGCTTTCTCCGACCAATAACACCGCGAATCATGTCAGCATTCAAAATGATAATAAGCTCCTAGTATCCGGAGGTTTGCTTTTTAGCGATAACACCCAGCAAATTATCCTTGCCCGTTATCAAAATGATGTCGTGAGCAGTGTAGGCGGCCTCTATCCGTCAGGGACCCTGACCGTATTTCCTAATCCGGCAAGGGATGTCCTGTGCATTGAAAATATTGACGGGTCTATCGGTCGGATTGAAATTTACAATGGGGGCGGTACACGGGTGATGTCGTTGGATGAGCCCGGCAGCCATACCAAAATATATGTCGGCCGACTGCCCAATGGCACCTATGTTATCAGGCCCATGCAGCATTTTGGGCTAAAGCCGGCTGTATTTATTATGCAATAACATAAATCTATTGGAAGACGGGTCATTATGGCCCGTCTATCTTATCTTTCACAACAAAATACCATTTTAGCTAAACCTTTCATTACCTGCAGGTATGCTTCCGCCTAATGTTTGGCATCTTTTTTTTGTTTGTACAATGAAACAAATCGGACTATGAAATATGATAATACAAGTGGAATCCAAAAATGCCGATATTAAATGTTTGCATGATCAATATTTTGATAAGTATTTATTACGGTCAAGTAGATTCCAAATGAGATTATAATGAAACTGGCATCTATTATTCTGTAAAAATTCATGCGTGTATTTTTATGATTAACTATCAGGTTTATCTAATGAATTTTAAGTTACAATTTTTTTTCAATTATAGCATTCGTCCCTTGATAAACTTTCAGCTTGTGGTTCCTTTATAAGAGATATATTTTTTACAATGCATTAAAAATACCTGAGCAGTGATTGTGGATGAGACGTCTTTACTTTCCGGTACCACAGACACGTGTAATATAGAGGAACAACCATCAAAGCCCATGTAATGTAAGTAGTTGAAATGTCGCCAAATCCATGAACGTTAAAATACGTTGCCGAGGTTTCCAATACCAAACGATGTAAAAGGTAATAAAACATAGCTGTTTGACCAAAAACGAGAATAGGGCCTTTCTGACGAACACCGATTACCGGTTCAATCCTCATTAAAAATGCAAGTATTATTGCAAGCAATCCACATTCAAGTGCATAATATGACAGTGAAGGCGGATATTTACTCACATGCAGCCATTGTTGCCATGAATTATCGGTACGGTAAAGAAACATGTTGCCATACCCGTTAAACCCCCTGACAACAAAAAATATGATCAGAGCAAAAATCCCCGTAATCCACAGGATTTTTTCAGGTGATATTTTGGCCGTCCCGGCCTTAAAACTGACGATGTGCCTGCCCAATACCCAGCCCAGCATCATTAATGCCAACCATGGGATCATTGGGTAATGTATTAATAAATCGGGACTGGCGTAACTGGCCATAAACAGAGCTGCTATCGGGGAAGAGGATCCCGGCGGATTCCAGACCAATTCCGTGACCCATTCTCCGAAAAAAATCCAGGTCAGGGACAGTATAACCAAAGGTAATGTCGCCATATGCCTCAAAAGCGCCATAGCCATCATCGATACACCAATCGCATATAACACGCCTATATTCCAGTGACATGATCCAAGGGAGATCAACGTAGGATCCAGAGCCGCAATGATAGCTCCACGGATAAGAATTCCTTTGTCAATTTCCCATGAATTCATACCTCTGGCAGCCCTTTTTTCGGCACTCAATGCAAGTGCAGTACCTGCAAGCAAAACAAATGTAGGGGCGCATATATGCGCAATCCAACGGGTGAAAAAGCAAAAGCAGGAAGCACGATTGTTCCGGCTTCAGGAAACCGGGCTGAATCCATTGCACCTTTTTCATGCAATCCGTCAAATGCCATGGAGGTATGGTCGATAAGCATGATCACCATTACCAGGCCCCTCATCCAGTCGATGGAAGCCATTCTTTTTGAAGTTTGATCACTCATGATATAGTTATTTTAATTATCGTTTTGATAAACTTAATCTGAATTCTACCTATAAACAGGCTTGTACATCTTATCGCTTATAAATTCCCTGATGCTTGCAGGTCGGCTGACTCCTGCCAATCCCTGGTTAAAAATAAATTCTGCAACCTTCACTGCCACATTTATTGAAACACGGAGTATATCATTGACATTCGGGTAGATCAGACCGTTTGCAAAGTCTTTATCGGTGACCTGCTCTGCCACCCCTTCAGCTGCTGCAATCAGCATGTCGTCGGTTACCCGCCTGGCTTCCGTAGCAAATAAAGCCATTCCTAGTGCCGGAAATATAAAAACATTGTTGCCCTGTCCAGGTGTAAATGTTTTCCCATCAAAAGTCACAGGTGCAAAAGGACTGCCGCTGGCAAAAATGGCTTTTCCCTGGCTCCATACGTATGCTTGTTCAGCAGTACACTCAGAATGAGAGGTTGGGTTGGAATATGGAAAAATGATTGGACGCTCATTCACCTTGCTCATATTTCGGATCACTTGTTCTGTAAAGGCTCCGCCCACAGTGCTAACGCCGATGATAGCCGATGGTTTGATTTTCAGGATCACATTAGCAAAATTATCAGACGGTTCAAAATCGTGGGCAAATTGTTTTTGATGTTCTGCAAGGTCATTCCTCGATTTAACCAGTAAACCGTTCACATCGAACATCCAGATACGATCCTGCGCGTCAGTCTGATTTAATCCATCTTTTATCAATTTCCTGACCAGCATGTCAGCAATACCGAATGCTGCTGCGCCGGCACCCAGAAAAAGGAATTTTTGATTCGCAAATGGTTTTTTCATATGCTGGCTGATCGAGATAAATCCTGCCGTAGCTATGGCAGCTGTCCCTTGTATATCATCATTGAATGTGCAGATCCTGTTACGGAACTTGTCAAGAATTCGAATAGCATCTAACCCGCGAAAATCTTCCCATTGAATACAAACCTTCGGAAAAACATCGTTCACTGCCATGACAAATTCTTCGACGAATGCATCGTATTTTTCACCTGTAACTCTTTTTTGCTTTAATCCAGGATAGAGTGGATCATTCAGGTAATTTTCATTGTTGGTCCCAACGTCCAGGACAATTGGAAGTGTGTATGCCGGTGGAACTCCAGCACAACTGGTGTACAGCGCTAATTTCCCGATGGGAATGCCTATTCCGAATATTCCAAGGTCGCCAAGCCCGAGAATACGGCCGCCATCTGTTACAACAATAAACCGGATATCTCTTTCCGGCCAGTTTTTAAGGATATCACGTATTCGATCTTTTTGTTCTATTGAAATAAACAGACCCTTGGGACGCCTGGCAATGTGGCCAAATTTTTGACAAGCTTCGCCCACTGTTGGTGTATAAACAAGCGGTAAATACTTTGAGGGATCACTGGAGATGATTTTATAATATAAGGTTTCATTATGATCCTGGAGGCTGCTAAGATAGATATATTTGTTTATCGTTTCTTTGATATTTTCCAATTGCTGATTCACACGTATGATCTGGGTTTCCATTGATTCGACTTTATATGGTAATAAGCCATCCAACCCATATTCCAATCGTTCTTCGTGAGAAAAAGCAGTTCCTTTGTTAATCCTTGGATTTCTAAGGATCATTTGTCCTTTTTTATATTCCATAATTTAAAATTTAGGTTTATGTTGCTCACTTTTCCCCATGCATACAAGTACTCTTGATTTTTTGATTTCAACGTATAAATAATTTACATCAATAATTCCATTTCAATTATTCAACTCAAAAGTAATACCCAAATAATTGCAAGCATAGGTCCAATTAATCCAATCAAAATCCCACCCAACCTGAAATCTTTTTGTTCTATAAAACCTGTGCTGTATATAATGGCATTGGTTGGTGAGGACACAGGCAAAAAAATGGAGGTTGAAGCTGAAAAAGCAATAACTAAAGCCGCTTCTGTTTTCAAGTCAGTAAAAATAGCCATACCCAATGGGATCATCACCGTACTGGCAGCAGTGTTACTCATGAAATTGGAAACAATCATTGTGAAGTATGCCAATATCGTCAACATGACAATGTTGTTTACTTCCAACGTAATCAATTTATTTGCATAATGATGCAATAGTCCAACTTTCTCCAGGGCAAGTCCAAGGGATAATCCCCCTGCTACCAGGAGTAATGTATCCCATGGTAGACATCGGATATCCTTGCCATCAAGAATCCGTGTCAGGGTCAACATTACAAGTGGAACTGCACATACTGCAGCAACGGATATACCATGCCAGGTCGTAGTCAACCAAAGCCCAACTGTAATAATGATAACTCCTGCAACAATCCTTCGCTGGCTATGAGATTCCTTTGTTACCTCACTCTCCTGGTTCTCTATAAAATCCTGATTAAGTTTATAGCTGTTTCGTAAATAAAGTCTTACAAGAACAAAATAAAATAAGATCGTAATAATAAGTGCCAATGGAAAACCGTATTTCATCCATTGAATAAAATAAATAATTTTGCCAGCACTTTCAAGTGCTCCAACTGCTATTGCATTCGGAGGTGTACCGATGATCGTACCCATGCCACCGGTTGTAGATGATACAGCAATACCAAGCAGCAGTGCCTTTGTTACCTGTGATTTTTTCCCAAGGGATGTCAGAAGAGGCAACACAGCTGCCATAAGCATAGCAGTGGACGCGGTGTTCGACATTAACATCGAAGCAATCATGGTGGTAAGCATTAAACCGAGTAGCAGATTTCTTGGATTTGATCCTGAAATTTTCGTAGTAAATCGAAAAAAAGCCCGATCGAGGTTCGTTTTGGTCATTGCCGATGCAAGGAAAAAACCACCGAGCAAGAGCCAGATTACACGACTGGAGAAGGTATTCGCATAAATTTCAATATCTTCAGGCTTCGAATTAAATAGGGGATTTCCCAAGGCAATTACCAGGTATGCAATGATAAACAAACTAACAGCGAATGGCGGTATCGCCTCAGTAAGCCATAAACCTATAGAAAAGAATAAGAGAAAAAGAACATATATCTGGGAATCCGTAAATTCAGGTTCCTTTATTGTATAAGTTAAGCCAAATGCAATTCCAAAACAAAGCAAGAATTTTATTAGCCTGATAAAGCGTGTTTTTGTTTCTGCGATCATTCTACTTACAAATTAACATAATTTGTATTACCAAAAGACCTAATTGGAAATTACTTTCCTTGATGCCATGCTAAGTTTCTTATTTCCTACTTCGATTGAACAGTGCTATCTTATTCTCCTTAAAATAAGTTTTTAAGATAATCCAGGCTTTAATATTATTTAATACTTCTGTAGCCTGGATTTCATCGCAAATCGCCTTGTACTTATATAAATCAGCAATTGCAAACAACCTTTACATAAGCATAGAAATCAATTATGAAGTTAACAAAAATTCAGAAGCCTATGAAACCAAATCGATTTGTTTTATAAGAATTTCAGTGGAGAAATCAACCCTATCATGAATCTTCCTGTATTATAATCCTTAGCATTGACCTTCATTTTGGCATAATCGGAGTATTTGTAAACACGACCTACATAGCCAGCAAAGAATTTGAGGTTCAAATCCTTCCACGGATAATATTCAATTGTTGGAATATAGCCATATGCAGTCCGAATTTTATCCGTATTTTTCATCGGATCTTCATTATCATTCCAATTTGCCTGATCAATCATTCCAACAAGGCAAATATGCCATTTAGGCACAAACTGCCAATCGGCCTGCAGCCAATGACTGTAGTAAAGCGTGTTCCGTAGAACGTACCCGTACTCATCTCTTGGAATCTGCTGGCTGATGATGCCGGTCCTGTCGAGGTCTTCATTACTGTGTTTGAAATCATAAGCCAATGTGAAATTTTTAAGGTGCAATTGCTGGCCTATGGCAAAATAGTTTTTAAATATTCCTGAAGCCTCATTGGTGATCGAATAACTCCAGAGTGTTGTCACCAATCCATCCCACAAACTGCCTCGCCATGTCAATACTTCACCTAAGGGGGCTTTTGATGGTTTAATCTGAGCACTGTTTATGACGCTATCTGCACCATAAATCTCATCATAGGTCTGCGTGCGGGAATTGTACAACTGAAATCCAATGTAATTTCCGGAGTTGACATTGTACTTAATACCAACTCCTGACATAAAATTATCCGCCATTTCAATAATGTCTGAGTATTCATAAATGTCAATCGGGTTCAGGTCAAATTCAATACCACCCCAATCAAGGCAAAACTTTCCGGCTTGTAATTCCCATTTGTTTTGATTTCCAAGTTTAAAGGCGACATAAGCCATGTCAACTCCCTTTATGATTTTATCCATGCTCTGAGGCTCAAAAGCGCTGGTATACCTGTGTCGAAAACGGAAGTAAACCCTTTCAGTTACCCATCCCCTTAATTCCATCCGGAATTGCTCCATTTTGAAATGCGAACCAGTGTATTCACCGTTATAAAAATCATTGCGAAAGGCATACTGTTGGTTAGCTATAAAATCGATATTTGAAAGTCTTTTTTGTTTGTCTTCAGGAATCAATGACCTGTACCGGGTAGCTGTATCGGCTTGTTTAATCTGGGCAAATGTTGAAATAAAGATTCCCATAAAAAACAAAATGGAAAATATAAATTTAGTTTTCATAACCGAAATTTTAATAGTTTATAAACAGGTTTTGTAACTCTTCCCTGTTCCTTTTCTTTTTATCAGACAAGGCTAACATCAGCAATATTCTTGCTTTTTGAGGATTCAATTCATCGGATGAAATGGTGCCATAATCGGCATCCACCACCTCGCCATTGATCAGCACTGCTCCGATGGGAACTCGGGTAGCTCTAACAACAGGAATCCCTCGGGATGTAGCCCTTTTGGCGGCCTCAAGGGTAGCTGCTGTCATGTTGCCATCTCCCACTCCGGCAATAACGATCCCTTTGGCCCCGGCATTCACCATAATGTCAATCAGGTCGGGAGAGGCATCGGCACACATGTATACTATATCTACTCTAGGCAATTCATTCAATCCTTTAACAGAAAATTCACTTTTTGAAGTGTGGATCCCGTGGGGTTTACCAAACCAAAGTATTTGTCCGAATATCACCGTACCGATGAGCCCTTCCTGTGGTGATTGGAAAGTTTGGACGGGGGTGGATATCATCTTTTTTACATCATGGGCGGCATGAATTTCATCGTTCATCACCACCATTACCCCATAACCTTTGGCATTCGGATCGGCGGCAACGGCAACAGCATTATACATGTTCAGTGGACCATCAGCACTCAATGCCGTTGAAGGTCGCATAGAACCCGTCAAAACCACCGGTTTGTCAGATTTAACTGTTAGGTTCAGGAAATAGGCAGTTTCCTCCTGTGTATCTGTTCCATGAGTGATTACGATGCCATCCACATCATCTTTGGCCAACAGTTCATTGATACGGTTTGCAAGATCGATCCAGATCTTGACACTCATGTCCTGTGAACCTACATTGGATAGCTGTTCCCCGGTCAGGTTGGCCAGATCTCTGATGTTTGGAACAGCATCAATCATGGCATCAATTTTCACCTGCCCTGATGTATAAGCTGAACCGGTTGCACTTGTACCGGCTCCGGCAATGGCGCCGCCGGTGGCTAGAATGACTACGTTGGGCAATTTTTTATTCTGCCCGTAAACAATTAATCCCGCAATTAAAATTGCAATTGTAATTACATTTCTGAGTTTAAATAATTTTTTCATGATAATAAGATTAAATTTAACAATGATTGATTTGATTTATTTATCCTTATATTTCGATTTATCCAGTCCGGTCATATTTACCGGATCCAGTACTTCTTTAATTTGTTCTTCGGTTAACAGGTTTTTTCACGAACAAGCTCCAGTATCCCTTTGCCGGTTTCCATTGCCTCTTTAGCCAGTTCATCCCCAACATGATGGCCGAGAATCGGATTCAATGCGGTCACAATACCAATGGTCACATCCAAATTATGGGCATTAACCTGTTCATTTATTGTAATGCCATCCACACACAATACGCGTAATGATTTCATTGTATTGGTCAATAATCTTTGAGATTCGAAGATGGCTAATCCCACGACCGGCTCATAAGCATTCAACTGCAGATCGCCATCCGATGCTGCAATGTTAACGGTAACATCATTCCCCATAACGCGATAGCTGACAAGAGCCATCAATTCCGGCATTACAGGATTTACCTTTCCGGGCATGATGGAAGAGCCTGGTTGCCGGGCCGGCAGGTTAATTTCAAACAGGCCGTTTCTGGGTCCTGAAGATAAAAGGATCAGGTCGTTAGAAATCTTTGAAAGCGTAACAGCAAGCGTTTTCAATGCTGAAGAATAAACAACAAATGAATGCAGGCTTGAAGTTGCAGCGATCATATCATCTGCATTCTCGAAATCATAACCTGTTATTTCATTTAAATGCTCAATTACAGCAGCATGATAACCTTTGGTCGTATTTAAACCTGTACCAATGGCCGTACCACCCATATTCAAAACCATAAGCGATTTGTTGGCACTTTCAATATTTTCAATATTCCACTCAAGCATGGAGGCAAAGGAGTGAAATTCCTGTCCAACAGTCATCGGAACAGCATCCTGCAGCTCGGTACGTCCCATTTTTACAACTTCAAGGTATTTATTGCCCAATTTCCTGAACGACTTTGCCAGAAGTGTCAATTGCTCAATTAAATCATCGTTTTGCAAAATCATCGTTAGCTTCAATGAGGTTGGATAGGTGTCATTGGTAGACTGGGCCATATTCAAATCATCGTTGGGAGATATAATATCATACTGCCCTTTTTTGTAGCCTGCTTTTTCAAGTGCAATATTGGCAAGCACTTCATTGGCATTCATATTGGTAGAAGTACCGGCCCCTCCCTGGTAAAGATCTACTTTGAACTGATCGAGGTAATTTCCGTCAATCAATTCCTTGCAGGCCGGTTCAATCATCTTAAGCTTTTCTGTTGTCATTCTTCCGACATCCGTATTGGCATGTGCACAGGCAAGCTTTATCATTCCCCAGGCTTTCATGAATTCAGGATAGTCGTTGTTATACTGACCGGAGATTTGAAAATTTTCCATGGCCCTTGCCGCCTGGGCACCATAATAGGCATCAGCCGGGACTTTAATTTCTCCAAGCAGATCTGACTCTGTTCGGGTTTCCTGTGAGAACAAACTACTTCCAAAAAGAATGATCAAAGTAGATAACAGGATCGTTAATTGCTTCTTTTTCATATTGTTTTAATTTTAAATTAAACTTAAATCAGTTTTTCTAAATAAATGAAGATATTAGCAGGGCAATCACCACTGCAGAAATCGTTGTTACGAGTCCGGGCAGCATAAAACTATGGTTCACCAGGTATTTCCCGATCCTTGTGGTTCCTGTTTGATCAAAATTCACAGCAGCAATTACAGGTCCGTAAGTGGGCAGAAAAAAGTATCCGTTAACTGCCGGATAAACAGCAATCAATAAAGGAACGGGTATCCCAAGGGCAACTCCTACCGGCATCAACGTAACAACCGTTGCTGCCTGGCTGAACAATAGGATGGATAGCACAAACAAACCCACAGCAAATACCCATTGGTAGTCTGCAATGACATTCGAAATACTATCAATTATAACTATTCTGTTTCCCTCGAAAAACGATGAACCCATCCAGGAAATACCTAAAATAGAAATAACAGCAATGATACCGCTTCGCATGATGTTTCCTTTGACCGTTTTTCCGGCATCCGCTTTAAAAAATATCATAATAATACCTGCCATGGCCAGCATCAGAATGATGATCGTATTTCCCATTTCGATTTGTCCGCTTTGGCTTACACCATTGACAATCATTTCATAGGTAGGTCTTACTTCGGGGAACATACCAATAATAACGACCAATAATACTGCAAGAAAAAACGCATAAGTGGAACCTTTCGCCCGTTTAAGATCTTTACCTTCCAGTTTTTTTACAGTTTCCGAATTATCAAATAGACCCTTCTTTAATTTTCCCTGGTAAACAGGGTCGTCTGCCAGATTCTTTCCACGCCAGGCAACCGAAAAAGCACCTAAAATAACCGCGATCAATGTCGATGGAATAATAATTAACAGGATTTGAGGAAGGGAAACCTGTAATCCTGCCAATACACCCAGCAAAGCAACGGTTGTTGCCGAAATGGGAGAAGCGATCAATCCATGCATGGCAGCAATTACGCTGATCGACATGGGCCTTTCGGGCCTGATACCTGCTTTCCGTGATATTTCAGCAATTACAGGAAGCAATGCATAAATCACGTGCTGCGTACCGGATGCCAAAATTAATACATAGGTAACTAGGGGGGCAACAAAAGTGATGCTTTTCGGGTTTTTTCTAAGGATCTTTTCAGCGATTCCTAGCAGGTAATCCAAACCTCCTGCTGCCTCCATGGATGCCAGGGCGGTAATAACGGCAAGAATCATCCCCAAGACTATGACAGGCGGACTCCCTTCCGGCATCCTGAAAAGAAATACAAAAATGATGAGTCCGATGCCGGCTATGGTGCCCATGCCGATTCCGCCAATCCTTGCACCTATGATGATGCAGGCGAGAAAAATGATAAGTTCAATCCAAAGCATAGTTCGTATTTATTAAAAATTGAAATTTGTTTATTACACTGCAGTTGTCGAATATTTAACCAAATCAATCAATGCCTCACCGTCCACCGGCTTTCGCAGGTAGGCAATGGCTCCGTATTTCTTTGCAGCATCCCTGCTGGACTGATCATCATAGGCAGTTACTATGATTACCGGTATATTTAAATTTACCGATTGAAAATATTCCATCAATTCGCCACCACTCATGCCGGGTAAATGATAATCCAGGAGAACTAAATCGGTTGGTACCGGACTACACTTTTCCATAAATTCCTCTGAACTCCCATAAGAACTCGACTCAAACCCGGCTGATTTCAAAAGAATCCCGAATCCTCGCCTTACATACTGGTCATCATCGATTATGTATATCATGTAATACTATTTATCTACTGGAATAAATAACTACAAAGTTAAGTTGTGATACAGCTTTTGTAAATAGTACTTAGGTTCTAAAGCAGGTGGAGTTTTTCTGCTATCCTAACCATTTCGGCGACGGATTTTACACCCAGTTTTTCTGTTATTTTGCCCCGGTGAATTTTAACAGTTTGTTCAGCGATGTTTAATTCACCCGCAATTTGCTTGTTCAGCAGTCCGGTAATGACCAGGAGGAAAATTTCAATTTCACGCGGTGTGAGGGTTTCGAATAGCGAACGCAAACGACTTTTTTCAACCTGATCGGCACAAAGAGTTTTGCTTTTTTCGAGGGCTTCATCTACCGATTCGATCAATTGTTTTTCATCCACCGGTTTTTGAAGGAAGTTAATGGCTCCTTTTTTCAGGGCCTGGACACTCATCGGGACATTACCGATTCCGGTAATGTAAATAATGGGGAGGCAGGAAAATTGCTCTCTGATTTCATCCTGCAATTCGAGGCCTGATTTTCCATCAAGGTTTATATCAAGCAGGATGCAACCTATTCCGAGGTAACTTTCTCTTGCCAGAAATTCATCACTACGTGCAAACGATTCAACGGAATAACCTGCAGCACTTAGCAAAAGTGAAAAACTCCGCCTGACTGACGCTTCATCATCAACGATGAATATTATAGGATTTTTAGCCTTCATCTTTAAATTTTTTTAGGCTGAATGAAAACTCTGCCCCTCCATCGGGCATATTTTGCGCCGATATCTTGCCCATATGCTCAAGGACAATAAATTTGCAAACCGATAATCCAATGCCAATTCCTCCTTCTTTTGAAGTAGTAAAAGGCTGAAAAAGGTTTCCTTTTATCTCATCAGAAATACCTTCGCCAAAATCCCGAACCGATACTTTAACATTGTCATAGTCTTTGGTTTCGGTAATAATAATCATCCTTTTTTTAGCCTTTGCTTTTTCCAATGATTGCAATGCGTTCATTAGAAAATTAAGAATTATCTGTTGAATTTGAATTCCATCGGCAAGAATATATACAGGTTCATCAGGCAATTCCAATATCAGTTCTGTCTTATACCGAATTGCTTCACCGCTAAAAATTCCAGACACATCTTTTACCAAAGTATTCAGGTCTACAGGCTCTTTTTTACGTTTTTCAAGCTTCATCATTCCCCTTAGGCTACTTAATATCGATGCCAGCCGTTGATTATCATGAATAATGTCGGTAATAATTTCTTTGATTAACTCCATGGTATAATTACCAGACTCGATAAATCTTATTCCAGCCTGGGCAGTACTCAGCATTGCCGTTAGCGGTTGATTCAATTCGTGCGAAAGTGAGGCGGTAAGCTGCCCCATCCTCATTATTCTATCCTGAGAAATAAGGTCCCACGATTTAGTTTCATACTTCTTCAATTGAAGTGCCAGGTGTTTTTGCCTTCGGTTAAGCATAATCAGTCTTACTATTAATATGGATTGAAGCAACAGGAAGAGGATTATAAAACCCAGAATCCATTTGTACCTGGTTATGAAATTATTTTCTTTAAACATAATCTTACTCCCCCGAGGCAAAAGTTTCGAATTAACAAGATTAAATTTTTGAAGTTCCCTGTAATCAAACATTACATCGTAATAATCCTCCTGCTTCAAAGAGAATAATTTCGGATCAGCGTCCTTAATAATCTCAACACCTGTTTTTCCTATGGCTGTACCTATTCTGGTAAAAATAAGGAAATAGCCGCCAAGGGCTCCTTCTCCAAAACCCATGTCAGAATAAGTAAAAATCGGAACATTCGAAGATTGTCTGATCAATCTGACGGATTCGGGGTTGTAATAATTGACATTGGCAGCATCCTTAACCATTCCGGAAACTATTATCAGACTTTCAGGAGGCAATTGACCAACAAATCCCAGGATTTCATCCATCGTTTTATTTTCGATGAAAGTATAATTCAAAGAATCGCCGAAAGTTTCAAGGGTTTTTCTGGTCATAAATGCATATAGCCTGTCGGGTCCCGATCTTCCACATATAAAATATAGATTTCTTCTTTCGGGAAATAGGTTAATAGCTGCCTCCAGAATCTTTTTAATGTCTATTTCCATTTTAAAAACGGCAGTTTTGTCATTTAGTACAAGATTGTTTTCAATTCCATAATTAGAGAGATCAAAATCAACCGAGATACAAGGAAGACTTTTAATATAATCTGAAGCATAAGTCTGGATCGAACTTATCGCATCTATTCCCACACAGATCATTAAATCGATTTTAATTTTATCGTATTTTTCGTTCAATGCCGTGAAGATTTTATTTAAAGTATCTGCTGGCGGGTTGATGTCTTTACTAAGGTATTCTGAATGTATAAAAAATCTATTTCCAAACTCTCTTTTAAACTGCTCCCTTATGCCGTCGGATATTTCCCTGTATGCAGGGATTGTAGGATTTAATGCATAAATAATGAGCACATTATTTACATTTTCAAGCTTTTGGCCAAAAATTCCAGAGTTAAGAATTAAAAAGAATAATAGAAAACAATAATATGTTTTACATTTATCTGACATACCAAAAACTTAAATTATTTCAGAAGGGTTTAATCCATATCATATATGCTCAACAAAGATACTTATTTAACGGACTTAAGAGCTTAAGGGAAAAGATTATTTGCGTATAGGGTTAAACTGCGTAACTGTTAATATTTTATTGCATTTTGCCAGGAGATATAAAAATTAGATAATACAATAATCAGGTCATGAAGCCTACCTGTTCCAATAATGGCCAAAAACAATATAATATGCAAACTGGTCTGGTCCGGTTGCAATATCTAATCCAATCCTCAATTTAAAAACTCTGGCAATCAGATACCTGAATCCTGCACCTCCGGCCCAGTGCCAGTCATTATCACCTACATATTTTGAATTGCTGTAGGCTTTACCTGAGCCGACAAAGCCGATCAGACTCCATCGCAGGTTCAGATCAATCCGCTGTTCGGTCTCAAATAATAAAGTTTGCTTGCCCTGGTACCGCAATACCGGAATACCTCTCATGATGATAAACGGGTAATAATAAAAGGGAGCTCCTTCATCAATCCACTGCCATTCCCCTTTCAATCCACAAATCCACCATTCAACCGGTTGAATAAATGCATTAGTATAAGCCGATAGTTTGTCGGTATTAAAATCACTGCCAATAAAGGATCTCCCAACGGTATAACTTCCTTTAAAACGGATCCCGCGATCGGGTGTAAATATGGAATTCCTTCCATCATATTCACCATACAGAGCAAGTGTGGAAAGGTTTTTATTGAATTCGGACTGATCAATATAAGGATAGAGATTGTCAGTAAAATCATAATTAACTTTCACGTTTGAAAACAAATAATTGGTACCGACAAAATATTTATCCCTGTAAATATTCTTACTTATATCCAACATGGCGAGTGCGGGAGCTAAGTTTATGTCAAAATCCATTTCACCAGTAGCCAAAGTCTCGCGGTAGAAATTCAGATTGAGATTTGTATAACCGATAGCTGCCCTGTATCGCAGGCCCAGTGAAGGGAAAGACCCCTGTCTGAAAAGGGCTGCTCCCCAGCTTTTGTTGGCCGTATACAATCCGGCTGCAGCCGTAATGTCAGGAAAGTGGTATCGTTTCTCTCCCTTTAATTTTTTTTTCGGACTAATGAAAACCAATGCCATTGCAATTCCAAAGTTTCCCAGGGCCGGCTCGCTTATGATAACAGGCATAGGCACAAAACCATGCAGATTAACAACAAAGTCACTAAGATCGAGCTTATTATCAAGGGTATCTTTTAAACTGATATTAGTTTGTGATTGAAGATTTGAATAGGAAATTAAACCTAATAACAGCAGCCAAACAGCAACCAACCTGCATGAAATGGTTTTATTATTGGAAAAATATTTAGCAATCACTACCATACAAATAATTTTCCTCTACCAGGGATCTAAATCCCAAACCTGTATTGTATACCTACCGTCACCTGGTTTCTCGATGCAAGGAATCCTGCTTCTGCTCTTAACATAAAATGCTTGTTCAGTTGGAATTGAGAGCCAACGATAAAGTTCCATTTATCTGCTGGTTTTTTATCCATGGAGTATTGTATACTTGAGCGTGATGCAGTTTCTACTGCTGATTCAGCAGCATACAGTAGATTTCCTGCTTTCTCAAGGGCAGCAGTTGCTGTATTATACTTGGCTATGTTTACCGGATTTTTTTGTTCTATACTTGACAGTCCTTCCCACCATGCATTTACCTGCAACTGTGATTCCTGGACTTTTGCATTTCCTTCCTGCAATCTGGAATTCCACTCATCAACCGGAAGGACTTCATTCATTTTCACTTCACCACTCGTACCTGAATTCAGTTCGACCCTAAATCCTCCTACCCAAAAAGCTATATTAGAATTTTCTTTTTTAAAATTGATTGTTTTCCCAAAACGCGGACCAAAAACGAAAGTTCTGGCAGGATTATCAAGTTGCGGAACATCTGTCCAGGTCATGTTCATGTCGAGGGCGATCCAAAAACCGGCTACTCCAAATGTGGGCGTCATTCCGAATCCAGCAGTAGTAGCATTGAATTCTACCTTGGTTTCCGTTGAAATAATTTCTTGTGGGGTGTTTGTTGAGTCCGGTATCCATACCCCAAAGCCAACATCCGTTGATGCAGAACCTCTACCGAATATACCATAAATATTAAGGAATGGCAAGAGCCATATATCCGGCCTGAACGTAATGGCCTGTGCCCTTGCAACAGCTTTGTCAAATCTTATAAGATCATCGAGATTGTATTTTTCACCCCCATTAAAACCCACTTGCAAATTATTGATAATGAGATCGGATTCTTGCCCAAAGTACTGGGTACTTATGCCTGCCGGGTAGGGCAGGTTAAATCCTTTATCAGCTGCTTTGCTACCGAGGATTGGAAGTACGTAAGGATATTCTTGTGTTTTTATACTGTCAATTTCAGCTTTGTACTTCTTACCAACGTCTTTATTGGTATATACCTGACTATTTGCTTGCAGGAAAAAGAAAAAAACAATTACGATCAAAAAATAATGTCTCATCTTACTTTACTCTTTATACGGTATATTTAAAAAAATTATTTATTGGGAAAATCACTCTAAAACTAATAAAATTCAATGCTTTATGAATGTTCCAAAATCACGATCGCTACGGATATAAAGAATCCTAAAATGGTAAACATACCAGCTAATTTGCCACCCTGTTCATACGCTTCAGGTATCATTGAATTTGCCAACATCATAAGTATAGCCCCCCCGGCAAAGGATTGAATAAAAGACAACCAGTCATTCGAAGCCTGGCTGAAAAAGCTGAAACCGGCCACCGTTGAAACTGCACAGATCAGGGCAATGATCAGCCAAAGAAACTGAATTTTACCTCTTGCCCATCCTCCGGCCTTCATCCCAGAAGAACCGGCAATGGATTCCGGCAGGTTGGATATAAATACAGCAACCAGCATGGCCATGCTTACCGTTCCTCCTTCAAAGATGCCCAATCCGATAACGATAGATTCAGGGATACCATCGAGGATGATCCCTAAAACCATTGGAATCACCAAATTAGACTTATGGGTCGCATCCATATCTGTCCCCCCCTTAGCACCAATTTTTCCAATCAGATTGTCACTTACAAAAAATATCAATGCACCGGCAAAAAAACCAAAGGCAGGGTATCCGGTTCCTTTACCCATTTTGACCGATTCAAATACTAGTTCATAGGCTACAGCAGATATGAGAGCACCTGCGCCAAAAGCGAGGGTTAAACCAATTACCCTCTTGCTAAGATTTAGCCTGGTCGCAATCATGCCACCCAACAATAAAGAAGATGTTGCCAGTAACCCCCATAGAAATGCATTCAGCATAATCAAATGATTTAACGTGAAGAACAAAGGTAACCATTCCGTTTTAATAATTTGCAAGTCCTGCATAATACAAAAGTTCTATTGCTTATGGTTAAGCGGTAACCTAATTTTGTATTTCTTTTTTCAAACAGAAATCTTATAAAATTAATTGTACTTTTGCTAAAATGATACAGATTATCTAAATGTTCAATAATGTCTAAATATCATGTTACTTATGATTAAATCGAATCCAGTTTTCAGCCGGCAGTTATTTATTTTTATGGTTCTGCTATTGGTTGCTTCATGTGGAAAAAAAGAAGTAAAGGAGTTACCACCACCGCCGGTTCAGGTCATCAAGGTAGTGCAAACAACAGTGCCAATTCCAAGCGATTTTACGGGTCAAACGTATGGATATAAAGACATTCCGATAAGAGCCAGGGTTGATGGTTTCCTGACCGGGATGTATTTTCAGGAAGGCTCGGCAGTTAAAAAAGGTCAGTTGCTTTACACGATTGATCCGGAACCATTGAAAGCTGTTGAAGCAACCCAGTTAAGTCTGTTGGCTGAAGCTGAGACGCAGTTTGCAAAAGCCGAAAGTGATGTGAAGAGATACCGACCTCTTGCAGCTATCAACGCCGTATCGCAAAGTGATCTGGATGCTGCCGAAGCCCAGTATGGCGCTGCAAAAGCCGCCGTTGATGCAGCAAAAGCCCAACTGGAGTATGCCCGGATTAACCTGAGTTATGCTACCATCACTTCTCCCATTGACGGCATTATTGGAAGAACCGAAGCCAAAACCGGCGAATATGTAGGTAAATATCCCAATCCAATAGTCCTGAATACAGTTTCATCCGTTGACAGCATCCTGGTTCAGTTCTCCATCGGCGAATCAGAATTTCTGAACATGTTAAAAGGCTATAAAGAAAAGCAAAAGTCGATGAATGAAAATTCATCTAAAAAAGCGAAGATCAGCCTGATCCTGGCCGACGGAAGTGTATATGAAAGTCCTGGACGATTCAATTTTGCCGACAGGCAGGTTGATCCGGCTACCGGAACAATCCTGATGCAGGTTTCATTCCCGAATAACGGAGGAATACTTCGCCCAGGGCAGTTTGCCAGGTTGAGGGTCATCATGGATGAAGTCGAGAACGGACTAATTATTCCGCAGCGGTGCGTTAAAGAAATACAGGGCGTTTACCAGGTAATGGTAGCCAATGCCAACAACGAAGTGGAACCACGCCAGGTAAAAATGGGGCCTAAAGTCGGTAGTATGTGGATGGTACTGGATGGCCTGAAGGCTGATGAGCAGATTATTTTCGAAGGACTGATGGCAGCTAAACCCGGAAATAAAGTATCCCCTCAGTTGGTGGAGATTCCGGCAGAATTTATGAATTTCAACTAACACTTAAACAAGATAATCATGGGTGATTTTTTTGTAAGGCGGCCGATCGTCGCAATGGTTATTTCAATTATTATTGTGATAGTCGGGGTAATCTCTATGATGAGCCTGCCCATTGCACAGTATCCGGATCTTACTCCTCCGATGGTTCAGGTAACTGCAACATATACCGGTGCATCTTCAATGAATGTGGAACAATCGGTTGCCACACCCCTTGAGCAGGAAATCAATGGTGTGGAGAACAGCCTCTATATGCAGTCCATTAATACCAATGACGGTGTGATGAGTCTTAGGGTTTCATTCGAAGTGGGTACGGATCCTGATATGAACAATGTGCTCACGCAAAACAGGGTATCCGCAGCATCGCCCAAGCTTCCGGATGATGTTAAACGATTGGGCGTTACAACTAAAAAATCTCTTGCATTCCCGCTAATGCTTGTTTCTGTTACGTCTCCAAACAATACCTACGATAAGATATTTCTCAGCAATTTCACCAAAATTAATATTTCCGACATACTCGCCCGAATTCCCGGTGTTGGCCGTGTGGATATTTTTGGAGCCGGTGATTATGCCATGCGCATCTGGGTGAAACCTGACAGGCTTGCCGAAATGGGCCTGACGGTGAACGATGTGATCAATGCCATTAAAGCGCAAAACATCATAGTTGCCGGCGGGAAGTATGGTGCTGAACCGGCCCCTCCCGGCACTGAATTCACGTATACGGTGAGATTGCAGGACCGTCTTCAGTCGGAAGAAGAATTTGGAAATATTGTCATCCGTCAGTCTGCCGAGGGATTCCAGGTTAAGGTGAGGGATGTTGCCAGGGTAGAATTGGGTACAGAAACTTATAAGTCATTTAACCGGATGAACCAGAAGGATTGCGCGGCGATTGCTATTTACCAGTCACCAGGCTCCAACGCCATGGAAATTGCAGAAGCAGTTAAAAATTCGATGGTTGATATTTCGGAGAACTTTCCGGAAGATATTACCTACGATATATCCCTTGATACAACACTCGCCATATCCGAAGGTATTACTGAAATTATCCATACACTTTTTGAGGCATTGATCCTGGTTATCATTGTGGTTTTTATTTTCCTCCAAAACTGGCGTGCACTGTTGATCCCGATGCTTGCAGTTCCCGTTTCACTGATTGGTGCTTTTATATTATTTCCTTTGCTCGGATTTTCGATCAACACCCTTTCTTTGCTTGGACTTGTGCTGGCTATTGGAATTGTTGTGGACGATGCCATTGTAGTAGTGGAGGCTGCCATGCTCAATATCGAACATGGTATGAATCCAAAGGAAGCGACTGTACTAGCCATGAAACAGGTTACAGGGCCGATCATTGCTACAACCCTTGTGATGGCTGCTGTGTTTATCCCTGTTGCCGCTGTAGCGGGAATTACAGGCCGGTTATACCAGCAATTCGCTATAACGATTGCAGTTTCAGTTGTCTTTTCTTCTCTGAACTCACTTACTCTGAGCCCTGCTCTTTGTTCAATTTTACTCAGGCATCCAAAACCCGCCAAAGGATTGGCCGGTAAATTCTTTGGAACCTTCAATAGATATTTTGATAAAGCCAATAATTCCTATACCAGTTTTTCGGGCGTGATCATTCGAAAAGCTGGCCGCGGTGTTATTTTTATTGTGCTGCTGGTTTTCCTTTCAGGCGTGTTGGGTAAATTTGTTCCCGGGGGCTTTATCCCTGAAGAGGATATGGGATACTTTTTTGTCAATGCACAACTACCTGATGCCGCTTCGATGCAAAGGGCTGATAAGGTCGCAGAAAAAATGGAACAAATACTTTCCGATGAAAAAGGTGTCGAATACGTGACGTGTATTACCGGATACAGTATGCTTACCGGTGGTTACTCCACCAACTCTGTTTTCATTTTTGTGTCCTTAAAAGAATGGGGTGAACGGGGTGTCGAAGACAGGGTAAAAAATCTGATGCAAAGACTGAACGGCAAATTTTTTGCCATGATACCCGAAGCACAGACATTTGCTTTTGGACCACCGGCAATTCCCGGACTCGGGAACGGTTCCGGATTCAGCATCATGATCCAGGATAAAACTGGAAATACTCCGCAATATCTTGCTGAACAGACACAGAGGTTTATTCTAGCTGCAAGGGAACGGCCGGAGATAGGGGCTGCATTTACAACATTCCAGGCTTCCACGCCACAACGTTATCTTGATATCGACCGTGAAAAAGCTATGAAAATGGGGCTTTCACTCAATGATGTTTATAGTACTGTCGGAGCCTACCTTGGTGGAGCTTATGTTAATGATTTCAACCGGTTCGGGCGGGTTTTCAAAGCCTACGTACAGGCAGGGCCTGAATACCGTGTCAATGAAAAGGACATTTCCTTGTTTTCTGTTCGAAATGCGAGTGGGGATATGGTTCCGCTGACTTCAATTGCCAAAATTGAAGACATAAGCGGGCCTGAATTTACCTTCAGGTTCAATATGTCACGAGCAGCCGAGGTAACAGGAACACCTGCTCCGGGTTACAGTTCTGCACAAGCCCTTACAGCACTGGAAGAAGTAGCTAAAGAAGTATTACCCGACGATATTGGTTATTCATGGAATGCCATGTCGTTCCAGGAAAAGAAAGCGTCCGGAACGGCCGGTGTTGTTTTGATATTTGCCCTGATTTTTGTTTTTCTGATCCTTGCAGCTCAATATGAAAGCTGGTCATTGCCTTTTGCCATTTTGCTTGGAACTCCGTTCGCTGTATTTGGCGCTTTTGGAGGACTATGGCTCGCACGATTCGGATCAGACAGTTACGTATTAAATGTTTTTGCTCAAATATCACTGATTGTTTTGATCGGACTTGCCGCCAAAAACGCTATTCTGATCATCGAATATGCCAAAGAAAAATTTGAGGAAGGACTATCACTTAAGGAAGCTGCCCTGCAGGGTGCTAAACTTCGATTGCGTCCGATTCTGATGACATCATTTGCTTTTATTCTTGGTGTAATTCCATTGATTACTGCAAGCGGTGCCGGTGCAATGGCACGTAATGTTATGGGTGTTGCCGTTTTCGGTGGAATGTTGATCGCTACCATTGTCGGGGTATTTATGTATCCTATGCTTTATGTATTGATTGGTAAAGCTGGCAAATATGAGAAGAAAAGAGAGTTGGCTCTTTCGGTACAAAAAGTTAAAAACGATCATCCCGTTTCAACTGAGAATCAAAGTATAAAACCTGAACACTGAAAACAAAAAATCTGACTTCATGAAGAAGATATTTGTAAAACTTTTCTTATTATCGATTGTAATCGTCTCTTGCAAGGTTGGCCCCGATTACAAGTCGCCTGCATATAAATCTCCGGATCGATTCAGGTTTTCTGAAGGCCAGCAGGATTCCATCATTAATTTAAACTGGTGGGAATTGTTTGGAGATCAGGATTTAAAATTGCTGATCGACACAGCATTGGTAATAAATCAGGATATTCACATTGCGGCATCGCGTATTGAAGAAGCCCGGGCGGTTCTCGGCTATAACAAAGCCGACCTCTGGCCGTCGTTGGGTTATGATGGCAGTGCCGGCAGGTCTAAAGTTAATATCCCATCCATGGGTGTCGCCGATCCTTTCAATAATTTCCAGGGGGCAGCCAGCCTGGTATGGGAACTTGACTTCTGGGGAAAGTTCAGGCGATCGACCGAAGCTGCACGCGCTGAAATGATCGCTTCAGAATATGGTTTGCGGGTTGTTCAGGTAAGCCTTATTTCTGAAATTGCATCTACCTACTTTTTATTGCTCGATTTTGATGCACGCCTTGCTATTTCTATCAAAACCCTTGAATCGAGAAAAGAGTCGCTACGAATCATTGGTGAACGGTTTGATAAAGGAATTGTGCCAGAAATTGATCTCAACCAGGCTGAAATACAGGAAGCCATTGCAGCAGCATCCGTGCCCTATTATGAGCGTCAGGTGGCCCAGGTCGAAAATGCGCTCAGTATCCTTACCGGCTTAAATCCGGGACCCATTTTACGAAACCGGACCTTGCGCGACCAGGTTATACCTCCTGAAATTCCTTCAGGAATTCCTTCTACAGTTCTGCAACGCCGGCCCGACATAAACCAGGCTGAACAAATGCTGATTGCCCAGAATGCCATGATCGGTGTGGCCGTCGCCATGCGATTTCCTTCAATTAGTATAACAGGCATGTTTGGTGCCGCAAGCAGCGACCTGAGCAACCTGATTTCCAATGAATCTATGATCTGGTCGGTAAGTGGTGGTATTATAGGCCCCATTTTCCAGTTTGGAAAAAATAAACGCAGGGTAGATATTGAACGGGAAAGGATGAAACAGGATAGCCTTTACTATGTGAAAACCATTTTGCAGGCTTTTCGAGAAGTTGAGGATGCACTAGTTGAAGTAAAAACACTGGACCAGGAATCTGCAGCCCGCGAACGGCAGATGGCTGCTGCCCAAAATGCAGCCATGCTTTCCAAACAGAGGTATGACGGAGGGGTTACCAGTTACCTTGAAGTATTGGATTCGGATCGTTCGCAATTTGACGCTGAACTTGCCGCTTCACAAACCTATCAGCAGTATCTGAATGCCTACGTTTTCCTTTACAAAGCTTTAGGCGGAGGCTGGATAACGCCCCAAGAAGAACAGGCTTTTAAGGAAATTCAGCAAACTGGTAATCCTGCAGGTTCGAACTAAAAAAAGCCGGATTATCCGACGAATAGGCAATAAGAAAAATTAGTAAACCGAAGATTTGGATCCACTATCATTGGTTTATTACAATACCCTATAGGGCTCTTGATTTTGGTTATATCCTCAAGTTTATTTACTATCGCCTTTAATCAATCCTTGTTCCTTTAGCTTAGATCTGATGGCATAGATGATTTGATCAAGGGCCTGATCCAATTGAGTTGGATTCATGGTAGTCGTGGTTCCCGACCACATCAATTTATTGGTTTTAAGCGAAAAAATGCTTGTTTCAACATAGAAGGTTTTGTCTTGTGTATAATAACCGGGTGTGCTGTAATAACCATAATATCCCCCGGCATTCCGCCATAATAGCCTCCATAATAGCCACCGCCATAATATCCTCCTGATCCCTGCTGGTAATTGAGGGTTTCATTTACGTCAGTTAGTCTCATGGCAATAATTCCATCAAAGCCTTTTTCAATTAATATTTTATCTACTTCTATTTGATTGGTGTCACTGGGCAGCAACCATCCATAAGAAGGCAAAGCCGGGATGTTTATTTTGGCTACAATTTTATCTTCTGTAATCCTGTTGCTAGTTTCATCTCTAATTTTGGCGATAACCAAAACTTTCTTGAAAGGTTCTATATTTTCGGCAGTTAACGAAGGGTCGACCCATACGTTTATCAATTTCGTTGGGGTTGTGCAGGCTACGATTAATATCATCAGGCCTAAGGTTAAAAATACGTTTTGCTTCATTTATTTTAGTTTTATTTAAAAATTATATTTTTTACAGTTAAATATGAAATATTTCCGACGCAAAGTAAAGTAGAAAAAAGATGCAAATGACATAAGGCCATATCTATCTACAATTCATATTAATTTGAAAAAGACAATTATGCCTGAACTTCAGTATCATTTGAATTTAGCCATCCAACAAATAGCTTATAACCAATTGACATAACAATGGCACCTGTAAAAAGCCCGATAAAGCCTGAAAGGATGAATCCTCCAATAACTCCGATAAATATTACCAACATTGGAACGACTGCCCCTTTACCAAGTAAAATTGGTTTTAGGATATTGTCAGACAAACCAGCAACTACCAGTAATACAGTCCATATTATGGCAGGAACAGGTTCCTTTACGGCAAATAAATAAATGATAATCGGGAGAGTAACAAAAATCACGGGTAACTGAAGAACTGCCAAAACAAATATAAGTAATGTCCAAATCCCGGCATAAGGAATACCAGCAAGCATAAGTAATATACCATGCAAAATGGCGAGAATAAGGGCAACGCCAATAACCCCTTTTACAACACTACCGACAGTTTTTATGGCAACATCTGCAAATTCATCACCCCTGTTGCCAGCCAATTTCCTGAAAAATTTTCGGATAGATTCGCCAATACCGCCAATCGTGAGCAAAACACCTGCTATAATGAGTGCTACCATGATTTGAATTACTCCGCTACCAGCACTTAGTATTCCTTTTGCCAAATTGCTCCCAAACTGGGCTAATTGGTCCTGATATTTTAAAATAGTTTGTTCCAGGTTGATTGAGATATTTTGCCAAAGAAGGTAAAATTTTTCACCCACGAGAGGCCATTCTTTAACACTTTCAGTTGGTGGCGGTATAGTCAGGGTACCTGCATCATAATGTACTTTCAGGGCTTTCATTTCATCCACGACAGAACTTACTAATATCACTATTGGAACAAAGATTATTGTGAGGATAGAAAAAATAATTATAAAAGATGCCAGTTTGGGTTTCCCACCAATTTTCTTTGACACTTTAGTATGAAGGGGGTGCATAGCCATACCCAGGATTAAACTCCACAAAATTATACTGACGAAAGGATACATAATGAGCAAACACCACGCTATGATAATTAGCAGGATAAAAAGCCGGATCGTGAGGTCGTAAATATTGTTATTTGCAATTTGGTTTTTCATGTAACTGTTTTAATTTTTTAAAAAAATTCTTGATTTCATTTTTATTTTTCATTATTAAATGGGCCAGTTTCCTATTGTAAATATTGTCATCATCTTTGCCCAGACCGCCATAAACAAGGTTGGCAACTGGCAACAGTGCCGTCAATCCAATTTTCATCTCGCTTTTTTCATATCTTATCGCGAACCATGGATGGACCGGCTTAAAATACTACATCCGTTTATATCAGCAACGGAAATCATGGTTTTATGCGCACGACTGCAAGGCAAATGTTTTTTTATTTAGTTGATGGGCTAAAGAAACAGTGAGTCATTTAGATAATTTTAATCATATCCTTGAACAGAATTAGCCATATCTCTTATGCAAACATATTTCCCATCTCTTTTTGCAAAGAAACTCATGTAGTGTCCTCGCTGTAGAATTGAACCTGTAGAATCTATCAGTTTGTGCTCTCCTATTTCAGCAACATGGTCGCCATCATCTGCCACAAAAATCTCAAGGGCTTTAAAGGAGATTTCTGCACCTACCGGAAAGTCCATTAATTCATTTTGAATGTGACGATGAATAGCGGCTTTACCAACGATTGGTTCCTGACCTGAAAAATAACTGATAGCATCCTCTGCATAATAGGTTAAGGAATCAGCATTTCTGGTATTGTAAATTAAGGCAAAATGATCCTCAATTTTTTGGATTTCGGCTTTCACTTTTTCTTTGTCAATTTTTACTTTCTTTTCTTGTTGATTACAGCCAAAAGATAAAGCCAGGATAAAGATAAATACCCCACCTCTTAATGCCTTGGTTTTCATGTGCGAAATATGTTTTAATTTATGTATGGCAAGCATTTTTATTTATTATTCAATAAACAAATTAAATGCAAAATTAGGAATATTGAGCAGTGGTTGAGCTTATTTCTTTGTAATTTAGCAAATATTTTTATGTCAAATCCTTACATAATAAGTTATTATGATGAAAAGTGGGTTTTTAGTATTTGTCGTTTTGATTGGTAGTTTGTTCATACCGCCTGTTTGTTCTCAATCTGACACAGACGAAGAATTATTAGGTTTACCGGGCGACAACCTGGATTTATATGCCGTACTGGATCTCTTTCAAAAGTCAAAAACCATTGAAGCTTTTGAGAAAAGTTTAAATGATACAGCCACTGAAATCAACAACCTGGACCTTGATCTGGATAATAAAATTGATTTTATTAAAGTAAAAACAGAGCAGAAAGATGAAGATTTTACCTTTATACTTCAGGTTGACGTTACTGAAAAAGAGACACAAGATGTTGCGGTTATTCTGTTATCAAAAGATAAAGACGAGAAAGTTACATTGCAAATTGTAGGAGATAAAGATTTGTATGGTAAAAACTATGTTATTGAACCCCAACCCGCTACTCCTGCAGTTACACCGAACCCTGCATATACCGGCACCGATCCTGTTACAGAGGCGGTTCCAGCATCAACCACCGTTGTTGTGGTGGAATCGGCACCCATTGTACAGTACGTATATTCTCCTGTTTATGTACCCTATTATACGCCATACTATTACGGATTTTATCCCCCTTATTTTGCCTTTAGAACTGTCATCGCAGTTGGGGTTTATCGGCACAACCACTATTATTACCATCATGGCTATAGGGGTGGCTACGGGGGTACTGTAGTTATTCATAACCATAATACATATAATATTTATAATAATCATAGAAACAGTTCCAATACGGTAAACCATTATAAGAACAACGGCAAATATAACAATGGCAGCAGGCCTTCATCTGGTAGTGGCAACAGGCCTTCAACCGGTGATATCAACAAACCGTCAACGCGTCCTTCAGCGGGAACAACTCCTTCCCAAAAACCATCAACGCGTCCTTCGACTGGAACTTCACCTTCAAAACATCCATCAACTCGTCCTTCAACGGGAACCTCGCCGTCACAACAACCGTCAACGCGTCCTTCACAGCAACCATCAACACAGCAATCAAATCCATCAGCAACGCAACGCCAATCGAGACCATCACCCAACTTAAATAGTGGTGGTGGCCGCAGTGGTGGAGGTTACAGTGGTGGTAGTCGTGGTGGAGGAGGTGGCCGTGGTGGAAGAAGATAATGGAAAACAAATATCTATAAAATCTATTCGTTTTTCCTTTTCTTATTATACAATGGATGCTCAAGTTTTCCCTGGTAAATTCTATCGCAATCTTTTCCCAAAGCTCCGCCAACAAGGTTGGTAATAGGCGCTAATACCGTCCCGACAATTTTGATATCACTTTTTTGTGGGTCTTCCAGCAAACCTTTAATTGTTTGGCTTAAAATACTACATCCGTTTATATCAACAACGGCTATAACGACTTTCAAGCTGTCAGTCGCCAGGTTAACCCAACCCTTTCCCACAACCCTGTTTTCTATTGTTGAAAAAGCAACATCATCAAGCAGAATTTTCCCATTTGTTATAGCCCACTCCGAAATAAGTTGTTTTATCAGGGTCGAATCATTCGTTTTGTTGATGGCCAGGTTAGCATATTGAGAACCTTTGGTCAAGGCCAAACCAAAGGGACCCGCCAATGCCACCGCCCCAACATCCACCAGGCTGAACCGTTGTGTTTTTTGAAACTTTTTTATCACCTTGTCCAAATCCATTCCGTACAACAATAAATCCTTGCCATAAATATGAACATACCCATTCAAGCCCGACAAAAAATCAATTTCTTCATCTTCAACCAACGATATGTTTGCCTCAATATCAATATTCCCTGTCATGAGTGTGTCAAGCATAAAGTTTGATTGCAAACGACTCATCGGAAATTTTTGTACCGAATACTTTACTTCATAATTTGGATTCTCCAAAAAAGGTGATAAAACGTAGATTCCTTTCCCCTCAGCACCGAACAATTCAATTTTTTCAGGAACAATAGTAAATATACCATTTTTCGTTTCAACCTTATAATATTGGTGGTCAAGTTGAAAATGATTTGAAAAAACATTTGACATCTCAAAATCAGCATTAAAACAAAGATTACCTAAGGGATGTTGGTCGGTTGATCCCAAATATATATTTGTGGCGTGAATGGAAAATTGATCAAAGTCAAAAGTATCCGTTTTTGTTTTATATTCAAGTTTCTCGGCAACGAAATTAAACATCTCAAAATCTATTGAATCAAGGCTAAGTGTAAAATCTGAATTTAATTTTCCACTCAGGGTTCCATCTTTAAAAAAATTTGAAGAATCCTGGTCATAAAAAAATAGTTTCCCGGGATTTAAACCAGTTAATTCGAGATTGACTGAAATTTCATCAGGATCCGTCAAAGGAGAGAAATATTCTACATTTATATTTAACTGACCATCGGCAATTGAAAGATCAAAGTTGTCAAAGGTCATGTGAATGCGTTGATTTTTCTCACCCAAAAACATTTCCCCATACCTAATAGAAACTGGGGGGAACAGGTTTTCGATGGTTCCGTCGAGATGATAAATCTCAAAATTTATTTCCGGATTGACATTATAATTCATCAATTTTTCAGTAGTTGACCATGCATGAACATCCAAATCCATATTGAGGATTCTATAAGGAAAGCTTTCCCCCACTTTGGGTTCAAATGATAAAAATTGTGGAAAGTTAAAAGTATCAGATTTGATTGTCAAATTTGCCGACATCTCATTGTGTTTACCAGTTATCAGGTCAGGTAAATTATACAGATGGCCATTAATTAAAAGATCGGTATGGTCTGATATTACTGAAAGATTATAAAAATGAATTGTATCTTTATTCTGGTGTAATTGTCCATTCAGGTTTAATACATTCATAATGCCCGGTAAATTAAATGATACGCTATCAAGAATAATTTTTGTTATACTTTTCCTTTCATCAATGAACATAGAGTCCAAATTAATTGATCCGATAAACTCATCGAATATCTCTATCCTGCCAGATAAATTTTCGATCTCCCCAATATTAAAAATTTCATCAAAACCTGTAATATCAGCTTCCATTTCCCATAACAGATCAATTTTCGGATAGCTGAAATTTTCCACATTCAGCGATGCATTTATAAAGCCATCCGGAAGTTGCCCATTGAAATTATCAACCTTAAGTTTGGCTTGTGATAAATCTAAACGAGTGCCGGAATTAAAATTTCCTTCCAGGTTAAGATCCGCAATGCTTTGGTTTTTATCCGGAATATCAAGATTTAAATTTTCCAGGCCAAAATTAAAATCAAAGCAAGGAATTTCCTCAGTATTTGATCCTTTTATGCTCCCATTAAAATATATTTTCCCTGATTTCAGATTCTTTACACCCGATTCAGTCAGCAACAAATTAAAAAGGTTCATATCTTCGTCGACCCCTTTTATAATTATATCAACAAAGCCGGTATCTGAAAAATTTATTGATCCATGAATCTGAAAATTTGCATTCTCAAAAATCAAATGACCTGGATCAATCCTAAGTTCCCGTTCACTTTTATCATAATAAATAGCCGTTTCAATGGTAAGTGTTTTATCTTTCAAAAGCAATCTATCTGAAATCGGGATTGAATTAAGATTTGCTGTGGTTTTAATGGCACATTGGATGGTATCCTGATAATAGCTGAATGAAGCCCTTAGTTTATCAAGATAAACAATGGTTGTTTTATTATCTTTTAAATCCAGAGATGCAATGGTGAAATTTTTTATTGAAATTTCAGTAAGCAGTATTGATGAGATATCGTTTACATTAGAAGAATCGGAGGCCGATTTTTTATTTGGAAGTGGTAATCGATCATCTGAAGGATTTTGTATTTTTGGTTTAATGGCATTCATTAAATTAACAGAGCTGTCAGGATACATAACCAACCGTAACTCTCCCCCATCCAATGTAACTTTTGAGACATTGATATTCCCGTAAATCATATCAACCAGATTGATGGAGGCATAAAGGCTATTCAATTTTGCGATGGTATCGTTTGAGATGGTATCATTATCCAATGCATGCTCAAGGTAAACAACATTTTTCAGGTGAACAGAAACAGATGGGAAGTGGACAAAAGGGCTGAATGAAATATCAGAAAAATAGAATCGACCCTGTTGAATATTGTTGGCACTCAGAAAAATTTTCTTACCAATTTCATCCTTAAAGTGATATAAAACACCGGTTGTTATGAGTAGCAAAAAAACGAATCCGAGAAAAAGAAATAACCCAAACCTCAAGACCCTTAAGAATAAAGGATTCCGGGAATTTCTATTTACGTGGGTAGAGTTCATATTTCAGAATCAAAGGTAATAAAAACCACATTCGATTAATCTAACAGGTTTTTTCCAACCTGTTAGGTTTTTATAGTTATTGCTGAATCACGTTTAACAAATCCTGTCCTATAGAATTTTCAGGATAGCGTATTTTTAATTTTTCAGCTATTGGTTTAGCCTTTTCAAATTGATTCGTTTTAAGATAAAAATCGGCCAGGGCAAAAAGCAGATCAAAATCTTCGGGTTGAACAGACAATCCTTTCATCAACACACTTTCAGCTTTGCTGTTTTCACCCAGATGCTGGTAAATGAGCCCCAGGTTGAAATGGATACGAATTCGATCGGGCATTTGTTCGAGGGCTATTTTCAGAAACTCAACTGCCTCGGTATATTTTTGCTGTTCGGCAAGTAAAAGGCCTAAGGAATAATAAAGATCA
>JAWKKL010000021.1:0-52246 GCA_041393275.1 Bacteroidales bacterium
TTTCAATTATGGAGTTAATAATTTTATGTTCATTAAATTTATGATAAGAAGTCATTGGAGTTTCTATATCAAAATGACTAAGCAATTTTGAGGTTACCCTTGAATCTTCTGCTAATATTAAATCCGATTCTTTCAGCACTCTTATGGCTCGCAGGGTTATGTCTTCGAGGTTTCCAATAGGGGTGGGGACAATGGTTAGTTTTGGCATGGTTAAAAGGTTTTTGCAAAATCGGTTAGCAACCTGAACAAATCTTCATATTCGGTAAATGGAACATTCTCAGGCGTATCATAAATCGAATGATATTCTTTACTTTCATCACCAAGGGTATAAATAAAAAACGAAGGAACTCCATTGACAAAAAAAGGATAATGGTCGCTGTTAGCTGCTTTACCCCGTGTTTTTACATCGGTTAAATAGCCATAATCATTATTCAATTGGAATAACCTTTCAAACTCTTTTTCGAAAACAGAACCATTCACAACCTTTATTCCTTCACTTCCCGAACCCACCATATCGAGATTTATTAAAAACCTGATCTGATTTAAGGGGAAAAGCGGATTTCTGACATAATACCCTGATCCTAAAAGGCCCGCCTCTTCAGCGCTGAAAGCCATAAATGCCAAGGAACATTCGGGTTGATTTTCTGGTTTTGAATAGTGATGAGCTAAATTGAGAAGCATGGCCGTTCCACTGGCATTGTCATTAGCCCCTGGAAAATATATGTCGTTTCCCATTTGACCTAAATGGTCGTAATGAGCAGAAAAAACAACGAATTGTTCGGGATTCATTTTCCCTTTTATATATCCAATTACATTCTGTGTTGGGTAATTTTTAACAAAATTATTTTTGGCCCTAATTTTTATGGTTTTAGCCTTTTTATTTATTGCCTCTTCTAAAATTTGCAGGGCGAAATATCTTTCCACTGAATGGCCGTCGCTAACATGCCACCAGACTTTATCTTTCTGCAAAAAAACATATCCGGCAAACAAATAGTTTGGGTTTACTTTAAAATCTCGTTGATTAATATCCGTTACCAGTACTTTTTTTTTCACATTCATATTCCCGATTCCTTCAGGGAATTTGATATTTCCCAATGAGTCTGCCATTGCAAAAACTAAATCAAAAGTACCCGAAACGGATGGAGAATAGGGTAGTATTACAAATTGATCGCCAGGACTTAATGGATTTTTGTCTACTTCTACATGGATTTCTCCAGGATAAGTATTCATGGGGAGTGTGAATAATTGAAAATAGCTATCACCAAATGGCAATAATCCAAAATTCTCGAACTCGTCATTAATAAAGCGGGCGGCTTTTTTATCCCCATCATTGACATAACCCCGGCCACACATTGAGGGTGTGGAAAGCGTATCCACAACTAATCTTGCATAAATTAAGTCCTGCGAAGATAATGGATGGGAAAGAAAAAGGATTGTTATGACAATTGCATATTTCATTTCTGTTTAAGAGGTATATTTTTTTAACACAAAATCTTGCAATTTTAGAAATGCATCCGATTCTATGTCCCATTCAAATTTTTCAATTAGATTGGAAATGAATTGATTTCTTTCCGCTTCGGTTTCCAATTGATCTAATTTTTCAATGCTTTGATTATAAACACTAAGTTCGCCTGAAAACAATTCGTTAATAAAGAAAAATTTCTCATTAATTCCAATGGCATCCTTCAAGCTGGCGATTTTATTTTTCTGGAATTTATCGGCGATAGTTTCCATATTTTGATCTTTCGAGATTTTATCAACCACCAGTTCTTTTTGTTCCGCTTTGGTTCCTGATGCTTCAATAGAGAACAGATCAATTCCTGTCCGGGTCTGTATCACTTTTTCGGGTTCTTTAATTTTAATATCGTCCACCGGTAAAATTTCTTCTGTTGCTATTTCGTCCTGCTTTGTTTCCTGTTCCTGGATTTTTTCATCCACCTCCGCCGGCGAAACTTTTTCAGTTTTTCTAGATGTTTCTGTATGTTGTTCTATACTTTCAATTGCCGGCACCGATTTCACTTTTTCGAGCAATATTATATCGTATACATTCCTAAGTTTTTCAAGGATCAGGTCCCTTTCAATGCTTGATATATTTTTCATTTGCCGGAATAATTCTTCCAGTTTTTCTATATGTTTAACTATTGTTTCCATCTTGATATATTCTATCCCCTTTTATATTAATTAAATCGTAATGATATTGTTCGTTCAAAGCCTGTTTTCAAATTATATGTGTGTATATTTGCATCCCAACTATAACTGTTGGCAAATTTACCCAATAAAATGATAAAATAGTAGATCCCATAAATCCATGTTCCTCGAAAATACAAAAAAACAGATGAAAGGTGGTGGCTGGATTGAGGTCATTTGTGGTTCCATGTTTTCGGGAAAAACAGAGGAATTAATACGCCGGCTAAAACGGGCAAAAATTGCCAGACAACGCGTTGAAATATTTAAGCCATCCATTGATACCAGGTACGACGAAGAAAATGTTGTTTCGCACGACGAAACGGCCATTAAATCAACACCTGTTCAGGCCGCATCGCAAATTCTGCTATTGGCTTATAATGTAGATGTGGTAGGCATTGATGAGGCGCAATTTTTCGATAATGAATTGGCTACCGTTTGCAACTTGCTGGCCAATGATGGGGTCCGTGTGATTGTTGCCGGGCTGGATATGGATTACCTGGGGAATCCGTTTGGACCCATCCCGTCGCTGATGGCAAGTTCCGAATATGTTACAAAAGTCCATGCCATTTGTATCCGTTGCGGAAGCCTGGCCCATTATTCATTTCGCACAGTAAATGATGACAACCTTGTGGTTTTGGGCGAAACGGAAAGTTATGAACCTTTATGCAGAAAGTGCTTTACGGAATCAAATCAAAAGCAGAAGGGCAAATAGCAAACTTATTATTTACCAACCATTTTACTTTGTATCAAGTCATACCGGAAGTGGCTTGAAAGATTGGAAAGGAAATCCCATGCTACCATCAAATCAACCAATTTTTCAATACGAAAAGGATTAATTACTATTTTTGTGCATCAACTTTTAAATGTTAACATTAAAAAATTATTATGAAAAGAACAATTGCTATTATTCTGCTACTAACTGTTGTATTATCAATAGGCCTATTTTCGCAGGAAGACCACATTAAAGTGGTGATTTCAACCAAATATGGTGATATGACCGCTCTTTTGTACAATGAAACCCCAAAACACCGGGATAACTTTGTTAAACTGGTAAAAGAAGGCTGGTACGAAGGATCGCCTTTTCACCGGGTGATTGCTAATTTTATGATCCAGGGCGGCCAGAATGCCGATGGAAGGATGGATCCCGGGTACAAAGTTCCGGCCGAATTTTCAGACGGCAGGATCCATAAAAAAGGTGCATTGGCAGCTGCACGGCAGAGCGACCAGGTCAATCCTGAAAAAGCTTCCTCCGGTTCGCAGTTTTATATTGTACAGGGAACAAAAGTTCAAAAAGAAGAACTCTTAATGCTGGGCGAAAGGACAGGTGTAGTATATACAGAAGAACACATAAATATTTATTCAACCGAAGGTGGCACACCGCATCTTGATGGTTCTTACACAGTATTTGGGGAGATAATTGATGGACAGGAGGTGATTGACAAAATTGCAGCTGTGAAAACCGGAACCATGGATAAACCGGTTGAAGATGTAACCATGTCGATAAAAATTATTGAATAATTTCAGAAATGAAAGAAAAGGTTGATTTGCTAACCCGTGAGATAGAAAATTACAGTGCCTCCACCCCGGTTGAGGTGGAGGCATTCAGGTTAAAATTTCTGAGTAAAAAAGGGCTTGTTCCAGGCCTTTTCAGCGAATTACGAAATGTTGTTCCGGAAGAAAGGAAATCGGTTGGACAACTTTTAAATTTGGTAAAATCCCTTGCCATTAACAAATTTGAAGAGTTAAAAAGCACGGTTAGCAAGCAGGAAACAAAACCTGAGACAAACATTGACTTAACCCTTCCCACTGATTTTCTTCAGCCGGGAAGCCGGCATCCCCTTTCCATTGTTCGAAACGAAATTTTAAATATCTTCTCCAGGATTGGATTTACCGTTTATGTGGGGCCCGAAATCGAAGACGACTGGCACAATTTTACGGCATTAAATTTCCCGGAAGAACATCCGGCCAGGGACATGCAAGATACCTTTTTTATTGATAAAAATCCTGATATTGCATTGCGAACACATACGTCATCGGTTCAAATCAGGATGATGGAAAAAATAAAGCCACCTATTCGATCAGTATTCCCGGGTAGGGTTTTTAGGAATGAGGCCATTTCAGCCAGGGCGCATTGTATATTTCATCAAGTGGAGGGTTTGTATATCGATGAGCATGTTTCCTTTGCCGACCTGAAACAATGTTTATATTATTTTGCCACCGAGTTTTTTGGTGCTGACACGAAAATCAGGCTGAGGCCTTCATTTTTCCCATTCACTGAGCCTTCAGCCGAAATGGATATTTCATGTTTTATTTGTGGAGGAAAGGGATGCAAGGTATGCAAAGGGTCGGGTTGGGTTGAAATACTTGGCTGCGGGATGGTTGACCCTAATGTATTGAGAAATTGTGATATCGACCCTGAAAAATATACCGGCTTTGCTTTCGGCATGGGTATCGAACGGACAACGATGCTTAAATATCAGATTAACGACATCAGGTTGTTTTTAGAGAACGACATCCGATTCCTTAAACAATTCGAAAGTGCACTATAAAAAATCGCTGGATACGGCAATGCCTTATATTTGGTTTTATTAATTCATGGCCAAACGACTTTTTGATATTGTCTTTTCTTTACTGGCTTTGCCCATCCTGATTCCTTTTCTTATTCTTATTTCGATTGCCGTTTTTATTGGCTCTGGATCACCCGTATTTTATTTTCAAAATAGAGTAGGTAGAAACAACAGGGAATTCGGTTTGATTAAATTCCGTACCATGGTTGCCGGTTCCGATAAAAAAGGACTAATAACTGTTGGGAAAAGGGATAATAGAATTACGCAGGTTGGGCATTTTTTACGAAAATATAAACTGGATGAACTACCCCAATTTATAAACGTCCTATTAGGCGATATGAGTGTTGTCGGCCCAAGGCCTGAAGTGAAAAAATACGTTTCACTTTATACCGAAGAACAATTAAAAGTACTCTCTGTCAGACCGGGTTTAACCGATCCGGCTTCTCTTGAATTTGTGAATGAAAGTGAAATCCTCACAAAATACACTGATCCCGAAAAAGCCTATATTGAAGAAATTATGCCAAAAAAACTCGAAATGAACCTTGATTATATTGAGAACAGAAGTTTAATGGGAGATATTAAAATTATCCTGAAAACGTTAGGAAAGATCATTTCTTAAATATATTTATTAAGATTGTCAATTCATCCACCTTATCTGTATGCCCTAATTTCGAAAATGAAAACAATAAGCCATCCATCAGCCTGATAATAATCTGCTGATTAGAGCAAGGTTTATAAAACGATTGTTTTGGTTTTATTTTCATATGCTTTACAAAAACGTCGATTTCTTTTTTTGTAAAAACCGCACCTCTATTGAATGGATTGATGTAAAACAACACTTCATTTTCGTCGGCAATGGTATATTTTTCGTCATGTATTTCATCTACATACGAAAGTATAAAATGCTGTGGCAGGTCAACGCCAAATATTGGAATGCCAAGCTTTTGGGCAATGATTACATACAATATTCCCAACGAAAGATGGTTCCCTTTTTTACTTTCCAATATTGTATTTAAGAAGAAGTTCGGAGGCGAATCAATATTCGTTTTATTTCCTGAAAACCCAAAAATATCGAAAATGATATGATTCATTACTTTTACCTTTTCGAGGGCTGTAAGCGAGCTGTTCAATTCAAGCCAGATATCACGTTTAATCAGTTCCAGTTGGTCCCGAATCTTTTTTTCATCCAAATCGGGGTATTGAAATTTCGAAACCAGAAAAAAACCTTTTATTAAATCGTACTGATTATTGTTGTTCCATTCATTGAGTTCATCAATAAGATGATTAAACTGGATGCTGTGAATAACGTCTTCAATCCTTACCTGAAGTGTATTATCAAAAGAATTGTCCCAGGCATTTTCAAGAAGGGGAATCGCCTGCGGCCCATAAATAACAAGCCGTTCCCTGATTTTACCAAACAGGGTTTCATTGGGGTCATCAAGGAGGCTAATGAGCGCTGATAATTCTTTATGTTGATCAGAATTTTTCAAAAAAGTAATTATTGATCCTGCAAATTTAATAATCTTCAATTAGTCAACAAATAGTTTAAACAGGTTTATTTCGTGGTAGCGAAAACGAAAAAATACTTCCATCTCCACGGATACTTTCTGCTTTAATCTGCCCATGATTTATTTCAATAAACTCCTTACATAATAAAAGACCCAGCCCCGAACCGGCTTCGTTTAAGGTTCCGGGCGAACGGTATTGATCATCAATCCTGAATAATTTGCTAAGGTTTTCTTCATCAATACCAATTCCATTATCACGAACATTTACATTTACTGTATCTCCTTCAGATATGACTGAAATTTTAATACTACCCTCGATATTGGTGAATTTGATGGCATTCGAAATAAGGTTACGAAGAACGGTATTGATCATATTTTCATCAGCAAATGCAGTGGATCCGGGTGGTACATCAGTTTGAGTCGTGATTTTTTTATTGGTCAAACTCGATTTAAATATATTCAGGTTTTCATTGACAAGATGATATAGATTGATCATTTTGGGGTCGTATTCGATATTTCCTGTTTGAGTCCTTGACCACTCCAACAGGTTTTGTAAAAGTTTGAATGTATTTTCGGCAGCTTCGCAGATGTTTTTAATAAATGTCTTTCGTTGCTTTTCTTCGAAATTTTCGTAGGCTTCATAAAGCAAATTAGAAAAGCCAAGGATGGAGCTAAAAGGATTTTTTAAATCGTGGGCAACGATGGAGAAAAATTTATCTTTCATTGCATTGGCTTCTTTTAGTTTCTTTTCCGAGTTGATCAGGATTTCTTCCGATAATTTTCTTTCTGTAATGTCAACGGCTACCAATAAAATCGCACGATTACCCTGATACATGATAACTGAGCCCAGGGTGTCAATCCAACGTATTTTTCCATCCTTTCGAACAATGCGATATTCGTGTTTTAATGTTCTTTCTGTTCCCTGAATTGCGTCCAATACATTTCTGATTGATCGTTTAAAATCCTCAGGATATATTATTAGTTTTAGCCAGGCACCTCCTTTTGCACTTAATTCTTCTAATCTATAGTGGGTTAATTTTTCAAATTGTGAATTTCCAAAAATCAAGCGGTTATCCTGGATTATAACCATAGCCTGAAGTGAATTTTCAACCAGTATCCGGTATTTTTCTTCAGATTCATACTTTAACCGTTCCGATTCTTTTGCTGCGCTGATATCTTCAATATTAATGATAAGGCTGTTGACCATACCATCATGTCCTTTGATGGGCGTGATACTATATTTTACATTAATATTTTTCCCCCATTTTGTATGGTAATGTTTCTCATTGAAAATAATTTTGCCGGTGTTAATTGATTCTAAAATTTCATCAGTTAAACCAATTTGTTTTAAGGGTTCAAATTCAAGGCAATTAATAATTTTGGTTTCCTCTTCACCCGGTGAACCTAATATTTTCAATAATTGTTTATTTACCTCAATGACATTTCCTTTTGAATCAATATATAGAATTCCGGTTGGTGAATTTTCTACCAGGTTCCTGTATTTCGTTTCACTTTTTTTCAACTTTATAAGGGCATCGGAGAGCTTCGCCTTTTGGTCGGTTAATTCGGCATTTGTTACTTTAAGTTTTTCATTGGCTTTGATTTTTGATTTAATATCGTAATAAACCAACATACCAAAAATGATCATCAGGATAAAAATTGCTATTAGATAGGTTCTTTGGGAAATCAGTTCTTGCTCTTTTTTCCTGAATTCATTTTCAAAAAGTTTGCGCTCCTGTTCCCTTCTATCTATTTCGTGTTTTATTTGCAGGTTAGCCAATTGCTGAAGGAACATTTCGTTGTAGGCAGAGTCTTTTAGTGTTTCATATATTATAAAATAATCGAGCGCTTTTTTATAATCATTTTGGTCGTTATATATTTTATAGAACAACTCGTAATTTGCTTTCAAGACCGAACTGAATTTAGCCGAATCGGCGATTTGAAAGCTTCTTTGATTATAATTAAGGGCTAGTCTATAATTTTTTTGCATGTAATGAACATTACCAATGGATTGCAAGGATTCTGCCACGCCAAGAATATTTCCAAACTTTTGTTCAAGTTCAAGGGCTTGTTTTAAATAAACAAAAGCTGAATCGTAAAAACCTAATTCGGCATAACTTTCCCCGATATTATTCTGTGGATATGAAGCCATCAGCGAATCATCCAATGTAAAATATAGGTCGAGGGCTTTTTTATAATAGGTGATGGCTAATTCATTTTGGTCCCATTCACTGTAAATGATACCAATATTGTTGTACGAACCGGCAATGCCTGCATAATCATCCAGGTCTTGCTCGATTCGTAGAGATTTCTGATAGTATTCAAGGGCTTTTTCTTTATTTCCCCAATCGTAATAAATAATACCAATGTTGTTTAATATACCGGCGACCCCGGTTTTATTTCCATTGGATTCGTAAATATCTATTGCCTTCAAATAATATTCCAGGGCCTTATCGAAGGCACCAATGTCGTAATATATTATTCCAAGGTTATTCAACACATTGGGCATGGATGCAAATTTTGACCCTTGTTCTATTTCATTCTCAGCAAGTTTTAAATAACGAATTGCTTCCTGGAATTTACCGGCAGAATGGTAAATGTTTCCTAAATAAAAATATATGTAAGCTTTGTAAGGGATCGCCTTGTTTTTTTCTGTAATGGCCAATGCATCCAGCAGAAAACTTTCGGCTTCTTCGTATTGCCCCGAAGCCTGGCACGCATCCGAAACATCAATTAGCAAATTCAGCAAGTTTGTATCTTTTACTGTAATTTCTTGAATTGCAATTGCCTTTTTGTAATAGTCAATTGCATGTTTATGTCTGTTTAGCTTAAAGTAAATCTCACCAAGTTTATGATAAAATCTTAAAAGGTTAGCTGAATCCTGAATATCTTTTGCCATGTGTATGGCCTGCATCGAGTACTCTTTGGCTTTTTCGGTATCCACTGCAAAGTATTTGTCGGCAAGCTGAAACAGGATTTCAAATTTTTCTTCGGAGGAGGATTGCAGCAATTGGTTTTCGAGCTTTAATAATTTGCCGGTACTATCGCTTTCCTGGCATGGGACAGCAGAACAAACAAATATAATACTTACAATTAAAATTAATATCCTCCTGGGCATATAAAACTACTTGTTTAACTGTTTCACCTACAAATCAGTATGCAAGATAATATAATTAACTGTACAAACAAACTATTATTCTTTGAAATCGGTTAATTTTTGTAATACCAGGCTTATTAATTCATCAATTGCGTGGTGATAGTTTTGATTGATATCATGTCTTTCGCGGTTAGCAATGGCAACACAAACCGTAAGTGCCCTGTGGCCTAACAACTTGCTTAAAGCATATAATGCCGATGTTTCCATTTCATAATTCACAATTTTTCTATCCTTGTACGAAAATTCTTTTAGCCTTTTGTTTAAACCAGGAAATGCCAGGGGAATCCTCAACCTACGGCCTTGCGGACCATAAAATCCCGGAGCGGTCAGGGTAATGCCTCTGTAAACCTGTTCATGTTGAAACATGCCCAATAATTTCTGATCGGCAGAAGTACCGTATGGTTTTAAAATTTCCCTTTCCGGCTTTAAAAATGTTTGAAAATCTTGAGTTAGTTCGGTTTCTTCAATGCTTTTCGGATAATCATAAAAATGCAATAGGCCATCAAGTCCTAATGCATATTCTGAAACCACAAATGCATTTAACGGAATTTCAGGTTGGATCGCACCGGATGTTCCCAGGCGGATAAGAGTAAGACGGGTGCGCTCCGTTTTTATAGTACGTGTAGCAAGGTCGATATTGACAAGGGCATCCAGTTCGTTCAGTACAATATCAATGTTGTCTGTTCCCATGCCGGTCGACATTACAGTTAAATGTTTATTCCTGAAATAACCAGTATGAGTACAAATTTCACGGTTTTGACCGGAATATTCCAACCGGTCAAAATGCCTGCTGATTCTTTCAACCCTTCCAGGGTCTCCCACCAAAATAATCGTCGAAGCTAAGTGTTCAGGTTTTATTTTCAAATGGTAGATGGTTCCATCGGGGTTCAGAATCAGTTCCGAGTCCCCTATTTTTTTATCTAACCCCATTTTGATTTATTCTTATTTTTACCGAAATAAGGCACAAACGTAGTCAAATTTTTTAATCTATATGAATCATGTTTGCTGAAATTATATCTATTGGGGACGAATTACTAATTGGGCAGGTCGTGAATACCAATGCATCGTGGATGGCAGCCAGACTAAACGATGCAGGTATCCGGGTAAAACAAATTTCGGCCATTTCTGATGAAAGAGGACTCATATTCAATGCGCTTAATGAAGCCTTGCTTCGTGCCGATATTATATTACTTACCGGAGGCCTCGGCCCTACAAAAGATGATATAACAAAATCGGTACTTGCCGAATATTTTAACGTTGAACTTATTTTTAATGAAGACGTTTTCGAAAACATTAAAAATATCTTTGGTAAACATGGCCGAACCATCAGTGATATAAACCGCGACCAGGCATTGATCCCGGCGAATGCAAAACCCATTGACAATAATTTTGGTACCGCACCGGGCATGTGGTTCGAACGGGATGATAAAATCATTGTTTCTATGCCTGGTGTGCCATATGAGATGAAGGCGATGATGGAACATTATATTATTCCTGAACTTCAAAAACGGTTTACGATGGGCGCTATTTTTCATAAAACCGTCCTTACTACAGGGATTGGAGAATCGGCTTTAGCTGAAAAAATTGAATCATGGGAATCAAATCTCCCTGATAACATTAAGCTGGCATATTTGCCAAAACCCGGAATAGTCAGGCTTCGATTATCGGCCTTTGGTAAGGCAACGGATCAACTCGAAAAAACCATCAACCGTGAAATTCAAAAATTGTTATTATTAATTCCTGAATTTATATTTGGTTATGAAGATGACACCTTAGAAAAAAAATTGGTGATCTTTTAAGGGAAATTAACCAATCGCTCGCCGTAGCCGAAAGCTGCACCGGTGGACGAATTGCCCACCTCATTACATCGGTTCCGGGCAGCTCCGATTATTTTTATGGCGGTATTGTCGCTTATGCAAATCAAATAAAACAAACGCTGCTAAATGTTTCGGAAAAAAACCTGATTGATTTTGGTGCTGTAAGTGAACAGGTTGCCATTGAAATGGCGGTAGGTATTAAAGAAAAAATGAACACCGGTTTTGCCATATCCACTACCGGAATTGCCGGGCCGGGTGGAGGAACTGAAGAAAAACCGGTTGGGACGGTTTGGATTGCCATTGCGACCCCAACAAAAGTTTTTGCAAAACATTTTCAGTTGGGCGATCATCGTGAAAGAAATATTCAGCGAGCCTCCCTCATCGCATTGAATTTGTTAAGGAAAGAATTGAAAAACTACTGATATAATAATAATTTTCTACTTTTGAAGTTTATTACGTCAAGTGCTAATTCATTAAATATCAGGGCGGAAATTGGAAACACAAAAGGCAACAAAAATAAAATCCGGCTACAGAAAGTATATTCTTCTCTTCTGGACGCTGTTTATCCTTGCTATTTTATCCGTAGTCATTCTTTTTACGTTGATTGCTAAAGGTAAATTAGGCTATATTCCAACATTTGAGGAATTGGAAAACCCGAAAAGTAATCTGGCCTCTGAAGTCTATTCCAGTGATATGGAATTATTGGGGAAATATTTCATCGAAAACCGGTCTGACGCAACCTATAAAGAATTGGATACAAATCTTATCGCAGCCCTGATAGCAACAGAAGACATTCGATTTTACGATCATTCAGGCATCGATTTCAGGGCGCTTGTCAGGGCTTTTGTTGGTGCTATTACCGGCCAGGAAAAAGGGGGCGGTAGTACAATAACTCAGCAATTTTCAAAATTACTTTTCCATGAAATACCAAAGTCGAAAGCAAAACGTGCCCTTCAGAAATTAAATGAATGGGTGATCGCTACAAAGTTGGAGCAACGATATTCCAAAGAAGAGATCATCACTATGTACCTGAATAAATTTGATTTCGTGAATAATGCAGTTGGAATAAAGTCAGCTGCAAAAATATATTATGGAACAACCCCTGATTCACTTAGCCTCGATCAATCGGCTACATTAATAGGAATGTTAAAAAATTCTTCCCTTTATAACCCCGTCAGGAGGCCGGAACTTGTAAAAGACAGAAGAAATACGGTATTAAATCAGATGGTTAAATACGGATATCTTGATAAAGATATTTACGATTCGGTAAAAATGTTGCCGATTGATATGTCGCACTTCAAACGCCAAAGCCACCTTACCGGTCAGGCAACTTATTTTAGGGAATATTTACGCGGGAAACTCAAAGAATGGTGCAAAAACCATTTAAAGGCCGATGGTACACCGTACGACTTGTATAAAGATGGTTTAAAAATTTACACTACCCTTGATTCAAGAATGCAGCAATATGCCGAAGAAGCTGTGATTGAGCATTTATCGCTGGATTTACAACCCGCCTTTTTCAATCAATGGAAGGGGTATTCAAACGCCCCGTTCTTCTTCGAAAACAATGCATCTGAAGAGATCAGGAAAATTATGAATTCGGCCATGCACCGCTCTGAAAGGTATAGAAAACTCAAGCAGAATAATGTTTCGTCCGATTCCATTATCCTAAGTTTTAACACACCCATACCAATGACTGTTTTTAGTTGGGAAGGGGAAATAGATACGGTAATGTCGCCCATGGATTCAATCAGGTATTATAAATTTTTTCTCCAGGCAGGATTGATGTCAATGGAACCAAATACCGGATATGTCAAGGCGTATGTGGGTGGCATTAATTACAAACATTTTCAGTACGACCATGTTACTCAGGGTGTACGGCAGGTTGGGTCTACATTCAAACCTTTTCTTTATACACTGGCCATGCAAAACGGGTTATCGCCCTGCGATAAATTTGCCAATATTCAACCCATAATTTATCTTGACAATGGCGATACATGGGAACCACGCAACTCTAGCTCAAAAGACCTGGGAACTGAAATTACCTTGCAATATGCGCTGGCGACTTCCAACAACTGGATTTCGGGCTGGCTGATCAAACGGTTTTCTCCACAATCGGTTGTAAAAATTGCAAGAAACATGGGGGTAAAAAGTTTTCTTGATCCTGTCCCGGCTATTGTATTGGGCTCTTCCGACCTTTCTTTATATGAAATGGTTGGCGCTATGAATACTTATGTAAACAAGGGGGTATATATTGAGCCTGTTTTTATTACCCGGATCGAAGATAAAAATGGCAATATTATCGAATCTTTTGTACCGCAGCAAAATGAGGCCATGAGCGAAGAAACGGCCTACCTGATGCTTGAACTTATGAAAGGAGTGGTAGATTACGGTACGGGCATCCGGCTTAAGCTCAAGTACAAATTTGAAAATCCCATAGCCGGGAAAACCGGAACAACCAACAACCATTCCGATGGCTGGTTTATGGGTTTAACCCCTGAACTTAGCACCGGTATTTGGGTTGGCTGCGAAGACCGTGCGGCTCATTTCAGGACACTATACTACGGACAGGGGGCAAATATGGCCCTTCCCATTTGGGCCATTTACATGCAAAAGATCTATGCCGATTCAACGATAAATCTTTCAATGGAAGACTTTGAACCGCCGCTTGAACCCATTTCTGTAGAAATTGATTGTAAAAAATTTGAGTCCGAACAGAAAACAAATTCTGTAACCGATGAAGATGATTTTTGATTTTGTTGCAATGTATGCTTATCTCCTAAATTTTGCCCCATGGGAATAAAGAATACTACTGAAGGTTTTTTTCATGACCATTTAATCAATAATCTTCCCAATTTATTTATTGGTTTTCCTGCTATATTTAATATTAAAAATGATTCTGGCTTGATAAAATGAATTATTAAAAAGCAAAATAGAGAGGCCTTTCGACTGAAGAAATGGTACGTTTGGGAACCTAGTGGATTCGTAATAGAAATTTCATTAAATGACAAAATAATATCTATCAAAATTAGTATTGTAAGCCATAGCAAGACTAAAATTAATTTATACTTTTGTAAAACAATGAAGACTAAAATCCTGCATAGAATTGCTTTTTTTACTATTTCTACAATAATAATAATCCTTCCTTCAATTTATAATGGATACCCTATTGTGCATCAGGATACGGGGCACTACTTAACAACAAGTCGAACGCTTTTAACATATGCCATAACACCTCCAGGATACAGTATATTTATTCGCGCAGTTACATGGCAAACCATGGTTTGGATGATAATTGTTGTCCAGGGAATAATTTTGAATTTTTACCTATATTTTTCATTAAAAGCATTATTGCCGAAAAAAAATACTAACCTTTGGGTTATTCATCTTTTAATAGTCTCTCTTTTAAGTATTTTTAGTGGTATGGGTTGGTATGTTAGCCGTATAATGCCAGACATTTTTACAGCATATGCAATTTTTGGAATGTACTTTTTTATTCGCAAGGATTCATCCATAGTGGTGAGAATTGTAAATGGTTTTTTTATTTTCTGGGCTGGAATATCACATTTTTCCAATGTATATGTAATCCTGTTACTCACTATTTTTCTTTTCATCTTTATTCTGGTAAATAAAAAGGTTCGGGATCAGTACCAATTACTATCAGTTTTGCTGGTCATTCCTATTCTAATCGCTTCGAATATATTTATTCGAAGCTATAATTATTTTACATATAGTGGTTTCATAACTGCAAAATATAAACACGGAGCCATCATGGCTAAGTTTGTTGAGTATGGTATTCTTGAGGATTATCTGAAAAAAACCTGTCAAGACCATAATTTTTCTTTATGCGAATATCAGGGTAAATTTCCGAATACTACAGGGGGTTTATTTGGAATGAGAACAGTCCGTTTAATAAATTCAAATCATGGGAAGAAATTGAGAATGAATATAATTATATTATTCAAGAAATTGTTTCAGAACCAAAATATATTTATACATATTTTGCCAAAAGTATTTATTCTTCTGCTAAACAGTTTTTTAGAATATCTGTTAATGTAGTCCCAAAAATTGCTGGTTCAGACCCCTTCAGTGCCATTGAAGGTGGATTTCCAATGGATTTACAATCTTATAAAACATCTCAACAATATTGGAATTTAATATCGCTGACTTTAATAAATAGAATTTACTATTTCTTATACATGCTATCAATCTTATATTTGCTAGTCCTTATTATTTCAAACAAACTCAATCCATCAAAAATGATTTTTTATTATGTAATCATTTTGGGGGTTATATCCAATGCTATAGTGTTTGGGACACTGGCTACTGTTGTTGACCGGTTTCAATCAAGAATAGGATGGATGTTGATCTTTGTTGCCCTGATTATATTTTTCGACCGCAATTATTTGCCATTAAACAAACTATATTTGAAATATCACCAGGATAGCGAGTGAAACATCCATTGAATAAATTTAACAATTTTGTCTCTTAAGCAACAAGATTAATTTGCATTCCTTTTATCCCATATAAAAGCCTTTTTCCAATTTGAATATTATTTTTGCAAAGATTTATGTTTTAGGCAGCTGTATACCTAAATACTAAAAAAGCCGGGATATATTTTTATCATACATTTGCAAACAATAAAGAAATGAAAATATAATGGATGCCAACAAAGAAGTATCTGTCATAGTTCCGGCATATAATGAAAACGAAGGCCTCAGGCATGGCCTAGATATAATTGTCGGGCTTCGTTTACATGAAAAATACGAAGTTATTTACATAAACGACGGATCATCTGACAACTCTGCTAACATTATCAAAGAATATCCTGTTAAACTAATTAATCATCATGTAAATAAAGGGTATGGAGCTGCTTTAAAAACGGGCATCCGCAAAGCAAAAGGCGAAAAAGTTATCATTCTCGACAGCGATGGCCAGCACGACCCGGTCCATATCCAGAAAATAATAGCTATGCTTGATGAATACGATATGGTAATCGGTGAAAGGGATGACTCATCATTCCAGGTAAAAAACAGAAAGGCAGGTAAAAAAATGATCCGTATCGTTGGCGAATACCTGGTTGAACAAAAACTCCCCGATTACAATTCAGGTTTTAGGGGCTTCAACCGGCAAATTATTTCAGGCATGTTACATTTGATGCCCAACGGTTTTTCCTTTTCAACCACATCTACACTCGCATTTTTAAAGGAAGGTTATACCATCGGAACTTTTCCAATAAAAGTGAGCGAACGGGTGGGTCGAAAAAGCAATGTGAAATTTGCAAAAGACGGCAGCAAAACGATGTTGTTAATGTTAAGGATAATCATGCTTTTCAATCCGCTAAAAATATTTTTCCCGGCAAGTTTATTAAGTTTTTTCCTTGGTATTGCCTTTGGATTGTATGGATACCTGTTATTTGACAGGTTTTCAAATACGGCAATCCTGTTAAGCGTTTTGGGAATGTTTTTGTTTTTCATCGGGCTTATTGCCGACCAGATTTCCATGTTGAACCGAAGAAGATAAAATAGGGTGTTAATCTATCGTAAAAACTTCAACCATTAATTCATCAATGTAAGCTTTATTTCTGCCCATATTCCATACATACACATTAAAATTGTCATTTTTCGAACGCAATTCGGGGGTGAGGTAATCAAGCGAAATCGTGTACCATTTATTGGGCTCACTATATTCTTTATAATCCGAAATATCTATCGTACGGTATTTGTAAATTTTCCCTTTATGTGTAATGCCCACAACAATTTTTATATTAGTTTCACGGGGCAATTCAAGAGGAAATATTTTCATACTCACCCTGAACCAGGCATAATAATCGTTTGTAATAAAGCTCATTCTTTTTTCATAGTGCGAAAAGTATTCTGTTTTTTCATCAATTAAAAATGAATATTCCCCGGCACTCGATTCCCCGTTTTGATAATTTTTTAAGTGTGGCCCATCCGGCTGCTCAAAGCTATTGAAATATAAAATTTTTCGGTTATATTGTTCCTCATTTCTGAACCTGTCAATTCCATCGAAATGTCTTTCAATTAACAGCAATTCACGGTCTTCCTGTGTAATGTCCTTTTTCAGGAATACCTGCCGGTAGTAAGCTCCGGTCATTCGGGTACCATCAATTATGCCCGTGCTGAATTGCCAGGCCTGGAAAATATTTATGAAGATTAAAACACTAACCAGAAAACCGGAAAGGACCACAACCCATTTTTTTCTTTTCAAAATATAAGAAACCGATAATCCAAAAGGAATCAGCAGGACAGCATAGATATGAATGAATGCTCTGAAACCATAACTGATCAGCGTGGAGAATGAGGCAATTATGTAAAAGTTAAGAATAAAATAAAGGAATATAGGATAAAATGCCTCTTTATGTTTTTTCCATAATAAAATGAACCCGGCAAGCGACAAAACCATCAATGGGGAATATAACAGCCAGCCTTTCCGGTAACTAAAAAGAACCCACCAGAAACGAGGTTTCAGCAAATTCAACCCTGAGCCGGCATCATCGTAAGCAAAATATACAGGTTGTCCGGTGGCTGACCACCAATATATTATTTGCGGCAAAGCACTTATTGCGGCGAATGCAATAATTATAAAAAGTTGTTTGTATTCTTTTTTTAGCAGATTGATTTTAACATAATATGTTTCTTTGTTATACACTCCCCAAAACAAGGGAATAAGAAGGGCAAAGATTTCGCTATACCTCGAAATCATTATCAACCCTAAAATAATACCTATCCATGCCGCGTATTTTCGCGATTGGGTTTTATGCCAAACAATTGTAAAATAAACAAGAAGGGCGTACAATGTAAAAAGGTAAACATGAGGGAAATGATAACCAAAGCAAACAAAGTAGAAAATATTTGTGCCCAGGAAAAAAGTCATTAAAATAATGGCGGTTGTACGATCATCAAAATAAAACCGCATTGCCTTTCTTATAAAATAAAATCCAAGAGCTATGTAAAATACTCCCGAAGCCAATACTGACCATTGATAGGGCAATGAAAACCCATCTGCCGGATAACCGGTAAACAATGCAAATAAATGGCCGATAACGAAAAAAGGAAATACAAAAACAGACATACCTATCGGAAACCTGTTTATAAAATTTCCATCTTCAAGTTTTGAAAACTGATAATACGTATGGGTCAGATGGTAATGTTCATTTATTTGTTGCAGGAGCGACATATCAATGGTAACAAAGCTTTTGTTGATAAACAGGTTTGGCAGGTAATAATAAAATCCCAGGTTGTCAAAAGTAAAAACATATAACGGAAAGCGGAGGATCAATATTCCGGCAATGAATACGATTAATAGTACAACGATATTCGAAAGTTTGTTTTTCAAATTCCCCGCTTCATTTTTTTGTTCAGAAATAAACGAACGGTCGTAAAATTATAGAATCTTTCCCGAAAATAATCGAAACTGAAATACTTTCCCTTCAATTCAATCAGCCACTGTATATTTGCATTCGAAAAGAAAGCAAATGTTTTCGATGAAATGAAAGACTATACGAATTTCGATCATAAAAATATATGGAAAGACAGCGATGTTGAAAAACACTGGGACAGCGTGGCGGATGTTTATGTTGCCGAAAACAATAAAGTAAAAGATTCGCACAACCAACGCTTTATCGAAAGCGTAAAATACCTTGGATTGCAAAAAAAATCCTTTGTGCTTAATGTTTCAAGCCGTGATTGCGAAGCCGATGATTATATAAAAAAGCAATCGGCTTCTGTGAAGGTTATTCATGCTGAAATATCATCAGGTTTGATGAAGGTTGCCGAATCTTTCCGCCCGCATGTTAAGCAAGTAAAACTTAAAACGTATGCTGAACTTCCGTTTGAAAGCAGTAAATTCGACCGGATACTTTCGCTTGAAACCCTGGAGCATGTTTCTAATCCAATTGTTTTTCTTTCAGAATTGTACCGGGTTTCAACAAAGGGCGCAAGATTGGTATTAAGTTGCCCTCCCCATACAAGTGAAATTCCTTACCGGCTCTACACAGCGATTTTCGGGGGCCATGGCGAAGGGCCTCACCGCTTTTTACGTTCTTCGGAAGTCAAGGTCATGTTGAAAAAAACAGGTTGGAAGCTGATCGAACATAAAGGAACCTTATTGATCCCTGCAGGGCCAAAAGGTTTACAAAACTGGGGTGAAAAAATAATCAAACGATTCCAGCATACTTTTATATCGGAATTGGGAATCCGTCAATTTTTTGTTTGTGAAAAGCATTGATAAACTAAATAAAGTAATGAGGTCGCACTTGTGCAACCGGTGCGGAAGTTGTGTTGGGCTATCAGGCGGGGCCATTGTATTTGAAAATAAGACAGGCGCATACCAACCTAAAATTACCGGAGAAGTTGATGATCAATTAGCTGACAGGCTGTGGCTGGCATGTTCAGGAAAAGACTTTAGTTTTCCTTTTTACAACCAGGCTGTTTATGGCGACAATATTGCATTACATGCGTATACCGGCGTTTATAAAAACATATATATTGGCCATAGCAACGATGAAGTGGTCAGGCGAAACTCAGCAAGTGGAGGCATAATTTCGCAAATGTTGATATGGTTACTTGAAAAGAAAAAAATTGACGGCGCCGTGGTGCTGGGCATGTCAGAAAAAGAACCCTGGCTTACCGAACCGTTTATTGCCACGACAAAAGAAGAAATCCTTGAAGCCGCCCAAAGTAAATACATCATCAGTTCGGTAAATGAGATTTTACCCGGCATTGAAAAATTTAACGGAAACCTTGCTTATGTTGGGCTACCGGGCCAAATTCAATCCATCCGGAAACTGCAAGTGGCAAACGATCAATCAGTTAAAAATATAAAATACATTTTCGGGCCGTTTTATGGAAATACACTTCACTTCAGTTCGATTAAAAGTTTTTTGCGGACATATAAAGTAAATGATTACTCCACCATTGCAAAACTTTATTTTCGTCATGGCGAATGGCCCGGAAATATGCGGGTTGAATTTAAAAACGGAAACATCATCGAATTGCCAAAATTTCATGCAAATTACCTTATCCCATTCCATATTTTAAAAAATAGTTTGTTATGTACCGACCTGAGCAATGAATTCACCGATATTTCAGGAGGCGATGCCTGGGCACCGGTTTATGAAGAACGGGGCAAAGGGTTTTCGATGGTAATTTCACGTTCTGAAAAAGGGCAGGCAATCATTGATGAAATGATAAATGACGGAGCATTGACATTAAATCCGATTGGCATTGATGAAGCCATCACCATGCATTCACACGGTTACGACCTGAAAAAGCGGGGCACCTTTATCCGTATGAAGTTCCGGAAATGGCTTGGCCTTGAAAACCCTGATTATGGATATTCGATAAGTGGGTTTTCCTTTAATCGCTACATCATGGAATTTGCCATTGATGGCATGTTTATCCTGTTGGGGACAAAATTTTCACGCTTTATTATCGAACAGTTCCCACCGTCATTTGTGGGTGGAATATTCGAAAAAACCCGGACAATCTGGAAAAGATCAACACATAAGATCAAACGCGATAATTTATCATAGTTTGTAGAATGTCTGAACCCGGCAATATAAAAAATAAAAGCAAAAAACGATTTTCATGGTTTTCCCTTTTAAGGCTAGCCGGGATTGTCCTTTTTGTCATTATTCTTTTCCAGGTCGACTTGAAAGCCATTTGGAGTGAAATTAGAGAAGCAAACTTATGGTATTTATTGCTTGCCGTTTTATTTCAGATTTTATTGCTTTTCACCAAAGGTATCAGGTGGCACTTGTTAAATACTTCAAATCAAAAACAACAGACTTTTCAAAGCCTGGGTGAGTTTTTTGAAAGCTATGCTATGGGTGTAATTACGCCAGGCCGTCTGGGTGAATTGATGAAAGCTGGTTATCAATCCAAACGCGAAACAATGATCGCTTCAGGTATCCGAGTTCTGGCTGAACGGGGAGTAGATATTGGCTTTTTTGTATTTATTGCCGGGGCTGCTTTATATTTTGGAAATATGGTACCAATAAATTCCATTTATGAAGTTGCAACACTTATAGCCGGAGTATTAGTTTTTGTAATCGGTATCTTATTGTTTAGTTCGAAAAAAGTCAATCAGTTTTTTGATCGTTTCATTAATAACTATTCGCTAACCTTTATTCCAAGGAAAGCCTCGAATATATTCAACATAATTGGCCTTTCATTAATAAGCAATGTATTTTATTTTGTAAGCTGTTATATAATAGCTGCCTGGGGTATTGAACTTAATATTTCAGTGATCACCGTTTCGGCTGGTGTGGCTATTGCCGGATTGTTGAATTTACTCCCGATTACTATTATGGGCCTTGGAACCCGGGAGATTTCTTTTTTATACATTTTTAGTGCTTTCCCCGAAAACCAGATTCTTGCTCTTTCAGCATTAATTTTTATTGTTGCTCAAATCGGGGGTGGATTTATAGCACTCATATTAGGGCAGTTTTTTTTACAAATCAGTAAACGAAAATCAACTAATTCATAAATTAATTTCATGGAGAATAGTAAAGATAAATATGTAATTGTTACCGGAGCCAACGGATATTTAGGGTATTATGTTTGTAAACAGCTGATTTCTGAAGGCTATTCTGTTGTTGGATTAACATTTAAGCATTTTGCTTCACGCATAATTGAAAATGAACGTATCAGGTATTTCAATTTTGATCTTTGTAAAGGACTTAATCAAAACCCTAAACTATCAGCATATTTAAGAGATAAAAGATCAATTGCTGTTCTGAATTTAGCTGCCTTATTGGGTAGTTCTGATTATGATAAAAATTATGTAGTCAATGCTAAAGGGGTTCAACATATTATGGGTCTTGCAAAATCAATTAAAGTTAATCGATTTGTTCAGATTAGCAGCGTGGTGGTGATGAAGGAAATAAAAGGGCCATATGGTGTTACAAAGTTAAAAGGACAGGAGTTTTTAACTGATTCTGATTTTAATTTTACCGTTTTTATTCCTGCCATGATTTTGGGTCCGGAGGGTTTAGGGCTAAACCGTGTATTAAAAAATGTTTTTCGCCTACCGGTGGTTGTTCCAATAATCGGAAATGGAAAACAAACGCAACACCCCATTTTCGTTGAAGATTTTGCAAAGTATATTGTTAAATGTATTGAAGATCCAAAAGCTTTCAGAAAGATTTATGAAATTGCAGGAGATACTGTCATTCCTTTTAAAGACTTTATTAAGCTGATCCTGAAAATAAAGAAAAGGAAAAAGATATTTGCTCCTGTACCTGTATTTGTAGCAAATTGGCTAGGTATTTTTTTTCAAAAAACACAGAAAGTGCCCTTGTTTACAGCTGAACATGTAAAAGGTGTTTTACAGGATTCGCGTTTAAACACTATACCACTTCAAGAAGATTTGGATTTTTCTCCTACACCTCTAGAAAAAGCCATGGAAATAAGCCTTAACAAAATAGGCGATAACTGGGATTTTTATTTGCAGGACCGGCCAGAAGAGATTGTGAAAATGTAGATAAGCTCGTCTGGCACTTCAACAAATCAGGGAGAGTAAAGATTAAAACAGGAAAATCCCCTCGCTTGCTTCCGGTTACGGTTATGGGGCTTGGAACGAGGGAACTGACCTTTTTATATGTTTTTCAGTCCTTTGCCGAAAGCCAGGTGCTGGCCCTTTCGGCTTTGATCTTTATTGTTGCTCAAATTGGTGGCGGTATTATTGCCCAGCTCTTAGGCCAGGTATTTTTGCTATTGGCAAAAAAATAGCCTAACAGATTTTTTCCGCCCTGTAATGTAGGCGTAAACCCAAACCTAAATTATCGGGGCTGATATCAATGAATTTATTTTTATATTGATTTTAACTATCTTAGCAGAACTAATTAAAACTTATGGTTAAAACGGCCAAAACTTATAATAATATTGGTTTGATAATTATCGCAAGGAGTAACGTTAATAAAACAATATTGTGTAAGTTTGGTTAACTGTGTAAAATGATAACTAAAAAATCTATTTAAAAATGACAACTAAAACTACATTAAAAAAGATTAGAACTCTGGATGATATGGAGAAAGATATCTCCAATGGATTTAATCCCGGTTGTTATTTGTGTGGAAAAGAATTAGTAATAAAAGAACAGGATGGCAAAGATGGTACTAAAGGATTTTATTACAATTGTATAAATCATGAAAATTGCGACCTTAAGGATGGATTTGTTAAGTTGTCGGGAATTAGTCAAATTAAACAACTTGCCCGAAAAAAAATAACCATTCTAATAATTGGATTATTTAGTGGCGGAGCCTTAATGAGCATTACCGGATTAAGTGATAATATAGGTACTTATATTAATTCCTCTGATAAACCAGAGAATATTGATAATAAAAAGCAGGATGAAAAAATTAATAATTTAGCGAGGCTGAATGAAAAACTAAACGATGAGAACCTAAAGTTAAAAGAACAACTTTCAATTGGCACGAACCCCCAGGGTCTTAATTTTGATGAAAAATACAATTTAGCTCTGTTATATTCGGGGCTTAAAACAAAGATAGATGATAAAGACGTAAAACATTTTGGACGTGCAAAAAATATATTATTTGACCTGGTAGATAATCATAATGATGACCCCGGCAATAAATTGATTGTTTCTGAAACAATTGCCATTGCCCTGGCTAACTTAAGATTTGATGATAATATTTCGCCAAATGACATTATTCCGAGGATAAAAAAACTTAATAATATTTCCACCCCCTTCAAATACCTGCGTCAAGCGGAGGTATACTATACAAAGGGAGAAAAAAATGATGATTATAGAATCCCTTCACTATATTCTTATTTGAAAGCGGCCTCCATTTCAATGCTTCCCAAACAAAGCTATGATGAATTTTTACTTCAAATCAATTACCTGAACAATAATCATAAATTAAAACCAATCTGGGAGGAAGATGAAGTAATCGAATTAATAGAGATGGTAAAGACCGGAAATAAAAGTGATATCAGCGATTTTTCCGACGACTTAAAGGAATTTGTGAATCCCGAAGAAATTTAAAAATAAGTTTCCCTGCATATTGAATTGTGTTTATGGGTTCAGGAAAAGATAAATCCGGCTAATTCTTCTCATCTTAAACATCTTACCGCTAATGAACCAGGATACGAAAAAAGAATAAAGTGCAGAAAATGAATAGCATTTTTTTGTGAACATTGGCTCCCCCATTCGAGAGATTGTGTCGTCGAAGTATTAAAATTAAGAATTTAATCATTTTTAAACAGTCTGTTAAAGTGAAAAATAAATACTTCTATCTTTGCGCATCGTAAAGATCAGAAACAGATATTCATGGTATTTAGCAGCAGTTTATTTCTTTTGTATTTTCTCCCTGCCTTTCTGATTATTTATTTTTTACTTCCGCGGATTTTGAAGAATTATTTTGGATTGGCCGCTAGTTTGCTTTTTTATGCCTGGGGAGCGCCCGATTTTATTTTCGTTGTGTTGGGTTCTATTGTCATTGATTTTTATATCGTAAAGGCCCTTAGCCGGTCTTTGGGCAGAAATAAAAAAATTTATATTACCCTTTCCGTTATTTTAAATATTGGCCTGTTGATATATTTTAAATACGCCAATTTTCTTATTGATAATTTCAATGAAATAATAGGGTGGTTTGGGTCTGGGCCGGCCGAATGGGCTGAGATCGCCCTGCCTATTGGCATTTCATTTTTTACATTTCAAAAGTTAACCTATTCGGTGGATGTTTATCGCGGGGTTCATGCGCCACTTAAAAAGGTAACCGATTACGCCTTGTATATTCTCATGTTTCCACAGTTAATAGCAGGACCTATTGTTCGTTTTAATGAAATTGCCGATCAAATTGAAGACCGTAGGTGGAACGAAAACAACAATAACAGGTTGACAGGATTTTTCCGGTTTTGCATCGGGTTGGCCAAAAAAGTGCTTATTGCCAATGTGCTTGGCGAACAGGTTGATTTGATCTTTGCATCGGAAGGCCTTGATTTTAGTTCCGTCACAGCCTGGCTAGGAATTCTGGCTTATGCCTTCCAAATATATTTTGATTTTTCGGGTTATTCGGATATGGCTATCGGTATTGGCCGGATGATCGGGTTTAATTTCCCCGAAAACTTTAACAATCCGTATATTGCTCAAAACATCACCGAATTCTGGCGGCGCTGGCACATTACCCTGGGGCGGTTCATGCGCGATTATCTTTACATTCCGTTGGGCGGAAATAAAGTCTCCGCGGGGCGTTTGTATTTTAATTTATGGGTGGTGTTTTTAATTTCGGGCTTATGGCATGGGGCAGCCTGGAATTTTGTCATCTGGGGCGCTTTTCATGGTTTCTTCCTGGTGGCCGACCGATTGTTTTTGCTTAAGATTTATAAGACAATTGGCAAAATTCCTAGTATATTAATAACATTTATTATATCACTAATAGGTTGGGTTTTGTTCAGGGCAGAAAATATGGACATGGCGTGGTTATATTTTGAGAAAATGTTTGCTTTTACTTTTCAGGGAGATGGTTTTTCTTTTGATATGAAGTTTTATACCGTACTGGTATTTGCTTTGTTTTTCTCATTCTGGGGAGGATTCACGAAGATTGAGGATTGGCAAAAGAAATTATTTTCCCAACATAAAAAGTTACAGAGTTTGATTATTATGATGGTCGTTTCGGTGATCTTGCTTATGTTAAGCCTGGGTTCTATTACATCATCCGGTTTTAACCCGTTTATATATTTCAGGTTTTGAAAACAGCTGAAAAAATACTGGTCGTCTTTATGTTGCTTTTGCTGATCCTTCCGGCAATTCAAAAGGAATTTTCGCTGTTTCGGGTGAAATCGCTGAACGGGGATTTTGAATACGTTGAAAAACCATCCTTTTCATGGAATACCTGGTTCGATGGTTCGTTTCAATCGGCGTTTGATACCTGGCTTGAAGAAAATATCGGATTCAGGAATGCCTTTATCCGGATTACCAATCAGGTTGATTATAGCCTTTTTACGATTCCTCATGCCGAAGGAGTCGTGATTTGTAAAGAAAAGCAACTTATCGAATTCGATTATATTCGGGCTTATGATGGCGGGGATTTCCTGGGCGAAGCCACCATTGATAAACGCATCCGAAAACTCAAATTTGTTCAGAAACATTTAAAGACTGCTTATGACATTGATTTTGTTTTGGTGTTCGAACCGGGCAAAGCTTCATTTTATCCGGAATTTATACCAGACAAATACCTTACACGCGATAACCCGAAAACCAATTACGATTATTTTGTGAAATCGGCGAAGGAATATGATGTACGGTTTATTGATTTTAACGCCTGGTTTAAAAAAATGAAAGGGACTACCTCATATCCCTTGTATCCGCGTTATGGTACACACTGGAGTGAATATGGGATGTCCTTCGCTGCCGATTCACTGGTCAACTATTTAGAATTTATCCGGCAGATTGATATGAATGATGTATTTATCGATTCCCTGGAAGTTCAGGTCCATGCCAGAAAACCTGACTACGACATGGGTGCCGCCCTCAACCTATTGTTCAGGTTGCCTGAGTCGGATTCGCTTGCTTACCCGGTTTGGCGTTTTGAAAACAATCCGGACAAACCAAAACCCATGGTCCTTACTATTGCCGATAGCTATTACTGGAATATTTATAACACCGGTATTCCTCATCATCTTTTTGCAAACCAGTCTTTTTGGTACTTTGGCAACCTTGTGTATCCCGAATACTGGAAAAACCCCACATTTGCCACTAACTTAAATTTAAAGGAAGAAGTGGAAAAACAGGATATTATTTTGATGATGATAACCGAGCGGTTTCTGCATAAATTTGATTTTGCCCTCGTTGATAATTTATATAAAATCTATGCCCCGCAATCGATTTACGATAAAGTTTATCAATACAAATCTGAAATTTGGATCTTTACCGAATGGATTGATAAGGTAATTGAGAAAGCCGAAAAAAGAAAGGTCCCATTTTCTGAAGTACTTGACAAAGAGGCGAAATATGTGTACCATATGAAGGAGCCTGAAAACTATATGACATTTCGCGGCCAGGAACATTATGAAGAATCCATCAGGGCGGATGATCATTGGCTGAACCTCGTTGATGAAAAAGCCAAAGAAAGGGGCATATCGCTGGATGAAATGATACACCTGGAATCGGATTATATGTTTAAAACCAATTATCCGGATGCCTATGCGCGATACATAAAATTAAATGAATTTAAAAATTCAATCCGAAATGATAGTTCGTGGCTTTCCCATGTTCAGGACAAGGCAAATACGTATTACCTATCACTTGAAGAAATGTTGCAAATTGAAGCGGAATATTTACTTACAACAAGTGGATCACAGAATTAGGAATTGTTTATCCAACTTGGCGGCATTAAGATTTTTATCATTCGACGAAAGTTCCGAAATCCATTTACCCGAATATTAATAATAATTCGGACCGGATTATTGGACCAGTATTTTTCTGATTATTTGTTGGCTTTCCGATTGAACTTTCAAATAATATATTCCCTTAGGTAATTGTTCCATCGAAAATTCTTTAACGGAATCTTTGTGGACAAGTATATCATTTTCAAAATAGACAGGCCTTCCCATTGAATTATAAATACCGAGTTCAGCCCGTTCTTCAAAATCCGATTTAAATCTGATATAAAAACGGCTGGTGGAAGGATTGGGGTAAATTTCAATTATATCATCCTTTAGCGATTCCTGAATTCCTGTATATTCCTCAAACGATATGGAAATTTCGTCAAAACCTGTGCAACCTTGTGTATTAGTAACCTGAACAGAAACATCTACCACACCTGCTACCCAACCCGAATGCACAGAAATTTCCTGGGTGGTTTCCCCGGTTGACCAGTTGTACAACATACCCTCCAGCCCGGCATCCAGAAAAACCGGTTCGTATAGGTAGGCTGTAATATCAGGCCCCAGATCTATTTCGGGTAAGCTGTAAATGTAAAGCTCCATGTCGTCATCAAGAGTGCCATCATTGGTAAAGGCGGTTAAGCTTAACGTAACATGCCCGGTGTTAATATCTTCCGGGCCTGGCGAATACACCGGGTGTATAGTATATGGATCGCTAAAGTAACCGGTACCTGAAGTTGACCATTCAACAGAAGTAAAATTTGAAGCATAACCCTGGCATTCGAACGATTCATTATTGCAAACATATCCATCGGGGCCGGCGCCAACAGAACTTAAAGGTGGTGCCGGCAGTTCAATATAATCAATCCAGGCACAATCCGATCCAAAGCTCGTATTTCCGTCTTTATCATAAAACCATTTAAAAGAATGGGTTCCTGCACTAACAGGAAAACTTACCCGTTGCCAGTTTACAGTCCCTGACCATTGACCGATGATATCACTGTCAATATAAAAATTCAGGAAATCGTCTGAATTTTCGCTGCTGACTTTAACATAAAATGAAATGCTATCATCAAGTACTACTTGGTAAGCATTTAGTTTTAAGATGGAAAACTCATCGTGACCGATGGCTCCGGAACGGGCGCAATAAGTACCTTCGTAAGCTCCTGCATTTTCAATTGTCCAATCCTCATGTCCGCTTGAACTCCAATTGTATTGATTAAAATTACCTGTTTCCCAGTCCTCGGCCAAAAGGCCAATTTTTGATGAATATTCAGCCTGAATATTATAAAAACCTGACGAAAGGCTGAAAAACAAATTTGCCTGGGAACCCATTGGTGCTTCAGGGCTAACCTGAACATCAAAGGATGCACTGGCAGTTTCACCTGTTTCTAATGTTTCAAGGTTAACTGCCGAAGAGGTTATTGTAAGCAGTCCATTGGTTGACATGAGATTGATCATTGTTTCGGGCGCATTGCTTAACCCATTATTCATGGCTTCAATTGTTATCATTGCATTTTCCCCCGGATCGAGCCTTCCATTGTTATTCCCTGAAGGGTCTGCGATTGATAAATTTGCTAAACCAAGCTCAGGGGCGCAGGCTATGACATCAAATGTACTTGACCATAATCCCTGCCCATTGGCCATTATTTCAAATTCTATAGTATAATTATCAGGGACATTATTTGTTACAACAAATTCAAAAACATTATCCAGGAAAATAGATTCACCCGGAGAAAAGTTGCCATAGTTTTCTGTATCATCTGTAATTGTTACATATTCGCAATTTGTTGATAAGGTAACAAGCACATCGTGGGCAGTTTGATCACCTACATTGATGAGGGTTAGTCCAAGATTAATTTTTTCACCAAAATCAATTATTCCGTTTACGTTTCCGGAGGGATCATTTATTTGAAACGAGTCAAATAAAACAAATGCCTGATTTAACTCAACATTTATTGAACCCAGATGCCTGTTTTTATTATGGCCAATAATTGAAACCTCAATCGGTTCGGCGGATGAAACAGGGTTAAAAAACTCAACAAAACCGTTGCCCGATATATCTGTTGCAAGCCGACCTATCAGCTCCCCATTCTGAACAAGCGCAATTCTTGAATATTCGATATCCGTTTCAAAATAAACTTCTGAAGAACCGATAGAAATAGCTGAAGGGTAAGAAGCAACTATTTCAACCGGGATTTCTGTCCAGATATCCATTGACGGGTCGCCAAATAAATTCAATTCATAAGCAGTCCATCGAATATATGAATCATTAAAAAATGCTCCGTTATCTTCTTTTGAGCTTGCATTGGCATAACCAATCCGGGTTATCCCATCCCCAAATATTGCATCAAAAAACTGCCGGTCGAGAAACTGGGAAGAACTGTTAGTGTTTCCGGGGGCATACCAACCATATCTTGAATTGGCAATGGAGGCAACCTCGGCGGTAGCAATGGTTGTTATTTTTTCGGCAAAACAATCCTGTCCATAAGAATAATCAGAACTTCGATTATCAAACGAACCGTTGTAACATCCTTGAGAATACCCAATGACAAAGCCACGATTTATTCCATCATTTGTGAAGTTATTTGCTGTAACATCCGAGCTGGTCATTTTCATATTATAATTGGTTGATGAATGGCCAAGATGGTTTAAGAGGTTTACTCCAACCGTGTTAAATTCGTTAAACACATTGTATTTGTTCCATCCTCCATCTCTATCGTACAGGGTTTCAATGGCAAAATTTGAAGATATTCCAACGGTTGAAAATCCGTTGACATTGGTTCCATACACTATTTCATCCTTGCAGTCCCCTCCATAGGTCAAAGGATTATTATTTAATTCTTCACCGATCATCAATGCATTTTCAATATCGGAAACAACGGGTGTGTCCTGATATTTAATTAATTTATTTACAAAATACTGAATTTCGGTGGCATTATCCACACATAACCTTCCTATGGCTACTTCGGCGTATAAATCAAATTCGCCGGCTTCGCCCCATTTTGAATCTCCATCATCGTTCCAGGAGCCATCAAGACAGGCATAATACATATCGGCCGGAATATCTTCGTCATCCAGAGCAAATAATCCCCTGTGCGGAACGGCATTTTGGGAAACATTCACCGGATCGCTGTCGCCACCAAGAATAACATATTCCAAATCATTGTTTTCATAGTAATCGATGATACAATTCCTTATTTTTCGGGTTCGTCCTGCCCCGCATATTCCAGGTAAATATCCTCAACAGCCTTGGTTTCAACCAAAAAACCAACCGATTTTTTGTATTCAATATAGTCGGAAAAATGGGGAATTAATGAATTTTTTGAGATCAATAAAATATCAACGGTTGCACTTTTGGATTTTGGATAAATATAATTGTCTAACATCTCTGTATTGTCAACAATAGAATTAATCCTTTCAGAAATACGGTTTGATGGTTTAATAAAATTAGAAGCATTTTGGGCTTTTGTTGTGGAGCCTGTTACAATTTTCAAAGTAATCTGCTCAATGTATTCGATTTTATCCAGGCTGGGATAATATATTACCGGGCAAATGGAAAAGGATCCAATGGAATGCCCGGCAAGAAATCCTGTATTTATTGAGCCAACAGGATCATTGGGATAAGGGCCCGGGGAGTTATAAATGAGTTCATTTGGTATAACGTTGTAAGTAGTTTGAAGCCCCAAAGAGATGGGAAATTGTTTGCTTGCCGGCCTGATTTTGAGATTATTTATTTCACCGGCAATATTTACCGATTCTATTTCAACACGGATAATCCCATGTCCCTGGGACAAAAGTAAATCTGCAGCAAATAACGGCAATAACGGATCACCCTCATTTGCCAGCAGATAACAGTTTTTAACCGAAATGTCGGTATATCTATCATTGCCATGGATTATTTGTGGTTTTTCAAAATTATAAGATTGTGTAAAACTGTCAGCATAACCATGATTAAGCAATATAAATGATAAAAGGATAATTAAACCGGATAGTTGTTTCATAAGAACCAGATTAGATTATAGCAAATTTAAATAAAACAAAAAATGCAACATGATTAAAAGATTGTATCGAAAATCAACAAAAATAAGACATTCATAAAATTCATATTGTTGCATAGGGCCAAACACTTCGGCAAATATAAAACAATTCTAAAGCATAACAGCCCATAGGGTTGCTATGGGCTGTTTAACGCTAATCGGGTAAAAAAGTCCTAACGGATCAATATTTTTTGTTTTAAGCTTGTATTGCTATCGTCAGCAATCAGGTAATATATACCAAGCGGAAGATAGTCAAGATTTAATTCGATTAGATTTCCTTTTCCGGCGTCAATTCCTGTTTTTGAGTAAACAATCTTACCCATAGCATTTATTACTTTAAGATCAAGATTGCCATTGATTTCTTTATTAATTTGTAAACTGAAGCGCCCATTGTTTGGATTAGGATAAACAAAAATTTCTTCCTTTTCCGCAAGTTCTTTTATATCTGTAAATTCAGTTACAGTAAGAAGAGCAGTTGCCGTATTTGTACAAAAGTTAGGGTCGGTATATGTATATGTAATAGTATGCTCGCCAATACCAGCTGCAGAGGGATCGAACATTCCTCCGGATACCCCGTTACCACTGTATGTTCCACCTGCAGGTGTTCCGCCGGTAAGTTGAAAGGGCGGAGTAGACTGGGATACATAAGCCGAAATTATCAAGGATACATCGGGTAAGTAACGGGTAACAGGAGGGTTTGAGAGTGCCCTCGGACACCGCAATAATTTATACCCCCTACTCGTAATTGAGCCTGTCCAAGAAAACCCGAAGCCCAGTTAACGGTTACATTCGTCCCGCTGCCTGATACGGTTCCTGCTGTGGTTGGGTCAAGTGTCCATGAATAAGAGGTAACCCCTCCACCCATTCCGGTGATGCTATAGGTGCTATTGCCCCAACTTGCACAAAGAAATGAAATACCTGTGGGAGTTGGCGCCTGTTCTGGTGTAACGCTTACATTCATGTAACCAGGCATAAAAAGTTCAGCTGTTTCAATTCCATCCGAAACCAAAAGGTAAACATCCCAGGAACCGGCATTTGGATACGCTACAACAGGATTTTGCTCTGATGATAGTGCAGGAATGGCCCCTTCAAAAATCCAGGTCCACTCAGTAACCGGCCCAACTGACATATCATAGAAAAGGACAATATCATCTTCACAAATTACCGTTGTATCGGTTGTGAACCCGGCAAAAATTTCTTCTGGTGGAAAGGTGATGTAGTCAACCCAGGCGGCATCTTCACCAGAGTTTAAACTACCATCTTTATTGTATTCCCAGGTAAAAGTATGAGTTCCGACAGGAACAACCGTAATGTATTCAGTCCATGGTATGGAACCTGACCATTCTTCTATGAGGCCACCATCAATGTAAAAAGTGAGGTAATCGTAATTGCTTTCAGAAGAAACTTTGTACCAAAACGACAAAGTGTCTTCAACATATACATTCCATTCTACAGAAATGCTTGTGGCCTGATTGTGTGTAATAATTCCTGAACGGGCAGAATAGGTTCCCTCATATGGATTGACATCTGTAATTGTCCAGTTTGATACTCCGCCAAACTGCCAATCATATGCGGAGAAATCCCCGGTTTCAAAATCTTCAACGGAAACTTCTTTACTCCCGGAATAAAGAGTTTGCGAGAATACCGAAACGTTCCATCCGGTTAAACAAATTGCCATCAGAAGCCCCCAAAATTGTAATGTTTTTTTCATCTATTTATTATTTAATATAACCTCATGAAAATTTTATATCATATCAGAAGGCAAAATTAAACAATTTTTAACGATATTATTTACTGTGTTTTTCTGTTTTTTATTGCTGAATTTCCTATTCAGGTACGAATAAGCGCCTGTGCCTGACCTGTATATTTTAAAAAAGCTTGATATAATTGAATTTCATCGATATTAACAAAGTCGGATTTTATAATTATCCTATTTACATTTATGTTCAAAGTTGTGTAAAGTTGGGTTTTTAAACTTTGCTTCAGCAACCAATTAATAAATTCCACTATCTTTATATGGAAGATTCGAACTTATGAAATACCAATATATTGAATTCATACTGTTTTTAACTTCCATCCTGCTTGCTGTTGATGGAAATTGCCAGTATGTAAATAATTCTGTAACTGAGATAGAGTTCCTAAATAATCATAATTATGACAATAAATCTTCTTCTCGCCATTTACAATTCTTCGAATATTGGGATGAAAATGGAAAGTGGGAAGAGATAGGACCATTAACTTCTTCCAATAACAGCACCTATGATGTCGGTCGATTATCTACCTTATGCATTGATCCTGTAAATGACAGCATCATTTTGGTTGGCTCCCCAAATGGAGGCCTGTATTATACCATAAATAAAGGCGATAGCTGGATAAATGCCGGCCTCGACAGACCGAAAGAAATTCATAACCTGGATATGTTTACCCCCGGAATTGCTTCCATAATTATTATCCATTATAATGGGAAAACATGGTGGATAATTGCCACCGGCGATAAGGATCAAAATTTTAATTATAGCCGTGGAGTGATACGATCCACCGATATGGGAAAAAACTGGGACCTGATAAATGGAAGCTACCCTGATAATTTGCACGACAACTGGTATTATATAAGAAAGTTAGCGAATCATCCGGTGGACCACAATATTATGTTTGCTGCAACAAGCAATGGTTTATACAAATCGGTGAATGTTTTGGCAGAACATCCGGAAGATGTTTCCTGGTCATTGATCCTTGAAGTTCCACCCTCTATCAATGAAGGTTTTTTCGACCTGGAGTTTCATAGTTTAAATCCTGATACCCTATTTCTTTCCAGGGAATACAGGGCTTCTAAAAAAGTTGTTGGGAACGAGATTTTATGGAGCACAGACGGGGGGATTGAATGGTCGTTGTTACCCGGTAGCCCGTCGGTGCTTCCGGTAGACAGCACCTTTACCCATTTTTTATCAATTTTTGAAGTTAGCCCTGCCAATCCTGATGTTTTGTTTATTTATTTGAAAGGGAAAAAACCAACTACTCCACGATATTTTCATACCCATTGTAAATACGCTATCAGCCAAAATTCATGGATTCAATTAAACACGTTAAAGAGTGCCTATGGGAATGGCAGAAATGGTTATGCCCTTTCACCTGTGGATGATGAATTGTTGTTTTGTGCAACGATTTTTACCTATTCATCTTCAGATGGTGGCTATACATGGGAGAAGGAAAACGATTCCCTGCTCAGGGATGGGAAACCCAAAAATAACCCTCATGTGGATGTTCAGGAATTAAGGTTTAATAAGGATGGCACTGAAATATGGGCGGCCACTGATGGCGGGCCATATATGAAAGAAATTGGCGACACTATTTGGCAAAACAAGGTAAATAATATTGGAATAGCAAAAGTAATGCGATTCGACCAAAGTCAGGCAGAGCCAGAATATTTTCTTTTTGGAGGTTGGGATGTGGGAACTCAATTATTGAAAAAAGAAGATAACCTATGGACTCAGGTTGGTGGAGGTGATGGTTTTGGTTGCGTTTTTGACAACGAAGAAACAGGGACTTTATATACGGCCAACTACAGTGGATACAGCTATGTTATCAGAAATAAAAACTATGTTGATTCCTCGCGATACGAGATGGGCAACTTCTGGACATCAAACCTGGCTATCAATCCGTTGGATCATAACATTGTTTATCTCTCACAAGGTGATCAGATAAAGTGTTCCAAAGATCAGGGGGAAAACTGGTATACCCTGGTTACGGCTGATGACCTTGGGCTTGAACCGGAAAACTATCTTTTATATGATATGCATGTGGCTGAAAGCAATGGCAACTTTCTTTATATCAGGGTTGTTCCTGTAAATGAAGGGACGCATCATTTTATATTTAGAACCGGAAATGTTCATGCCCCGAGGCATTTAATCCGGTGGGAAGATATTTCACCGTATCCTGCTCTTGAAGCCTGGCTCAGCGATTTAGAAGTGGATGGTTTAAATCATGAAAAAATATGGATATCTTATAATTCTCTTTCCTCTTCGAAAATTTTGGAATATAATGGGGAAAAATGGATTGACATAAGCGGCAAGCTCCAGGATATTAATTCGGGTGTCCATTCCATTGTCCATTTAAAAGGAGTAGATGGTGGAATGTTTGCAGGAACCAGTTATGGCATTTATTATAAGGAAGGCCAGTCGAAGGATTGGATATTGTATAAACCGGGTTTGCCAAATATTGTTCCGGTTGATATTAAAATCAACTATTCCGCCTCAACGATTCTTACCGGGCTTGATGGCCGCGGTTTATGGGAAACCAGTTTACCCGATAATTATATAGCTCCTTTTGAGGAAAGTGAATTGCAAAATTCAATACTGGTTTATCCAAACCCTTCTGATAATTATGTCCTTATTTCTTATCGGCTTGAGCCTGATGTGCAAAAAGCTAAAATTGAAGTCACCGATATTTCAGGCAGGGTTTGCGAAAGCAGGCAGCTTGACAGCCAAAAAGGGTTGTTGTTGATCGTGGTTCAACATTGGAGACAGGGAATTTTTGTCGCCAATTTATATAGTAATGATTTATCTGTGGGACGGTATAAGTTTGTAGTGAAATAAATCGCAAAACTTATTTTCCCATGATCTTAAATTCCGTTCTCCGGTTTTGTTGCCTTCCTTCTGGTGTATCATTGGTGGCAACCGGCTGGGTAAACCCATATCCTTTATATTCAAGTCGATCTTGTGCCACGCCTTTTTCAACTAAATAATCAACAACTGCTTTTGCTCTGTCTTCAGAGAGGTTTTGGTTAACCGAAGCTGTTCCAACGTTGTCTGTATGGCCCGAAAGTTCAATTTTTAAGTTTGGCGTATCATTCATTAATTTAACAAGGCGATCAAGTTCTGCGACCGACTCAGGACGCAAAGTGGCTTTATTAAAATCGAAGAAAATATTGTTGAGTACAATTTTAACCCCTACCTCTGCTTTTTTTAAGAGGATGTCTTTTTTTATTTTTTTAGCCTCAGCATCATCTGGAATGTTCAGGTTTTCAGAGTGAAAAAGGTAGTCTCTCCGACTGACCGTTATTCCATAATTTTTACCCGGTTTTAGCGAAATTAAATAAGCACCAGAAGTACTGTTCGATTCAAAACTTGCCAGCAATTCGTTTTTACTGTTATCGGTAATTTCGATGGTTGCCTGCAATGGTGTTAAGGTATTTTCATCCAGTATAATTCCTTCCAGCACCGTGTTCTGTTCAATCTTTGGTGCTAATTCAGGAAAGCCGGCCTTTGTCTGATAAATAAATGAGGCTTTTGTTTGGGCCATTGCCAGGGGTTTTGATGCACTAAAAAGGTAATGATATATAAATCCTGACCTCCATAGCCATCTTTCTTTTTTGAAGAATAGTAGCCACGTTGCCCGTTGGCCGCCATAGTAAAAAATACATCATCATCCGGTGTATTAATTGGATAACCCAGGTTTACGGGATTGCCCCATCGTCCGTCTATCCACTCTGATTTAAAAATATCATAACCCCCCATTGAATTATGTCCGTTCGAACTAAAATATAATGTTCTTCCATCAGGCGTGATAAATACACCTTCTTCATCAAAAGGGGTATTGATTGCAGCACCGATATTTGTAGCATCCTGCCAACGGTCTTTTGCATCCCGGCGGGTGTAATAAATATCCAGGCCACCATAGCCGTCTTCTCTTTGACTTGTGAAATACAGGGTTGTTTTATCAAAGCTTAAAGAGGCTGAAGTTTGTCTTAATCCTGAGTTGATTTCCGTAGCCAATTTATCTGGTAAACCATATGTGCCGTTTAACAGAAGGCTTGCATAGAGGTTATTTCCACCGGCTGATTTATAAACGAACAAAATACTTCCATCAGAAGCTATTCCTGCTGTGGCATCATGATTACTGCTGTTTAAGTCATATGAATTTTCGGGCAGTGTCCATCGTGATTCTGTATAATAAGTCACATAAATATCTTCGAAATAATGTGAATCTGTATCCCTTTTTCCTCCGGTTGTATTTTCCCGTACTGAGGTAAACAGGATCATATCCTCCTCAGGCATTACAACAGGCCTATAATCTGGAAAGGCTGAATTTACTATTTCACCCAAATCGTCAACAAAAACCCTGGTTGGATTTGCAACCATTTCTTTAGCCATAACACACTCTTCAATTTTCTTATCGATCAACTCATTTTCCAGGATAAGTTGTTCGGGTGTTAGGGCATTTTTGTGCTCTTTATACTTTTCTATTGCTTTATCAAATTGGTAATCTAAATGGTATGCTTTGGCCAGCATCCAGTTTACATCATTATACGACATATCCAGGCTGATCCTTTTATCGAGAGAAATAGCTTTTTCAAAATATTTTATGGCTTGTGACTTATCGTTTTGGGGTAAATAACAGCGTCCGATTTTATAGTTCAATAGCGCATTATCCGGATTAAACTTATTGGCTTTTAAATATTCATCAATGGCCAGGTCATATACTCCCGGTCCTTCATCATATAGTTTATCTCCCGATTTTATGTCGCTCATGGCCTGGCTTAACTGGTCTTTGTTGTTTGGAAAATTATATTTATTGAATTCCACATTTTGTGCATCCAATCCCTGATGAAGAAAGAAAAATAGTGGTAAAATGATATATGTTAGTTGTTTCATGATCTCCGAAGTATTACGATTATTGACATTGTTTTTGGATATACTTAGTTGCCTCAAGGCTACCAAGTTCAGATGCTTTTTGCCAATCGGCACAGGCCCCTTTTGTATCTCGCTGCATTTCCTTTACAATCCCCCTGTTTTTCCATGCGTCGGCAAAATTCTGGTTGAGGGCAATGGCATCGGAATAATCAACAATGGCCCCCGGAAGGTCACCGGTCATGTATTTTGCATTACCACGGTTATTAAAAACTTCTGCATAATTTGGCTGGATTTCAAGGGCTTGAGAAAAATCCTCAATGGCTTCTTCAAATTCACCTTTTTCATATTTTATAATACCACGGTTTAAATAAGCCTCGGCAAATTCAGTATCTATTTTTAAAGCTGCTGTAAAGTATTCCTCTGCAGTTTTCAAATCTCCCATTTTTTGGTTTACTTTACCAAGATTGTTGTATCCTTCAGCCAGGGTTTGATCAAAAGTAATGGCTTTATTAAGGTCGTTTTTTGCCATGTCCAGTGCATCTGTTTCGTAGCGAATACATCCTCTTTCGTTGTAGGCAATGGCAAAATCGGGTTGAATGGCAATGGCCTGGTCAAGATCGTGAATGGCTGCCGGATATTTTGTTTGTTCAGCTAACACACAAGCTCTATAATAATAAGCTTCAGCATAATTTTGATCTGAATTAATGGCTAACGTGAGGTCATCATACGCCTTTTTTAATTCGTTATTTTTGAGGTAAATAAATCCACGCATCGAATAATATTGCGCATTGGCTTGCAATTCAATGGCCTTATTGATATCTTTTATGGATTCATCAAATTCACCAATTTCCAATTGTATCCGGGAACGGTTGTAATAAGCCTGGGCAAATTCAGGTCTGAGTTTAATTGCCTTATTAAGGGCCGCCACGGCTTCTATTAGATTATTTGTTTCATATAATTCAATACTTTGATTATACATTTGATTAGCCAATTTGGCGTCTTCTTTTTTCTGAGCAAGCAGTTCTTCATTTTCCTGGCCTAAAGCCAAAAATGACAATACACCACAGAAAAGGAGTATGAAAAGATTCTTAATCATGTTGTAATGCGTTATTTAATACTAAGTTCTTACGTAGAAACCCCAAAATTGTTAGGGAAGAGATAAAAATATTAAAATTTTAGTTAACGATGGTATTTTTATAGTGCTCATAACGTTCCAGTATATCGTAAACAAAGTTATAGGGTTCAGTACCCCGACAATAACCGTATTTTACTACCGAGTCGTTGTAATATTCTGGTTTTGATTTATTGAGGAGATAATAATCGACATTTTTTTCCCAACGATTTGGATCTTTTTCGTACTTTTCTGCCAGTCGCCGGGCATCGTAAACGTGAGCAATACCGGCATTATAGGAGGCAAGAACAAATTTGGTTCGTTCTTCTTTGTCTTCAATTTTATCAACGAATTGTTTATCAAGGAGGCGTATAAATTGAACCCCAGCCCTGATTTGATCTTCGGGTGGCGATAAGCTATCAACACCGTATTTTTCAGCTGTATGTGGCATCAGTTGCATCAAACCATAAGCACCTGCCCATGATTTTGCTTCCGGATAAAATTGGGATTCCTGGTAGATCAGAGAAGCCAGCAGACGCCAGTCCCACTCAATCCACTTGCTATACTCCCTGATAATTTGATCATACGGGGAAATTTTCCCACCTGTAACCGAATTGTATTCACTACTGGCAATGTTTACAGTACGGCTATTTCTAAAATACTTATTGTAAATAAAAGCATATGTTTTGCTTTTGTTAAATTCGTTCAACCAATCATTGATGGTATCCACTAATTTCCCTGATCCTTTTTTGACAGCCCAGGCAATGTTTTGCGAAAAACTGATGGGGGTTTTTACATCGATATCCGGGTAGAATTTATTATTTACCAAACCGATGTATTCATCGCAGATGGTAAATTCAATTTCCCCTTCAGCAACCATACTTATTAATTCTTCAACTGTTGCATCAGGATGCTCGATTACAATAATATCGGCACCAATTTCATTCGACAGGCTATTGAGTCTTGAAAGGAAAGTAGATTTTTTTTGTACATGGATTGTTTTACCGGCTAATTTAATAGGATCACGAATTAACAAACCCTCAATCTGGTCCATGGTAGCCATTTTTCGCCAGTTTTCAGGTTTTCGCTGAACTAGCATTTGGCGGGTTTGGCTAAGCGGATTGCTGAAATCAATCAATTTACTACGTTCTTTTGTTACGGTAAGTCCAACAGCCAATAAATCGCATTCATCATCATTGATGCAACTAAAACTTTCATCGAGGTCATTAATAATTTTTATATCCAACTTTACACCCAGGTAGTCACTAAAGGATTTTAAAAGTTCATATTGATAGCCCATGGGCTCGCCCCGGTAAACAAAATAATTCGTAGAGTTATAATCGGTTGATGCCACCAGTTTGCCGGTTTTAAGTATCTTTTCTAAAACCAAATCATGTTGTTCCTTTTTAGTATTCTTCTTTTTATTTGATTTTTGTTCAGGAGATGAACATGATATAGGCCAGGTCATGAAAACAATTAAAACAGACGATATGTAGAACCAACGCTTAAATTTCATAAATTAGTCTTGCCTTATAATAGCACTAAATTAAGCTAAAAATCTTATTTGTATATTTATTTCTTCCAGATTTAGAAATTAGTATGTAGTTTTACGCTATAATATTCAATTAGGTTTGAAAAAATTGTAAATTAGCGTTTCATTAAAAAACTAGTCATCAAATCAAATATCATGAAACGATTATCATCCTTTTTTATGGCCTTCCTGTTTTTTTTCGTCTATTCTGATTTTGTGTATTCGCAAACACAATCAGGAGCATTTACCGTAACAGGTTCTGGATATAGCACAGCTGTGGTTACTGACTATCAGTGTGTCGGTATAAATCCTGCCAATCTTGGCTGGAAACGTAATGACAATTTAATGAATCTTGGTTTCGGCGAAACTGAGTTATCTGTTTATTCCGAACCATTAAAACGACAACTTGTTAATGAATTGTTCGATGCCAATAAAGTCTTTACGGATGAAGAGCGTCAGCAGGCAGTTCTGAATTTTACCGATACCAAACTACAGTTTGAAGGCAATATTGGAGGCATTGGAATATCTTTTCAGGATGAAAAAATAGGGGGATTTGGCTTTACAGTGAAAGAAAGGCTAATGTGGGATTCGAACCTGAATAAAGAAAGTTCGGATATTTTGTTTAACGGTTATGATGCTGCCTATTTTGATACGGTTTATTATAACGAAGAAACCGGTGAACATACGGGTGTGGCATTTGATCCTATAAAGGCGTCAGAATTACTGGAAGGGACTTCGTTGCAAATGATGTGGTTCAGGGAGTACAATTTTTCTTATGGCCGGACCATCATCGAAAAAGATAATTTTACCATATATGGCGGTGTTGGATTTAAATATTTGCAAGGCTACAGCTATTTCAATTATTCCTATAAAGACGGACAATTTTTAGCCACTTCTGCCCTGAACCCATCATTGAACGTTGATTATGATGAACCATCCCCTTCAAAAATAGAGAATAATGATTACCAGAAAATTGGACAGGGTTTTGGTTTTGATGTTGGTTTATCAGCCTTATTATACCAAAAATTACGGGTTGCTATTTCTCTCACAGATATTGGAAGTATAACCTGGGATGGCAATGTATATACCGGGGAGGATGCTGACATTGTTGATATTAAATCTCCGGGCATTGATAATTACAATATTTTCGCTTTGGACGACAATGCCGCATTCAATAATTTAAAATATGGCGGATGGCAGGGCCTGGAGGATAAAACCATTAAGCTTCCTATGAGCATGAGAACCGGCGCCGCTTATATGTTAAATGATATTTTTGAATTTGGTACCGAGTTTTATATACCCATGAACAAATTACCGGGTTCTTACGAAAAACTAATTTTTGGTGTAGGAACACGCATTATGCCAACAAAATGGTTCAGGGGTTCAATTGGCGTTGTAAGTGGTGGTGCAACGGGTACAGGTATTCCGATAGGACTTTCATTATTCCCTTTCAACAACAAAAACTTTACCTGGGAATTGGGTGTTGCGGTTCGCGATATTACAACTTACTTTTCACAAGAAAACCCAACAGTTTCCATTGCAATGGGTGTTATGCGGTTTAGTTTTGGCAGCCTGGATCGGCCTACAACAGATTCGGAGAATTAATTAAATTGCTGCCTCTTTTGAATTATCCATGCCTAAAGGCCTGGGTAATGTAAAAGGGTTAGGCCGTTTTCCGATACCGCCAAACCGCAAGGCTAATGATTATACTTGCATAAACCAGCAAGTTGTAAAGTTCTTTACTAATATCCGAAAACCCCGATCCCTTCAGTATAACCATACGGATAACACGCATAAAATAGGCAAATGGATTCAGGTAGTTTACTATGATAGCCCAATCCGGCATACTTTCTACAGGTGTAAAAATACCGCTCATCATAATAAAAGTGAGGAGGAAGAAAAAAATAATGAACATTACCTGTTGTTGCGTATTGGCAATGGTTGAAACAAATAAACCCAAACCCAAAGCAACCAGTAAATAAACGCCTGCAAAACCGAATAATAGAGGAAGGCTCCCTACAAAGGGAATATTGAATACTAGTTTGCCAATGGTTAATCCTAAGGCAAGTTCAAGAAGGGCAATAATCCAGAAAGGGACAAGTTTTCCGGTGATAAACTGATATTTTTTAATGGGCGTTACATTGATTTGTTCTATTGTTCCCATTTCCTTTTCACGAACAATATTAAGGGCAGCAAGAAATGCCCCGATGATAGTGATGAGTATTACCAATATCCCAGGCAACATATAAATTTTATAATTCAGTTCAGGATTATACCAAAATGAATAATCGATGTTTATATTGGTAGCAAAAACGGGTTGAATATAATTCATGTTTTCTGCCAGTATGTTTTGGTTAAAGTCAGCAATGACGTAACCGGCATAGGCATTTGTCAATCCGGCAGATGTAGCATTAATTGCATTAATTAATAACTGAACCTTGCCTTTTTGCCCTGTCATCAAATCTTTTTCGAATCCTTTTGGGAAATGAATGATAACATCAGCTTCATCACTTGTCAGGATACGTTCAGCTTCTTTCATTGAAAACGTAAATGAAGTCAATGTAAAAAAAGGTGAACCTTCAAATTTTGAAGTCAGTTTTCTTGAAAAGGCAGACTGATCCTGATCGACAACCACCATGTCAATTTGTTTCATCTCAAAAGTTGCGGCATAAACCAGCACTATTAGCTGAACAAATGGCATTATGATAATAATAGGCAACATCGTCTTATCCCGGATTATCTGAATAAATTCTTTTTGTATAATGTATCCTATTGTTCTCATTTCAGTCAAGCCTCACGTTAAATTTCTTAACACTTAATAGAATAAAAAATGTCATCATGCATACCAGAATAAGGGTTTCCTTCCAGACATACATCAGGCCTGTTCCTTTTAGCATTATATTTTTAATGATGATGATAAAATATTTTGGTGGCATGATATGCGAAATCCATTGTAAGATAACCGGCATGTTTTCGATGGGGAAAATAAATCCCGACAATAACAATGTCGGCAACAACAATGCAAATAGAGAAATAAACATAGCCACTTGCTGGCTTTTTGCAACCGTAGAAATCAGTATACCAAGAGAAAGGGCAAGACTAATGAAAAGAAGGCTTTCAGCTAATAGAAAAGCTAAATTCCCTTTAACTGGCATATCAAACACAAAATAACCAAGGGCAATTATTGTAACAGCATTTACAAAAGCAACCAAAACATAGGGAATTACTTTTCCGATAATAATTTGCGAAGGTTTTAGCGGCGAAACCAGAAGTACTTCCATGGTGCCCATTTCTTTTTCCCGGGCAATGCTGATGGAGGTCATCATCGCGGAAACCAACATCAGGATTAAAGCCATTGTCCCAGGAACAAACATATAAACACTTTTTAAATCTTCATTGAAAACCATTCTAACTTCGGGTTGGATTTGCAAAGGCATTTCAGATAGTTGATTTTTCTTTTGAATATAATCCTGGATAATTGCGGAAGTATAATTTACAATCAGGTTGGCTGTATTTGCATCTGATGCATCTGCAAGGATTTGCACATTGGCAGTTCCATCACGCTTTAGTTTGTCGGCAAATCCAGGTTCAAATACAATGATTTCTTTTATGTTGCCTTCTTTAAAAATATCTTCGACATTCGTAATGGTTTCCAAGTTTCTGTCGAGGATAAAATAACCTGAGGCGATAATCTTATTTGACATTTCAATTGTTGCTGCATCCTTAGCAGGATCATAAATAGCAATCCGGATGTTTTTTATTTCATTGTTTACCACAAATCCGAAAATCAACAATTGGGCGATAGGAATACCGAATAATACCAGCAATGTCCGCGGATCACGAAAAATATGGTAGAACTCTTTTTTTACAAAACCCAGGAATTGTTTCATTTTTTAGTAGTTAGTTTTTTGCCATTATTACTTAGACTTTAGATTTGATTCTTTAAGGCTACGATTCATCTATTGTATTTCATCTATTTTGATTTCAAATGATTCAAGTTCCTCTAAAGGAATGTAACCGGCCCTTTGCGAAATAATTAATTGATTATTGAGTTCAGCAGATGACCCATCAGAAATTTCCAGGAAACGATTAACGTCATTTTGGGAACTTTTTCTTGATCCTTCAGCAACATTATAAACAATTGAACAAGCACTCTTTCGGGCCTGAATTGTAACTCCAAATTTTTCTTCCTCAGGAAATAGCTTTGTCTTTTGATAAGCTTCAACAGCAAGATCTACTGCCCTTTGCCAAACAATTAACTTTTTATAATTATGCATATCTTATAAATTTTATCTGTCAATCTACACTTTACTAACTACTTACATACTCTTTTTTCCTCCCCTTGCCAACTTCAAAAACACCTCATCCATATTTTGGGCTTTATAGGTTTTTTTTAATCCTTCCGGTGTATCCAGGGCTTCAATGCGGCCGTCAACCATGATGGAAACCCGGTCGCAATATTCGGCTTCATCCATATAGTGGGTTGTAACGAATACTGTAATTCCATCATTTGCTGCCTGGTAAATCAAATCCCAGAATTGCCGTCTTGTAATTGGGTCAACACCGCCCGTAGGTTCATCGAGAAAAACAATTTTTGGTTCATGAAAAATAGCTACAGAAAAGGCAAGTTTTTGTTTCCATCCAAGGGGCAAAGAAGAAATCAATTCATTTCTCAAATCGCCTATTTTCAAACTTTCGAACAATTCATTCATCCGGGTTTTTATGGTCTTTTTCGGAATTCCATAAATGCCCGCATAAAACCGAATGTTTTCCCGTAGGGTCAGGTTTTCGTACAAGGAGAACTTCTGGCTCATGTATCCGATATTTCTTTTAATCTGGTTCGTTTGTTTATACACATCAAAACCAGCTACTTCGATTTCACCGGAAGTTGGTATTGAAAGGCCGCAAAGAATCCTCATGGCCGTAGTTTTACCAGCACCGTTTGCCCCCAGAAATCCAAAGATCTCACCTTTTTTTACATGAAAAGTAAGGTTATCGTTGGCCGTAAAATCGCCGAATTTTTTAACCAGGTTTTTGACTATTATAATATTTTCATTCTGCATGCTCATCTGTCATCAGGGCCATAAAACAATCTTCAATCGTTGGATTTATTGGTAATATGTGAAGTTCAGTATGATTCCTTTTCTCAAGATATTTGTAAACTTCATCAAGCTTATCATTTGAATTAAGGGAAACATGAATGGAGTCGCCAAACCGGTGTGCCGAAACAACGGATGAAAATTTTATCAAATCATTTAAAAGCTGATACATGTTTTCGGATTTAATACCGAACATCGGCTTTGAATATTCTTTAACAATTCCAGCCGGAGTATCCAATTGCATTATTTTTCCTTTCTGTATCAGGGCCACCCGGTCGCACAAACCGGCTTCATCCATATAAGGTGTTGAAACCAGAATTGTAATGTTTTGCTCTTTTAGTTTTTTGAGCATCTCCCAAAACTCTTTTCTGGAAACGGCATCTACACCGGTGGTGGGTTCATCCAGGATCAATATTTTTGGTTTATGGATCAGGGCGCAGGAAAGAGCCAGCTTTTGTTTCATTCCGCCTGATAACTTGCCTGCTTTACGATTTTTAAAAGGTTTTATCTGATGATAGATATCTTTTATCAGGTCATAATTTTCTTCAATGGTTGTTCCGAAAATAGTGGCAAAAAAGTTCAGGTTTTCTTCGACCGTCAAGTCAAAATATAGCGAAAATTTACCTGGCATATAGCCAACAATTTTTCGTATTTCTTTGTAATCCTTCACCACATCAAATCCCGCCATCGTTGCCTTTCCTGAATCTGGTTTAAGCAGGGATGTCAAAATCCGGAGCAGGCTTGTTTTACCTGCTCCATCAGGGCCAATCAATCCAAACAACTCAGCATCCTTAACTGTAAAGGAAACTTCGTTTAAGGCACTGACATTTCCATAGGATTTAGAAACCTGATTGATATATATACCGTTTTCGGGCATGATTTATTTTGTCGGTCGCGTCCAGTAGGTTGTTCTGCCAATAAGCGAAATTCCGATATATCCTCGTACCTTGAGTTTTGTTTCCGATTCGAATTCCATATAACATGAATAGGTTTTGCCGCTTTTGGGGTCATATATTTTTCCATCTTCCCATTCGTCGTTCCCGTCAAAAACAAAATCCCAAACAAGCAATAAGCCCATGATTGGCCTTTTTTGAAGTTCTTCATCAGGATTTTCATCGTCAAGTTTGGGTTTGCCTGTTTCGGGGTGGATGGGCTCTTCAAGCCATATTACTTTCCCGAAATACTTTCCATTCTCTTCATAGATTTCAACCTTTGCATCTTTTTCTTCATTAAACCAAACCCCAAGAATGTCGCTTGCATTTCGTGTTTGAGAAAATCCCTGACTGATGAAAAATGCAGCGATAATAAATGGTAGAATAAATTGAGTTGTTTTCATAAAGTGTGTTTTAATTGTGTAATTATTTATTTGTTTTAGGCCTTTTTAAAATTCAGTCAAAAAATCAACTTTTCCATATAGTCACTAAGTCATCAAGACACGAAGCACTAAGTGTGTAAAATGAATAATTTTTCATAGTGGAACTTTGTGTCACGCATCTTCGGGGATGTGCCTTTGTGGCAAAAAAATAAATTGTTTAACCATTATAATACTTCAATATTAAAAATTAATTTCACCCGGCATGCCAATTTTCAGGCTTCCATCATTTTTAACCCTGACTTTTACGGCATACACCATATTTACCCGTTCTTCTTTCGTCTGAATTATTTTTGGGGTAAACTCAGCTTTATCAGAGACCCAGGTAACCTCTCCCGAAAGAGCCCGGGTTGTTTTTTCATCCTGATCAATTAATACCTCCACCTGCTGACCAATATTGATGTTGGGCAACTGCCCACCTGAAACATAAACCCGAAGGATCATTTCATCGGTATTTGCAATTTTGTAAAGTGGCCGGCCAAATGCAGCAATTTCATTTTGCTCGGCATATTTTTCCAATACCACACCATCAATGGGGTTGTAGATATGGCACTTTTTTATGGATTCTTCAACTTGAGTTATTTGAGTTTTTATCACATCCATTTCAGCCCTTATCGAAGTATACTGAGTTTGAATCGAGGCAATTTGGCTATCGATCAAATCAATTGTACCATTAATGTCATCCAGTTGTTTTTGTGTTGCGGCGCCATCTTTTAAAAGCTTTTCAATTCGGTTTTTGTCGGTAAGCCGGTTTTTCTTTTGCTGTTCCTGCACTTCAATCTGCGACTGGATACTTTTTATATTTGAAGAAATGGCTGTCTTTTGAGCTATTAATTGGCTTCGTTTAAGTACAAAATCCGTAGTGTCAATAATACCAACCAATTGCCCTTTTGAAAGCTGAAGGCCTTCTCTGGCAGAATATTGAATTAATTTTCCGTTGGCTTCCGCCGATATGATGACTTCATCTACTTCAAAATTTCCATAAGCATCCGATAAATTTTCGGAATCAGAACAGGATGCCAGAACGAAAACCAGGAGAAAAAGGATTTGATATGTTTTCATGGGTGTTAGCATTTATGTTTTATAAATTTCCTAATGTTGTTTGATAATCAAGCTTTGCTTTTAATAATTCAATTTTATGAAGCTCATGATCAAGTTTTGCTTTGGAAGCGCTATTTAATTCTGTTAAATATTCTGTGGATGTTATTGTACCATTATCAAGTTGAGAAGATGATGCCTTCGCAATGCGGTTTCGAATTTCTATTATTTGTTTATCCCGGCTGATCTTTGCCTCTGTTTTATTTATGTTTGCGAGCTTCTGTTCAAGATCAATTCTAATGTTTTTATCGAATGTTTCCTTTTTTGTAGAAATAATATTTTGTTGAAGTCCTAAAATCTCTTTTTCTTTACGGCTGTGGTTCCAATCCCAGAACCGCCAGGATAGCCTTGCCCCGATCATATAAAAATCATCAAACTGGTTTTTTAACATGTCATATCCCGGCCGGCCATAACCTGCCTGCCCGAAAGCGGATAAACGAGGGAGATTTTTTGAGCCAATAAGATGTTTGCTTGCTTCAAGTTTTTTCTGCTGGATTGACATTAATTGATATTCAGGACGGTTGTTTTCAACTTCCTGGATATAAAAGTCAACTTCAGGAAGGATAAATTGTGTGCTGGTGTTTAGCTCAAGCGCTGTATATTCGTTCATTATGGAAATGGCTGAATTGCGGCTTATTTCCAATTCTTCCAGCGATTGCTCAATATTTAAAATTTCGGCGAAAAGGATATCCTGATTTGACGCAAGGATAACGCCATTTTTTACGCCGGACTCAACTTCTTTTAATTTGGCTTGAAGTGTGCTGTGATGAAGTTCTATAATGTTTTTATTTTCATTTAAAAGAATAATCGAAAAATAGATTTCATTGATCCTTACTTTGAGATTATATTGTTCAATTTCCAGGTTCTGTTTATTAATTTCATGATTCACCTCTTCCAGTTTTTTTTGCCGGGAGGTTGCGTTTCCATCATAGATTACCTGGTTTACATCAAGCATAATTTTATACCAGTCTTTGTCCAGCGGTTCAATACCAAAAACAGGAATATCCTGTATAGGGACTTTGGTAACGTCCGATTGATAATGGGCCTGACCATTGAGGTTCATCTGGGGCAGGTAATTTTTATTCAGGTTTTTAAGTGTTAGTTCATTGGAAGAGGCCAGCAAAGCATCCTGTTGCAAAAGAGGATAATTAGCTATGGCTTTTTCATAACAAGCCGAGAGGGTTATAGAATTTTGGCTTAGAATCTGTAAGCTAAAAATTAACCAGCCTGATAATAACAATAGCTTTTTCATTTCTTAATGGAATTGATTATGAATTCAGGAACTACTTTTTTTCTTTCTTCAATAAAATCAATAAATGCTTCATTGCTTCCGTTGAAAATAATAGAGTTAAGTATGGGTTTGGCAACAAAAGGAAATATGCACATGGCCAGCATATTAACGATCAGTTGACGCGGATCAATAGGAATTATATTTCCTTTTACAATTTCGTCCTGGACCTGCTGAATAAAAATTTCGGGTTGAATTCCAAGGTTTGAAATCAAATCAACGATACGTTCGGGGTTTCGGCCAAGTTCGTGCAATACAAATCCGGGAATAAAAGGATTGTCGATGAAAAGTTCGATGTAGTTTTCAGTAAATCGGGTGATTTTTTCGAAGAGGGGCAAATCGGCTTTTAGCAGTTCGATAACTTGTGGCACCATTTTATTAAAAGCACCAATAAATACCGCTTCAAATAATTTGTCTTTTGTACGGTAATAATAGTGAAGAAGCGCTTTGTTGATCCCTGCTTCATTCGCTATTTCTTGCATTCGAGACCCTTCGAGCCCTTTCTCGATAAAAATTGCCTTGGCTGCAAGGAGTATTTTCTCTTCGGTATTTAAATCTTTTTTCGCCATTTTAACTAAGGATTTAATCAATTAGTTTAACTAAGTGGTTAAACCAAGTGGACAAAAGTACATTCTCAAAATGTATTTGTCAAGTTTTTTTTGAAAAAAGTGAAAGAAAAAGTTGTAAAAAGTTAATTCACAAACGTTAACGAATGAGCAATTGCTTCCATTTGAATCAATAAATCACGTTTGGGTTTGTTGGGGGCATACACATAACCATCAATGGTTACCACTTTATTGGTTCGTTCATCAACGAAGGTATAGTTGACAAAAGATCCCCCCATAAAATCTCCTTCGAGACGCCACAGGCCACGGGTTTCGATGGCGAACATTCCATTGAAGTCGATTTCATTTATCTGAATCGGAGAATATTCTTCGGCAACAACCATATACGAACCCTCGGATGGCCCGGGAATATATTCTTCGGTTATAGAGTTTCGGAATGCCAGGATCCTGGCCTTGTTGAATGCAAGGGTATCAATAAAATCATAATTATAGATCATTACACCCTGACTGTTGTGCTGAGTTTCCTTTCGTATCCATATAAAATCGGCACTTATTTTCGCCACATAAAATCCGCTGGGGATTTCAAGAGTAAATCCGAAATTATCACTGATCTGGTTTAAAATGTCCCTGTCGCGAAAAGCTTTGAATGTTTTTATCAGCCGCTCGTATTCCGAATCCATAAGAATATCATAAATGGCCTCTTTTTTTTCATCGAAAAAATTAACAAATTCATCCTCCGACGGAGATGTTATTTTGATAACCCGTTGTGGGCTTGAATACAAGTCTTTACGGGCTTCAATAATGTTTTCGGAAAATTCGGAATTTATATCAACAATAAATAGGTTGTGATGTGCCCGAAACATTTTGTTGTTTACAAGCTTCGACTCCGGTAAATGAGACATAGTAAACAAGGGTTCTTGTTGCGACAGCACTTCGTAATCCTGGCCGAAAAATATGCGGATGTTTTCCCCGACAGGGCCTTCCCAGGTATCATCGCCATTGGTAGCCACAATCATTTCTGCCGTTTTCCCTGATGACCGGTTGGTTTGGGTTTTTTTATCATCGCATGAAGAAAAGAAAAAAAGGAAAAGTAGGGGAATAATAAAAACGTATTTTTTCATATCTCTTTGTTTTGGTTTTACCAAATCAACCAATTTTACCCTTTATGTTTTACTTTTAGTTTTTGGCCAAGTTTAAGGCGTTTTGAGTTGCTGATGTTATTGAGTTGTTTTATTTGTTCCACTGTAACACCATCGTAGAGTTTTGCAATATCCCAGAGTGTATCGCCACTTCTGACGATATGGTAAACGTATTCCCCGTCCTTTATATTGTTGGCTTCCTTTCCCTTATTTACAACAAGCGTTTTGGATTCGTAAACAACAAGTTGTTGTGAGGGTTGGATTGTATTATTTCTGAGGTTATTCCATTTTTTAAGGTCTTCGACCGAACAATTGTATTTGTTTGCAATTAATCCCAGGTTCTCTCCATTTTTTACTACGTGATAATTTTTATCCATGTTGCCGGTGTTTTTATCGGTGGAGGAGGCAGTTGAAGTTTTGTTTGTTGAACCTTGGCTATTCGTTCCACTATATCCAGGTGCGAAAACAACCAGTTTTTGTCCCGGATAAATAGTATTGTTCCGAAGGTTATTCCAGCTTTTCAAACTATTTACACTGCAATGGTATTTTTGAGCGATTAGGCCGAGGTTTTCGCCGGAGCGTACAATATGAATATTTTGTTCAGAGGCTTTTTTTATTTCGGCAAGTAATTTTTCTTTTTCAATACCTTTTTTGGTTTTGTAGGCATACAATTCCTGTTCTTTATCAACAAAATCACCAACATGGGTAAACGGAAGCCTCAACAGGCATTTTTTATCTTTAGTGGAAGGTATAATACCGATTTT
>JAWKKL010000022.1:0-50830 GCA_041393275.1 Bacteroidales bacterium
CCCTGCCCGGTTCCATTGGAAATAGCATCCAGCACATTACTTCCAACATTTTCTTTCGATACCTCAATGGTTTTATTGATGTCTTCTGTTTGGGGTACAAGGATTTTCGAAATTACAATGGCACCCGGGGCTGCCATTACCGATGCCGTAAGTAAATGTTTGGCAAACAACAGTTTTTGCAATGGGTCATCTCCACCTAAAAAATCGATGTAAACGGCCAATACACCACCTGCCAATGTGGCCATCCCTCCCATCATCACCAGGAGCATCTCCGATTTGTTCATTTTGTCAAGATACTCTTTTATCATGAGGGGCGACTCTGTTTGGCCCAGGAAAATATTCCCCGCTACCGACAAACTTTCTGCCCCTGAAAGTTTCATTAATTTAGTCATGACCCAAGCCATGCTATAAACAATTTTTTGAATGATGCCCAGGTAGAAAAACAGGCTTGTTAACGCTGAAAAGAATACAATGGTTGGTAAAATTTTAATGGCAAATGTTACCATGCTGTCCTCAAGCCGGCCTGTTACCATACTAGCAAATAAAAAATCAACACCTGCATTGGTAAAGTCGAGGACTTTCACAAACAATTTTCCGGCGAACTCAAAAAAGAATTGAATAAACGGGACATATAAAACGCCCAGGGCAAGCAATACCTGTAATGTTAGTCCGGTTAGTACAACTTTCCACGAAATGGACTTCCGGCTTGTACTAAAAATCCATGCTATGCCTATCAAAACAAGCATCCCAAGCAAACCGCGAAATATAGTAATCATCGAAAAGCCACCTGTCACGTCGCGTTGAAGCAAAAGGTTCGATCTTGTTTTTTCCGTTTCCTCTGCATCACGAACTGTTTCATCTAATTCAGCCGGATTTGTTGTTTGGAAGGTTTCCTGAATGGTATCGGGCAATATGTTTGTTGAATCAACCTGAGCTGATACCCATAAAGATTGAATGGCGAATAATATTAAAATAAGAAATAAAACCGCTGGTATCCATTTATTTTTCATGTACTTTGTATTAAAAAAATTTGGGAAACTCATCCATTTATGAATTTCCCTTTTCCCGATCTTACATTTTGTATTATTTCTTTTTTCGTTTATTCATTTCATCACGAATTCTTGAAGCTTCTTCATATTCTTCTTTTTCTACGGCTTTTTGAAGCATTTCTTTTAATTCTGATTTTGTATATGTTGCATAAGGATTATCTGATTCAATACCGGTTTTATTTTCAACTTTAATTTCTTCTTTCGGCTTTTTTGTTTTTTTATCATCCACTATGATACCAGCGGCTCCCATAATTTTTTCAATTGTATAAATCGGGCAATGAAAACGTAAAGCAAGGGCAACAGCGTCTGAAGTACGGGCATCAATTCGATATTCTTTTCTTCCATCAAGGCAAACCAATTCAGCATGAAATACCCCCTCAATAAATTTATTGATCACTACCTCCTGAACGGTAACTCCAAAGGTATCTGCAAACCGTTTAAATAAATCGTGTGTAAGTGGCCGGCTTGGTTTCATTTTTTCCAGTTCAATGGCAATGGCCTGGGCTTCGAACCCGCCAATTATGATCGGCAACCTCCGTTTCCCTTTTGATTCTCCGAGTATTAAAGCATAAGCCCCACTCTGAGACTGACTGTATGACATACCAATTATTTCAAGCTTAATTTTTTCCATCTGTAAATTCTAACCGTTCCTGTTCATAAAAAGAAAGATAAAAGTATTAATATTTTTAGAGAACCCCGGCCAATTTTTAAATAATAATTAAAAATTATTAACATCCCTGTTCTTATTGGATTACTAAAATTCAACAAAGAATTTGACAACAATCACTTCTTTAATGTTAACCATTTGATAAATTAAGCTTTGTCATTATTTATTTCTTTCTATTTTTGCGACTTATTGTAAAAAACAAAATAAATAAACATGAAAAAATTACTATCATTCTTAGCGATTTTAAGTTTCCCATTAATTTCGCTGGCCAGCGAGGCCGACCTGGTCATTCCGGTTGGCGTCAAATCACAAGATATTTTGTACTGGGGATTTTTGATAACCATTGCAGGGTTCTTGTTCGGGTTATACCAATTTATGAAAGTTAAAAAAATCAGGGCGCATCAATCGATGCTTGACGTTGCCCACGTAATTTATGAAACCGGAAAAACCTATCTCATCCAGCAGGGTAAATTCCTGGCTATCCTGTTTGTTTTCATTGGAGCTGCCGTTGCTTTCTATTTTGGATTCCTTTCAGTTGACCACGAAACCGGCAAAAGTGCCTTTGGTATTGGCGGGGTATTAATGATTCTTGGATGGACCATCGTCGGAATTTTAGGAAGTTATAGTGTTGCCTGGTTTGGTATACGGATGAATACCCTGGCCAACTCAAGAATGGCTTTTGCCTCTCTCGAACGTAAACCCATTAAATTGCTTAATATCCCGTTAAATGCCGGAATGAGTATTGGTGTTGTGTTGATATCCCTCGAACTGATCATGATGCTTATTATATTGATGTTTGTCCCTGGAAAATATGCTGGGGCAAGTTTTATCGGATTTGCTATCGGTGAATCATTGGGAGCTTCGGCCTTAAGGATTGCCGGTGGTATTTTTACAAAAATAGCTGACATTGGATCTGACTTGATGAAAGTGATCTTTAAAATTGGTGAAGATGATCCCCGAAACCCAGGGACAATAGCCGATTGTGTTGGCGATAATGCCGGTGATAGTGTTGGCCCAACCGCCGATGGATTTGAAACCTATGGTGTAACAGGCGTGGCATTAATTACATTCATATTGCTTGCCATTTCTTTTAATTTAGGAAACATTGCAAATTACCAGCCTGAGTTTATTATGTCGCTTGCGTCATCCTTAAATGTTGAATCATTCTCTATCTCAAGCGAGGCATCACTGACTGCTCTAACAGAGGCGTTGCAGGTTAAAATGTTAATGTGGATATTTTTAATGCGGATTTTAATGATCATTACCTCGGTTGTTTCGTTTTGGATCAATGGCGCTCTTACAAAAGCCAAATATCATAATGCTGATGACCTTGATTTCGAAAAACCGTTAACCTCATTAGTTTGGATTACCTCCATCCTTTCCATCATTGTAACTTTTGCTGTGAGTTATTTGACAATTAAAGATCTACCTTTCGACCTCTGGATAACGCTATCTGTTATTATTAGTGCCGGTACATTAGGAGCCGCTTTGATTCCTGAATTTACAAAATTATTCACAAGCCCTAAATCAACACATGTTAATGAAGTAGTTGAAGCCTCGAAAAAAGGGGGTGCATCATTAAATATTTTATCCGGATTGGTTGCCGGTAATTTCAGTGCATTTTGGAAAGGTATGGTTTTCTTTTTGCTGATGTTTATTGCCTATTATGCAAGTACTTTCGGACTTGATAACTTTATGATATATCCGTCAATCTTTGCTTTTGGCCTGGTTGCCTTTGGAATGTTGGGAATGGGACCTGTAACAATAGCCGTTGATAGTTATGGTCCGGTTACTGACAATGCCCAATCAATTTACGAGCTTTCCCTGATTGAAGAAGATAGAGAAAAAACGATAAAGGAAATTGAAAAAGATTTTGGTTTTACACCCGATTTTGAAAAATCGAAATATTACCTTGAAGCCAATGATGGCGCCGGAAATACATTTAAAGCCACAGCAAAACCGGTCCTTATTGGAACTGCTGTTGTCGGGGCCACCACAATGATCTTTTCGTTGATCCTTGTGATTAATAAAACCCTAGGCGTTGCTCCCGAATTAATCCTGAACCTGCTTAACCCTTACTCTATTTTAGGCTTCCTGCTTGGTGGAGCCGTTATATATTGGTTTACGGGTGCTTCAATTCAGGCTGTTACAACAGGTGCTGCCAGGGCGGTTGAATTTATCAAAAAGAATATTAACCTTGATCCGAATGCGCCCAAAAAAGCCGATGTTGAAAAATCGAGGCAGGTGGTTCAGATTTGTACCGTGTATGCCCAGAAAGGGATGTGGAATATCTTCATTGCCATCTTTTCTTTCGCCCTGGCATTTGCATTTCTGGCATCTCCTGCGGGGCTTGAAGAAGGAATGACAGGGGCAACTGCCATTAAATATTCTTTGCCCGTTTCGATGTTTGTCAGCTATTTGCTTTCCATTGCATTTTTTGGATTATTCCAGGCAATTTTTATGGCAAACGCTGGTGGTGCATGGGACAATGCCAAAAAAGTAATTGAGGTGGATATGCAGGAGAAAGGCACTCCATTGCATGCTGCGGCTGTTGTTGGAGACACTGTTGGTGATCCGTATAAAGATACTTCATCGGTTGCACTCAACCCAATTATTAAATTTACAACTTTGTTTGGATTATTAGCTATGGAAATTGCACTTGCTGAGAGTTTCAGACCGGTAGCTCACTATATTGGAGGGGCATTCCTTATCGTAGCATTATATTTTGTCTATCGCTCGTTTTATAAAATGAGAATAAATCAATAATAATTTATAAATATTCAAAAAGGCTCCGTGAAAACACGGAGTCTTTTTTATAATACATCAAATAGCTAACGACATACCAACTGCTTAGAAAATTCACTGACACAATGTCGTAAATTGAGCATTGGCAGATATTTTGTAAGTGTCGCATGGTTTATCATCAGTTGATGTTTAAAATTTTTGAATATGGCTAAGAAAAAAAGAACCAAAAAAAATACCGTTAAATCAACTAATAAAATGGAAGTTGACGTAAATAATAATCTAAAAAAAGAGTCAATCGAGATAGCTGAAGAAGAAAACAAAGACAATAAAATTGATGAACTTGAAGAAAAACTTGCCGAAACGAATGATAAATTTCTGCGACTTTATTCTGAGTTTGATAATTTCAGAAAGCGTACATTGAAGGAACAAATTGAACTGACAAAGACAGCCTCAGAAGAAATTATTATTGAATTGCTGCCGGTTGTTGATGATTTTGAACGGGCAATGAAAGCGGCGGAGGAAACCGAAAACCAGTCAGCCGTAAATGAAGGGATGATTCTAATTTATAACAAACTAAAAGGCATTCTTGAGAAAAAAGGATTGAAAGCCATTAAGTCAGTCGGCGAAGATTTTAATACTGATTTCCATGAAGCCATTACGTATATTGATTCCTTCGACAAAAAGATGAAAGGAAAAGTGGTTGATGAAATTGAACGAGGATACATGCTTAATGATAAGGTAATCCGGTATACTAAAGTTATAATCGGGAAATAATACCGGACCCGTTAGTCATTTAACAAAATATTGACAAAACATACTCATGTCGAAAAGAGATTATTACGAGGTTCTGGGTGTTTCTAAAAATGCCTCGGATGCAGAGATAAAAAAGGCATACCGCCAATTAGCCTTAAAATATCATCCTGATAAAAATGAGGGTGATAAACAAGCCGAAGAAAATTTCAAAGAAGCAGCCGAAGCCTACGAAGTACTTAGCAATCCAAATAAACGGAGCCGCTACGACCAGTTTGGCCACGCAGGTATTGGCGGAGCAGCAGGCACCAGTGGATTTAGTATGTCAATGGATGACATCTTCAGCCAGTTCGGCGATATTTTTGGCGATGCTTTTGGCGGTGCTTTTAGTGGATTTGGAGGATTTGGCGGTAGTGGTGCCCGCCAACGGCGCAGAAGGGTTAACCGGGGATCGAACCTTCGGGTAAAAGTGAAACTCACCCTTGAAGAGATAGCAAAAGGGGTGGAAAAAAAGATAAAAGTCAATAAATATATCTCTTGTAATACTTGTAGCGGAACTGGTTCAAAAGGGGGTTCTTCCTATTCATCATGTTCAACTTGTAACGGAACAGGTCAGGTTACCAGGGTGGCGAATACATTTCTAGGCCAAATGCAAACCTCTTCTACCTGCCCAAGTTGTGGCGGTGAGGGCCAGACCATTGTAAATAAATGCCCCAATTGTGCTGGCGATGGAATAGTGCGTGGTGAAGAGGTAATTTCAATAAACATTCCTGCCGGGGTTGAAGATGGGATGCAATTGTCGATGAGCGGTAAAGGAAATGCCGGGGCCAGAAGTGGTGTTCCGGGCGACCTCATCATCCTCATTGAAGAATCAGAACACGAACATTTTGAACGGGATGGTGTCAATCTCTTGTTCAATGCCTATGTCAGTTTTACCGATGCTGCCCTGGGAGCAACCTTAGATGTACCGACTATTGATGGTAAAGCACGGATTAAAATCACACCCGGAACACAGGGTGGTAAAGTTTTAAGGTTAAAAGGAAAAGGATTACCGGCCATCAACTCCTACGGTACAGGCGATATGCTGATCAATATAAATGTCTGGACTCCAAAAGTTTTATCAAAAGAAGAAAAAAAGATTTTGGAAGATTTAAGTTCCTCCGAAAATTTTAAACCGTCGCCATCAGAAAAAGATAAAAGTTTCTTTTCAAGAATGCAGGAATATTTTAGCCATTAAATCGCATTAACCTTAATCAATAATGGAATACCTGCTTAGCGTTCAACATATCAGCAAACAATATGCAAACCATAAAGCACTGGATAATGTTGACATTCAAGTACCGGCGCAAGGTATATTCGGATTGCTAGGACCCAATGGTGCAGGAAAAACAACCCTCATCCGTATCATCAATCAAATTATTGCACCCGATTCCGGGACTGTATTGTTTAATGATCAGCCATTGGCTTCAAATCACATTTCCCGAATCGGATATTTACCCGAAGAACGTGGGTTGTATAAAAAAATGAAAGTTGGCGAACAGTCACTTTATCTTGCCCAGTTAAAAGGCATGACAAAACATGACGCCGTTAGTAAGCTTAAATTCTGGTTTGAGAAATTTGAAATATCAGGATGGTGGAACCGAAAAGTTGAGGAATTATCAAAAGGGATGCAGCAAAAAGTACAATTTATTGTAACGGTATTGCATGAGCCGGAGCTATTAATTTTTGATGAACCCTTCAGTGGCTTTGACCCGATTAACGTAAATCTGCTGAAAGACGAAATTCTGAATCTAAGAAAAAATGGGGCAACCATTATATTCTCTACCCACAATATGGCCTCGGTTGAAGAATTATGCGACGACATTGCACTAATTGATAATTCGAAAAAAATACTAGACGGAAATGTTTTCAAAATAAAAGAAAATAACAAAGACCATATTTTTGAAATTGGATATAAAAACCCAAACCTACCGTTAGAAAAAATACTGGACGGTGGATTTGAATTATTAACCAATAAAGCTCAAAATGGCCATTTTATTGCCCGTATTAAATTGGCAGAAAAGCACAATCAAAACCGTTTGCTTGAAAAATTGATCCCACACGCTGAAATACTTTCATTTATTGAACTATTACCTTCTATGAATGATATATTCATAAAAAAAGTTAACGAAAACAAAAATAAGGGATAGGCAGGTATGAATAAAATTTTACTCATTATAAAAAGGGAATACCTCACCCGCATTAAAAAACGTTCGTTTATCATCATGACCATCATAGGCCCGTTATTGATGGCGGCCATGTTCGTTGTTCCGGCATACATCGCACAAATTGAAGGGGAATCAAAAGTTATAGGCGTCCTCGATCAATCTGGGTTGTTCAATAATACTTTTAAAAATTCAGAAAACATACAATTTATACCCTTGCATGGCGACCTTGATTCGGCCAAAAGTTTTATGGCAAATGAAAATCTGTATGCCTTGTTGCATATACCTGCAACTTCGCTGACCGTGCCTGAAACAGCCAGGCTTTTTTCAACAAAACAGCCGAATGTAATGGTGAAAGGCTACATAAAAGAACAGATGCGCAAGGAAGTAGAAAGCCTGAAACTCGCTGCTTCTGAAATTGATCCGGTTATTTTGAATTCCATAAAAACATCAATAAATTTATTAACCGTAAAAATTGACGAAGGGGGGCAGGAAGAAACCAGTTCAACCGAACTCAGTATGGCGGTTGGTTTTATTGGCGGTTTGCTTATTTACATATTTATCTTTATGTATGGGGCGCTGGTGATGCGTGGTGTTATCGAGGAAAAAACAAACCGTATTGTCGAAGTAATAGTTTCCTCGGTAAAACCCTTCCAACTAATGATGGGTAAAATTATTGGTGTTGCTATGGTTGGTATGACGCAATTCATCCTTTGGGTAATCCTTTCACTGATCTTTGTCTCCGGTATATTTTCCTTCTTCTCGGAAGACATTTCAAAATATCAGCAATCACAAATGAATATGCAGGAACAAATCGTTTCGTCAGGTTTAAATGCAGATAATGGAAACGTCAAACCAGAAACAGAAAACATTAATGAATCAATCGGGTTTTTATTCGAATCGATCAATGCGATTCCATTTACCCAAATTATTCTATTATTTCTGTTTTACTTTGTAGGCGGGTATTTATTATATGGAGCACTGTTTGCTGCCATCGGTTCGGCTGTCGACAGCGAAACCGATACCCAGCAATTCATGTTGCCAATTACTGTACCGCTCATTATTTCGATTATTGTTTCACAATTTATAATGTACAATCCTGATGGACCGGCCGCGTTTTGGTTATCAATATTTCCATTAACATCCCCGGTCATTATGATGATACGGTTACCTTTTGGTGTTCCTGTTGTTGACATAGTTCTCTCTATGACATTACTGATAGCAGGTTTTTTGGCAACAACATGGTTGTCGGCCAGGATATATCGGACCGGAATATTAATGTATGGAAAAAAGATCAACTATAAAGAATTATGGAAGTGGGTAAAATATAAGAACTAGCTGAAATACTGTTATTAACAAGTATTTGGTGATAAATTAGTAAATAAAATAAATCATGGGGGGGTTATTAAATAATGTTTTCTATATTTGCACCCTCAAAAAAATAAGCTATTTAAATAATAAATAAGTAAGAAATGCAAAGCAGAGGAGCTATAAAGTTTTTTGCGATTTTGTTCGCCCTGGTATGTTTGTTTCAACTGTCCTTCACCTTTATGACCGCAAGGGTTGAAAGCAAAGCCCGGAATTATGCCGAAAGTCAGGAAACCTATGACATGGCAAAAGAACTCGCCGAAGGCCACGAATTGTTGGAGGGTTATTATATTGACTCAATCATGAAATCAAGGGAAATCTATTTCCTCGATTCTATGTCGAACCAGGTGATCTTCCTTTGGGGATATACATATAAAGAGTGCAAGGAACGTGAGATTAATTTGGGCCTTGACCTGAAAGGTGGAATGAACGTAACGCTTGAAGTTTCCATCAGCAGTATCGTTCGTGGATTGGCCGGCAACAGTCAGAACCCCGTTTTCCTAAAAGCGATGGAACTGGCATTCGAAAAACAAAAGGATAGTCAAAGCGACTTTGTAACTTTGTTTGGGGAAGCCATCGAAGAAACTGACCCCAATTTTAGCCTGGCATCTATTTTCCTCTATGAATTTCGCGACAAAGGAATTACGGCAAACTCAACTAATGCCGAGGTACTTAAAGTAATCCGAACGGAAACCAATGGCGCATTCGACAGGGCTTTTAACATCCTTCGCACACGTATTGATAAATTTGGTGTTACACAACCCAATGTACAAAAAATTGCATCTTCAAACAGAATACTCGTCGAACTTCCTGGGGTTAAAGACCCTGAAAGAGTTAGAAAATTATTACAGGGGACAGCCCAGTTAGAATTTTGGGAAACATACCGCTTTAGTGAAGTGTATCAATATTTTGCCGACGCAAACAACCGTTTAGCAGATTTGTATGGTGTTGCAGATGAAGAAGAAGTTATTGAAGGGACTGAAACTGAAATTACCGAAACTGCAGAAGGAACAGAAAATATTGCTGAAACCGCAGAAGAAATAATTGAAAAAGGAACTGACACTTCAGAAGTTTCTCTGCTTGATCAACTCGAATCAGACACCACTGATTTGGGCCTCGAAGACCAGCAACTGGAACAATACAAAAAAAACAATCCGTTATATGCTGTTTTAAATCCTGCCTACGAACAACGCCAGGGACAATATTACCCTTCTGATGGAGCTACCGTCGGATATGCGGCCATAAAAGATACGGCGAAGATTAACAGGATGATTAAGCAAACTAAGAATATTTTTCCACGTGATTTAAAACTTGCCTGGACCAATCAACCCCGTGTTGAGGGCAGTAACGTTTTAGAACTGATGGCACTGAAGGTTTCCAATCCGCGCGATATGAAACCGGCCCTGGGTGGAGAAGTAATCACCAATGCACGTCAGGATTACGATCAGAATGGCCGTGTTGAAGTTTCCATGTCGATGAATGCTGAGGGTGCTAAAATATGGAAACGTCTTACGGGTGATAATATTGGCAAACAAGTAGCTATCGTTCTTGATGGGTATGTTTATTCGGCACCGAATGTAAATTCAGAAATTCCAAACGGAATGTCGTCCATTTCAGGACAATTTTCTGTTGAAGAGGCACAAGACCTTGCAAACATTTTAAAAGCCGGTAAACTTCCGGCTTCCGCCCGAATAGTTGAAGAAGCCGTTGTGGGGCCATCCCTTGGAAAAGAAGCTGTAAATGCCGGATTATGGTCATTTATCATTGCCTTTGTTCTGGTACTGTTTTATATGATATTCTATTATAATCGTGCCGGTACAATTGCCGACATTGCCCTAATGGCAAATATATTTTTCCTTTTCGGGGTACTTGCCTCCTTTGGTGCTGTTCTCACCCTGCCGGGTATTGCCGGTATTGTGCTTACCCTGGGTATGGCGGTTGATGCGAACGTGATCATCTTCGAACGAATCAAAGAAGAAATACGGGCTGGTAAAGGAATGTCGTTAGCCATCGCCGATGGTTATAAAAATGCTTATTCCGCCATCATTGATGGAAACGTTACCACATTGCTTACAGGTATTGTTCTTTATGTGTTCGGTTCAGGCCCTGTTCAAGGTTTTGCAACCACTCTTATTATAGGTATCCTTTCATCCTTGTTCTCTGCTATCTTCCTATCAAGGCTTGTATTTTCCTGGGCTCTGAAAACGAACAAGGTGGTGAATTTCTCAAATAAGATGACAGAAAACTTCCTGGCTAACACAACGTTTGATTTTATTAGCAAAAGAAAGGTTGCCTACGTAATTTCTGGTACCATTATAATTTTGGGAATTGCATCCTTAGCTTTCAGGGGCTTAAACTATGGTGTTGATTTTTCCGGTGGTAGAACCTACGTCATTCGTTTCGATCAGGATGTGAACACAAATGATATTCGGACAGCCCTTTCAAATGTTTTTATTGAGGATGGTCAAAGTCAGATACCGGAAGTAAAAACCTTTGGACCAAACAGGCAGGTTAAAGTTACAACCAAATACTTAATTGATAATACGGATTCGGATGTTGATTCGGTAATACAAAGTAAGCTGTTTGAAGGCCTGCACCCATATTTTCTTGATCAAAGTATTAAGTATAGACAATTCAGTACGGATACAGAAACTGAAGATAAGTTGATTGGTATATTAAGTTCACAAAAAGTTGGGCCTACCATAGCTGATGATATAAGAAACCGCTCCGTGATGGCTGTTTTTTTCGCACTTATCGTGATCTTTATATACATTGCATTACGTTTCCGAAAGTGGCAGTTTGGCCTTGCGGGTGTTATTGCTCTGTTCCATGATACCTTGATCACAGTTGGCTTGTTCTCATTATTCTACAACCTGTTACCGTTTAATATGGAGATTGAACAGGCTTTTATTGCTGCAATCCTTACAATTATCGGTTACTCAATCAACGATACGGTAATTATCTTTGACCGTATACGTGAATATACCGGATTACACAAAAAGCGGGATGTGAAAACAAACATTAATGATGCTCTAAACAGTACATTAGCCCGTACAATTAATACATCAGGAACAACGCTTGTGGTGTTGCTAACCATCTTCTTATTTGGTGGCGAAATTATCCGAGGTTTTACTTTTGCATTGTTAGTTGGTATTCTGGTTGGTACTTATTCATCGCTGTTTACAGCCAGCCCTATTGCTTATGACCTGATGCAAAAAAAGGAAGCTGAAATTGAGCCGGGCACTCTAAATAAAAGGAAACGTAAATAATTCTTATGATATATGAAGTCTCTCAGTTTGAGAGACTTTTTTTTTATCTTTGTTGAAAGATATTAGCGATGAATAATATTCTGTTGTTTCTTAATATTAGTGGTGGAGAAATCCTCGTGATCCTCGTGGTAGTCTATTTGGTGCTTGGCCCCAAGAAGATTCCTGAGTTGGCACGTATGTTAGGAAAAGGAATAAATGAACTTCGCAGGGCAACCAATGATATCAAGCGGGAAATCACAAAGGAAATGTCAGGAATAAAGAAAGAAATGAATTTGGATGATATTGACCTAAAAGACCCATTGAACATAAATAAAAAGCCGGTTGATAAAAAACCTGAGCAAACCGAAAACAATGAAAAGAAGGAACCGCCTACGAAACCAAACCCTGAAGAAACCTATATCTGATCAATCTTTTTTACTTAATAGTTCTTTGGCTTTTTTAATCTGATCGGGTGTACCCAAAACAAAAAGTTTAGAGCCAGGAACAACCTTTGTATCTGGATCTGGGTTTAATATATACCGCCCATCTGGTTTTTTATAGCCTATGATATTTGCCCCGGTCTTTTTCCGAATACCAATTTCATAAATGGTTTTTGTTTTAATTTGTTCAGGCTCTTGTTCACATATTATTTCTTCAAGCGTTGTCGGGTCCTGACCATGAACCGAAACATGGTCCATAAATTCGATGATATCCGGACGGGTAATAAGGTTGGCCATGTGGGCACCACCTACCCTTTCAGGCATTACAACATTGTCAACCCCCGCCATCCGAAGTTTTGTTTCAGAACTTTCGCTGGTAGCACGGCTAATAATTTCAAGATCGGGCTTGAGGGCGCGTGCTGTAAGTACTACATACAAATTGTCCGCATCAATTGGAAGAGTCGTGATCAGTGCCTTTGCGGTCTTGATATTTGCTTTGATCAATGTTGCATCAAGTGTGGCATCTCCTTCAACAAAAAGGGTATGACTTTCTTCAAGCATATCCAATGCTTCTTTCTTTTGGTCAATAATTACATATTGATAGCTATACACTTTTAACTCTCTTGCAACCTGTTGGCCGTTACGGCCATAGCCACAAATTATAACATGGTTTTGCATTTTTTTTATTGTTTTGATTCCGTAGCCTCGTAAAAAAAATTTCAACTGCCCTTCAAAAAAGTGAGTTGATATGGTAGTAAGGGCATATGCATAAGTAGTAAAACTGGAAATAATTAAAAACATGGTGAATATCTTTCCTGCCGATGATAATGCATGAACTTCCCCATAACCCACCGTTGAAATAGTAATAATTGTCATATACAAAGCATCGAGAAAACTATCATCTTCAATGATCATAAAACCCGAAACCCCGAGAATAATAATCCCGATAATCATTGATAAACCGATCAGGATTTTCGTATTGCTAGATAATCTTTCCATTGCATAGATTCTGCATCAAAATTACTAAAATTGGTCAATATTAACCATTTAATAAATCAATGCTGAAAGATTATTTCTTTTGCAGAATATCATTCCCGATGGCACAATGCAGGCATCGTTTCGAATTGCAGTACATTTCCTTCATTTCAATGAGGGCCTGGGTATTAAACGCCGTTTGTGTATTTAATCCAAGTATTTTCCAGTTTTTCGTTTGAGCATTTAATTCACCGGGAATAAGGTCGAGGATTCTTAATGCTTTATCTATTATTTCCTGGTTATTTGATTTTCGGCCATACAGGAACAAGATTGGAACAACGGTATTAATAAGCAATAAATTTATCCCCGATTTGCCAAGGGCCTTTTTTCTGCCTAGAGATTCTTTCCTGAAGGTAAAATGGGTTTCCCAAAAGGTGGAAGTTTGGGTTTCGAACAAGGAGTAATAATTTTCCGTTTTTTCTGTTTCAACCACTTTTGAAAAAAGGTGGGAAGACTTTACAATTAGTTGGGCAAACTGTGATATTCTAACGGTCGGGAAATTTGAAGGCCGCAATCGCATAAAGCGCCACAAACTTCCATCAATGGGTTCAAGATTGTATTTTTTTCTTAAAAAGGAATATTCTTTTTTTAAATCCTGGAAATATTTGGGGCCTTGTTTTTCATGCAGCAATCCTGCCTGTCCAAAAAGCAATGATTCAATTTGAAACAGGTTATCTTTATGTTTTCCTAATATCTTTAAGGGAAGTGAACGGGCTAACAATTCAAACGGGGCAGAATTTGTTTTAAACCCAAAATTGCGGGCAAATACCTGGTAAAACGTTTCTGACCAATCATCGTTATTATAATCCAGTTTTTTTTCAATATCAAGAGATTTATTTTCTAGGCGTTCAACCAATAATCGATCAAGCCAGTTATTTATCACAAAGCGACTCACGTTCCCAATAAAGGCCTGGCAAGGAATCCAGTTTTTGCTTTTTAAAAGGCTTTCATAGGTTTTATAAATCCTGACGTCATATGTGCCGTCAAGCTCAATGGTTGGAATTTGCAAGCCGTTTTTATTGAAAATACTTTTATCTTCGGTATATACCACATGCAGTATTACATTGTCGTAGGCATTATCAAGATGGTGTTTATGCCTGTACCAGTCAGAGGATTGCATATGAAGTTCAATGTTTCCGGCCCAAACGGTTTCATCAAGTTTAATCCTGGCATTGAAAAAATCGGGACCGCCATTATTGTTAAGCGTTCCAGGATGAATGATAATGCATTGTCTGCCTTCGGTTGTTTGAAATTGATTGCCACAAAGTTTGTACATCCATAAATAAGTCAGGAATTCTTCAGTCATTTTTTACTTCGTTTTCCGGTAATTAGATGAATTTTTCTTTTGAATAAAATCAGTGTATGAAGATACAAAATTTCTTAAAGATGAAAATTAGACGGTGTGGTTTAAACAATATTAACTATTCGCAAACAAAAAGCCCAAATGTTGTGCCCATAAGCTCAAACCAACAATCTGAAAGGTGTTTTAAGTTATTGCCAATTGATGTAGTATATTTGCATTCGTACAAGCTTAATAATAATATTATCCCTGCATGAGAAAAATTCTATATTGGCTATTGATATCTATCTTGGTGGTCCCAGCATTGGTTTGCAGGGCACAATCAAAAATTGATAGTTTACAAAATATTCTCATCGGAAACATCCCGGATACCACACGCTTAAATACCCTTTCGAACCTGGCCAAGGAATATATAAGCCTCAAACAGGTTGGCAATGCCGAACGGATTGTTAAGGAAGCCATATCTTGTGCAAAAGATAAATCCCTTTCTATTCCATATGGTTTGTATTGGGCAAGGGCAGAAGTTCATTTTACAAAACGCGATATACAGGAAGGCTTGGCAGATATTGAGGAAGTCCTGGCTATCCTTCAAAAAACTAACAATGTAAAAAAGATAGCCGAAGCTCAAAATTTTAAGGGCTTATTATATCTCTACGGGGGGAAGTTCAGTGAAAGTATTGAGGTTTATAATAACAATATTGAATTTGCTAAAAACAATCAGATTTTAGACGTATTACCCAGGGCGTATAGTGGCCTTGCTTACGTTTATATGAATTTGCACGACATTGAGGAACAACGTACGCAACTTGTATTAATGGCTGATGCAGCCATAAAAACAGAAAATGATGAAATGGCATACAATGCCTATTTAAGGTTAGGTGATATTGGCATGAGCGATGACAGCAATTTTACCTACGCCATCGAACAATATAAAAAGTGTCTGGCAATTGAGAAAAAATCAGCAGACTCAGCCGGCATTTCATTTATACTTCTTAGAATTGGATGGAACCATTATTTAAACAAAGAACTCGATACGGCGCTCGATTATTTCTTTTATTCACTTGAATACAGTATTCCAATAAACCGTCTGACCAGTATTACCAATGCTTATGGAAATATCGGCACCATTTATCGCGATAAAAAAGAGTTTGATAAAGCCATTTTATATTACCAAAAAAGCATAAAATATTCGCTGGAAGCTAACGACTGGTATAATCTTTCCTGGTTATACAAAGATATGAGCGACATGAACAAATCGCATGGGGATTTCAAAAAAGCCTATGAGAACCATGTGTTGTATAAACAATTCAGCGACTCGCTGGATATGCAAAAATATAATCGGGGCCTGGCCGAAGCACGCACACGCTATGAATCGGAAAAAGCTGCCCAGGAACTTGAAATGGTAACATTAAAATTGAACCAGCAAAAATATCTGACCTATGGATTTGCAGGCCTGATTATTTTAGCTCTAACAATTGGGTTGTTGATATTACGGTCAATCCGGTTGAAGAATAAACAGAGGATAAGCGAAATGAACCGCAAAATTTCGGAAGTAACCCAGCGAAATTTAAGGCAGCAAATGAATCCACATTTTATATTTAATACACTCAATTCGATACAATATTATATGTATCAGCACGATAAAATATCAACCAATAACTACCTGACAAAATTTTCGCTGCTGATGCGTAAAACACTTGAAAATTCGCAGCATACGGCTATTCCTATAAAAGATGAACTGGACACTCTTGAACTTTATTTACAACTTGAATCGCTCCGATTTAAAGAAAAGTTTGATTATAAAATAGAGGTAGATGAAGAAATTGATACCCTGTTGCACAAAATTCCTACGATGCTTATTCAGCCTTATGTAGAAAATGCCATCGGGCACGGATTAGTGAATAAAGAAGGCAATGGATTTGTAAATATTAACATTAACCTTGAGGATAACTTTCTTGTTTGTAAAGTGGAAGATAATGGCATTGGCCGGGCGGCATCAATGGAAATGCAGAAAGAAAAAAATAAAAATCACAATTCCCTGGGCACAAAAATTACGGAATCACGGTTAAATTTGGTCAATTCCCTTTACGGAAAAAACATGAAGATTAACTATACCGACCTGAAAGATAAGGAAGGAAATCCATCGGGTACTCAGGTTATTATTCACATTCCAATCTTATCCTAAATAAAAATATTGCCGATTATGAAGCTGAAAACCCTAATAATTGATGACGAACAAGACGCCGTAAATTTCATCAAATCAATCATTGAAGAATATTGCCCAAAGCTTGACGTGGTTGGAACGGCAAATTCTGCCAAAGATGGGAGTAAATTAATCATCAATAAATCTCCCGATCTAGTTTTTTTGGACGTTGAAATGCCTCATGGAAGCGGGTTTGATCTGCTGGCCAACTTTCCTAACAATACATTTGATGTAATTTTTGTCACCGCCTTTAACCATTATGCCATCAAAGCAATAAAATTTAGTGCGGTGGACTATATTTTAAAACCCATAAATATCAGTGAATTTATTAAAGCTGTTGATAAAGTTATTGATGGAAAAGCAAAAAACGAAACCCGAAGTGAAAATTTCACAACCTTACTCGAAAATGTTCGGTCTAATCTACCCGCAAAACTGGCAATCCCCACCTCTGATGGCATGGAATACCTTAATACAAAAGAAATTCTGAGGGTAGAAGCCGACCGGAGTTACTCCTGGTTTTACCTGGTGGACAGAAGAAAAATTCTGGTTTCCCGTAATTTAAAAGAATACCAGGAACTTTTATCGGACCGGAATTTTTTCAGGACACACAATTCACACCTTATTAACCTTGATTATGTTAAAAAGTATATCCGCCATGAAGGAGGTGCTGTTGAATTGACCGACGGGTCACAGGTTCCTATTTCACGTGGAAAACGGGATTTATTTCTACTGCAAATGGCGAAACTGGCCAAATAATTTCCCCTGTTATTTAAAATTAAATCCTTACTTTTCAATATGTTAAATTCCTCAATTTCCTTGCGTTCAGGGTTATTGTTTCGTATATTTATAGTCTCATTTTTCGACAGAATGAACTCAAAACAAAAACTCGAACGTCATGAAAACCAGAATAATATTATTGCTACTAACAATATGGGTAGGCCCCCTACTCTATTCCCAAGTACCTGATGCTTTTAAATATCAGGCAGTCGTGCGAGATAGCACAGGGCAAATTCTTGACGAACAAGAGATTTCTATATTGCTAAGTATTTACAGAGGAGACGAATACAATACTGTAGTTTATAGTGAAACCCATTTGCCTACAACGAGCCATCATGGATTAATATCATTGGAAGTAGGCAGAGGAAATGCTGTAATTGGGGACTTTAATGCAATTGACTGGGGGACTGATTATTTTATCTATGAAGATTATTTCCTTCAAATTGAAATTGATATTAATGCCGGTAGCAATTACCAAATGATGGGGGCAACACAAATATTAGCCGTACCGTATGCTCTGTACTCAAGGACAGCTGATAGTCTTGTATTTCCATTCAGACAATTTTATGCGTCAAGCCATGTTCCTGCTATAGATATTCGCTACTATGGTGATGATTGCGGCGCCATTGAAGGCAGCAATAGTTTTTATAATACGTTTGGATCATTAGGCGATGCATTTGGAGGAGTGCATGGTGAAAATTTCAATCATAATAATATTGGAACCTTAGGATCAGAAACAGCCGGTGTTTCTGGATATAGCCAGGATGGTTTTGCCGGACAATTTGGAGGGAAAACTTATTTTGAAGGTAATATTGGAATTTACACTCCAACTCCACAAGATCATCTGACAATATTCCGCCATTATGATGATGTTAATGTTGGTTTTTATTCCGATAATAATTCAACTACAAATCTTAAATTCTCAAATGAACTGGAAACCGTCACATGGAACCTTACAAAACGCAGTATGGCAGAAAATAATAAATTGCAATTTCGATTATCAACAGCCGCCAAACAAGAAAAAATATTAATGACTATGTCTCTAGAAGGTAAGGTTGGCATTGGCACTACTGATCCTATCACTGCACTGCATGTTATGGATCAAATGAATGGAGAATCAAACATAAAAATCCAATCACCTTTAATACCTCCTTTCGAACCGGGAATTATATTTGCAACAACAACCGATATGTGGCGCATTTATAGAGATGGTACTACAAACAATTTAACCTTCAGAAATCTTAAGGATTTTGGAAGTGGTATTGAAGATCGATTATCTATAAATAGCGATGGAAATATCGGAATTAACACAAATTATCCTCAGGCCAATTTACATATTAATAATTTGATGTTGCTGGAGCCCCGCAACTCAGAACCTGATTCTCCCCTGGAAGGAATGGTCTATTACGATGAAGCTACACATAAACTTCGAGTTTTTGATGGAACTAACTGGCAGGATTGTTTCTGATCTGCTCTGTTCATTAGTTTATCAAGATTTCTTTTGTATAAATAATAGTCAGATTTTTTGTCAACTTTGGTTTTTTAGTCTATTTTTGCAAAAGTTAAGCATACTTAAATATTTTCACAATTCTACTTTTTTCGAATGAGCGGTAAGTTAAAAAGTCCATGCATTAAAGTTTGTAAGTACGATGAAGACAGCATTTGTATAGGATGTCATAGAACAATGAATGAGATTACAAGTTGGCTTTTTATGAATGACGAGCAAAAAATGCAATCATTAAAAGAGGCAAAAATTCGTAAATCCACACCAAAAAAAGGGATAAACGATTACGATTATTACGTTTAATTATGTCGGTTAGCACAGAAAATTTTCTAAAAGGGATTTACCAGCTTAAGAATGACTATGGCGAAAAAGCCAATAGTTCAAACCTGGCAAAGCGCTTATATATTTCTAGGGCTGCTATAACTGATATGGCACGGAAACTTGCAGAAAAAGAGTTTATTATTTATGAAAAATACAGGGAAATTTCGTTGACGGATAAAGGCAGAAAACTAGCCCTTTCAGTCATTCGACGCCATCGGCTATGGGAGACGTTTTTAGCAAGGGTACTAAATTTAACGCCTTATGAAATCCATCAGGAAGCTGAAATGTTAGAACACCAAACTTCAGAAAATTTGATCAGTAAAATTGATGAATTTTTAGGGTATCCTCAATTTGACCCACATGGAGACCCAATCCCCGACCCGACCGGAAGATTACCCAAACTAAACCTGATGCTCCTTATTCATGCAAAACCAGGGCGTTATACTGTTTCAAGAATTCAGAATCTATCACCGGAAATAGCCTTATTTTTTAAAACAAATCATATTTTAATAAAACAAATAATTACTGTAAAACCACCAAACCCTACCGGCAAAGGTGTCATTATCGAAATTGAAAATAGTACTTTGCACATAGATGATGAAATAGCCAAATGTATTTATGTTAATGAATTAACCTGATATTTATGGAATACGATTTTAATACAATATTATTTGCTTTCGGGCTTACCATGTTTGCCGGTTTATCAACAGGTATCGGGAGTGCCATCGCCTTTTTTGCAAAAAGAACAAATACAAAATTCCTGAGTATTTCACTTGGCTTTTCGGCCGGTGTTATGATCTATGTTTCCTTCGTTGAAATTATCGTAAAAGCCCGCGTGGAGCTAATGGCTGAGCTTGGAACACGGGGTGGGCACTGGGCTGCGGTTGCCGCTTTTTTTGCCGGAATATTAGTTATTGCCATCATTGATAAACTGATTCCAAATGTTGAAAACCCGCATGAGATAAGATTGGTTGAAGATATGGAATCTGAGAAAAAAAATAAGGATAGAAAGCTCATGCGGATGGGTATGTTTACTGCACTTGCCATTGGCATTCACAATTTCCCGGAAGGGTTGGCAACATTTACAGCCGCGCTTAACGATCCAAACCTCGGCATCCCCATCGCTGTAGCCATTGCAATCCATAATATTCCTGAAGGCATCGCAGTATCGGTGCCCATATTTTATGCAACCGGAAGTAAACGAAAAGCGTTTAGGTTATCATTTCTTTCCGGTTTAGCAGAGCCTGTTGGAGCACTGGTTGGATTTTTAGTATTAATGCCCTTTATGAGTCCTGTCGTTTTCGGACTTTTGTTTGCAAGCGTTGCCGGCATAATGGTTTTTATTTCGCTTGATGAGCTTTTACCTTCGGCACGGGAATATGGCGAACATCATCTTTCCATTTACGGGCTTATGGCAGGAATGGTTGTTATGGCAATAAGTCTTTTATTATTTATCTAAATTGAACAGATGCAAAAAAGTACCTTAAGCTTACTTTGGTTTCTTCTTGGATGGTCAACCCTTTTTGCTCAATCAGATTCATTGCCCACATTCAGTCCTGACAGGCCAACACAATCCATCTCACCCGTTCTTGTAGGGAAAACTTTTTTCCAGATTGAAACCGGTGCCATGTATACAAATCGCGAGGATGATGTTTCCGAACGTAGAAGCCTAAGCATTGGAACAACCCTGTTACGATACGGCGTACTCAGTAACCTGGAGTTACGTCTTGAATCAGGTTTTGAAAGTACGCAACTTGATTCAGTGAACACTCCATTCGATACAGCCTATTCAGGCCTGGGTGCAGTCAGTGCAGGTTTTAAAGTATTCATTTGCGAGGAAAAAGGGATCAGGCCAGCCCTCGCCATTGTGGGCTCCATAACCTTCAGGCATCTTGGAAATGAAAACTTTGCCCCTACTTACAGCTACCCAATCGGAAAACTGGCAGCTTCACATGCCCTGAGTAAACAATGGTCGTTGGGTTATAACATCGGGTTTGCATACAACGGTGAAACCCCAGATGGCTTTTTTGTTTATTCGATTTTTACAGGATATAAGATCAGCGAACATTTATGGTCTTTTGCTGAGGTCTATGGAAAATTCGATCATGGAGATTTCCCCAGGCATAGATTGGATGGTGGGTTTACTTATTTACTTAGAAAAAATTTACAAATTGATTTAACCGGTGGATATGGTCTAAATAAAGAGGTAAAAAGATTTTTTATAAATGGTGGAGTTTCATGGCGAATTCCCAAATAATTTAAAACAATGGAAAAGTACTTATTAACTTTAATCCTTATTCTGATATCCTGGGGTGCGATAAATGCTCAGAATGAAAAGCCACAATTTGCAAATGTAGCTCCTTCATGGACTACACCTGATCTTATTACAGACAGACCGGACCAGACTGAATCTTCGTCAACGGTGCCCTTGAAAACACTGCAAATTGAAACGGGTTTTATTTTTGAAAAATTCTCCGATGATACTTATGAATTTGAAGACTGGGGTATCGCAACAACACTGCTGCGGTACGGATTACTTGACAACCTGGAGCTAAGACTTGGAAGCAATTATCAACTATCTGCCATCAGGGAAAAGGCAACAGACAATGACTCAACACAGCAAGGGGTTGGGGCACTATCGGCAGGCCTGAAGGTTTATATAACCGAAGAAAAAGGAGCATGGCCTGAAGTAGCCCTGCTGGCTGATTTTACCTATAACCAGATTGGCAAACTCGACTATAGGCCCACGTATAACTACTCCGTCATTAAAATGTTGTTTTCTCACACCCTAAGCAATAGATTTGGACTGGGGTACAATCTTGGATTTGCCAATAATGGGGAAAATGCAAAGGGATTTTTCGTTTATTCGTTAGTCTTTAGCACTTCCCTGTCCAAAAAGATTTCTGCATTTGCGGAAATATATGGGAACTTTGATGACAGCAGCATTCCACGGAACAGGATCGATGGAGGTTTTACCTTTCTACTGAGACATAACCTTCAAATTGATGCATCGGTTGGCTTTGGCCCGGAAGAGGATGGGATAAGTATGTGGTTTGCCAATGCAGGTTTATCTTGGCGGATTCCGAATTAAGCACTATCTTATTCATCCATACTTTTAAGCATTTCTGATTTCAGGTAATATACTCCTGTTAAAGCAATTTTTGCTTTTGATGGTATCGATTTTTCAAGCTGAACATGAATAAATCCATCCTCTGAAAATCCTGTTTTAACAGGAAAAGAATAAAAGATCATTTCCTCGTCATCCAGTTCATTCAGGGTATAAAATCCGTAGGTCTTATCATCGGCATCTACAATAATCGCTGATTCGGGCAGGGCATCAAGCAGGTCTTCGCTTGTATGGATTTTTGATGACACAAACATGCCGGGATACAAGCTCAAGCCCTTTGTTTCTATTTTGGCCAATACGGTAATTACCCTTGCGTCAGGATCAACAGTTGAGCCAATGCTGGAAACATAAGCTTCATTTCCATCATTTTCCGACCCACTTAATCCAAATGTTATTCGCTGACCTTTTTTTATACGAAGTATATCTTTTTCAAATACTTTTAGCTGGATCATCAGGTTCGACAGGTTGACGATTTCAAATAAAGGGTCCCCAATAGTTGCAAACATACCAATAGTGGCATTAATTTTTTCTACAGTTCCCCCAATAGGGCTATATATATTAACCATAGAGTTGATATTTCCATTGGCAAGGTTGCCTTTATCAATATTTAACAAATCCAAGGTTGACTTCGCCGACAAAAAAACTGTTTTGGAATTCTGAAAATCCGCTTCAGTTGTCTGAAACTCCTTTTCCGATTTTATATTTTTTTCAACCAATATTTTTTGGCGGTTATATTCTTTTTCAAGAAACTCATATCGGGTCAATGCCTCAAGATAGTCTTGCTGAATTCGTATAAAATCGGGATGACTGTATGTGGCCAGCAATTGTCCTTTCTTTATCGCTTGGCCATATATAACATGTAATGATTGTATAATCCCGCCCATCATTACAGACACAGAAGCTTTATCTTCAGGAGGGATGATAATCTGGCCCCTTGCACTTACATCGAAGGATAATGTTTTCTTTTCGATTTTCCCAAACGTAATTTCTGCACCGGTAATTTTCTCTTTCGAGAGTATAATACCCCCATCTGTTGCAACTTTGGAAACATCTTCAGATATTGTTCCGGTCTGATTACATGAATGAAAACCCAACATTGCGATGATGATAAATATGACATTATAAATTTTCATTTTTCATGATTTTATTTTCAATAAAATATTCTAATTCAGCATGATTTGAATGCAATCTCGGAAACGATTTAAAACGCAGGGAAGAATTAGTTATACTCCCTGTATTGGCAGTTATCAATTTACTATTATTTTTAAATGCCAGGGAGATTTCTTTATTACTATTATTACCGTTTGTTACATTCCAATTACAAGCCAGGGATAGGAGTCCAAGAAATAAGGCCAGAACAATAGTTGGAGTACCATTTTTATTGCTCTTTTTAAATCCCCCGTTAAACATAACATAAATAAGTGGCAGAATGACAAGTGTAAGAAATGTGGAGGTTACCAATCCACCAATAACGACAGTAGCCAGAGGTTTTTGAACTTCGGCACCCGGGGCGGTCGACAACGCCATTGGAAAAAAACCAAGGGCAGCCACAGATGCAGTCATAATGACCGGCCTTAACCTAATTCTTGTACCTATAATAACCCTTTGCAAAACGTCACTTACACCCTCGTCCTTAAGTTGGTTATAATATGAGATTAACACAATGCCATTTAATACAGCTACTCCAAACAAGGCAATAAACCCAACCCCTGCTGAAATACTAAAGGGCATACCCCGGATATACAACGCCCAGATTCCACCCACAGCAGCCAGTGGAATAGCCGTAAAAATCATGATTGATTGTTTCAATGAATAAAAAGCAAAATACAACAAAACAAGGATAGTAACAAGTGCAATTGGAACGGCAATTGCCGAAGTACGCTGTGCTGCCTTAAGGTTTTCAAACTGACCACCATAGGTAATATAATACCCGGCTGGGAGTTTTAACATTCCCGACAGCTTATCATTCACCTCATTTACAAAAGATTCAACATCCCTGTTACGAACATTAATACCTATGGTAATACGACGTTTGGTATTATCTCGTGAAATCTGCATAGGCCCCTGCTGAATTGAAATATCCGCCACCTGGCTTAACGTGATGAGTTCACCTTTTGGTGGGTTAATACGAAGATTTCGAATACTTTGGAATTCACTTCTGCACTCCTCGCACAACCTGACAACAAGATCGAATCGTTTTTCCCCTTCAAAGATCAATCCGGCCGACTCACCGGCATAGGCCATTTTGATAATCCGGTTGATATCGTTAATGCTTAATCCGAACTGAGCAATCATATCCCGTTTGTACTTAATCACCAATTGTGGCAGCCCAACAATCTGTTCGACTTTGACGTCACCTGCTCCTTCTACTTTTTGAATGATTGATCCTGCTTCGTTGGCTTTTTCAAAAAGAACATTAAGGTCTTCACCGTAAATTTTAACAGCCACATCTGACTTTACACCTGTCATCAGTTCATTAAATCTCAATTGGATGGGTTGTTGAAATTCAAAGGTAAGTCCGGGAAGGACAGACAATCTCTCTTTCATTTTGTCAACCAGTTCTTCCCTGGTTTTTGCTGAGGTCCATTCATCCTTTTCTTTCAGAATAATCATAATATCTGCATCTTCGATGGCCATTGGATCGGTTGGGATTTCTGCCGTCCCTATTTTAGATACAACTTCTATCACCTCCGGGAAATTATCCAACAGGATTTTTTCGGCTTTGGTTGATGAAGCTACACTTTCCGTTAATGATGATCCCGGAGATAAAGTCATCTGGGCTGCCAGGTCGCCCTCCTCCAGGGTTGGAATGAACTCCCCGCCCATCCTTGAAAAAGCATAAAAACTTATTATTACAGCCAGGAGTGTTAAAGCAACCACCGTATTTTTGCTTTTGAGGGCATATTTCAAAACGGGTTGATGTGAACGTTCAAGAAAAGAAACGATTCGATCGGAAATGGTTCGTTTGATGATAATTTTTTTCCCGATAAATAACGACGACATCATGGGGACATAAGTTAGTGAAAGGATCAAAGCACCAAGCAAGGCAAAACTAACAGTCTGTGCCATGGGTTTAAATGTTTTCCCTTCTATACCGGTAAAGGCAAGGATAGGTAGGTAAACTATCAGGATAATGAGCACACCATAAACTGCTGATCGGCTAACTTTACTTCCTGCAGTTTTAATATCGTTATCAAGTTGTTGTTGTGATATTTGTTTACCAGTTTTATGTTTGTGAATCTGATGAATAATCCCCTCAACCATAATGACAGACCCATCCACAATCAACCCAAAGTCGATGGCACCCAAACTCATTAAATTTGCTGTAACACCAAACATATTCATCATCGAAAAGGCAAAAAGCATAGATAATGGAATAACTGAAGCAACAATTAACCCGGCGCGGTAATTACCTAATAAAAGGACTAGTACAAAAATTACGATCAAGCCACCTTCAACAAGGTTTTTCGATACCGTATTTATTGTCTTTTTAATAAGTTTCGCCCGATCAAGATAAGCATGAATAGTTAGCCCTTCAGGCATGGTGGTTTTCAATTCTTCCATCCGGGTTTTCACCTCCTGTATAACTTTCGCCGTATTAGCTCCTTTTAGCATTAAGGTAATCCCTCCTACGGCTTCCCCCTTTCCATCTTTTGTCATAGCTCCGTACCGTGGTGGGGAAGAAACTTTTACCTCGGCAACATCTTTTATTAAAATAGGTAAGCCATTGATCCTTTTTACCACGATTTCACCGATATCATTTTCATTTTTGATCATTCCCTCAGCCCTGATGTAAAAGGCGTCAGGCCCTTTTTCAATATAACTTCCGCCAGAATTTTGATTATTGGCTTCCAGGGCATTAAAAATTTCCAAAATGGTAAGATCCATGGCCACAAGAATCCGAGGCTTAATTGAAACCTCATATTGTTTCAAAAATCCTCCAAAACTGCTGATTTCAACAATGCCGGGGATCCCTGACAAATACCGTTTTACGATCCAATCCTGAATAGTCCGGATTTTCATGGGATCGTAAACATTTTCGTAAGCAGGCTCTGGTTCTATTACGTATTGATAAATTTCTCCAAGGCCGGTTGTAATGGGCATCATCTCGGGCTTACCGTAGCCCTCCGGTATATCATTTTCTGCGATCTTTATTTGCTCACTTACCAACTGTCTGGCAAGGTAGGGACTTACTTTATCGGCAAATACAATGGTTACGACTGAAAGCCCGGAACGTGAGATTGATCGAATTTCAGTTACATCCTGAATATTGGCCATGGTCATTTCAATGGGGAAGGTGATAAATTGCTCAACTTCCTGGGGGGCTAAAGAAGGCGATGTTGTGATTACCTGAACTTGATTGTTTGTTATATCAGGGACTGCATCAATGGGAAGTAGTGTAAAGTTAAAAATACCCCAGGCAATTAGTGCCAGTGTTAATAGCCCGATGATCAATCTGTTTTTTAAAGAAAATTCAATTATTCTGTCAACCATCTTGATTTGATTACGAAAAATAACATGGCAGAAAGTTATAGAAATTTTAATTAAAAACTATTCTAAATAACATACTTTTGCAAAATATATTTAATTACAGATCAAAGATATTTGAACAGATGAAAAAAATTGGATTATTTTATGGAACAAGTTCAGGCAAAACAAAAAAAATTGCTGAGTTGATCCAACAGGAATTTGGAAAAAAGAATGTTGATATTCATAATATTAAAGATATAAAACCAGAGGATATTTTAGCTTACGACAACCTCATATTCGGTACGTCAGCCTGGGGTGTTGGCGATATGCAGGATGACTGGGAACAATTGATTGATGATATTGTTGAGCTCGACCTTACAAATCAAAAAATTGCCCTTTATGGATTAGGCGACCAGGTTGAATATCCGGGAAGTTTTGTAGATGGCCTTGGAACCCTTTATTGCCGTATGCCCAATAAAGAGAACATCGTTGGTTTTGTAGCTACCAAAGGGTATAAATATTATTTTTCATCGGCAGAAAAAGACGGTAAATTTATAGGCCTTGCCATTGACGAAGACAAACAACCCGAACTTACTGAAGGCCGTGTGAAAAAATGGGTGGCCCAGCTGAAAAAAGAATTTTCATAAAAAAAAGTCCCGGCAGGGACTTTTTTTATCAAACTACGTCTACCTTTTTATTACTCTTCAGGATGAATTGCCTCAACCGGACACACATCTGCGCATGAACCACAATCGGTGCAAATATCAGGATCAATTACATAAATATCACCTTCTGATATTGCCTCAACCGGACATTCATCAATACAAGTACCACATGCAGTACAATCGTCTGTAATTACGTAAGCCATAATTGTATTTTTTATCGTTTATAAACAGTTGCAAATGTAAAAATATTTATAGCCAAAGCAATTTATTGAAAAAAATTTTTTAATTTTTTTTCTACCTGTCTTTTAAATTATACTTTTGTTCAAAATATAAATACTAAACCATTATATAGTAATACAATGATAGCAACAATGACATCAAACGACTTTATTAAACTGGAAGATCAACATGGGGCACACAACTACCATCCATTGCCGGTCGTACTTTCAAAAGGCAAGGGAGCTTATGTGTGGGATGTTGAAGGAAAAAAATATTTCGATTTCCTTTCAGCCTATTCCGCCGTCAACCAGGGACATTGTCATCCGAAAATTGTAAACGCTTTAACCGATCAGGCCAATACTCTTACCCTCACTTCAAGAGCATTTTTTAATGACGCCCTTGGGCCCTATGAAAAATACATAACCGATTATTTTGGCTACGATAAAATCCTGCCCATGAATACCGGTGCCGAAGCCGACGAAACAGCCCTTAAACTTTGCCGTAAATGGGCTTATGAGAAAAAAGGAGTTCCTGAAAATCAAGCTAAAATTATTGTTTGCGAAAATAATTTTCATGGCCGGACAATTTCCATCATCTCTATGTCGACTGATCCTGTTGCAAAAAAAGGATTCGGTCCTTATACACCTGGATTTATTACAATCCCTTACAACAGTTTAAATGCGCTGGCCGATGCATTAAACGACCCGAATGTGGCAGGATTCCTTGTCGAACCTATTCAGGGTGAAGCCGGTGTTTTTGTGCCTGATGACGGCTATCTGAAAATGGCTTATCAAATGTGTAAGGATAATAATGTATTGTTTATTGCTGATGAGGTTCAGACAGGAATTGCACGCACAGGAAAACTATTGGCCTGCGATCACGAAAATGTAAGGCCTGATATCCTCATCCTCGGTAAAGCACTGTCAGGGGGTGTGTATCCTGTTTCCGCCGTATTGGCCGATGATGATATAATGCTTTGCATCAAACCGGGTGAACACGGTTCAACATTTGGTGGAAATCCTGTCGGGGCAAAAGTAGCTGTGGCTGCCCTCGAAGTTGTGAAAGAAGAGAAACTGGCTGAAAAAGCAAACCATTTGGGTAATATTTTCAGGGAAGAATTAAGAAAAATTAATTCCCCGATGATCAAACTTGTTAGAGGAAAAGGTTTGTTGAACGCTGTTGTCATCGCCCCTACCAATGGAAAAGAAGCGTGGGATGTATGTATGGAAATGGCAAAAAATGGCGTATTGGCAAAACCGACCCATGGTGATATTATTCGTTTTGCCCCTCCGCTGGTAATTTCAGAAGAAGATTTGAGGGAAGCAATTGAATTGATTAAAAAATCGATACTTGCTTTTGCCTAAATTCTAATCCTATATTCAGTTTGTGTAAGAACTGGCAAAGCCTGGCATAATTTGTCAGGCTTTCTTTTTTTGAGGCATATATTATTGCGCCTGTATAATGTCCACAATAATACCCTTCATTAGCTCAAAACTTTCTTCCATTGATTCAAGCAATTTAAACTGGGCCCGAGCCCTGAAAAGATTGTGGTTGGGATAAGCGGTTTTATAATAATGATCGCCTTCCAGGTAGTCGGTTAAAAACCTGACGGCTTGTTCGAAAGTGATATATTTTGCAGAAAATGCAAGGGTTTCTTTCTCATCTTCCGTCAGGATATTTCTCGTTTCAGAAAGAAAGCCTTTTGCAAACGCTTCAAAATATTCGAGGTTCAGGATATTTTGTCAAGATCTTTTTCATCTTCATCAGCAGAATTTGCAAACGTACGGACCGCATCACCAAAATCAAAAAGGGAATATCCGGGCATAACCGTATCCAGGTCAATGACGCATATTCCTTCATTCTCTCTATTAAACAACACATTATTTATTTTCGTATCGTTGTGGGTAACGCGAAGTGGGATTTTTCCTTCATTTCCTAAATCCGATATGATTTGCATTTCTTCGGCACGGTTGAAAACATAATTGATTTCTTCCGGTACCAGTTCAACACGGTAACAAACATCCGTCTCCATGGCCTTTAAAAAATTATCAAGCCTGAACTGTATATCATGGAATCGGGGTAAGGTAACCTTTAACTTATTTAGCGGAAAATCAGATAACGACCTGACAAACCATCCATAAACTTTACCCCCTTCAAAGGCAATATCCGCATTTTCAACACGGTTGAAACTTTCACTTGACTCAATAAAGTAAAACACCCGCCAAAACTCACCAGAGCCATCTTTATGGAGATGTTTACCATCCTTTGTCATAACAGGTGTTAAAACCTGTATTTTATCATCCTTTGGTTGGTTTAATAAGAATTCGGATATCACAACAATATTTTGCATTAAACCCGGTACGTCATGGAAAATAGTAGCATTGACCCGTTGAAGGATATAATTTTTTATATCCGTTTCAATTTTGAAAGTGTCATTAATATGTCCGGAACCAAAGGAATACAATTGCCGGACTTCACCTTCTATCTGAAACTGTTCACTTATATTTTTTAATTCATCCATGGTAGAATCAAAACACTAAAACGAATAATATGTTTACCAAAGCGATGAAGGGTATACACCTTCATGTATTAACTGCTCGATGCGCGCCACGGCATTTTCCCTGTCTTCTTTGTAGGTTATGCCAAACCACTGATCCGGTGTCTGCAATACCTTTAATTTTATCAGTTCTTTTTTAATAAGATCGTTAACAACAAAAGGAATATAAAACTCAGCCTTAGGATTGGTCGCATTTTCTTTTACAAACCTGGTAAAATACGTTTCAAGGTATTCAAAATAGTTTGGCTGAAAGCCCCAAATATTCATGGATACAATTTCTTTGCCTGTCAGTTCCATGATATTGTTCTCATCAGGCTTATTGATAATATTACCACCTACACGTTCAATGTGTGTATGTTCAACAACCGTTTTCAGAAAACCCATCTGGTTGGTTTGACAAACGCCACGGGACACTGAACCAAATTCAGAGAGTGTATTTTCAAGGCCATATCCAACCATGGAATAATGATTTTCAGCACCCTTATCTGGACCCATTAAATAATCAAACAATATTTTATAGGATTTGGGCCCATAAAAATCATCAGCATTTATCACAACAAAAGGTTCATGAACTACATTTTTGGCAACTAAAACGGCATGGCCTGTTCCCCAGGGTTTTTGCCTGGCGGGGCTGACAGCCATGGAAGCCGGAACAAAACTATCTAGCTCCTGGTAAACATAAGCCGTTTCGATTTTTCCTTTTAATTTTTTATCTAAACTTTGTTTAAAGGCCTCTGCAAAACTTTTACGTATTACAAATACAACTTTTCCAAATCCTGCCCTTATGGCGTCAAAAATTGAATAATCAATGATTGCTTCTCCGCCCGGGCCCAAGGGGTCAACCTGTTTAAGCCCTCCATAACGGCTTCCCATGCCTGCCGCTAATATCAATAATGTTGGTTTCATTTAGTCTGTATGTATTTTCTAATTATAATTTCTTTTTAGCATGGAGCTTGGGGCTGAGAGCATGGAGTCTGGAGCTTCTCATCCTCAGGTTTTTTATTCCCAATTTAACTCTTTACCTTTTGGCAATTTCCATTCTATGTCTTGATCTCCAATTTCATTTCGTACCAGGGACATTCACCAATTTACTAATTTAACAGTTTCTAATCAACTAAAATCTCCCCACCGGGATTTACCAATTTTATGTCCTTTCGCTGCAAAAAATAAGATAAACAAATAACAGGGAACCATGACCCAATATGCCTGTTGTGTTCCAATTGTTTCCAAATCGGACAAATACCCATATAACAAAGGCAATATGGCACCTCCTGCAATACCCATAATTAACAAAGCCGAACCGATTTTCATAAACCTGCCCAATCCGTCAATGGCCAATGGCCAGATGGCGGGCCACATAATAGAATTGGCAAAACCCAGGGCGGCTATCATCAAAATAGATGTATAACCCCTTGTAAAAATGGCAATTATTGTAAAAATGATCCCAAGTAAGGCGAAATATTTTAAGGCATTTTCTTGCGAAATAAATTTTGGGATAGCTAATATGCCAAAGAAATAGCCTACGATCATGGCTCCCAGTGTAAAGGAGGCAAAAAACTTGGCCTCGGCAAATTCAAAACCTAAATAGTTCCCATAGCTTATGAGGGTATCTACAGCAATAACTTCCACCCCGACATAGACAAAAATGGTAAGCGCACCCAATAATAAATACGGGAATTGAAAAATACTGGTTTTGCCAACACCCGCTTTTTCTTTTTCAGATTCTCCCTCTTGTTCCACTTCGGGCAGGGCCGAGAATCGCACAAGCCCTGCCAATACAACCAATACCACGGCCATAACAACGTAAGGCATGATTACCTTTCCGGCAAGAATATCCAGTTCAATGGCTTTGTCTATGGCATTCATGGTATTCAACTCAACCACCAGGTCATCAATTCCTACCAAAACTACAGCCCCTAATATGATCGGGCTTAATATACCGGCAAATTTATTGGCAACCCCCATGATGCTGATCCGTTTTGCCGCACTTTCGATAGGACCAAGAATAGTAACATAAGGATTTGATGCGGTTTGCAAAACAGCCAGGCCTGTCCCCTGAATAAATAAACCAGCCAAAAACAGACCATATGTCCTTGTCATGGCAGCCGGAATAAACACCAAAGCTCCAACAGCCATAGTGATCAATCCAACCGACATACCATTTTTAAATCCTGTTCTCTGTAGGACTGCAGAAGAAGGCAAAGCCATTACAAAATAAGAAATATAAAAGGCAAAAGTTACCCAGAACGATTCAAATGCCGTTAACTCACATGCTATGCGGAGATATGGAATTAGGGTGGCATTAAGCCAGGTAACAAACCCAAAAATAAAAAAAAGTACACCAATTATGGTAATAGGGATAAGATAATTTTTTCGGCTGTCTTCCATATGAATATTATTGCGGTGGCAAATATAGAATTTGTCATTGGTTTATCAGCTTATTTCCTTTACTGATTTTTCACATTTCTTATGTTGATCCCTGTTATGGTGTAACAAGGCAATTGTTAAGATTTTTATATTGCAGATATAAACATCCTTAGCCGTCCGGGAACTGCAACCCAGAACTTTAAATTTATCATTATTACATTCGGATATTAAACCACCGGAGAAGTAATGACCGATCAGTATTACAGACAGGCAATTTAGCATGGACAATCAAAGCAGTATTGAATAAAAATGCTTACAACTTTTTCTCAACAATATCCAGTATCTCTTTCTGTTTCTCCGCAGCCTGGCTCATTATATCTTTCCCTTTTGCGATGATATCATTCACAAAGGTTTTATCATCCAGCCCGCCGGCATTGATCTTAACGTTTAAGAACGCCCCTTTCACACCGGCCAGGGCGGCAATGGCCCCCACACCGGCATCCGAAACGGAATTGGGGTTTCCATGTTCTGCCATTGCTTTGGCCACCTCCATGGATTGGTAACAAAGGGTCATCACTTTAAAAGGGACTTCAATTGCATACCTGGTGGCATCCTGTATAGCTTTGGTTCTTTCGGCGGCATCTTCTTTGGATTGTTTTGGCAAACCAAAGGCATCCATGATCTTATTAAAGGCGTTGGTGTCTTCATCCACCATCTTTAATAGTTCGTCCTGATAATATTTTCCTTTTTCAGCCCAGTCGGAGAATTCTTCCCAATGGTCGTCCCAGCCGCGTTTATGTGAGGAGAGGTTAGCCACCATCGTTCCCAGGGAAGCGCCCAAAGCGCCCATGGTGGCTGCAATGGAACCGCCTCCCGGGGCTGGTGATTCGGAAGCCGTTTCATGGGCAAACTCCTTTACGGTCATATCCACCAGCTTTTTCTTCGACTTGTCCTCCAGGATGTATTCGATGATTTTTTTGTCCGGGTCAAAGGGCCCTAACTCATCAAGGCCAAGAGTTTTAACGGCAATTTTAATGATTTCACGGTCGGAGATGCCCACCGAACGTTGTTGCATACGAAGATAATGTTTTCCGGCATCCAGCATCGCTTTTAATGGAATAACACCGACCAGCTCTGAACCGGTCACCCGGATTCCCCGGCTTGCTGCACTCTTTACTACCGCATCAAAGGCTTCATGAACAGAACTGACCGTTATATCCGTCAGGTTCATGGAAATCTGTGCAACGCCATATTCTTCAATAAACCAGCCAATAGCTTTTACCGATTTCAGCATACCGGGAATATTGACAGGATTGCCATTTTTATCCAACACAATTTTTCCGGTTAACGAATCCCCTTCTCTCATCGGGCGTCCGCGCTCCCTGACATCAAAGGCAATGGCGTTGGCTCGACGCGTTGAGGTCGTATTTAAGTTTACATTATAAGCCACCAGGAAATTCCGGGCGCCAACTGCTGTAACGCCTGATTTTTTTACACTTGCATTAAACTCAGCAGGGCCAAAATCGGGTTTCCACTGGTCGGTAACGATCCGTTCTTTTACCGCTTCGTACTCCCCTGCCCGGCATGTAGCGAGATTTTTACGTTCAGGTTTAAAAGCGGCAAATTCATAACAATAGATCGGAATGCTCAATTCTTCGCCAATCCGTTTGGCAAGTTTGCGGGCATATTCCACGGTTTCTTCCATGGTGATATTAGCCACCGGAACCAACGGACACACATCGGTAGCACCAAACCGGGGATGAGCGCCCGAATGTCTGCTCATATCAATCAATTCCTTCGCTTTTTTTACGACACGAAATGCAGCCTCGCACACTTCATCGGGTGTTCCGACAAACGTAATAACTGTTCGGTTGGTGGCTTTGCCCGGATCAACGTCAATCAGACGAACACCTTCCACCGTCTCAACAACATCGGTTACCTGTTTAATTATATTTTCATCGCGGCCTTCGCTGATATTCGGAACACATTCGATCAATTGCTTCATGCTTGTTATGTTTGAATTTTAGAAATAGAATTTAGACCGGCAAATTTATAAAAGGTAAATGAAACAAAGGGATTTATTTTTTAGGGAGTTATTTACGGTTCCTTTTTTGTAAAAATCTGATGAGGTTGTATTTAATCAAGTAATTATGATCTATTCATCACAAATGATAAAAAAACAAAGATTGTGAAGTTTTTAGGTTTGGCTAAACAACTTACTTTATACAACAAGCCTAACAACTTATTGCAATTATTAGGTACTTCCACTTTATATTTTATTAATACCAAGATTTATACAAATTTTTTATATAACTTGCATATATTTGCCAATGATAAATGATAAATTCAATCATGTTATTTTCAAAAATGAATTTTTTTACGATTTTATATAGGATAAACTTTGTTAAACCTTTAATCATAATATTTTGCCTGATGATTTTTGGAATTATGAGCCAGGGTCAGCAAGTTGAAAGGGATATGGTGGTGGTTGAATTGGCGACAGGTTTTTGGGGATCTTACTGCCCGGGTGCAGCGCTTGGAGTGGCGGACCTCGTTGCCAACGGGCACAATGTAGCTGTAATAGTAAACCATAATGGCGATTCACTGGCAAATTCATATGCCGATGCAAGAAATAACTATTATGAAATATCCGGTTACCCGACCTGCCTTTTTGATGGGGTATATACAATTACCGAAGGAAGCAGTACAGCAAGTATGTATAGCTCCTATGTTCCAAAGGTGGAAGACAGAAATGATGTACTTTCCGATTTTATTATTGATATTGACTTTGATGCAAATGGCAATGAATATAGCACTGCAGTTACCATTGAAAATGTTGGGGGCAATACCATGACAAACCTTGTCCTTCAGGTTGTATTAACCGAGTCGGAATTACCCATTGTATGGGGTTTGACACAGGTACAGGATTTTACCAACCGCCTGATGGTCCCGGATGAAAACGGAACCGCACTTGACTTTACCGGAGGGACTACAGAACTGGTTAATTTAAGTTTTAATGTAGCCACTGAATGGAACATTGATAACTGTGAATTAATTGCTTTTGTTCAAAACAACTCCACCAAAGAAATACTTCAGGGGACAAAAGTATATTTGACGGTTCCATTGTTCACGAATGACGCAGGAGTAGAAGAAGTAATATACCCCGTTGATTTTTTTTGTGGTAACTCAGTTGAGCCAGTTGTTCTGATGAAAAACAATGGGACAAATAATTTAACCACTATTGAGTTCGCGTTTTCCATTAATAATGGGATTTCACAATCATACAGTTGGGCCGGAAATCTCGGGTTTAACCAGGAAGAACAGGTTAGCCTGCCAGAAATCTCCTTTATTACCCAATCTATTAATACCATTCAGGTTAGTATCAGTAACCCCAATGGACTGCCCGATCAGAATCCTGAGAACAATACGGCTTTAGGTGAATTTGTGCCTGTACCACAGCTTACTACTTCCACTGCCCTATTCGAACTTAAGACCAACCAATATCCGTCTGAAACCACATGGGAAATGGTGAATTCGGCCGGTACTGTATTATATTCAGGCGGGCCATATGCAGAAGCCAATACAGTGCATTACGACACATTGGAATTTATAAACAGCGATTGTTATACATTTACCATTTACGATTCGTACGGAGATGGTATATGTTGCAATTTTGGAGAAGGATATTATAAGATCATGGATGATTTTAATAATTTGTTGGCAGAAGGTGGTCAATTTGGATTTGAGGAATCGAAGCCTTTTGAAAGATATATTGAGAATGTTTTAGTTGCTGACTTTGAAGCGGATAATACCAACATTATGGAAAATGAAAGTGTTCATTTTACTGATTTCTCTTCAGGTGATATAAGTTTGTGGTACTGGCAATTCGAAGGAGGCACACCGTCGACATCGGCCCAACAGAATCCTGTTGTAACGTATGTCCTGGAAGGCAGCTATGATGTTTCACTCACCGTTTCTGATGGAACAAACGCCATTTCCGTAACAAAAGAGGATTATATTGTTGTAGATCATATCACAGGAATACAAAAGAGGCGGTTTGATAATATTGCAATTTTTCCAAATCCTTCAGGGGGCATGGTTTATATTAACAGCCCTGAAAATATGCGGGTAAATGTGTATAATAACACGGGTGTTTTGGTGAAAACAATCAAGCAATCTGGCAATGGGTCAATCAATCTTTCAGCATTTAAAAATGGAATCTATTTAATACAAATTATTTGTGGTGATTTTTCCGTTTGCAAAAAGATCAATCTTTTAAAATAGGACTATCTTAAAAGACTGCACAGGGCTGCCATTTTGTGGCCCTTTTTTTATGAAATAAATTGTTTGTGTAAGGTTAATACCTGGGGGATTAAAAGTTCATTTCCATCGTTATTGATGACATAATCAGATAGTGTAATTTTTTGCTTTTGCGGCCATTGGTTTAATTGCCTGCGCCGAACTTCAGCTTCGCTGATATGGTCTCTTTTCATGACCCTTTGTATGGCAAGATCATCCGGGCAGATTACCAATATAACTTTGTCAAATTCACGGTTAAATCCACTTTCGAAAAGGATGGCAGCCTCCTGAATGATATAGGGAAACTCTTTTTTCGATTGTACCCACTTGTTCAAATCGGATTTTACTTTTGGATGAATAAGCGAATTTAAATAGTCAAGCGAAGACTTATCGTTAAAAACAATGGAAGCTAATTTATTCCGGTTAATCAAATCCTGATCAAAAATATCATCTCCAAAAGCAGACCTTAAGCTATTCTTAATATCGTTATCATCAAGAAATTTACGGGCCGATAAATCGGCATGATAAACGGGAACTCCCAGCGTTTCAAAAATTTTTGCCACCACGCTTTTACCACAGCCAATATTTCCAGTTAATCCTATTTTTATCATTGTTTTATAACTAAATACTCAACCTCATTTGGTTCAACCCGGGTAACCTTCACAAATGAAGGGCTTTCTTCCAAAACCACTACGGCTTTGTTATCTGCCGTTTCTCCGGAGATATTTACCCCAGCCACAAACATTTCGGGCGATATCCGGTTAAAATCCTTAAGTGAAACAAGATACGTAATATTTATATGCGATGGAAAAGTTTTTACCTTCAGCCCCGAATGCCAGGCTGTAACAGGAACTGAAATGGTTGACTCGGTATACTTTTCTGACCGGATTTCAACTTTTACAGATGTAAGTCCAAGTGTTATCTGGTTAATATCGGGGTTTAACAACGTCAATACCTGGGTCACCTTATCCCTGATGCCATCAATTTTTGTTTTTTTTGTTTCAATACAGGAAATTTTGCTAATGATGTTGTCAGGCCCTGAAACATTCACAGAATCAGGAATTAATATCAAACTATCGGATAAACGGTAAGGGGGAATAAATGAAAGTTCCACGTTTGGCAGGATGGGCAACCTTTTTCCAATTAATGGTTCAAACTTAAAGGATATAACCTGTGGTGAAATGGAAACCAACTCTTTAGTAAAATTAAAATTCTTAGTTATATCGGCTGCGATCTGAGAAGTAGAATAAGTACCAACAAAATGGGAATCCCGTTTTTCCAGAGACAAAAGTGACAGGTCAATTTCTAAAGGCCTTTTCCGGGTAAGATATTTGAGTGTTAAAAGTTCAAAACCACCGGAGGCAATCCGAAACGATAAAATACTATCGGGATGATTTACAAGGATGAGGTCAGCTGGTGTATTTGTATAAATAATAGGATAATCAAGCGTGGTGGAACTTTCGTTTGACAGGACAATCAGAAACCAGATAAAAACCGAAATAGCAAGGCAGATCAGAAAAACTTTTAGTTTATGCCTGTTGGTCTGATCCCTTTCAAAACGAACACCTTTAAAAAGTTCCTTTAATCTCGGTTCCAAAGTATTGATTCAATGATTTGATCGTTTCGCATCAATGGTTTTCAAACGAGAGAAATGCCCGATTATTTACCCTCCTGTAGTTGCGAACTGCCATCCATGGCCACAGCTGATTTTTCAATTTTCAGGCGGTTTTGTCCTTCCACCTCAATGGTAAATGTTTTTTCCTGCACTTCTATAATCTTACCATGAATTCCGCCAATGGTAATGATTTTATCTCCCTTTTTAATGGCTTCCCTGAATTTTCGCTGATCTTTGGATTTTTTCATTTGCGGCCTAATAAAAAACAAATAAAAAACCAAAACGATAAGTATGATAGGGAGGAAACTCATAAGCCCCCCACCCTCCTGGCCTTCGGCTGGGGGCATAAAAAGTAATATGTTTATTAGATTCATTAAGTAAGTATATTTTTTTATTAATAATTCAAATCGTAAAATACATTAATGCAGATCATTATTATTATGGTTCAATAACCATAGCTTTAATCCGAATGACCGTATTATTGGGTTGTCCATTATGCACCACATTTATTGACTTGCTCTGAACCCCTTTCCGGCCAGCGCTATCAAAAGAAACTTTAATGATCCCTTCATTTCCGGGAGAAATAGGATCCTTAGGAAATTCAGTAACGGTACATCCACAACTACTTTTTACCTGGGTAATTAAGAGGTCTTCATCGCCTGTATTTTTAAATTTAAAATTGACGGTGGCTTTTTCGCCCTGTATCAGTTTTCCAAAGTCATGAAAATCTTTTTCAAATTCAACTTTTGGCAATCCTCCCATCGTTTTTCCTGAGGCTGAATTAGGATTTGAGACAACATCGGAAGATAATTTTCCACTGTCCCTGTTACACGATACAACGCTAAAGAAAAGCAATGAAATGAATATTATCAATATATTTTTCATCATAAAATATTGCCTGCAAAAATAGAAAATTTATTTCATTCAGCCCCTTGCACCCAAACTATATTATCAGATGCTCAAATTGCACAACAAAATTAAGGATATTGAAGTTATTTATTGGTACTTTTGAATCGTGCAAATTGTAATTTATTCAAACCTATGAAAAAACAAATCTACATAGCTATTGGCATCGTCATCGTTATCATTATTACCTTATGGTATTTTGTTGGCACTGACTCCAAAACTTCCGAAACCATTGAAGTTGAAGTTAAATCAGGTGAATTTAAAATTGCTGTAACCACAACCGGTGAATTGGAAGCCAAAAGCTCGGAAGAAATTTATGGGCCAAGCAATTTACGGAATGTCAGGATATGGCAGGTAAAAATTGATGATATGGTTCCCGATGGAACAGTGGTTGATTCGGGAGAATTTGTCGCCACCCTCGACCGGACAGAATTGGCCAATAAATTAAAGGATGAAGAGCTTGAAATAGAACAGTTGGAAACCCAGTATACCAAAACCAGGTTAGATACTTCATTGGAGCTTCGCAGTCTTCGCGATGAATTGATAAACCTGGAATATGCCCTCGAAGAGAAAAAAATAGAACTCGAACAATCGAAATTCGAACCACCGGCAACCATTCGGCAGGTTGAAATTGAACTGGAGCGTGCAGAGAGAAATTTTGATCAGGCAATTAAGAATTATAAACTCAAATACGAAAAAGCCGAGGCCAACATGCACGAAGTGTCGGCTAAACTGGCAAAGGCCCAGCGAAAATACGATGAGATGGCCGAGGTGCTTAGCCAGTTTACGGTGTATGCGCCAAAATCGGGCATGGTTATTTATAAACGTGGCTGGGATGGGAAAAAACAAGGCGTCGGATCGCAGGTTAGCACCTGGGATAATGTGGTAGCCACCCTCCCCGACCTGACAAAAATGATCTCAAAAACCTATGTGAATGAAATTGACATTAGCAAAATAAAAGAAAACCAGCACGTAGATATTGGCATTGATGCCTTCCCTGAAAAAAAGTTTACCGGCATCGTAACCGAAGTAGCCAACATTGGCGAACAAATGAAAAATACAAATGCGAAAGTATTTGAAGTGCTGATTGAAGTCCATCAGTTCGATTCGGTTATGCGGCCGGCCATGACCACGAAAAACATTATCGTTACCGATATTATCAAAGATGCACTGTTTGTCCCCATTGAATGTGTTCACACACAGGACTCCATATCTTATGTGGTATCAGGTGGAAGCAGACGTCAGGTTATTGTTGGTAAAACCAATGAAAACGAAATTATCATCAAAGAAGGGCTCTCAGAAGGTGATGAAGTTTATTTGTTACCTCCCGAAGGATTTGAAGAATACCGTCTCATATCTCTGGATAAAGATGTCGTCGCAAAGTATGAAATAAAACCGAAGCCCAGGCCAATTGAAACCGACGAAAATTTACCCGTAGAAAAAGAAGGGGAAAAGCGCGATTGGGGGAAAAGGGTGGTGAAAGAAAAAAAGGAATTGGGAAATAGGAACAAATAAACAAATTACTTGTGGAAAGGTATTTACAAATATTAAACATTGCCCTCGAAGCGGTTTTTGCCAACCGATTCCGATCAATTCTTACGGCTCTGGGAATTATTTTTGGTGTGGCTGCCGTAATTGCCATGATGGCCATTGGGAATGGCGCGAAGAAAGAAATCCTGGATCAGATAAAACTAGTCGGGGTCAACAACATTATAATTACACCGGTGTTTGAAAACCAGGGAAGTGAAGACACCGAAGGAGAAGAAGGAAAATCGAAATCAGAGAAATATTCCCCCGGACTAACAATGAACGATGCGTTTAGTATTTATGACATTCTGCCTACCATTGATAAGGTTAGCCCTGAAGTGATATACGAAACCTTTATCGTAAAAGACGGAATTCGGAGTTCAGCTACCTTATCAGGAGTTACCCCTGATTTCTTTAAGGTGTTTAACCTGAATATTTCAAAAGGATATATGTTTACCGAAGATCAAATGACTACTGGAGCTGCCGTTTGTATTATCGGACCTAAAATTGCCTCCAGGTTTTTTCCGAATGAAGATCCTTTAGGTAAATTTATTAAGTGTGGAAACCTTTGGCTGAAGGTAATGGGGGTGCTTGAGAACATCAATGTTGGAAGCATCGGAAACGAAGATCTTGGGATCAGTAATTACAGTGTAAATATTTATGCCCCTATACAAACCATTTTTCTTCGGTACAGAGACCGCTCTGCCATTACAGAAGCGTCGATTCATGGCGAAAGCGAATCGTATGTGTTTTATGGCGGTGGCGGTTTCAGTTCCTTCAGTTCTTCTTCAGGGCCAGATGAAGAAAGCAATTACAACCAGATTGATAAAATTGTTGTTCAGGTAAAAGAGAGCGAATTCCTAACCTCTACTGTCAGGGTTTTAAAAAAAATGTTAATTCGCCGTCATGCCGGGGTTGAAGATTTTGAGATAAAAATACCAGAACTGCTATTAAAACAAGAACAACGGACGAAAGACATATTCAACATTGTGCTCGGTGCCATTGCAAGCATTTCATTAATTGTTGGTGGGATTGGCATTATGAATATCATGTTGGCTTCGGTTATGGAAAGGATCCGGGAAATCGGCGTCAGAATGGCGACTGGAGCCCGAAAGCGGGACATTGTATTTCAGTTTTTATCGGAAGCTACATTAATAAGCATTTCAGGAGGACTAATTGGAATTATCCTGGGCATTACGCTGTCAAAGATCATCATGCAGGCTACCGATATCCTGACCATTGTTTCGCCCATGTCAATCGTTGTATCGTTTGGGGTTTCGGTGGCTGTTGGGATTATTTTTGGATACATGCCGGCAAAAAAAGCCTCCGAACAGGACCCGGTGGAATCGTTAAGGCATGATTAATTGTTTTAAAATTGAAAGGAAAAGAAAAAAGATATGTTTTACAAATTTAAATTTACTTATATGAATTTTATTAGCCGGTTCATATTTGTCTTTTTACTTACAACGACTATTTCTTATTTAACTGCCCATTCACAGGAGATTAAAAAACTTTACCTTGATGATGTTGTTCAAATAGCGCGTCAGCAATCGCCTGATGCTCTATTGGCAAAACACAGGTTTCGCTCAAGTTACTGGGAATACCGTTCCTATCGCGCCTCCTTTTTACCCGAATTACTGTTCAGAGGATCCATTCCACAATACACGCAGGGAATCAGCACCGATTATTTGCCAACCATAGGTACCGTTTTTTCTCCCATAGATGAGAACCAGATATACGGAAACCTGTCATTAAACCAACAAATTGGAGCTACGGGAGGATCCTTGTCATTATATTCTGACCTCCTCAGGGTAGATAACTTTATTAACGACACGTCCTATTTCCGTTCATCCCTGGTCAATATTACTTATAACCAACCTCTTTTCAGCCATAATCCCCTAAAATGGCAACGTAAAGTAGAACCGCTTGTGTACGAAGAAGCCAAGAAGAAATACATTGAGGACATGGAACAGGTTTCTATTACGGCAGCAAATTATTTTTTCAATCTTCTACTCGCACAGATTGAAAAACAGATCGGAATCATCAACCAGGCAAATTATGACACCTTGTATAAAATAGCATTGGGCAGATACAATTTAGGAAAAATTGCTGAAAACGACCTATTGCAGTTGGAATTACAATACCTCCGATCGAATGCATCTGTCAAGGAAAAAGAACTGGATTTTGAAAATCAATTGTTCAGACTAAAATCTTATTTACGTATAAATGACGCAGAAAAAATTGAGCTTGTGATTCCTGACGATTTTAAACCTTTTATCGTTGAAGCTGCCAAAGCCATCGAACAGGCAAAATATAACAGTTCAACAGCCCTGTCATTTCAGCGTCGGTTGATTGAATCGGAAAGCGAGCTTGCTTTTGCAAAATACGATGGACGGTTTGATGCTGATCTTCGTCTTTCATATGGGCTTGATAACAGCCGGCAATACCTCGATGAACTAAGGTTAAATCCTTCGGATGCGCAAACTATTGAACTTGGATTAAGCATACCTATCCTCGACTGGGGGGTGGCACGCGGCAAGATCAAAAAAGCAGAATCAAACCAGGAAATCGTAAGGACATCCATAGAGCAGGAACAAATAGACTTTGTCCAGGAGATTTTCCTTAAAGTCACCCGTTTTAATATGCAGTTCGATCAGGTACGTATCGCAGCCAAAGCCGACACGGTTGCACAAAAAGGATACGACATTACGAAAGCACGCTACCTTATAGGGAAAATAAGTATTACCGATTTAAATATCGCGCAGGCCGAATCAAACAGTTCAAAAAGCAGCTATATCAATGCGTTGTGGAATTACTGGCGGAGTTATTATGAATTAAGGAAACTTACTTTATTTGATTTTGAGAAAAATATGCTTATCAAGGTTAATTATAAGGAATTGTTATAAAAGGCCATTAAAATTAAACACCACTTAACAAAACAATCCTATGCCGGATTTGTTATTTTACCTTGTCAGTGAAATAAATCAAAACAAAGCGATATATTCAACAGAACAGTTTCCATGATCACAATTTTTTTGTTTTCTTTGGATCGAAAAATTCAAATATAAATAACCTTTGTAGCTTTGAAACGTTGAAATGAAATGATAGTTAAAAGAGGTAATAAATTTATGTATGAACAAAATCCGGCAAAGCAATTATCATAACCCAAAAATCTCTATTTATCAAGCTTTTTTAAAAAATTATTAAAAATAATCACCTACTATATGGCACAAATTAAAGTTAAAGGATCGGATGAGGTAAAATCGTTTTACAACTCAAAAGGATGGAAAAAAACCGAAGAAGGCAAATATCTTGATACGGATCTTTTTGAAAGTAAAGGAACCGGCCCTATTGCAAATGAACTTGAAGTAAAAAGAAGAATACGGCTCAAAAATTTTATCAGACATAATGAAAAAAAAATAAATTTTTTAGAAGCGGGATGTGGCGCAAACCCTGCCACCTTTATGCTCGATTTGTGCGCTAAATACACAGGGGTTGATTTTTCGGAAACCGGCATTGAAGAGACCAATGAAATATTAAAAAAAACAGGAGCAACCTATGAAGTAGCCGTTGCCGATATATGTCAGTTACCATTCCCTGACGATCATTTTGATACGGTTTACACGGCCCATGTCCTGTATCACATTCCGGATAGTATTAGCCAGAAAAAAGCATTTGATGAAATTATGAGGGTGACAAAAAAAGGGGGAACATCTTTATTTATACTGGCCAATCCCAGACCCATTTTATTCCCAATCAGGTTTTTCAAGAGATTTATCATAGATATGCCCGTTGTAGGGGATATAATAAATAAAATACGCCCCAAAGCCGTATTACCATATAAGCCTCATACCATCGGTTGGATGAAAAAAGTTCTTAAAAATTATGGGGAAGTTTCTGTAATTAGTTATGGGTTGAGTTCAACCTATTTAAAGCAGCATGTTTCTGAGCATAATTTTTTCGGTAAAACTTTTTGGAAAACCCTTGCATGGCTTGAACTTGACCACCCAAAAGCGTCGGCCTATTTAGGAAATTACGTTGCTCTTATTGCTAAGAAAAACTAACCGTGGTTTTCGTAAGTTGGCTTTTTAACCCCTTAAAAACCCAACCGGGCGATAAAAACCGGATGTTTATCTTTTCTTTTTTCAGCCTTGATGAATACCGTATTTTCAATATCTGAAACCACGACATCAAGGATATCGTTCTCCACCGTTTCGGCCAAATGATTAATTTGCAACGATGAATATTTATTTTTTAATCCACAAGCCGACAAAGCATTAAAAATCCATTCGATATAGCGCGAATTATTAACATGCCCATGTAAATCCATATCGCTGTATCGAACCTTTAAGCTGTCTTTTTTTTCATTTTGACTGATGAACTCAATTTTAGGGGCAGACCCTTCCAGGGCTAGCTGACTTCCAATATATGGAAGTACTTCAGGTGTTATCACTGGTCTTTCCGGGCGTCTTGTCAGGGTGTTTATAAGCATCCATGAAGAAGTAACTCCCCCCAAAGTTTCACCTTTATCATCTTTTATAAAATAATCCCTTAAAACCCAATAGCCATTCACCCCACGTGGCCACGTTTCGATGACAATTTTTTCTTTCCACTTTGGAAACCTATCCATTTTAATCCATTGTTTTATCAATACCCAAAACTGGTTCATCTCTTTAGCGGTTTCAAACCCAAAGCCCAGTTGGTCGGCGCTATGCCATGCTGCTTCCTGCAAATATCTTGCAATGGCTGCAAAATTCATATACCCGGTAACATCCACATCATGCCAATAAATATAATGAGGTTGGGAAGAAATTCCTTTTGTATTTTTATTCATTATGGCCGTAATTTATAATCGTTACAAATTTATGGTATTTATAACAGGGTCTTAAATATTTTCTAATTTTGACTAAATCAGAAAATTAATTATTTATGAATTCAATAAAAGGGACAAAAACAGAAAAAAACCTCCTGAAAGCCTTCGCCGGGGAATCACAAGCCAGGATGCGCTATAATTATTATGCCAAAGCAGCAAAAAAAGAAGGCCTTGAACAAATAGCTGCCATCTTTGAAGAAACAGCCGAAAACGAACGCTCACACGCCAAACAATTTTTTCGATTCCTTGAAGGCGGTATGGTAGAAATTACAGCCTCATACCCTGCCGGAATGATTGGCTCAACTTTGGAAAACCTGAAAGCGGCGGCTGAAGGTGAAAACGAAGAATGGACGGAACTGTATCCAAACTTTGCACAAGTGGCTGAAGAAGAAGGTTTCACTAAAATTGCCAGTATATTCAGATTAATAGCTAAAGTTGAAAAGGCCCATGAAGAAAGGTATCTGAAATTATACAAGAATCTGGAAGAAGGTAAAGTATTTGAGCGGAACGGAAAAGTGATCTGGAAATGCAGGGTATGTGGGTTTTTACATGAAGCTACAAAAGCCCCGAAAGTATGCCCTGCCTGTAATCACCCACAAGCATATTTTGAGATAAAAGAAGATAATTATTAACAAAAACCTAATCAATTATGAAAAAATTGATTGTTGCACTAGTTGTATTCTTATCACTTTCTTTATTATCAAAAAGTCAAAATTTAACCGATAGTCTGATTGTTTATTATCGCTTTGATGGGAATGTATTGGATTACAGCGGAAATGATCTCCACGGGACATCGAATGGCGCGGTTGACACAACCGACAGATTTGGCAATGGAAACAGCGCTTTGTATTTTGATGGTGAAGATGACTTTATTGATTTGCCCAACAATAATTTATTAAAACCTCCAATACCGGTTTCATTTTCTTTTTGGACGAATGTTATGATTATCGATACGGAAAAATGTAAATTTCTGGATACTGATTTTCAAAATAACAATTACTCGGGTTGTTTTATGTCCGCAAGTAATGAAGGGACAGTTATATTACAATTTGGGTCAAATTGGGGCGGCGCCGGATATCAATATCGAAGGTCAAAATTTAGCGAAGAGACAATAAACGCTCAAACCTGGCACCATATCGTTGGGGTTATAAGGGGAGCCACAGATATGACAATTTATATTGATGGAGTGGATGCCGGAGGATATTATGATGGAATAGGCTCAGGGACAATTGGATACTCAGATACGCCGGGCAAACTTGCTTGCATACCACCTCAAACGGCTTCGCTTTATATAAAATATTTGTGGGGATCACTGGATGAATTTGCTATGTGGAACCGGGCCCTGATCCAGGATGATGTGGATGAATTATTTAATAATGGAATACTTGTTAATTTAGGTGATCAAACAAATGTTGATGAAATCAATGTTTACCCAAATCCAGCCAATGATTATTTGATTGTCAGCACCAATGATGAACATGGTTTAATTAACAAAATTGAAATCAATAATATACATGGGCAAATAATAAAGGCTGTTAACATTGATGATGAAACTAATAAAAGGATTGATATACATAACCTAACCAGCGGAATATATTATCTTAAATACCATTATAATAAAGGTACCTTTGGAACTGTAAAATTTCTAAAGAAATAAAAACACCCTTCACGAAATTGAAATAATTTTATTTTTTTTACCATGAAAGATAAATTCCTCACCCGCCTTTTTGTGTTCCATGGCTTTATACACCGGCACTGCAGCTGAAATGGCATAATATTCTTCGCCATCTATACTCATTTTCCCAAGACTGATGGAAATAAAAAGTTTTTGGTACTCGGTAATTACCAGAGCGCCAAACTCAACCCTTGATAATTTTTTATCAGGATCGATTTTCTCCAATAAATTTAATTGCTCATTGTTTTTGGCCAATTGTTGGGCAAACATATCCCGTTTTCGCAGCAATTGCGTCCTGAACGAATCATACCTATCCCTGGGGAGCCCATATTCATTGGCTGCTTTTTGTGCATCATCAATTACCGATTTCAGGTTATTTTCGGTTTCCAGTAAAAGTTCCCGGCATCGTTCAATAAGTCTCTGCTTTATTTCCATACATCAGTTTTAATTAGTTGCAGCATGCTGTTCAAAATATTACGATTAATGGCTAAATTGAATGTTCAAGTTAATAGTCAAAAATAGAATTTTTTACGTTTTAACAAAATACTTTTTAAGTGATAATTATTATCGTACAACTTTTTTTAGGATTCGCAATTTTGATGAGAATTATAAGTTAAAAAATCATCAAAATTTAAACGCCTTATTTCCTCTTCAAGGTTTTAATGAGCATGATTGTTTCGAAACACCAAATTGCATAAAACAGCAGTAGGTCAACAAATTATGCAACAATTATTATCCTTTCATAAATTTATTTTACCGACTAATATATTTCACATTGTGCCTAAAATCGTGGCCTAAAAAAATATTTTATCAATAATATATATTTGATTAAGTTTTTACGTTATTCGGGATTCGGGAATATTATGTTTGATTATAGGATTACTTTTTATAATTGAGTATATGCACAAAAGAATTGAATGGGTAGATTCCGCAAAGGCAATAGGAATGTTTCTTGTTTTTTACAGCCATTACATCGAAAGGGTTAATTTCGTAGGCAATAATACAACAATTGCTTTCAACCAGCTACAGGTCATATTTTCATTTCACATGCCATTCTTTTTTATGGTAGCGGGTTTTTTTGCAAAACAACATCAACAATTACGCAATCATTTCAAAAAATTGTTTTTAACACGGATAATTCCGGTTTTTAGTTTTGCCGTTTTATGTATTCCTGTTTGGTTGCTTTACTTTAAGGTTACGAGTGGTAGTTTCCAGGTTGAAACTGTCGTGAAAAAGGGTTTATTCTATCTTTCTGGCAGTCCACAATTGGATTTTGTTACCTGGTTTTTGATTTGTTTGTTTACTACCGAACTATTGGCTGCGGTATTCGGATTACCTGCAAAATCGAAATGGGTAAGTTTAAGTTGGGGTATGTTTTTTCTATTTGCAGGATTTTTCATTAATAAGAATATTGATTTTTTCATCCTTTATACAAATATTGGTAAGAACTTTTGGTATATTCACGAAAGTATTTTGGCACTTGGATTTTACCTTATCGGGAACGGAATGTACCCAATCATTAGCGAATTTAGAGAAAACAAACACAAGTTAATCTATGCCCTGATCCCGCTATGGTTTTCATTACTGATTTTATTTAATAATAATAATTTTACAGGAGATAATGTAGTAATAATGGCGAATTCAGAACATGGTTCTCTCTTACCATTTCTTTTAAATGCATTTTCCGGGGCAATATTGCTTATTAGCCTGGGGATTATAATCCCCACAAACAAAACACTTTCATTTATCGGCAAAAATTCGTTGTTGTTTTTAGGCTTAAATGGACTATTCCATCATTTCCTGAATATTCATATTGCTAAGTTTTTCTTATTAAATAATTTTTGGTGGTCAATTACCTTAAACTGCATTTTAATAACTTTAATCTCAATGGCTGCCTGTTATCCGGTAATTATATTTATTAATAAATACCTGCCGCAACTATTTGGCAAACCGACTAATAAAGATCCGTTTCTTCCAAACCTGGATAATTTAACGCCAACGGGATTTCAAACAGGCACAAATCTAAGTGCAGGTTAAATTTGAATACGGCATTTAATTGATTGCCGTTAACCTACTGGTAATAAGGTCTAACAATATCTCGCCCGAAATGTATGAAGATAGACTATCGTGGAAAAAACCGGTCCTTCATGCTGAGGAATCTTTTTTCGAAATACTCATAACTTATTACAGAAATGAAAATGGTAACAACCAAAGCTATTGGAACCTGGATAAGTTTTGGCAGGAAATCGAAAACTGAAATCGTAACATAGATTGCCGGAAAATGATAAACATATAAACCATAGCTGATCTTGCCTAAATAATCGAGCCACCGATTTTCGAAAATGACGGGGAGAAACCTGTGGTCTTTAAGATTTGATAGGGTAAATGCAAAAAGAATATTAAAGGCAGAATACCCCCAGATATATTTATATGAATCAATCATAAAACTACGATACCCGAATGAATATAAATTAATATCCCCTAATGACTTCCAACTGGTGAACATGCCAAAAGCAATTAAAACAAAAGCATAAGCCCAAATGTAGACAGGTTTTGTACTTTTTCTGTAAAGCGCAAAATACCCGCCAATTGCAAATGCATCGAGATGGGAAAATGGCAGCACAGTCACAACGATGTCTTTAGCGGTAAGTATATAAACCGAATAATTGCTTTCAACCATATACGCAATCAAATATCGAAAAATAGGGCCGGTCCCGATTACAATCAGCAAAAATGTTTTGAAGTTCTTTTTGTTTATTAAAAATACGGCAAATGGCCATATTAAATAAAATTGTTCTTCTACGGCCAACGACCAAAAATGGGTTAAAAGCGGTGTATGGGCAAAAAAAGCAGAGGCATGGAAAAAATTAAATGTATAGGTAAGTGCCCAGGGAATTTGATCGAGAAAATTATCAATTG
>JAWKKL010000023.1:0-47926 GCA_041393275.1 Bacteroidales bacterium
GATGTCGCGAGTAAAGCCTGCTACTGCTGTTAAAGGAAGGGTCGCTTTTAAAAAGAGCAGGCCGGTTGTTCAAAACCTGCTGGTTGTGTTTCAATTTACCATTGCCATTGTGTTCATCGTTTGCACACTGGTAATTGCCAATCAACTCAACTTTCTTTTATCAGAAGATAAAGGATTTAATCCTTCGAATAAAATTGTCATAGCTCTGCAAACAGAAACCTCAAAAAACAGTGTTGAGGTTTTAAAAAGGGAATTCTTAGGCATTCCGGGCGTGGAAATGGCCGGTGCTTCTTCTGAAATTCCGGGAAGCGGTTACACAAGCAATGGATACTTTCCCGAAGGACATTCTGAGCCTCTTATGTTTCATGCCCTTGATATTGACTACGATTATCTGGAAACAATGGAATTGGAAATTGTTCAGGGGCGAAATTTTTCTAAAGATTTTGGCCAGGACAAAGAGGCTTATATCATTAACGAGGCATTGGCCCGCCAGCTTGGCTGGGATAACCCGATTGGAAAAACAATTCAGCGAGACGGCAAGCATCCTGTAATCGGGGTAGTTAACGATTATAATTTTTCTCCATTACATTCCCATATTGAACCCCTCATTATTACCATCAAACCCTGGCAGGGATATAGTTATATCACGTTGAAAACAACCCAACCAATAGCAAACATTAAAAACTCAGTTGAAGAAAAATGGGAAGCTCTTATCCCCTCTGAAGATTTTTCCTTTTTTACGCTGGATTCCTTTATTTCGGAAGCGTATAATCCGGTAAAAGAGTTTATGTATATGATACTGTTCTGTTCTTTCCTTGCAATATTTATTGCCTCTCTTGGTCTTTTTGGATTGGCTGCTTTTTTAACCAGGAAACGCAATAAGGAAATTGCTGTCAGGAAAGTATTTGGTGCCGGAATAAATAGAATTTTCATTCTGGTTTCAAGTGGTTTTCTGAAATGGGTTTTATTGGCCAATGGTATCGCCTGGCCTATCGCCTGGTTCATTATGGACAACTATTTCCTTGCAAATTTTGCTTACAATGGTGGGATTAAATGGTGGACATTTTTAGCCGCCCTGCTATTTACAGTATTTCTTTCACTTTTTGTGATCGTATTCCAGATAATCAGGCTGGGCCGGTTAAATCCCATTGATTATATTCGATATGAGTAATAGGGCTTAATTTTTAATCAATTTAATTTCATTGTTCGGGAACCTGTGATTCCATGTTTAAATTGCTGTACCAATAATCATTTTTATCCTCGTTATTGACATTCCCATCCATATTATAATCCCCTGACAGATACCCCATCTTTCCGGCAAGCAGTGACCAGAAACTTGTTTTATCGTCCATATTTATCAATCCATCGGCATTACCATCACCGGCAATCATGCTCCACAAACCTGTTGAAATTTCTTTTTGGGCTAAGTTTCCTCCAAAAGCCTGGTTTTCTCCTGAAGAAAAATTATAATCATAAACCCCGTTTGATTCTGTTATTGAGAATGCTGATATTACCGGTAGGTGATTCCGGTGGTAAATGACAGCATATAATTGCTGATTTACTGAACAATGGAATTGGAGAAATGATGTTCCATCTAAACCAACTACAGAACCATCATTCAGGAGAAAGGCAGCTTGCCGGCCAATTTTTGTGTTTGGAGTCGCACTTGTTACGCTGTTTGCATCCCGGATTTCGACCAGTATCCAATCAACAATCTCCGGATTAGGAATTACATTTATCTCATTAGTTCCTGTGTACAGCCAGGGCAAAGTTTTATATGGTTGATCCAAAGGAATGTAGTTGGGATTCAAATTTGTTTGCATTTCTGTTGCATTGAAAGGGCCTTCTAACAAAACAGCCAGGTCAAGTGCAATTTTCTCAGCATTTGGTGTAAGGTCAATGGTTGTATTCCAGTCGTCAGGGGCGAAGTCATTCCAGGCACTTTGCAATGCATCGGCTATATAGCCGTAGCCTGTAAGGTTCAATGTAAAGATAATAAACGAGGTGTTAAAAGACGGGCTTCCTTCATTGCCTGCGTAATGGGCAATCATGGTTTCGGTAAAAGCGGGTTCGACAAATTCTGCGGTGCCCTGATCAATGCTGTATGGAGGTGAAGTAAGATAATGAATGATGGTCGCTGGAAGGCCATCTTCCAAAGATTGTAACGCATAATCCTGAAAATTAATTGATCCCGTATCAAAATTAATGTTTTCAACTTTCTTTCCGCTTATCGTCAATACAGTATCCGTATCTATGTTCAAAATGCGGTAAGGGCATGGCCAGGTTACTGTCGAACCGGTTTCGACATCATGCATTGTATTTCCTGCGGCTGTCGTAATACGTCGTATATCCTGCGCATGGAAGTGGCCGGTTAAAACGACCTTCAAACCCAAATCAGCCAGTTCGGTGTAAACGCTTTCCCAATCATCTATTACATATTCAGTAAAAAGTTCTTTCTGGTTGGTAAAATGTTCTACCATGTTGTGATGTTGCATGGCAATGATCACTTTTCCCAGGCTACGTGCATCAATGATGCGGTCTTTTGCCCACTGCAAAACCTGCGGTTTATAACCACCACTCGTATTGGGATAATTATCAATGTAATTTGAATCGTAACGGCAAATATCCATAGATAAAATCTGCAGTCCCGGAATGGGTTCAACGATGTAACTTAAAGAGGCAGTATCAATAGAAATTGCTTCATTAAATCCGAAGTTATTATAAAGATTTTTAAAGCCTTCAGGTGTAACGGATGCAACGGGATAGGTTGTATCTCCATCAAATGCTACGGCATGAGGATTATTGATGTCATGGTTTCCCGGACATACGAATACCTTTGCGCCATTTGCTTCGAGTTCAGCGAAATGTGCTGCCATTTTTTGGTGGCAAACCAATTCACCATCTTTGGTCAGGTCGCCCGAAACTAAAACAATATCTGGTTGTTCAGTAATTAATGAATCAATTAATGATTCCGTTATTGCCTGGCTCTCAATCAATAACTTCCGGTCGTAGATTAAATATTGCTGAAAAGCAGGGCCATCATTTACAAGCAGTGATGTATCAAAATAGTGGGGGTCAGAAAAAACACAGATTTTAATATTTTCAATACCAACCTGGGCGAAAGATTTGACCATAATATTTGATAAAATGATACAGAGAAGGATTATAAGTGATCTCATTGGAAAGGTTTTTTAGTTCAACCAAAAATACAATTTATTATAATAACTTTAATTGTTCAAGCTTGTTCAAGTGTTTGATAAGTTTTTATTGTTAATTAGTTAACAAAAACAATTTGTTAATTCAAAAGATTTCTAAATTTGCCGCCGTGGAAATCAGCAAAATAAAATATAATGAAGAAATTATTGATCATTCTTGTTTTGGGATTGTTTACTATGTCCTGTAATACAAATCAAAAAGAAATGCAAACAAAAACAAATCCGTTTTATACCGGGTATGGAACTCCATTTGAAGTCCCGCCATTTGATATTATTAAAAACGAACATTTTTTACCAGCTTTTAAAGAAGGCATGAAACAACAAAGCGAAGTTGTTGAAGCGATAGCCAACAATCCTGAGCCGCCTACTTTTGAAAATACGTTGATAGTGCTTGATCAAAGCGGCAGATTGTTAACCAACGTGAGCAGCGTGTTTTAATTTATGCATCGGCCAACACCAACGATTCTATCCGGGCCATCAGCAAAGAAGTTGCCCGCATTGCTCCTTATAGAGATAACATCAGCCTGAATGAGAATTTGTTCGAACGGATTAATTAACTGTATAAACAAAGGATAATTTAAACCTGACCACAAGAGCAACTGACAACACCTGAAAAACATACAAAGATTTTGTGAGGGGAGGGCTAATCTTCTGACGAAATCAAAAGGAAAAGTTTCGCAGGATCAATGAAGAATTATCGGTTTTGACCGTGAGGAATTTGACATTCAATTTATTGGCTGAAACAAATGATTTTCCAATTGATCGTCGATAAAGAAGATGACCTCCGGGTTGCACGTTTTGTTAGGGGTAATGGGATCGGAAGATGCCAAAGCCGCCGGAATGGAAGGCAAATGGCTTTACATAACAAAGCCCAGCCTGATCCCGTTTCTACAATATCTTGTGTAAAGGGATTTGCGTGAGAAAATATTCAAGGTTACATAAACCGTGGCAACAACGATAATAAATTTGATAATAAAAAAATAGCTGCACGAATGGCGCGCCTGCGTGTTGAGATGGCAAATTTACTGGGTTATAAATCGCATGCTGATTTTATACTGGATGTGAATATGGCTAAAACTCCTGACAGGGTTTATGCTTTGATGGACCAGGTTTGGAATGCAGCATTGCCTATGGCAAAGGCAGAAGTTGTTGAATTGCAGAAAATGATCAATGACGAAGGAAACAATTTTAAACTGGAAGCCTGGGATTGGTGGTATTATGCCGAAAAACTTCGTAAAGAAAAGTATGCCCTTGACGATGAATTGCTAAAACCCTATTTCGAACTGGGAAATGTGCAGAAAGGAATGCTGGATGTAGCTACTCAATTATTTGGGCTTACTTTCGTCGAACGTTTTGATATGCCAAAACCTCATGCAGATGCCCATACATTCGAAGTATTTGACTACGACGGAACACACCAGGCCGTGTTGATCATGGACTTTTTCCCAAGACCAAGTAAACAGTCAGGTGCATGGATGAGCAGCTACCGTAAACAATCAAATGTAAACGGTGAGTACATAACGCCTGTCATTACGATGGTGATGAATTTTTCAAAACCCACAGCTGATAAACCTTCCTTATTGACTTTTGATGAAGTAAGTACCATGTTCCATGAATTTGGCCATGCCCTGCACGGAATGCTTTCTGATTGTACGTATGAAAAACTTTCAGGTACGGCCGTTTCAAGGGATTTTGTGGAACTTCCATCGCAGATCATGGAAAACTGGGCAGCGGAACCAACTGTATTGCAGTCGTATGCAAAACATTATGAAACAGGGGAACCGATTCCTCAGGATTTGATTGATAAATTACAGGCAAGTTCGCATTTTAACCAGGGTTTTACAACCGTTGAATTTACTGCTGCTGCATACCTCGATATGGCATGGCACACCTTAACAGTCCCCGAAGAAAAAGATGTCATTGTTTTTGAAACTGAAACCATGGAGAAAATCGGGTTGATTCCAGAAATTGTCGTCCGCTACCGTTCTCCCTATTTTGCACATATTTTCGCAGGGGGATATTCAGCCGGTTATTATGCTTATCAATGGGCTGAGGTATTAGATGCCGATGCGTTTGAAGCATTTAAAGAAACGGGTATTTTTAACCAGGAAACAGCCAAAGCCTTCAGGGAAAATATCCTCGAAAAAGGGGGGACTGATGATCCAATGAAATTATACATTCAGTTTCGTGGTGCTGAGCCAAGTACTGACGCAATGTTGAAGCGGAAGGGATTGATTTAAACTTTTTTCCTTCATCTTCTGTGCATTATTATTTTATTTAGGAAGCCTTTTAAGATAGGTTTGACTGTTTTATCAGGTCAAGCTTTTAATATGTACTTTCGCCACACATTAATAAACCATTGTTTTGGAAAATTTTAAAGAACTTGGAGTTGACAACAAATTCATCAAAGGATTAAAAGAACTCAATATTATTACACCCACAGAAATTCAGATTAAGGTAATTCCTTTATTGCTGGCATCCAATACCGACCTTGTTGGCCAGGCTCAAACCGGTACAGGCAAAACGGCTGCTTTTGGATTGCCCATGCTACAAAAAATAGATTCCGGTAAAAAACAGATTCAGGGGCTTATTCTTTGTCCAACCAGGGAATTAGGACAACAAATTGCAAAACAATTGTTTAAGTTTACAAAGTATTCTGATAAAATATTCACGGAAGCAGTTTATGGCGGGGCACCCATCGATAAACAAATATATGCTTTATCAAGGCCAACACATATCGTTGTAGCAACGCCTGGGAGGCTTATTGATTTGTTAAAACGGAAAGCCCTTGACCTGAGCTATGTAAAAACTGTGGTATTGGATGAAGCCGACGAAATGTTAAGCATGGGTTTTAAAAAAGAGTTGGATAAAATACTTAGTGTTTTAAAGGGAGTTGATAATAAATGGCTTTTTTCAGCTACCATGCCCGAAGGTATAAAACAAATTGTTAACACACACATGTCCCCGGATGCTCATCGCATAGAAGTAAGTGCAAGGAATGTAGTAAACAAAAATATTGAACATAAATTCCTTATCTGTGATGAAAACGAAAAACTTCAGGTACTAGTTCAGTTTTTAAAATCCGAAAAAGGAAACAGGGGTTTGGTATTTTGCAGAACAAAGGTTATTGCCCAAAAATTAGCCAAACAACTAATAGCTAAAAATGTAGCTGCCGATACCATTCACGGGGATTTATTACAAAAGGAAAGAGATAAGGCAATGCGGGCTTTTAAAAAAGGAACGTTACAATTACTTGTTGCCACCGATATTGCTGCAAGGGGAATAGATGTTGAAGGGCTTTCGTTTGTGGTGCACTACCAGTTGCCCGACCAGGATGAATATTTTACTCACAGGAGCGGAAGAACGGCCAGAGCTGGAAAAAAAGGACTTTCTTTATGCCTGGTAAGCACCTCCGAGTTAAAACAAATCCGGTATTACGAAAAAACGCTGGCCATTTCTTTTGGCCAGATCAGGCAGGTTAAATAGCGACCAATGAAGATTTGAGTGTTTTAAAAGAAAGGAATTGCATACCTAATTTGTTACCCTGATCACCACATTTCATTTTTTATGCCCTTTATCAACATAAGCATGTGCTTCGGAAATTTGATCAAGCGGATAGCTCCTGTCAATAACAGGTTTTATCTTTCCTGCTTGCATTAGCTCTTTTAGAAAGATAAGATCTTTTGTTCTTTCTTTAGGTGATCTCAAACCTGTTGCAGCAATCTTTGCTTTTTTGTTTCCTACCATTGATGTCCAAAGTATATGAGGCATAATTCCCATTCCGATCCCGGCTTCAAGGAAAATTCCTTTTTTCTTTAGCGAGCTTTTACACCTTGAAAAAGAAGTCTTACCTACAGTGTCAAATATAATATCATAAGTCTGGCTTGACTTAGTGAAGTCCTCTTTTATATAATCAATTGCTTTATGTGCTCCCAGAGATTTTACCAATTCTATATTAGCTGTGCTGCATAAAGCGGAAACATCAGCATCAAAGTATCGGGCAATCTGGACAGCAGCTGTGCCAATACTTCCTGAGGCTCCATAAATGAGCACTTTCTGGCCCCTTCGAATTTTCCTTTATCCCTTAGAAAAGGCAATGCTGTTAAAAATCCATCCACACTTGAGGCAGCCTCTTCAAAGGTTGAATTGTTTGGTTTGATAGCCAGGACACCATCTTCGGGAACACATAAATATTCAGCATTGGCACCAAATTTAGGTCCAGCCGTTCCAAAGACCTGATCTCCTTTTTTAAATAATTTGACATCCTTGCCAACTTCTTCAATTTCACCTGCTAATTCCTCCCCCAGCCTTGTAATTTTTGGTTTGAAAAGACCCATAAATAATCTGGCCATAAAGGGTTCACCTCTTCGAAAGGTGCACTCTGTAGCCGTTACGGTTGTCGCATGAATTTTCACCAGTACTTCATTGGATTTTGGAGTTGGCTTATTTACCTCAGCAAGTTGGAGAACATCGGGAGAACCATATTTTGTATAAACAATTGCTTTCATCTATTCCGACTTATAAAATAATTAATAGCTTATCTGAAGAATTATAGATCAAGCTGAAGGCCATCTTTTTCTGCAGATTTGTCACGATTTCTTCCAGCCAAAATCCCGAATAGCAATCCCATCGAAATTCCAATTCCCATTGAAGTCCATAAGGTTGATTCTACGAAATTGCTAAAGGCGGCAGAAAATAGCACACCTGCCAACATTCCAAAAGTCATCCATTTATTTTGATAATGGAACTTTTTTACCCAATGTAATTCCTTTTCAATATAAGCGAGAACCTTAGCATTGGTCTTTATCAAATGTTTAATCAAATCCTTTTCTGATCCTGAAAATGAATTAATGGTTTTTATATCTGCATTGATGACTGTAGAATTTTCTTCTGGAATTCCTTTAGCAACTAAGGCTTCTGTTAAATTTTCTATATTATCATATGCTTTGGTAAGCTTTTTATTTTGCTCAGAATTTTTACCTCTGATTAATTTTTCAATTTTCATAGTGATACTGTTTATTGTTAATTTCAGATGCAATATTATGTACAAGTTTCAGCATGATTGTTCGGGATTATAATTCCGAACCAATTAAAGTGAAGGAATGGATTTATGAAGACATTAAAATTTTCTATTGATTTAAAAATTGTTTTGGTGTTAATCCGGTTTCCTTTTTGAAACAGGTGTTAAAAACGGTTTTTGAATTAAACCCGCTTTCATAAGCCAGGCCCATAATTGTAATATTTGAATTTTGCGGGTCTTTTGAAAGCATTTTATATGTTTCAATCCGATAATGATTAATGAAATCGTTGAAATTTTTTCCTAAACTTTCGTTCAGTAACCAGGATAACTGATTGGGGTGAATATCGATTTGATCAGCCAATGAACGCAATGATAAGTCAGGATCTAAATAAGGTTTATTATCGTTTAAATAATTTATCAATCGCTCTGAATATTTGTCGATGGTTTTATTATCAAGGAGAGCTTTCTTTTTTCCTGACTTTCTAACTACAAAATCTTTCTGATAGATGAGTTTGTGATATTCAGCATATCGGGGATCATCCTTTATAGGATTGACAAGCGGATCGGCAAAATGAAATAACATTAATGATATTTTGTCTTCTATGGCAATACGTATCCATTCAAAAGCTTTGTCGTTATCTCCGCTGACTGCATATATTAAAAACAAATATGAATTTGCCCGGAAACTATCTGGAGTTTGAGCTTGTTCTATTAGTAGATTAAGGTACTCTGCAGTTTTTTTTGTATCCTTCTTAAAAGCCCAGGCCAACCCGGCTAACCCTAATTTGTCTCCGGGCGAAACTACATCCTCAGGAAGCTTATCAAAATAATTAAGGACTTCGTCATATCGGCCAAGCTTCAATAAGCAATAGCACTTTACAGAATGTGCAGGAATATTTTTTGGATTTTGGGCCAGGCAGCTATTCAGTTTTTCAAGGGAAGTGGAATAATCTTCCACCATATAGTGAAAATAGGCATCGAAAAATAAGGTTTCCTGCGACAGTGGGTCGATGCTAAGTGCAATATCAAGATGATGTTGGGCCTTTTTCTTTTCTCCCGAAATAATGTATAAAAACGACATAAACTGCTGGGCATCTACAAAGTTGGGCTTAATTTCTATGGCCCTGGCCATTTCCTTAAATGCTTCTTTATAATTTCCGGAAATAAAAAATGCAATATTAGACAGTAGATAATGAACACCTGGCAACTGATCGTTTAGTAGTTGGGCCTGGTTCGTCAATTCTGCTGCCTTTCCCCATCCTTCTTCAGCTGGCATAAACCCTGTTGTGGCCATAAAACTATAACAATCGGCAAGCCCCAGTACAGATTCTGTATGTTTTGGATCTAATTCAAGAGCTTTGTTATAAAGCGAAATGGCTGTCTTTACATCATCGGGATTCCATTTGTTTTTATAATATTGGGCTTTTAACGAATATTCATAAGCATTTATATTATCGGTCTGTTTTTCTACCAGATGGTCCTGAATTTCAAAATGGCCAAATTGTTCTCTTAGTTTATCGGCAATGATTAAGCTTATCTCATCCTGGATCTCAAAAATATTCTCCAGTTTTCTGTCCCAGGTTTCCGACCAAAAATGAAAATCCTCCTCTGCCTGGATTAACTGTGCTGTAATCCTGATGGTATTTCCCGATAATCGGACGCTGCCTTCCAGAATGGTTGAAACATTAAGTTCTTTCCCGATTTGTTTGATAGGAATATTTTTGTTCTTAAAAAAGAAAGAAGAAGTGCGGGATGTTACCTTTAAGCTTTTTACCTTCGACAAGGCATTAATGATCTCTTCGGTGATACCATCACTAAAATATTCGTTTTCTTCGCTTGTGCTCATATTGGCAAAGGGGAGAACAGCAATGGTTTTGCTGGAAACAAGTTGAATTCCCTTTAAAAATTGGGGGGCAGTAATCCCTTTATTTGTAATGGTATAAATTTCAACCGGCTTAATTATATTCTTAAGTTCAAATCGGCCTAAAGAACGTGTAGAAATTTTTTTATGATTTTTAAGCTCATCATTTAACTTTGCAGAAAGCAGAATACCACCAGAAACACACATGCTTTCAATCCGGGATGCCAGGTTCACCCCATCTCCATAAATATCTGTTCCATCAAAAACAATATCGCCCATGTGCAATCCAATCCTTAATGGCACAGGCTCATCTTTTTTTAGGGCCTTTTGAATGGCAACAGCACATTCTACCGCTTCCACACCACTTTTAAAAACACTGAGTGTGCCATCGCCAAAATATTGTAAAATGTCACCATTATAAATTTTATGATACTGTTGGAATTTCTGCCGATGCTGTGCCCTTGCTTCTGCACCTGCTTTTTCATCCTTTTGCATCAAAGCGGTGTATCCAACAATGTCGGTAAACATAATAGCAGCTAGGCGACGTGTTTTCTTATTTCCCATGATTTAGCCTGGTCTGTTTTTATTTATAACAATTGTGATTGTTGGTTGTTTAGTAAAACTTTAAATTACAATAATTTCTTGTTTTGACTTTTTTAATACGGTTTTAAAATGTTGCGGCTTCAAGCGGGGGTGCATGAAGCGATCGTTGATCGCGACAATTAAATTGCCTTTTCGTAAGCTTCAGCTATCCAGTTTTTAAGTTCAGAATCAATTTCTTCAATATTCGAAATTTGAACTCTATGAGTGCACATGGTACCAAAAGGTCCGGAATTTTCTAGGCGATCTGTTATTTCTTTACCAACTAATTTAAGGCCAAGATCAATTCTGGTCTTCGTTGCTGGTTTTATCAATACAAATTGCTTTTTTCGAATTACACTAACACTGCCTTTTTTGGGAGTTATGATTACATCTGGCCCAAGGTGCGATACTGTATCAATTAACTTTTCGTACAGCGGGAAAAGATCTTCCTTGCCCACATATTGATTTTTTACTAAATCGTCCGGAGAATCTTTCTCCTCTTTTGATAAAAGTACGATTGTATTAGCGAATCCATGGGTCAGGCCATGTTCCTCTTTAAGAAATTTAACGGCTTCCGAATGTTTTGCAAATTGTTTTGCTTTTAATACATTTTTCCATTCTGCCAATGACTTGCCTGTTTTTTCAGGCATATTATCAATCATTGTTTTCAGTGCTTTATCCATATCTTAAGTTTTGTTTTTAATGTCAAAATCCAATTCTGTTTGAATCCTCCATATCAGATCAATTTTTAATGCATTAAGTTTGTTTTGCCCGAGTTATTGATTATTCTCTTCAACCGAACCAGAAAGCCTTATTGTAACTGAGGATTGAGTTTAATTATCTCGTTTTTATGTTTTTTCAACGTTTGCCAGACCGGATCCTTTTGCTGAACAGGTGAAACAATTGCCAAAATATATAACCTTTGAGAAACTTCATTATATTTCACATCCAGTTCCAGGTTGAGGCTAATTTTACGATTATCGGTAAATGAATCAATGAAGGTTATTTTCGCACTATAATGCTCACTTTCACGGAAGTCATTTTTAAGCTTAGCAACAGAACATGTAATTACTGATGTGTCGATTGTCGTTTCTTTTGATTCGGCCACCGACTGACTGAGGCCCTTGTAATAAGCCAGCAAAACCTCTTTCAGTGTTGAGATACTGACTTCTTTTTCGTTGTTGATGGACATGACAAAAATGTAGGAAAAGTAATCCGGAGCTACTGTATCAAACATACCCGGAGAGAAGATCAATTCTTCAAAGCCTTCATATTTAATTCCAGGGGCAAAGCCCAGGGGGAATTCCATACGTTCAAACTTCCAGTTCTCAGGAATATGGAGAATCGCTGGTTTATTATCCTGCGCTGTCAACTGTAGAGAAACGAAGACTGATAAAAGAAAAATATAAAATGTAAAATTTTGATGTTTCATTTTGTTTGGTGTATTTTAATAATGCCTAAATCATTATTCAAGAACTTCAAAAATAATCATTGGGTTGGATTTGTTTTTTAATCCCACTTCCCCCACCTTTTGACAATTGAAAGAATCTTTTACTTTTTCAAAAGTCGCTTTATTGATAATTATTTGGCCGGGTTTTGCGGCTGATTCCAATCGTTGTGCGGTATTAACGACATCCCCGATTACCGTATAATCTAACCGTCGCAGACTTTCTGAACCAATATTGCCTGAAACCAACTCACCGCTATTAATGCCTATTGAAACATTGGGTTTAAAGGTAACATGATCAGAAAATGGAGGCAGTTTTTCAATTTCTTTGCTGATAGCTAAACAGGCCTCTATGGCACGGTCCAAATGATGTTCTCCCCGGAAAACCGCCATGATGGCATCGCCAATAAATTTATCAATATAACCATCGTGATTAATGATCTCTTTAACCATGGCATCAAAATAACTGTTTAGTAATTTTACGACCGTATCGGGTGACTCGTTTTCGCTGATTGAAGTAAATCCGCAGATGTCAATAAAAACCACAGTGGCTTCAATTGTTTCATTTGCCATGAGCGACGATTCAAATTCACGGGTATCCATAAAATTAAGGACGTTTTCGTCCACATACATTTTCAGGATGTTGTTTTCTTTAATGGCTTTAAGTGTTTGCTTTAGCTGATAAACATGTTTTATGGTTTTTTCAATGGTCAGTTCCAGGTCGTTAAAATCGACGGGTTTGGTAATGAAATCAAAGGCGCCCCGGTTCATTGCCGTACGTATGTTTTCCATATCGCCATAGGCCGACACAATAACAGACTTTAAAATGGAATGTTGCTCATTGAGTTTTGACAACAGGGTAAGTCCATCCATTTCGGGCATATTGATATCGCTGAGCACGAGATCCACATCAACATGTTCTTCTAATTGACGCAGTGCATCATTTCCGTTTATTGCAAAAACAAATTCATATTGCTGATCCCGGATTTTTTTACGGAACTTTTGGGTTATCAATACCTGAAGATCCGTTTCATCGTCAACCACTAATATTTTAGCCATTAGCTTAATGTTTTAATTTTTTCTTTTAGTAAATTAAAGTCAACCGGTTTGGTAATAAAATCATCCGCCCCAAGTTCCATTGCCTGATTGTAATTTTCCGGATCACCATAGGCTGTAATCATCATAACAATGGGAGGAGGCACGCGGTGTTTCTGTTTGATGTTTTTCAGCAATTCAAGTCCACTCATGCCGGGCATATTGATATCGGAAAGTATCAAAACCGCTTCGTGCTGGTATTTTTGTAAACATACTAAAGCTTCTTCACCCGAACAGGCGAAAACAAATTCAATTTCATTATTTTTGATCTCTTTTCTGAACTTTTGTTCAAACAGGACTTGAATATCCTTTTCATCGTCTACTACTAAAATTTTCATATTGTCGTTTATGTTGGTAATATAATTATAAATTCGGTTCCTTCACCTTGTTTTGAAATAACGTTTAATATTCCGCCATGGCCTTTGGTTATAATGTCATAGCTAATACTTAATCCCAGGCCGGTTCCTTCACCACTGGGTTTAGTAGTAAAAAAGGGCTGAAAGATTTTATCCTTAATATTTTCAGGGATGCCATTACCATTGTCTTTTACCCGAATCTCTATTTTATCGTCCAGCTTTTTTGTGCTTACGATTACCTGGGGTTTATAAAAACCCTCCTCCGATGCTAACGCTTTGGAAGACACTGCATGAAAAGCATTATTGATAAGATTGAGCATAACCCTGGCAACATCCTGTCCAACTACATTTACTTTTGGAAGATGTTTATCCAGATCGGTTTTGAAATCTGCATTAAACGATTTATCCTTTGCCCTTAATCCGTGATATGCCAGCCTCAGGTATTCATCAGCCAGTGCATTGATGTCAGTCGGTTCTTTCCGGCCATTTCCAGCTCTTGAATGCTCCAACATACCTTTTACAATGCTGCTTGCCCGCTTCCCATGAAAACTAATCTTATCAAGGTTTTGTTTTAGGGTTTCTGCAATAACTTTTATTTCCTCACTATTGCCTTTTTCAATTTCTTCATTTATTTCAGCAATCATATCAACACTTACCTCCGAGAAATTGTTTACAAAATTTAAAGGATTTTGAATTTCGTGTGCAATACCGGCAGTGAGCTCGCCAAGGCTGGCCATCTTTTCGGCATGGATCAACTGCGATTGGGTATTCATCAAATCCTCCAGCGATTGCCGGAGCTCGGCGGTTCGTTCCTTTACCTGTTCTTCCAGTATTGCTTGTTGATTCACTGCCTGCTGCCTCTTTTCTTCGGTCACTTTTAATAATTTCTCCGTATTAATTTTTATCTTTTCATTGATCTCCTTAAACCGAAGGGATATATAAATCATTAGCGATGTGGGGAATGTAATGAAGGCAATATAATAAGTGATATAAGTTTGCGGTGAACCGGTGATAATGATAATTGTAAAAAAGGTAACGATACTAAAAAGAATTACAAAGAAGCCCGCAATAATTGCCCATTGCGCACCTTTAAGCTTTTTCCAGGATTTGATAATATAATAGCATCCGGTACCGATATAAAAAAGCAAAACCACAGCATTCAGCACATCAATCCTGGTAAATTGCATGTTTGCAAACATGATCAAAGCAGGAATGGCGAGGTACCAAATAGACCGGATGCTTTTTCCGGCAAACACTTTGGCGAATATCGCTGCAATGGAGAACAACAGTCCTGCAAGTGCGAGGTTGAAAAGTGGCCTGATCAGGGTGTAGAATTGAATACTGATGTTGATCACATTGGAATTCGGGATCATAAAGAATGTAATGAAAGTGGACAACGATGCCGCAAAAATGATATATTTGAGAATACTTTCACGCCGATTTAAATAATAGAGCATGATAAATAGTAACAAAAGGACAAGGCTGGCCGTTGCCGTAGAGATCAATCCTGTATACATTTTTCGTTGGCTTTCCTTCTGTGCCTGTTCAAATGTACTTTCATTGATGCTCATGGTAAAGAAGAGGACATCATCTGTGGTAATCAGATTGTAAGGAAATCCGAGTGGCTGATGTAAATAATGCAAAGCGATCAGGTGCTCTTCACCTGGCTCAAGGTTGATGGGCCGGTAATACCAAAGGTTGGTGCCTTCATTTCGTTTATAAGGTTTCCCGAAAGCGCCGGTGCTACCATATGAATGATAAAATTCGCCATCGATGTACATGTCGATGGCCTGGCCGTAATTGCCTATGTTGACATACAGCGTAGAATCACGGAACAATTCGTCCACCTTCACTTTTATTCTGAACCAACCTTCTACTACCCCCTGATCATTTTCTAATTCAAGGGATAAATCAATGGGTCTCCTGTACTCCCAATCACTGGTATTCATATCAGGATGGGCCCATGAGGTATTATTGCCTTTATGAAACATCCAGTTTTCAGATTCTGAAATATCAAAAAATCCGTCATCATCAAATCCGTGTTGATCGATGATAACAACCCCACCTTCTGAAAAACCTGCCGATACGAACATCAGTGCAACGAATACAAATAATATGTTGATCTTTTTTAAAATCATTTATTCTCATTTAAGGTGATTATAAATTCACTTCCTTCACCCACTTTGCTTTCCACTGAAATTTTGCCACCATGCCCTTTGGTGATAATATCATAACTCATACTCAGTCCAAGGCCGGTTCCCTGCCCTGTAGGTTTGGTGGTGAAAAAGGGCTGGAAGATCTTGGCTCTGATCTCCTCCGGGATTCCGGTGCCATTGTCGTTTACACGAATTTCAATTTGCTGATTCAGTTTCCTGGTTTTAACAATTACCACAGGTTTATAACCAATTATCGACTGTTTGGTTTTTTCGGACACACTAAAAAATGCATTGTTGATTAAATTTAACATCACCCGACCGATATCCTGGGCCACCAGATTGACCTCTGGCAGATCTTCATCGGCCTCCAGTTTAAAATCGGCATTGAATGATTTGTCTTTGGCCCGCAATCCGTGGTATGCCAGCCGCAAGTATTCATCGGCCAGCTTGTTGATGTCGACGGCTTCTTTTTGCCCCGACCGCGATCTGCTGTGCTGCAACATGCCTTTTACAATGCCTTCGGCACGTTTGCCATGTTGGTTGATCTTATCCAGGTTTTGCTTCAGGTCATCCGAAATGGCCTGGATTTCTTCCGTATCCCCTTTTTGAATAGCTTCTGCCAGTTCTTCAAGTAAATCTTTGCTAACCTCAGAAAAATTGTTGACAAAGTTCAGCGGATTCTGTATTTCGTGGGCAATGCCGGCAGTGAGTTCCCCAAGGGATGCCATCTTTTCGGCATGTACCAGCTGGCTTTGTGTGGCGCGAAGATTATCCAGGGTTTCATTGAGCCGGCGGTTCAGTTTTTTCTTTTCCATGAATCTTACAAAAATGATGATCACCAATCCCACTGCCAGCAACATTCCCAGCAAAAAAATGTTACGTGTTAAACGTTCCCGGTTGATCTTCACCTGCTGGAGTGCCATCATTTTTTCATTGCTCTCTTTCTGGAGCGCTATTTTATTTTCAAATTCAAGCTTATTGGTCAGCCGCGTGATCCGCTCCATATTCTCCGAAACGGCCACTGAGTCCTTCACTTCGTCGTATTTCACGCGGTTCAGATAAGCATTTTCAAAATCGCCCAGTTGAAAATAGGATTCGGCAATTTTCCGGTAGATCTCTTTCACATAGATCAAAGGTGCACGGGATGCTGCATTTTCAGCTTTTTGCAACCAATTCAATGCCTGCCTGTGCTGATCTCTGTTCAAATACACAGAGGCTAATTGTATGGCCGATCTCACTTCACCGGTGCCATCCTGTACATCGTGACTGATGTCCCAGACTTTATTAAACTGTTGCATGGCCTTCCCAGTATCGGGGAGTTTCAGATAAATTTCGCCCAAATTTAGACGGGCATCCGCTATGCCGATTTTGAAACCAGCTATTTGAGCATAATGCAGGCCCTTTTCATAATTGTCGACCGCTGCCTTGTAATCTCCTTTCTCCTCCAGAATACGTCCTATGTAACTATAACTGGCAAAGGTGCTGTAAATTTCTGATGTATTCAGGCGAATCTTAAGCGCTGCCCGGTGAAGTTCCAGGGCTTTGTCCAGGTTTCCTGACCACATTTCGGTAACACCCATATCGTTGTAAATTCTGGCGATACCGGTTGAATCATTGATGAGTTTATATATTTCAAGCGTCTTTTCCTGGCTTTTCAATGCTTCATCCCACTGTTCCACTAAAATGTAAACAAAGCCCATGGCCAGGTATATTTCGATAATATTGGCCGTGTCTTTTAATTCTTCGCTGATCTTTAATGCCTCCATCAGATGGGCCAGCGATTCGCCATAATTCCCGGTATACCGTTGTGTAATGGAAACGTTAGTAAGCTGTTCTGCATAACTGGCCCTGTTGCCCAGTTTGCGCGAAAGTTCGAGGGCCTTCAGGTAATATTCCAAAGCCGCTTTGTATCGGGAATTAAAACTTAGGATGTTTCCGATGGTCGCGTAGATATTTACTTCTTCCTGCTCATTCCCGGTTTTTCCAACGATTTCAAGGGCAGACAACAACGTGTCTTTCGCTCTTTCAAGGTCCTTATTGCTGAATGATCTTCCGATATTGGTCAGACTCCTGGCTTTCAAAATACGGCAGCGGTTCAGGTATTGCGGGTTGCTTTTAACAGATTCCAGTTGCAAGAGACTATCGGTCAGATTCAACGCTTTAAGCGCATAATAATAACAACTGTCGAGGTTTGAAACGTAGTAGTATTCGTAGGCCTGATCATTCAAAGCATGGATTGTGTTTGTATCGATGGAAAATGAATTAGCAGGCTCAGCCACCAGATCGGTTTGCCGGAACATGAACCCGGCAAATAGAATCAGCCATATGAGGTGTTGTTTCATTTTCATTTTTGATTCAGTGGCAGTTGAATGATAAATGTTGTTTCTTTGCCCGGCTCCGATTCCACCTTCAGTTCTCCCCCATGCCCTTTGTTGATAATATCGTGGCTAAGGCTTAGTCCCAGTCCGGTTCCCTGACCCGATTTTTTTGTGGTGAAAAAGGGCTGGAAGATCTTGTCTTTGATATCGCCCGGAATGCCGGGACCATTGTCTTTCACACTTATCTCGATTTTACCATCCAGTTTTTTTGTTCTCACAATAACCTCAGGTTTATACCCTTCGATGTTTTGTTTTGCTTTTTCGTTGACGGCGTAAAAGGCATTGTTGATCAGGTTCAGCAGCACCCGGCCGATGTCCTGTGGCACAACATTCATCCGGGGTAGGTTTCCGTCCGCTTCCATTTTAAAAGCTGCGTTGAATGATTTGTCCTTAACACGCAGGCCATGATAGGAGAGCGTAAGGAACTCATCGGCCAGGGCATTGATGTCGATGGGCCGTTTTTCACCTTTACTGCTGCGCGAATGTTCGAGCATTCCTTTCACAATGCTGCTGGCCCGTTTGCCGTGCTGATTGATGATCCCGAGGTTCTGTATCAGGTCGGCGGTGATCTCTTTCACTTCCTCCAAATTTCCTTTTTCAATTTCCTCGTTTATTTCCTGAACCAGTTCACTGCTCACTTCCGAGAAGTTGTTGACAAAATTCAGTGGATTCTGTATCTCATGGGCAATGCCGGCAGCCAGCTCTCCAAGTGAAGCCATCTTTTCGGATTGAATGAGTTGGTTCTGTGCCACTTTCAATTCGAGGTACGATTTTTCGATCTCTTTGGCCTGTTCCAGTTCCCGTTGCATGGTACGTTGTCGTTCACGGGCAATCACCCGACGTCGCTGGATCCGGTCGACTAAAAAAATGCCCAATCCGAATCAGATTCCATAAAAAATAAAAGCCGGCCAGGTGAGGTACCAGGGAGGCAGGATCTCAAATTGATATCTTGCCGGCTCAATCCAAACACCATCCGGACTGCGGGCTTTGAGTAAAAAAGTATACTGTCCGAAAGGTAAGTTGCCGAAGTTGGCTGTTGATTCAGTACTTGCAGGACTCCATTCATCGTCGTAGCCTTCTAATTTATATTGATATTTAACCAGAAACGGGCGCCGGGTTTCCACACCCACAAAGTCGAAACTGATGCTGTTAAAGGCATACGGCAGTACAAGATTCAGGGGTACACCATAAAACGGCGTAAGGCTGTCGAAGCGGATGGAACTGAACCTTTCGCGGAGGGTATCCCTTACGCTCTCGCTTAAAATTTTCCCATATATTAGCTGTTCGTGGTTATGATAAGATGTGATCCCGGAATTGATTACACTGTCATGACCCTTTTCTTTTTGCAATGAATACCAACTGATATTTTCATGGTTGACCTTTACATCCCGGATGATAATGCCGGGCGCTTTGGTACTGTTATGCAGCTTGTTGTAATCGAACCGGACCAGTTTGTCACCGGTTCCGGCCCAAATGATTCCCCGGCTGTCGAGAAACATGCTGTTGTTGTTGCTGATATCTTTGATGGGGTAACCTGATTTTTGGTTGAAGTTTTCAAGGCCGGACTTAGCTAAGTTTTTTCCTGTGGGATCCAAACCATCTCTCAGCACAGTGATCCCCTCGTTCGTCCCGATGAAGATGTTACCTGCACTGTCTTCCAGGATATTGTAAACCACGTTGTTCGACAGGCCATCGCTGGTTGAAAAATTTTCGAAAACCGATCCACCTGATTCGGTCTTTTTATTCTTCAGAATATCATCCACCTTGTTTTTCCTGATCACAGCGATGCCGCTTCCCCAGGTCCCGATCAGTATATTACCCAATTGATCCCCGATAACTGAAGAAAGCTTGTTATCGGGCAAGCCCTGTTCTGTGGTGAAATTTATGAAGGTGTCGCCGGTGTAAATACTTAATCCGCTGCGGGTCGCAAACCAGATATTGCCATTTCTATCTTCGAAAGCTCCCCAAACCGTGTTGTGAACCAGGCCATTGGCAGTTGTGAAATTTGAGAATGACTTTCCGTCGAACCGGCTGATACCGCCTTCGTAGGTCCCGATCCAGAGATTCCCTGAATGATCTTCAAGAATACTCACCACATAATTATTGACCATCCCCTGTTCGGTGGTGTAATTGTAAATGGCTTTACCGTCAAATTTTTGTAAATTGGTTGGAGATCCCATCCACAGGTTTCCGTCCCGGTCAGTTAACATGGCCAGAATATAATTTTCATATAATCCCTGTGCAGTGTTAAAATTCGTGAATGAATTTCCCGTAATCCTAAAGTTTGTCCGGGTGTATTTTGTGATCCCGGCATCGTTGCCCCCAAACCACAAGTTCCCCAGATGGTCTTCGGTTATGGCGTACACCACGGTCAACGGCAATCCCTGTTTCTTTGTGTAAGCAACAATGCTTTTTCCATCGTAGCGACACAGACCGCCACCCAGGGTGCCAAACCAAAGGCTGCCCGTTTCATCTTCGGTGATGCTGCAAACAATGTTGTGAGGCAGGCCCTGCTCGGTGGTCAGGTTCATGAAAGCGTTATCCTTTTGATTGTATTCGGAAACGCCTGTGCCTGTCCCGAACCACATATTACCCGAAACATCCGCCATCATGCACCTGACATCATCACCGGCCAATCCATTCAAAGCGGTCAGACGCTGCGGATTTTCTTCTCCGGAAGGATCATACCTGATCACCCCTTTATTTGTTCCAAACCATAAATGGCCTTCACGGTCTTCGGCCATTGTTTGCACAAACTGGCTCGCTAACCCGGCTACTTTGAAAACATCGGTAAAGATTTTGCTTTCCCCGTGATCATATCTGAATACACCTTTATCGGTGGCAAACCAAAGCCTTCCCTGTTTATCTTGTAAGATATTGCGTACAAAATCGCCTGACAAACCATCTTTATTGGTAAAATTGATGAATTTCTTTTTGTTTTCATCCTTATCAGGCGCTTCGATCAGGCTCAAGCCTTTTTGTGTCCCGATCCAAATGTTGCCTTTACTATCTTCCAGGATTTTGTTGATGTCATTGTCGGGAAGTCCTGTTCAGTGGTATAATTTATAAACGATCGCCCGTCATAAACGCTTATGCCTCCATAGGTTCCAAACCAGATCTTGCCGTGGCTGTCTTCGGTAATACAATTAATCAGGTTGTGGATCAAACCGTTTGAGGAAGTGAAATTGGTAAATGATTGCCCATCGTATTCACTCACACCGTTCCCGGAAGTACCAAACCATAGTATTCCATTATGATCTTTATAACCGCAAAGGATACTGCTCATGGCAAGGCCATCTTCGGTGTTGAAGTTTTTCATGGGAATAAAAAAATCAGCCGGCGTTTTGCGGGGAGATTTAAAATCAGCTATTGATCTTTTCTTTGGAGCCGGCAGATCAGACAAATTGTTGACGACGGGTTCACCGGCTTTAACGATTACCGGTGTTGACTCCAAATCATGCTGTTTGACAGATTGACGCTCTGGCTGCTGTGCCCATGTCTGGTCCAACACAAGGAATAAAATCATCATCCCTGTTATCAAAAATTTGCCGGTAATTATTCTATGCCACATTTATTTCGCTTCGATTGGTAATTGAATAATAAATTCAGAACCTTCACCTTCCTTTGATTCCATTTTTATTTCGCCGCCATGCCCTTTGGTAATGATATCGTAACTCATGCTCAATCCCAGGCCTGTTCCCTGTCCTGTTGGTTTCGTGGTAAAGAAGGGTTGGAAGATTTTGTCTTTCACAGTATCGGGGATTCCGTTACCATTATCCTTCACCGAAATCTCTATTTTGTCATTCAGTCTTTTCGTGGATACAACCACTTCCGGTTTATAATCTGCATGGTTTTGTTTTGCCTTTTCAGCAACTGCATAAAAAGCATTGTTGATCAGGTTTAGTAATACCCGGCCAATGTCCTGTGAAACAACATTCACTTTTGGTAAATTTTCATCTGCATCCAACCTGTAATCCGACTGAAAAGATTTATCTTTTGCTCTCAGGCCATGATAAGCCAGGCGAAGGTATTCATCTGCTAAAGCATTGATATCGATGGGTTGTTTTTCATTATTCCCGCTCCGCGAATGTTCCAGCATTCCTTTTACAATGCTGCTGGCCCGCTTGCCATGTTGATTGATCTTCTCCAGGTTTTGCTTTAGATCTTTTTTCAGGATATTGATTTCGTCCTGGTTGCCCTTTTCCATTTCTTCGGTCAATTCATCAATCATATCAACACTTAATTCGGAGAAATTGTTGACAAAATTCAATGGATTTTGTATTTCATGGGCAATCCCTGCCGTGAGTTCACCCAAACTGGCCATCTTTTCAGCATGAACAAGTTGCGATTGCGTAGTTTTAAGTTCGTGGTATGCTTTTTCAATCTCTCTCGCCTGCTCCAGTTCTTTGTCTTTGGCAAGTGCTCGTTGCTTATCCAGTATCCGTCTTCGCTGAACCCGGTCAATACCAAATACAATCAGCAAGAAAAGGATTCCATAAGAAATATATGCCAGTGTTGTTTTCCACCAGGGTGGTGAAATATTAATACGCAATGACTTGCCTTCATCATTCCATATGCCGTCTCCGTTTGAACCTTTTATTCTGAAATTATATTCGCCGGGAGAAAGATTAGTATAGGACGCAAAATTTCTGTCGGTAGAAATCCAATGGTTGTCAAAACCTTCCAAAATATACAATACTTTGTTTTTTTCGGGCCGTGAGAAATGTATGGATGCGAATTCAAATGACAGATTGTTTTCGGTGTAAGAAAGGCTCAGTTCATCTGTTTCCGTAATACTTTTTTCGAGTTCAATGGAAGATGAATCAGATTTCAGGGATACATCTGATATTTTAATATCCTCTATTACCAAATCAGGTTTCATCTCATTTATTTTCCCAGGGTAAAATGAAATGATGCCATCATTACTTCCTAAAATGATTTCTCCTTCTTTGCTCATCCAAATTGCTTTGCTTGAGCTATAGTTTTGAAGACCATCACTGGCATCAAAATTGACGAAATTCCATTTTTCTCTCGGCGCATTTTTATTCAGTTTGGATAAACCACCTGATGTATTTATCCAAAGATTTCCTTCAAGGTCTTCAATTATAGAGTTGACAAGATTGGAAGGAAGCCCATCCTTTTGACTGAACTTTTCAATGGATTCATCGCCGGGGTTAAATCTTAACAAGTTGCCGCTTGTTGCCACCCATACAATACCTTCATTATCTTCAAAAATGAAAGTAATTGCATTGCCTGGAGAAAATTTATTTTTTAAGTCGTAATGGTATTGTTTATAATTTCCGGTTTCCAGGTTGTATTTAAAAAACCCATTTATACCAGAACCCAACCAGATAGTATTTTTTATTTTTTTGCTGAACTCAAGGCATGTACCTATTTCCATGGGCATATATTTATCTGAATTAATTTCTGTTTCATTCAGTTGTTTCAGTTGTTCATATTCTGAATCATTTACATTCAGCACTTGAATTCCATACCAGGTAGAGTCTGGTGGTGGCACAACATTCCATGTTCCGTATGAGTGACCTACATCCGTTGCATAAGCTAGTTTATAATCGCCACTTTTTAAATCCAGGCACTTAATAGCAATTCGGTTTTTAAATCCCCCGCCGGCATTGTAAGTTTTCGACATATCATTCATCGACCAAATGAGTTCCCCGTTTTCTGTTAAAACGGAACCTCGGTCCCATATGCCATTATTGCCCTGATACATCCGTCCTTCTCCAACACATACAATGATTACCTTTTGGTCATGCTCCAGGGTAAATTTCTCCTCTAAACTGGATGCCTCACCCACTTTGAGGATAGCAGAAATTGGAGCGCGCGAATCAATAATTTCATGCGTTTTTTGAAGTAAATTTTTACTTATTTTTTTAGACATGATGGTGGGCAACAGCGAAAATTTGTTCTGAAAGGGATCGTATTTTTCAAAACCATACCGTGAAGCAATCCAAATATTACCTGAAAAATCTGTTTTAATGGAGAGGATATTGAAGCCGGATGTCAAATTCTTAGATTTTGTATTTATGGAACTTAACCTATTGTTTTTATCAATTTTGAACAATCCCAAATTGTTGCAGGAAAACCATTTATTGCCAGCATCGTCTTCCGCCAGGCTTTGAATATTAATGATGCCCCCTGGAATTGTTGCCTGGTCGAATTTGATTTTCAGATTCTCCAGCTTTTTACTTTCCAGATTGTATGAAAAGATTCCTTTTGAAGTTGTTCCAACCCAAACCGTATTGTCCTTTTCCACACCATCTATTGTACTTACAATTATTGATTTACCATCGGCGACTTTTTCAAGATTAAATTTAGAATAGTTAAACGGTTTTCTGAGTGGGTCAAATTTTGTAAGCCCGTTTCCAAAAAGACCGATCCAAATAACGCCGTATTTATCCTTTAGAATAGTTTGAATTGTGAAACTCTGAGAGATGTCCGAATTGCTGTAGGTAAAATTAACTTTCTCAATATTATTATTTTCCTTGTCAATCCGATACAATCCTTGCGAATACACACCTGCCCAGATATATCCTTCACTGTCTTCAATTAATCCTGTAATATTATCAAAATTAGTGGGGTTCTTGAAAAGGCTGAAAACATCATAGTTTATTGTAGTAGAATCGGAAGGCGAGTATCTTATAAGTCTGTCACGGCCTCCAAACCATATTTTACCGGAGGCATCCTGAAAGATGATTTGAATTTCATTCGGACTAAAATCAGGTCTCAGAAAATAGGGTTGGAATAAATTCAGTTCTTCGTTGTAAATTTTTATTCCACTTCCATAGTCGGAAGCTATTATATTCCCATCAGGCAATTCAGTGATGGCAAAAATTTGTCCCCACTGCGAATTAGTATTCAAATTGTCGAGTTTAACTTGCTCAAATTTGTTGGTTGCACGATTAAGTTTTTGCATGCCATGATTTGTGGAACCAAACCAGATATTGTCTTTTGAGTCGCAAAGCGCCGTGTAGAACTCGGAAATATTAATGATGCCACCGGTTGCAATTGGATATCTTTTAAATTTTTCGCTTTTTGGATTGTATCGTGCAATGGCATTCCCGGCTATGGCTATCCAAATATATCCCTCTTTGTCCTCAACCATGGCAAAACAGGTATTATTGGCGATTGTAGTTGAGTCGTTAGGGTCGTTTTTAAAAACTGTTATTGCATTTCCGTCGTATCGGTTAAGGCCGTCTGAAGTGGAAATCCACAGAAAACCACTGCTGTCCTGAAAGACTGAAATAACTTCAGGATTCGACAACCCTTCTGCTAATCCAATGTTTTCAAAAAGGTAGTCTTGCTGACTATTGCCGGAAAAGCTTATTGATAGGAACAATATCAAAAAGCTTAATACCTTAATTGATAAACATGCATTTTTCCTTAAATTTGGAAGTGCTTTTGTTTTCATATTTTTTCTTTTACAAAATTGTATTTTTTACATCAATTTAAGCCATTACAAAGGCAATTGAATAATAAACTCACTTCCTTCACCCTCTTTAGTTTCGATTTTCAATTTCCCTCCATGACCTTTGGTAATGATATCATAACTCATGCTCAGCCCCAAACCTGTTCCCTGGCCGGCGGGTTTTGTGGTAAAAAAAGGCTGGAATATCTTGTCTTTGATCTCTTCCGGGATGCCGTTACCATTATCTTTTACACGTATCTCGATTTGGTCTCCAAGATTTTTTGTTGACACGATTACGGTAGGTTTGTAGGTGCCATCATCCGATGTGAAAGTTACAGAGGTATTGCCCTTCGTTGCTGAAGCTTTGACGGTGCTGTCTTCCGTCGACGAAGCTTTGGAGGACACTGCATGAAAAGCGTTATTTATCAGATTTAGCAAAACCCGCCCAATTTCCTGCGGAACGGCATTGACTTGCGGAAGGTCTTCATCAGCTTCCAGTTTAAAATCGGCATTGAATGATTTGTCTTTTGCCCGCAATCCGTGATAGCTCAGGCGCAAATATTCATCTGCCAGGGCATTGACATCAGTAGATTCTTTTACTCCACTACTGCTACGGCTGTGCTGCAGCATGCCCTTTACAATGGCATCGGCGCGTTTACCGTGCTCACTTATTTTTTGTTCATTTCCTTTGATATCGTTCAGGATGGTTTTTACTTCCGTATGATTCCCCTTTTGGTATACTTCATCTGCCTCCCCGATCAATTCCAGATTAACTTCTGAGAAATTGTTGACGAAGTTCAGCGGGTTCTGAATTTCATGGGCAATACCAGCAGTTAGTTCACCCAGGGAGGCCATCTTCTCAGCATGGATTAGCTGGCTCTGGGTTGATTTTAAATTTGAAAGTGTTGATTCTAGCGCCTTATTTGCATTTTGCTTTTGGCGATTATTTCTATATAAGATAAACGCAACAATCAAAACAATAACCAGTCCTGCGATTAATGCAAATAATTTCAGCTTGTTTTTATCCGCATTAGATTTTAGCTCTTCTTCAAACAAAACCTTTTGGTAGTCAGTCATTCTATTCAACTGGACCCTTCTAAGACTATCATTTAAATTTCTTGCTAATGATTCATATACGTATGCACTATCTGTGTTGTTTACTAAAGCGAATGCATTTGCCAAAATTACATAAACGTATGCAAGGTAAAAATTTCGGTTACTGTTAGCAACCATCAAAGCCTCTTTTGCATAAAAAAAAGCAGAGTCTAACTTGTTTTCGTTGCTGTATATATTGGATGCTAATACCATGGAACTAATGAGTGCCGGGTTAATATTTTGCTGCCGACTGGATTCAATAGCTTTAAAAGCATATACTTTTGCAGAGTCCAATTGGTTTGCCTGTAAATAGCGTCGGCCAATCGCATTATAGATCCATCCTTTTTGTATATAGTATCCCGAACTATTGGCCCACTTAAGTGCATTTTGTAAATGAATAAAAACGGAGTCTATTGAAACATATATTTGAGTATTTAAATAATAAAAGGATATTATTTTACCATTGTTTATAGACTTCCCTAATTCCAATGCTTTAAGGTAGGTCTGTTTTGCTTTCTCAGGTAAATTGATACCACGATAAAGGTTACCAAACATGATATAAGTCATACCCAGGGTTGTAATTCTGGCTTCATGATAATTTTGAGCATTGGAAAAACTCCGCACCTCCCAGTTAGGGCGTTCGCTTTTTTCATCAATTGCAATATTTATGGCCTTTATAAAATATTCGTATGCTTTTTTGATATTCCCCAGTGTCCTATACTTCTCTGCTATCTGACTGTATGCATCTGCCTCCCAGATTTGTAACTTTAATTTTACGGCTAATTCCAATTGACGTTGGTGAAAATAAATGGTTGTATCATCATCAGATTCCGCATAATAGAAACCAAGTTTACGGAAGGCAGCCATATTCAACGTATCATTAAGCTCTGATTTAACAGCTAATTTTAGACTATCTACTTGTTTTGCATTGATGTATCCCCAGGTAGCATCAAACTGTGCGCTTACCGTGGAGGCTAAAAATAAAAATAGAAAAATGCTGCTAAATAACTTCATTAGAAATTTTTATTAAATTGGTAATAGAATTTTAAAAACCGATCCCTCACCATCCTTCGTTTCAACTTTTAAATCTCCACCATGCCCTTTTGTAATAATATCATAGCTCAAGCTCAGGCCCAGCCCGGTTCCCTCGCCGGTGGGTTTAGTTGTAAAAAAAGGCTGGAAGATTTTGTCTTTGATATCTTCCGGGATGCCGCCACCGTTATCTTTTACACGTATCTCGATTTGGTCTCCAAGATTTTTGTTGACACGATTACGGTAGGTTTGTAGTTCTCCTGATCCGATAAACCTGTCAGATTTTGGAAACCTGACAGGTTTTTTTCGTTAACGGCATGAAAAGCATTATTTATCAGATTTAGCAAAACCCTTCCCATATCCTGTGGCACCACATTCACCTTTGGCATGTTTTCATCAGCTTCTAACTTAAAATCAGCATTGAAGTTCTTATCCTTCGCCCGAAGTCCATGATAAGCAAGTCGCAAATATTCGTCTGCAAGTGCATTTAAATCAGTGGGCCGCTTCTCACCAGAACCTGCCCGCGAATGCTCCAGCATACTTTTCACTATGTTACTGGCTCGTTTGCCGTGGTGATTGATCTTTTCCAGGTTTTGCAACAGATCGGTGGCAATGGTTTGAACTTCTTCCGTATCACCATTTTGCAATTCTTCCTTTAATTCTTCAATCAAATCGGTGCTGACTTCCGAAAAGTTGTTAACGAAATTCAGTGGATTCTGAATTTCATGGGCGATGCCGGCTGTGAGTTCACCAAGGGAAGCCATTTTTTCGGCATGGATGAGCTGGGATTGGGTGTTTTGTAATTTTGTATAGGCATTCTGAAGTATCTTGTTTGCTTTTTGTTTTTGACGCGATTGGCGATAATATGCCGCGGCAACCACAAGTATTAAAAAAAGACCTGCCAGGAGGGAATAGGTGCGGATTTTACCCTGCGTTTCCAGTTTTTCTTTTTCAAGGTTCTGCAGCCTGATTTGCTCATTAAGCGTCAACCGCTGGAAATCTGACAGACTTGTAATGGTTGATTGAAATGTACTGTCTTTAAATGTCATTGCCAGTCCCTGGTATTTGAAGGCACTGTCAATATTTCCCTTTAATTCATAAGCTCTGTATAATATTTCGTATACATATCCATAGTTTTTCGACTTCATTGAAGTTACAACGTCCTCCGCCAGATAGGCATAATACAAGCTTGAATCTTCCTGTTTTTCGTCAAGGAAATACATGGCAAGCGCAGAATATCCCATACTTGCTGCATATAAATTGTTCTGTTCCATTCCTATATTCGCTGCGTCGAAATAATTCTGATAAGCAAGTTGTTTTTCCCCTTTCCTGTAGTATATTTCACCAAGATTTAATTTTGCAATAGCCTGATATTGCATAAAGTTTGAAGTATCAAATATTAATACTGCTTTTTCTGTCATTGTTAATGCTGAATCCAATTTATTAAGATTCATAAACACTGATCCAAGGTTCATGCTTACCAGGCCCAATAAAGAAAAACTACCATAACCTAGCAAATTAACATCTCCCGCCTCTTCCGCCAGCTGCCAGGCTTTTTTGTAATGAACTATCTGTTTATTGATATCTCCTGTTCTTCCAATCAAATGGCCCAGGTCGTGGTGAATATTGGCAAGGATAAATAATCGGGTTTTAGTTTTTAGGGAATGCTCCGAAAGATTCCATGTTTTCCCTTCATTTTCAGGATTTTCAGCAATGCTAAGTGCCTGTTGAAGATTTTGAAATGACTCCGGAAAATTCTTTTGATGCATTAAAATATATCCTTTATTATCTAATGCATTTGCCTCATCAAGTGAGTGATTATTTTTTTTGGCAATAGAAAGCGCATAATCTGCATAATGCAACGCAGAGTCTCTGTTTTCTTCCTGGTAATAAATGAGGAGGTTCGTTGCGATTGTAAACCGGGCTGAGTCGGACTGGGAATTGTGCATTGCCTGCTTTAAACTGTCGGGATAGCTTTGTTGTGAAAATCCCGAAAAATTGAGAAAAAGCAGCAAAAGTATTGTTATGCAACTATTTATTTTCATTTATCATTTATTGGTATTTGTATTATAAATGTTGATCCTATATCTTCTTCTGAATGCACTTTTAATTCGCCGCCATGCCCTTTGGTAATAATATCATAACTCAAACTTAGTCCCAATCCCGTTCCCTGCCCGGTAGGCTTTGTGGTGAAGAAGGGCTGGAAGATCTTGTCTTTGATTTTGTCCGGTATACCGGGGCCGTTATCTTTGACACGGATCTCTATTCCGCCTATCAGCTTTTTCGTGCTCACTGTAACTTCAGGCTGATAATTATTTTCACCCTGTTCTGATTTATCGGATACAGCATAAAAGGCATTGTTGATAAGGTTGAGCAGCACCCGTCCAAAATCTTCGGGAATCACTTTCACTTTGCCCAGGGTTTCATCCGACTCAAGTTTAAATTCGGCATTGAAAGATTTATCTTTTGCTCTTAATCCATGATAGGAAAGCCGAAGGAATTCATCGGCCATTTTATTGAGATCGATCGCTTTTTTCTCGCCTGTGCTTTTGCGACTATGATGCAACATTCCTTTCACGATGCTGTCGGCTCGTTTGCCATGGTGATTTATTTTTTGCTCATTTTGAGCAATGTTCTTCGCAATAGCTTTTACCTCTACAATATCTCCCTTATCGATCTCTCCATTTAATTCAGTAATCAATTCTGTGTTCACTTCCGAGAAATTATTGATGAAGTTCAGCGGGTTCTGTATCTCATGGGCGATGCCGGCTGTGAGTTCACCGAGGGAAGCCATCTTTTCAGTATGGATGAGTTGGGTTTGGGTATCCTTCAGATTGGCTAGGGTTTGCTTTAGAACATTATTTGTTTTTCTTCTTTGCCTGTTGTTACGGTACAACAGCAGGGCAATGATTAAGATAATGGCCAGGACTACGATTAAGCTTATCATCTTCATCCTGTTTTGATAAGCAGCCTGGTCATCGGCTATTTTTTTTAACCTGAGTTGTTCCTGGAAACCATCATTCTGCAGTTGGGTCAGTTTATTGACATAGGCCCTGTTTATACTATCATTTATCACTTTCCCTTTTTCCAGGTAACCCAAAGCCAACTCAGGGTTACCGAGAAATTTATAGATCATGGATAATTGGGTGTATCCGGCTGCAAGCCCAATTTCACTTTTTATGGATTTAGCCACTGATATGGACTTTAGAGTATAATACAATGCAGAGTCTGGTTGTTCAGTGAAAAAGGATATCCTTCCAAAATCCAGATAAACATAGGTCAAACCAATCATTTCATTGGCATCATAGTTTACCGGAATTGCTTTTCTGAGATAAAATTTTGTAGAATCATATTGTTGTCTTGCTTCATAAATCTGGCTGATATTTTGATAAAGATTTCCAATACCTACCTGATAGGGTGAATTTTTATAATAAAAGAATGACTTCCGGTAATAAGAAAGTGCTGAATCCGGCAGATTAATCCTGGCATAGAACAATCCTAAATCCCTTGTTGTTAAGGATAATATTTTTTTATTGTTTAACTTTTCCCCCATTTTCAAGGCTTCCAGGAGCTGCAACTTTTCTTCATCATACATCTGGGCTGTGTTATACAAATTAGAAAGTTCAAAATGGACCATACCAATAATAGAAAGCCTGGCATCTGCCGGACTACCGGAGTACGAAAAATTGGCATATCCCCACCCGACATCTGCGCTGTTCGGCTCGCTGGCAATTTTTAAAGCATGATTATATTCTTCCATTGCTTTGGGTAAATCAAATTGATAGAGCAGCACATAGGCAATTTGTTCGTGTGCATCGGCCTCGTACAACTTCATATTTAGCTTTTGGGCATATATTAATTGTTGCTGGTGGTAATATAACGCACTGTCCACTTTATCGTTCTGAAGATAAAAACCCATTTTACGGTAGATGTCCATTTTAATGGTATCATTTTGTATTCTGAAGTTCGTACTTCAAGCTGTCCATGTATGATGAATCCTGCGCCGATGCAACGTAGGGAAAAGCGAGAAGAATAAAAACAATTTTAACTAATTTCATACATAATTATGCTTTAGGTAACTGGATCGTGAATACTGTTCCATCATTTTCCTTTGTATTTACTTTAATTTCACCACCATGTGCCTTAATGATATCATAACTCATACTCAGTCCCAGCCCGGTTCCCTGCCCCGCGGGCTTAGTAGTGAAGAAGGGCTGGAATACCTTGTCTTTGATTTCGTCAGGGATGCCGGGGCCATTGTCATAGATTTGGATTGACACCTCCCTGCCTCCGTTAGCTGAAGGAGAAAATTCCGTTTTTACAATAACTTCTGGTTTGTAATTTTCGGTATCCATTTTAGTTTTCTCCGAAACCGCAAAGAATGCATTGTTGATCAAATTAAGCAGCACCCTACCAATCTCTGAGGAACAACCAAAACCTTTGGCAAATTATCATCTGCCTCGAGCCTGAAATCTGCATTGAAGGATTTATCTTTGCTCTATAACCATGATAGGAGAGCCGCAGATATTCATCGGCCATTTTGTTGAGGTTGATCGCTTTTTCCGCCTGTGCTTTTGCGGCTGTGATGGAGCATGCTTTTCACAATGGAGTCGGCGCGTTTGCCATGCTGACTGATCTTTAGCTCATTTTGGGCAATGTCCTTTGCGATTGCTATTACTTCTTCCAAATCACCCTTAGCGATCTCCTCATTTAATTCGGTGATCAACTCTGTATTGACTTCCGAGAAGTTATTGATAAAGTTCAACGGGTTTTGAATTTCATGGGCGATTCCGGCGGTGAGTTCTCCTAGACTGGCCATTTTTTCAGCATGGATCAATTGTTTTTGTGTGGCTTTGAGTTCGGTGTATGCTTTTTCGATCTCTTTTGCCTGTGCCAGTTCTTTTTCACGGGTACGCGCTCGCTCCCTTTCTTTGAGTCTTCTTCTTTGAAATCTGTCGATTAATAGTATCATCAAAATAATTACAAGTCCATAACCAATATAAGCTGCGGTAGATTGCCACCAGGGAGGATGGATGATGATCTCCAGCAAGCGGTCCTATCATTCCACACACCGTCAGCATTGGTTGATTTCACTTGAAAAATATAGGTTCCGGGATCCATATTGGTATAACCGGCAGCATTATAGGGCCCTGAATAGATCCAGTCATCATCATGGTTTTCCAGGATGTATTTGTATTCGATTTTTTCGGGATTTGAAAAATCAAGCGCTGCAAAAGAAAATGAAAAATCATTCTGATCATAATCCAACTCCAGATGATCAAGCAATGTGATACTTTTCTTCAAGGGTGAATCCTCCCCGATCGGCAGATTTTGCTGGTAAAGTTTAAAGTCGGTAAATACAATTGGTGGCTGGTACTGGCTTTGTTTGAGGTTTTCGGGCCGGAAAATACTAAAGCCGTTTTTACCCCCCACATAAAAATCACCTGATGAAGATTTAAAAATCGCAAACCTGTTAAATTTATTATCCTGAAGTCCGTCGGCAGCATAGTATCTTACTGCTGTCATGGAAACCGGATCATAATCGATCAAGCCATTGCCGGTGCCCATCCAAAGGTGATTATTTTCATCCACCAATATACTTTCGACGTTTTTCAGGCTTTTTCCTTGTGAATCATACTGGGTAATAGTTTTTACATTCGGCTTCCATACTAGTTCACGTAATCCTTCGGAAACATCATTGATAAAAACCCGGCCATCGGATGTGATTGCAGGCATCATAAAAGTGGAGATTCTATTTAATGGATGGACTTCATGGAAAGTTTCTGTTTTGGAGTTAAACTGAATAAGTCCTGCTGATGAGTTACCGCTGAAATAATAATTTCCATCGGTGCCTACAAATGGAAGCCAGCATTGATTATCGGGAATGCTGGTTGAATCTGAGGGATCATTTAAATAGTGTTTAAAGCTATTGGTATTGTAATTATAAATATTAATACCACCACCATAGGTCGAGATAATGATCTCGCCGGGAACAATTTCTGTAATGGTCGAAATCCGTCTTTGAGTTACATCTTTATTTGTACTCCCTTTTTTGTAATGGATCTTTTCGCCCGTTTCAGGATTATATCGGTACAATGCCTGGTTATAAGTGCCGACCCAGAGGTTTTCATGACTATCATAAAATACATAGTTAATTGCGGTTGAAAGATTCCCACTTGAGGATAATTCTGTAAAATAATTTTCAAATGTTTTTTTCTCCGGATCGAATTTGCTCAGCCCGCCTTTTTCGGTGGCAATCCAGATAAATCCTTTTTTGTCTTCAGCAAATGAATTGACAATGTTGTCGGAGAGGCTATTCTTTTGTCCGGGAAGGTTTTTATAATGTTTAAATTTCTGAACTGTCGGACTAAGCAGAGAAATTCCATCGCCCCAGGTCCCAAACCAAAAAGTTCCGGACCTGTCGATCAGCATGGAACGTACGGAAGTTTCAGTTGCCATTGATGCTTCATCATAAGGATTATTTTTAAAGTTATAAAATCGATCCTCATCGATTTTATAAAGCAAAGCACCGATGCTACGCGTACCAATCCAAAGGTTGTTCGAATCAGAAAAACAAAGGACCATCAGGTTTCTGTCAGGAAAATCGTTTCGGTTCTCCGGAGAAAATAATATTTTTTCTCTTGTTTTTAAATTATAACGAATCAAGTCACCAAGATTGCCACGGCCCCAGAAATCACCGGTAGCAAGCCAAATTATATCCTTATCTGAGGGATCAATCCGGGCGTCATTTATCAGATTATTTGGAACTTCAGTATTCTGCTCCAGCTTCAATAATTGTTCAAACCCGCCACTTGTTTTATCAAAAACCAGTAATTCTGAATTGCCCAGCAAAAACTTATTATCATCTCCGGGGTAATTTAATATCCATGAGGGGGAATAATTTTTAATGGATGGTAACGGGTAAATTTTCAAACTGTCATTTTTAGCATTAAGAGAAACCAATCCAACATTTGCAACCGTCATCCACAGGATATCCTTATCCGAAATGTCATTGACAATTCTTAAAATTGAAGGGCTACCGTATTTAAAAATGCCCTCATTGGTTAAATGATACCTTAAGACCAAGTCCTTTTCGCGTATGTATTTATTCAAGCCTTCTCCTGTTGATATCCAGATATTTTTGTCGATATCCTCACAAAAGCTGTAGATATCATTAGATGTCAATCCGATCGTATCGCCGCTGATATGTTCGTAATTTACAAAAGTCTTTCCATCATATCGCTGAACACCATGTTGGGTGCCAATCCAGATAAAACCAAACGAATCTTCGAAAAAGGTTTGGATGGTACTGTTGCTCAATCCTTCTGGCTGGTCAATGGTCTTGAAATTGAATTTTGGTTTCTGGGCCATCAGCGATGCTGAAAGAAACAACGCCATAAGAATAGAGAATCCAACTTTATATTTATAATATTTCATGTTAATCAATTTCATTATTAAACCGGTAACTGAATGATAAATTCTGTCCCTTCACCTGTTTTTGTATTCACTGTCAATGCTCCTCCATGTCCTTTGGTAATGATGTCGTAACTCATACTCAAACCCAAACCGGTTCCCTGACCGGTCGGTTTCGTTGTGAAAAAGGGTTGAAAGATTTTGTCTTTTACTGTGTCAGGAATTCCACTTCCATTATCCTTTACAGAAATTTCAACCTTGTCTTTCAGTTTTTTCGTACTGACAATAACAATGGGTTTGTAATTCATATTTATTGCTGAAGTTTTTGTAGCGACATTTCGGCTTTGCTCGGTGCACGCATAAAAAGCATTGTTAATCAAGTTAAGAAGCACCCGTCCTATATCTTGAGGGATCACATTAATCTTTGGTAATGATGTATCCAAATCTGCTCTGAAGTCAGCATTGAATGACTTATCTTTTGCCCTCAGGCCGTGATAAGACAACCTCAAATATTCATCGGCAAGCTCATTTAAATCAGTCGGCTCTTTTATATTGGATGTTGTCCGGCTGTGTTGTAACATCCCTTTTACGATGCCATCAGCTCGTTTGCCATGGTGTTTGATCTTCTCCTCATTATTGGCAATGTCATTGGCAATGGCTTTCACTTCTTCCAAATCTCCCTTATTCAACTCCTCGATCAGTTCCTCGATCAGTTCCCTATTGACCTCCGAAAAGTTGTTAACGAAATTCAATGGATTCTGAATTTCGTGAGCGATACCGGCGGTGAGTTCACCAAGACTGGCCATTTTTTCGGCATGAACCAGTTGTGATTGCGTTGCTTTCAAATCGCTCAATGCTTTTTCAACGCGTTCCTTGGCTTCTTCCAACACCACAAAATCTTCGTAACGGGCATAAGCAAAGGAAAATGCCTCAGCCAGCGATTTCACCAGGTCGATCTTTTCTTTCTCCAATTGTTCTTCATGTCCAACATAAAGCATTCCCTGTGCAAAGGGAATAAAATGGAGATGCAGCGATTCGGGTGGGTTTTCACCTCCCTGGTACTTTTCAGTTTTGTTTATCTGCCTGAGTTTCATCATTTCCTGTGCCCAGGCAATAAATTCATCTTTATTCCAATGTTGTTGATACACCTTATTATTACTCCAGCTTGCCACGGTATTTCTTGTCAAATCGCTCTGATCAAAATCAAGGTCAAGGGCTGCCAGTGGTTTTCCCTCGGGTGTGGTGAGGTATACCTGCACATGTTTTTTCTTTTCGTCAACAATGAAAACACCACAGCGGAAAAAAGGCACTTCCAGGGTTTTTAATTCATTCCAGATCAGCGGTGTGATTTGTTGTAGATCGCTTGTTTTGCGCATACTGGCGATCTGTCCCCGTATTCGATCGAGGGAAGCCTGTTTGACAGCTTCCCGGGTTTTGGTTTCTGCATCTTTTAAATCCAAATAGCGACGGTATGTGAGGCTCAATACCGAGGTATATTTCCTGAAAATTTGTAAATCTTGCTCCAATAATTCCGTATCTGTCCATGCATATACTCCACCCTCATTGAAATAAAAATAATAACCGTACTGCACTTCATCATCTGCAAAGTCATGGAATTTCACCTGGGGATCCATTACCTTGTAATAGTCTACAATCTCATTTCCTCTTAGTACAGGGAAATACTCTTTCTGGGTTTTCCAGTGTTTAAAAATTTTATCCAGCACAGGGTGTCCTGCCAATTTTAAATCACCTACAATTTTTTTGGTTTCGTGGTCAGGATTTGTGTCAATAGCCTGGATATTGACGATACGAGTTTCTCCATCGACTATTCCAACACCACATCTATGCGGTGAAACATCCAAACCCTTTAGCTCTGCAAAAAATGTATCAACTGTTTTACCCAGATCTTCAGAACTATGCATGGCCATTGCTTTTGAACGAACTCTTTCCAATGCTGCTTCAATCTGGGCTTCCCGAGCCTGTTTTTCGGCTTTAATTAAGTCCCGGTATCGACGATAAGTAAGTGAAAAAACTTTGGTAAACCGATGAATGATGTTTTTATAATCTTCTGATAATTGATCTTGTGTTACTGTAAAGATGTAACCTTCTTTAAAAAAGAAACAATTCCCAACATGTTGATCAGGATAATGCGATGATTTAGGGAAGTTATATTCCGGAACCTTTTCTAACTTTTTATAGTAGTTTTTGATCTCCTCACCAATCAAGGTGTAGGAGAAGAAATTTTCTTTGTTTTGCCAGGCATTGTATATCTCTTTTGGCATGGGATGAATATTATAATCCAAATATCCGGTAACTACTTCCTTAACTTTTTTACTTTTTCCTGTCATAGGAGTGGACCAAACTTCCATTATTGGTGTATTATTCAAAATAACAATTCCACACCTATCCATCTCGATTTTCAATTGGGTTAATTCGTTAAAGACAATGGCAACAGCATCAGAAATATCTTTGGTATTATGCATTGCCATAGCCTTAGCACGGACTCTTTCAAGGGATGCCTCTATCTGGGCTTCCCTTGCCTGCGCTTCTGCTTTTTGCAGGTCAAGGTACCTTCTGTATGTTTGTCCGAAAACAAGTGCCAATCTTTTAAATACATTGGATGCTTCTGCTGACATGGGATTGGGAGAAAAGGCAAAAATAATCCCTTCAGGAAAAGAGAAACTGTTGTGATATTCTATCTCTGGTAGTGCGTTTAAGTCTCTTTGAAATGGGTAATCTGGCTCATTGTTAAGTGCTGTGTAATATTTAAATACATCCTTACCAGCCATTTGATATACATAATGTGTTTCACCCCTTTTCCATCCATTTTTAATTCTTTTAGTAGTGGATGTATTGTCATATCCAACATTCCCATCTTAAGGTCTACTTCACCGTTGGGAGATGATGTAGCTGACGCGTTTCCATACGTTCAGTTCCTTCGAGTATTCCTATACCACAGCGAATGTCATCGTCCAGTCCCAATTTTAAAACTTCTTCAAAAAGTGTAGTAACCGTAATTGCCATATCCTGGCTATTGTGCATGGCCATTGTTTTAGCACGAACCCTCTCCAGGGCAAGTTCAATTTGCGTTTCCCGATTTTGTCTTTCGGCACTTTTAAATCTTCAAACCGGCGGTAGGCCAGGTCGAACACACCAGCAAAACGCACCAGGATGGCAATGTCTTCTTCAGGTGGGTAGGGAACAACGCCCGGCAAGGTATAGCCGATCTCGCCGTGGGTGGTCCTTGCCATTACAAAAGTGAGCCCACCCATATCCCGCACCTCATCCGGTCCAGGTGCGGTATGATCGATCTCCTGAAATCGGCCCAGCTTGATCATTTTATCAATGTAATCAGCGGCGGTATTGGGATCAAGGGCAAAAACGGCTGAGGGTTCATCTGATTCTTCCCAGTCCATCATGTTTTTTAATCCATGAAAACCGCGGGGTAGTTCCAGCACATTTCCGATGCGATCTCCTTCAGTGTTTGTTAACGCTTTTTCATATTTATCTGGCAGCCAGCGCATGTGCCAGAAGTAATGTGCTTCATGACCCAGCTTATTGAACTCGGTCTGCATGGTTACCACAATATCAAGTAACTCCGAAGATTCCTGCATGGCAGTTACCTGCGCCCTGATCCGTTCCAGGGAAAGTTCTATCAGTGCCTCACGGGCTTGAAGTTCTGCCTGAAGCATGTCGTTGTATCGTTTGTATGCAAAGGTGAAGACATTGTTGAACCTGGCCAATACCGATTTCTCTTCTTCGGTCAACACACCAAAATTGGAAATTCCAATGGCACCATTTCCAAAGGAATAGAGGTTGTAAGTAAGTACATCAATTTTATCCAGTCTTGGGTCGGGTGCTTCACCGTTGTTTATTCTCATTTTTTTCAGATCCTCCAATTCTTTGCCCTCAAGTATGAGCTCAAAAAAGTCGTTGGTGGTCGTGGCCATTTTTTTAAACTGCCCTTCCAGAGTCGGATCATCATGATATGACATTTGTGTAATGGTGCCGGACATTTCATGGGAATAATCATAGTCGGTGAAGGTATCAGTGTCACCATTTTTTATGTCGATGATAGCGTTGCGGATATTATTAAAACCAAGCTCCAGCAATTGCTCATATAGCACCTGGGCTACCTGAAGCATTTCATCTGATTTCTGTAAACTGAGTGCCACACCTCTCACTTTTTCGAGGGAAGCTTCAATCTGGGCTTCACGTGCCTGGGCTTCAGCTTTCTTAAGGTCGAGGAATCGAGTGTAGGTTTGTTCGAATGCTTTGGCAAAACGCTTGAAAATATTATGTGCATCAGGTGCTTGTTCAAAGGTGATAAATATGATATAACCATATTTAAAAAAGGCAACATGGTCGATTTGCGATTCTGGAAATGGAATTCCGGCATCTTTCATGGCAAGCAGTTGCTCTCCCACACCCGGAAGACTACACAGATAATCGTAATGTGCTGGGCATTCATTTTCGCCGATTTCATTCACCAATAAGGTATCACCCTTTTGGCCGGCTTCATAATATTTCAGAAAAATACCTTCTCGTGGTGTTCGATAGGCTTCATAGGTTCCCTGTGTATTGCTTCCCCATTCCAACGAACCTTCCGGATGATCGTCGTAAATATTAAATGCACAAAACCAGGTATCGATACCCAAAGCATGAATTTGTTTTACCAATTCAAAAGAGAGGTCTGCGAGTTCTTCGCTCTTACGCATTGCTATGGACCGGGACCTTACCCGTTCGAGAGCTGCTTCAATCTGAGCTTCACGTGCCTGCGTTTCCGCTTTTTTCAGGTCCAGGAAACGGGTGTAGGTCAGGTCAAAAACGCCGGCAAATCTCACCAATAACTTCATAATTTCTTCAGCAACCGGCTGGTGGCTGGTGAGAAGTAAAAATCCATGGGAAAAGAAAGCTGCCTGATGAACCCTACGGCCTTTAATTTTTGCTGCATTGATGGGGAGTTTTACTTCTTTCTTTAAAAATTGTAACCAATCCTTTAATTCCTGACCTGTAAGGTCTACAACAACAGCATCCTTTTTTTTCTTCCAGGCATTATAAATCTTTGAAACACTTGTCGTTTCATCTAGCCGGAACAAAAATGCATGATCCGTAGTTTCTCCTTTTTGATCTGTTACCCAAAGTTCGAAATTCCCTGTTTCCTCATTGACTATACCGATACTCATCCGGTCCGGTATTTTGCCAAGTAAATCAAACTGCTCAAAAAGAACTTTGGCAGTTTCTGCCAATTGCTCACTCTTATGCATGGCCATAGCCCGGGCCCTGACTCTTTCTAATCCCAATTGAATCTGCGCTTCCCGGGCTTGTGCTTCGGCATTTTTAAGATCGCTGAAACGGGTATATGCATGAGAAAAGACAGCAGTGGCGCGTTTTAGTAAATCCCAGCTTTCTGCTGAAATATCACCGGGTGCTGCAGCCCCCATGAAACCGTTGTTGAATTTATACAAATGATAGGTACGCTCCGGGATGGTCTCTCCATAAAAACCACCGGCTGAAAACAAGTCGGACTTTTCAGCACAGTAAGTGATCCATTCAATACGCTCCTCACCCTTCATCACGATGGACGTTGCCAGATCTTTTGAATGATAAAATTCCTGCATTTGCCTGCCAACCCAGGTATCATTCAGATCGAGGATCATGTGATCCGAAATCAATTTATTTTCGTCATTTCGATCCTGTATTGAAAACCAGCATTCTGTTTTCCCGATGGTTTCATTGTGGATATAGATGGAACTGGTTTCCAACTCCTCTATGCCCAGGTGCCCCATTTCTTTCCGCAACAAAAGGGTGACCTCAACCAATTCATCAGCTTTATGCATGGCCATCGCACGCGCCCTGACCCTCTCAAGTGCTGCTTCAATCTGTGCTTCGCGGGCCTGTTCTAGTGCCTGTTGGATATCTTTAAACCGGCGATAGGCGAGGTGAAAACTTTATGAAAGCGCTTAAAAATCTCAAGGCTTTCATTTGAGATTTCCTTGTAAGTGGTTAATCCCAACCCCCCTTTACCGATCGAATAAAAATAGTAGTAAACAGCATCCGATTTATCGAGCAGCGGATCGGGAAATTGATCATTGTTGTTTCTCCACTCAATAAATTTCTTTAATTCCTCTCCCTGAATACTTCCGATAAAAAATGAGTTTACTGATTTCTGCATTTCTCTCACCATGCCATCTGCTGAAGGATTTGTTCCATAAGTAGGTTCTTCAAAAACCTGTTTTGCATAGGCTGTAAAATACTGGTAGTTGGCGTAATTCTTTTTTTCTTCGTCAATAATGGCAAGCTGCACATTGCGGATGTTTTTCACGTTCAAAGTTTCCAGTTGATCTGAAATAATTTTGCAAACATCCTGCAGGTCATCCGGTTTTTGCATGCTCAGGGCCACTGCACGCACACGCTCCAGTGCTGATTCAATTTCCAGTTCTCGGTGCTTTACCTTGAGTTCGGCGGTTGTCTGGGCGAGTAAGTTTTTGAGTTCTTTATTTTTCTTTACTAAGTCCATTCACTTGTTAGTTAATGGGTAATTGAACGATAAATTCAGTTCCCTTTCCTTTTTCAGAATTCACATTTAATTTTCCTCCATGCCCTTTGGTGATAATGTCGTAACTTAAACTCAAACCAAGCCCTGTTCCTTCGCCGGTAGGTTTGGTGGTGAAAAAGGGTTGGAAAATTTTGTCTTTGATTTCATCAGGAATCCCTGGGCCATTATCTGCAATACTAATTTCTATCAAATTGTCTAATCTTTTTGTGCGAACTATAACAGATGGTTTATAATCCCCGGATTCCTGTTTTGCTTTTTTATCAATTGCATAGAATGCATTGTTGATCAGGTTCAGCAACACCCGCCCGAAATCCTGAGGGACTACATTTATTTTTGGAATCGAAAAGTCAGCCTCCAGTTTGAAATCTGCATTGAAGGATTTATCTTTCGCTCGCAGGCCATGGTAGGAAAGGCGCAGGTACTCGTCTGCCAGGGCATTGATATCGGTCGTCACTTTGTCGGTACTTGTTGTGCGACTGTGCTGCAACATTCCTTTTACAATGCTATCTGCACGGTTTCCATGATGGATTATTTTCTCTTCATTTCCCAATAAAACATCCACAATTTCCATCGCAGCAGAAGAGTTACCATTTGTTATCTCTTCTTTTAGTTCGGCAATAAGTTCGGCGTTGACTTCAGAAAAGTTGTTCACAAAATTTAACGGATTTTGAATCTCGTGGGCAATACCGGCGGTAAGCTCTCCAAGAGAAGCCATCTTTTCGGCATGGATAAGCTGAGCCTGGGTGTTTTTAAGGTTTTCGAGTGATAATTGCAATTCCTCTTTTGATTTCTCAATTTCAGTGCGTTTTCTCCTGATATTCTTTCTGCTATTCATCATGCCAAGAAGGGAAATAACCAATAAAACCGCAATTACTGCATACAGGATTTTGATATTGCGTTGATTTATTATTTCAGCCTCTTGCAGAGTTATCATTTCATCTTTTTTTGCTGTTTCGTATTTTATTTGTGCTTCACTTTCCAATCGATCAATGATAGTATTCAGGTATTTTGCATATTCATCCGAATATAACAGATTGTATTCAAGCGCCTTTTTGTAGTCGTTCAATTCTTTATAAATATCGGATGCATGCATATAATTTTCCCAAAGATTTTTCGTATCTCCTGATTTTTTAATCATTTCGATGGTTTCCAAAATATAGGGGAGGGCTTTTTCATGTTTTCCCTGCATGAGATATACATGGCCAATGTTGGCATAGGGTGCGATCAGTTGACGCTTCAGGCCCAATTCCAGACACCTGTTATATATAAATTGATAGTCCGCAATGGCCTCGTCATAGCGTTTCATGTATTTTAGGATATTGCCACGCCCGTTCAAACTTGCTAACAACGGGATGCCATCTTCGCCGGTTTCATTATAAATTTCGATTGCCCGGTTAATGGTTTTCAGGGCTTCTTCAAGGGCTCCCTCAACAAACAAAAGGCTTGAGGCTTTGTACCTCAATGAAACCGCCAAATCTGTCCGGGCATCAATTTGTTCCTGAATGGCTATGGCTTTATCGCAATAGTTAACGCTTTCTTCGTATTTGTTTTCATAATACAACAAATCACAAATGTGGGTATAGCAAAGGGCAATACCTTCCTTCTTGTTCGCTTTTTCATAGTAAGTTAGGGCTGTATAAACCTGCTTTAGAGCTTCGGCATATTCTGCTTTTGAACCAAAAAAACCTTTAAGTATGAGGCATGTTTCTGCCACCGCTTTTTCGTTTCCGGTCGTTTTATAGAGATCTTTTAGTCTTTCAAAATAGAAAATCGCCGAATCAAGACTACCGTAAGTTTCATGAAACCTTGCCAAATAAAATACAGCGTTGATCAATCCGGTTTCATTGTTTTCCCGTTTTGAAAAGGCAAGTTGCTGATGTGCATTTTTAAGAACTTTTATTGTGTCGTCAATTTGGTTTAATTGGTTTTGTATCCAGGTTGCAACCGAATCTGAATTGGCTTCTGCTGTATGCGCTATTTTGAAACTGCAAAAACTAATATATAAAATAAAAAGACAAAACGAAAACTTCCTACTCATACGAATGATTAAAAAAATCTAAATTTTTATCCAATAACAACCCGATAAATAAATTTCGATCCGTCTGAAACGAAAGAGATATTTCTTGTTTTTTTCAAATTCTCATTAGGTTGCCGCTAACAATTAGCCAATTCTCTTAATAAACAACGGATTCAGAAAACTGTTCATAATTCCTGGCTGGATAATATTGCATACATAATAATGCTTTTTTTTTTAAGCCAAAAGTCAAGGGGGAACGTCACATGAAGTTCGTGGTGCCCGGAGTTTTAAAAAAACGCGCGGTAGACGAAATGCAAGAGTGTATAATTGCGATGGTACCTTGTATTTTGATGATCAGGAATGTTTTATTTATTTCTTATATTTTAGCAGAATTGTGATATTATCTCTCTACCCGTAAATCCGAAACAGGTATTTCCCAAATATATTTTGTCGTGGTACCTGACCAAGAAACCTGAATCGAGGCTGTTGAACCTATTGTCGCCCAAAACAAAATAATGGCCTGCCGAAACTATCAAAGGGCCAAAAATCGGAAACAATGTTTTTGGTTTTGGAATAGGTAACTGTATGCTTTATACCCGGCCCAGATTCGATAGCGACAATATCCCCCAAAAGATGTTTCTGTAAATCCTTCAAATTCATCCCGTTTTAGCAATTCATATTTCAATGGTTTATTGTTTATATAAATTTTATTGTTTCTGATTTGAATGGTATCTCCGGGCATTCCGATAATTCGTTTTAACCAAAAGTCATGAGTATTCATCTTTTTCATTTTACAAAGGATCATATCCCCCCGCTGAGGATTTCGCCATGCCATCACTTTCTGATTAATAAAGGGAAGGGTAATATCGTAGGCTGACCGGTTTATGATCACCTTATCGCCTGAATAAAAGGTGGGCATGTCCGATTCGCCCATTACCATGTATGTTCTGAAATCTTCGTAGAATATAATAAAGTAGAAGAGCCAGAAATAAAGTACTTATGAATATTTTGAGGACATTTTCAATGATTTATCTTGGGTGTTCCAATATTATACCGGAATTATGAAAAGGTTAAATTTCAGCTTATTGATGGTGTTATTATTTTTTTTAGATTATTATTATGTTAAACATTTTGAACACCTTTGTTCGCATTTGGACATCAAATTGCACCAGCAGGCTCCTTATTTAATGATCAATCCTAGTTATTGTTAATAATTATTAAGAATACCAGAAATTGATACAAAAAAATAAAAAGAAGCATCTTTAGTTGTCGGTTTGATTTAATTTTAGAATTATTTATTCAACTATCAGAATGGAAAATACAGTAAACAAAAGCCAGGAACTTTTCAATTCCGGCTATGGTTGTGCCGAGAGTGTATTGATGGTGCAATAAATCAAAAGGAATAAAATCAGCATTAATCCCAAGAATTGCCACGGGTTTTGCGGTGGCGTATCCAACACAAATGGTATGTGTGGTGCTGTTGCGGGAGGAATTATGGCCATTAATATTATTCATGGCAGAGATAAAGCTGATGAACCTAAAGATGTTAATTACATATTGGTACAGGAATTCATTAAACGGTTTAATTCAAGTTTGGTTGTATAAATTTGTAGGGAGTTGACAGGATGTGAATTAGGCACTGGAGAGGATTACAAAGATTCAGGGAAATGAATGTTCATGAAAATGCACGAATTAAATGGGAGAAGCAACACGCTAGATATTAGAACTTTTATGTGATTAGGTTAGCTGGTGATGCTGGTGGGCCTTAAGGCCCTGGCATCGCAATACTAAACTGCTATTTCTTAAAGGATCAAATCTATAGATCACTTTCCATATCGTCCTTCCAGGGTCTCAGCCAAAATCCGGGATATTTTGCCTGATTCGTTCATCACAACCCGCACTTCAGGAGGTTTGTTTCAGAAAATTTCTCAAAGCGGTACACGAAATATTGTTCAGAAGTTTGTAAGGTCCATGTTTCGACAAATTCAAGGGATATAAAATCGCCATAAAGTTGTTTTATGCTTTTATAACTGGCGACTTGCATAGCTTCCGTCAATCCTTTTACTCATTTCAGGAGTTGCCTCCTGGTTGGTGAGCAAATAAATATTTCCTGTTTTTTGGCCATTCAATAATTTATCTGCTAAATCTTGTGCAGTTTTAAGATTGTTTTCAGGTATTTGATCAGGTTCAACTTTTATAAACGTATGTTGCGAAAATCCTGCACTGGCAAGAAACAGGATCATCCAAATCAGAATAGATTGTTTTATCATTTTTCTATGTTTTAACGAGAATTTGAATGTTAAAAGTAAGCACTTTTGATGAAACGAACTATACAATTCCTGAAATGTTATTTCGGCTTACTGAAAATCAGGTAAATGTCAATTTCTATTTGGTTCTTTGGAGGACCAAAAATTTAGATCATGAAAGCTACTTTTTATAATCACGCAAAAAAAATTCTGGCCACATTTTTTATTTTTTTCATATTAACTTCATTCATTTCTGCTCAGAAGCTTACACAAACTATTAAAGGACAAATCGTTGATGTTGATACGGAAATTCCTTTACCTGGTGCCACAGTAATTATCCCAGGGACCGACCCTTTAATTGGGGCAAGTGCAGATATGAACGGTTATTATAAGCTTGAAAATGTTCCATTGGGAAGGTATACCTTACGATTCAGTTATATGGGCTTTGATCCGGCTACAGTTACCGAACTTGAAGTAGGATCAGGAAAAGAAGTTATTGTGAATATTACACTAAAAGAATCTGTCGTTGGATTAGAAGAAGTTGTGATTACCGGAAGTGTTGATAAAAAGGAACCCTTGAATTCGATGGCCATTATTAGTACCCGGCAAATTAACATGGAAGAAGCTCACCGTTATGCCGGTGCATTTGATGACCCGGCTCGTCTTGCATCCTCATACGCCGGTGTGGCTGCAGGAAATATGAACAGCAACGGAATTGTCATCCGTGGTTATGCTCCAAAAGGTGTTTTATGGCGGATGGAAGGATTAGAGATCGCCAATCCCAGCCACTTTGCAAACCTTACTACATTTGGAGGAGGAGGTGTTACAGCCTTAAGTTCGCAAATGATTGATAACTCCGATTTTTATACGGCTGCATTCCCTGCGGAATTTGGAAATGCCCTGTCAGGTGTTTTTGATTTAAAAATGAGAACCGGAAACCGGGATAAACGGGAATATGCAGTCCAGGTTGGACTAACCGGGCTTGATGTTTCTGCTGAAGGACCTTTCAAAAAGGGGAAAGGCTCAACATATTTATTTAACTACCGCTATTCAATGTTTGGATTGATTGAACCGATTTTACCTGAAAATGCGGGCCTTATTAAATACCAGGACCTTTCGTTTAAAACAGAATTTCCAACAAAAAAAGCCGGGGTATTTGCCTTTTGGGGGATCGGATCATCGGATTATTCAGGAGCCCGTGTAGAAAAAGCTCCGGATGAATGGGAATATGATGAAGACAGGATGCAGGAAGATGCAAATACCTATATGGGGGCGTTTGGATTAACGCATAAAATTATTATCGGGGAAAAAAGCTTCCTGAATTCTTCACTTGCTTTATCGGGCAACGGCGTAACCTGGGACACAGAGCGGATGGACGAAAATGAAATTTTATATCCCTACGAGAAGGTTGAAAATTATGGGTGGAAATATAGTTTATCTTCCTACATGAATCATAAATTTTCAAGTAAACATACTAACCGGACAGGAGTTCAGGTACATTTGCTGAATTACGATATTTTTAGTCAACAGGCTCTGATATTTAAAGAACCGCCAGTTACCATTGCAGATGATGATTCAAGAAGTGAGCTTATCCAGGCTTATTCTCAATCCCGATTCGACTTAAGCGAAAAAGTTACGCTGAATGCCGGTTTCCATATACAATATTTTACATTAAATAATAAATATACTATTGAACCAAGATTGGGTATACGTTACCAATTTTTACCAAATCAAACCATCAGTTTTGGATACGGTTTACATAGCCGGCTTGAAATGCTTTTTGTCTACATGGGCCAACAGGAAACAGAAAATGGGATTGTCCGTCCAAATACCGGGCTTGATTTTACCAAATCTCATCATTTCGTTATAGGGTATGAAAGGTCTATAGGTCAAAAACTAAACTTTAGAGCGGAAGCCTACTATCAATATTTATTCAGTATTCCGGTTGAAGATGGAACGTCTTATTCAATGATCAATGTTGACCAGGATTGGTTTATAAATCAGGCCCTAATTAATGAAGGAACAGGT
>JAWKKL010000024.1:0-47215 GCA_041393275.1 Bacteroidales bacterium
AGAAGTGAATGAGCAAATAACTTCCGGTTTACAATCAAGCCATGCAACTGTGCTTGTTAATGCACTGGCTACTGCACTAGTTAATGCTTCGGCCACGGCACTGGTAAATTATAGTTTTTTGGTTTCAGCAACAGCCCTGGTTAATAATACAGGCCTGGTTGAGTTCACGGCGGTAAATGATTCTGTGTTAAACCCTGATGGTTCAATAAATGCGACCGCACTGGTAAATGGAGCAGCAAGAGCAACTGTTCTTGTAAATGGAACCGCAAGGGCTACTGTTCTTGTAAACGCAACTGCACTGGTAAATGGTTCTGCCACCGTTCTGGTAAATGGAATAGCTACAGCTCTCGTAAATGCAACAGCTCTTGTAAATGCTACAGCTCTTGTAAACTCTACAACCATTAATGGAAATAGCAATAGTGATGCAATAGTCATTCTTACGGAAGACGATATTGAAATATTATTAGGAAATGAACCTGGCGATATTGAACTTGTCCCCATGAACTTGATACCAGGGAACACTGTAGGTACTTATTGGAGTGTGCCCGGATCACTCCTTTCAAATAACTTTAACATAACCTATGAACCTGGGACATATTCTATTGAACCTGCAGAAGCAGGCATTAATTTTGCCGAATCATCTTTGCTGCAAACGTATGATAGAACAGGAAAATCAATTATTGCAAGCACAAATCCCATGGGATTAGCTGTTGAAATCACCTATAATGGAACATCTGATCTACCTGTAGAAGCTGGTACATATCAAGTAATTGCAATAGTTTCTGATCCGAATTATTTTGGTGCAGACACAACCTCCTTAACTATTGAACCTGCATCCCTATCCATTGCGGCAAATAATATCAATATTGTTTACGGCGACACACATCCGCCTTTGACTTATACAATTGTATCTGGAATTTTGTTTGGAAATGATATTGTTTCAGGAGAACTGGTTCGCAATCCTGGCCAAAATGCTGGATTTTATAGCGTATTGCAGGGAACCTTGACAGCAGGGAATAATTATACACTAATTTTTATTCCCGGGCAGTTTACAATAAACAAAGCTGAATTAATAATTTCTACAGGAACAGAATTCATATATAGAGGTGATCCCTTACCTTTATTTACTTTTACATTTGATGGTTTTGTTTATGGAGAAAATCAATCGGTATTGAGCAATTTAACATATTCCTTTTCACCCTATTATAATGGACAGGCCGGGACATATAGTGTTATACCCCAGGCCATAGCTATGAATTATACAATCATTCCGGTGAATGGTACCATGTATGTCAATCCCTTTGGCCCCGGCACAAAACACATTATTCCAAAGGTTATTTGTGTTGATCCTTTACCAACAGGTTCAGTATTCGGTTATATTGCAACATTTCAATATACCAATAATAATAATTCTGAGGTGTATATTCCCATTGGGGATGATAACTTCCTTGAAAGCCTGGGTGAATATGATGCAACTAATCAGCCTGAATTATTCCTGTCTGGGAGAGGTACCTTTGAGGTTCCATTTGATGGAGTGGACCTAACCTGGACTGTTGCAAGTTATAACCATAAAGGACAAAAAGCGGCTCAGGGTTCAAGTGCAAGTGTAAGTTCTCCAAGCTGTACAAAATCAGCTGAAGTGGAGAATTACAATGCCGTAACAAGTTCGGCCGATGACTTAAGGTTATATCCGAATCCAACAACCGATAAGATTTACATCCTCCTTAATAATAATTTTGAAAATATTCAACTAAAAGATATAATTGTAAACGATATTTTTTCAAAATCCTACAAAGTACAAGCTAATCTAATTGATAAAAACATTCTTGAAGTTGATGTCTCTAATTTCAATGATGGACTTTATTTCATCTTGCTTTTCAATAAGGACAATACAGAGCTTCTAAAATTTATTAAAAAATAAACAGAAGAACTGGCCACAAAGAAAAAGGAATAATCCTTTTTCTTTGTGGATTATTTTAAAACTTATTGATTGATTTATTGTTATTGATTTCAGTAATATGGCAATTTATAACAATATTTGATTTACATTTACACATTCAAAAATGATATTCAGAGGGGTTTCCATATTAATTCTGTTTTATGCTGTTACTGTATTTTGTTTCAGTCAAACACAGGAAATTGACAGCCTGAAATCAATTTTGGATACTTCTGAAGAGGATAGTACCAAAGTAAATACACTGATAGAATTAAGTAAGAAATTTTACCGCGCTGCACAAGAGGAAGATTTATCCTATGCTACCGAAGCCCTTGATTTAGCAAAGAAAATTAAATTTAAAACAGGACTCGCTTATGCTTACAAAAGCATTGGATTAGCCTACTATTTCAGAAGCAAATTTTTAGAGGCAGCAAAAAACTGGGAGCTATCTCTTGTTATATTCAGAGAGATAAATGATAAAAACGGAATTTCAAACATGTTAAATAATCTGGGGGCTGTTTACTTCAACGAAGGTGAAGATGTCAAAGCCCTTGATTATTATCTTGAATCATTAAAAGTAGCAGAAGAAATTAATGACACCCTTCGGATCGCGACCGCCCTGATAAATATTGGAGCAATTTATTCCGGCAAAGAGGCATCCCACGATTTAGCCATAAAATATTACAAACGATCCATCATTCTCAGCGAAATACTTGGTGATTACGACGCTATTGGGGCTTCTTATGTTAATATGGGAGGAATCTATCTCTCAGAAGAAAATGATTCTCTTGCATTGGTCTATTTTGAAGAATCTCTGAATGCCTACAGAAAGTCATCCACCGAAATGAGCCTTATGCACTAATTGGGATTGGCAAAGTTTACGCCCTTCGCAAAGATTATAAACAAGCCATAAGTTATATTACAGAGGCTTATGAAATTGCTATGAACAATAATGCAGAAATTGAAACGGCTCAGGCGCTCCTTGAGCTGGGCCGGATTTATAAAGAAAAAGGAGATGTACATTTAGCCCTTAAAAACCTTAAATTAGCAGAACAAATTGCAAATAATAATAAAATGAAAAAGGAGCTCAAAGATATTTATGAAGAAATGGCTTCAACTTATTCTTTAAAAAATAATTTCCAGGAAGCTTATAAATATCAAAACCTGTTAACGAGCATTAAAGATACGATATATAACTCTGAAATGGATAAAAAGATGCAAGTCAAATCGTTGATGTATGATATTGATAAACAGCAGGGTGAGATCGAACTACTGGCCAAAGATAAAGCATTGCAGGAATCAGTAATCAAACAGCAAAAAACAGTTCGAAATGCCATAGCCATAGTTGGATTTTTGTTTCTTCTGATGGCTGGCGGTATCTTTAACCGTTATAAATATGTACGGCGAACTAACAAAATCATCGAATACGAAAAAGAACGTTCGGACAAACTGTTACTTAATATATTACCAGAAGAGACTGCGGAAGAACTTAAATTAAAAGGATCTGCCACACCAAAACACTACGATGTTGTATCGGTGTTGTTTACCGATTTTAAAGGATTTACAAAAATTGCCGAAAAGTTAACACCCCAGGAACTTGTTGAAGAACTGAACCAATGTTTTAAGGAATTTGACAATATAATTGACAAACACAATCTTGAGAAAATAAAAACCATAGGGGACGCCTATATGTGTGCCGGCGGCATTCCAATAGCAAATGAGTCCAATCCCCTGGATATCGTCTATGCTGCACTCGAAATAAAGGAATTCATGGAAAATTTAAAAAAGGAAAGAGAAGCCAGGGGACAGGACTATTGGGAACTTCGTATCGGCGTTCATACAGGGCCAGTAATTGCGGGAGTAGTTGGCAATAATAAATTTGCATACGATATTTGGGGCGATGCCGTGAATACTGCAAGCCGTATGGAATCGAGCGGAATACCAGGAAAAGTTAATATTTCGGGAGATACTTATAACTTGATCCGGAACAATTTTGAATGTACATACCGCGGGAAAATTGAGGCTAAAAATAAAGGGGAAATTGATATGTATATTGTTGAAAAAATCAAAGAGGATAAATTGGAGCCAGCTTTTTCAAATGCATAATGATCAGGCTTTATATTATATTTTAGATGATCCGATATATTTAATTGAAAGAAAAAAGAACAATGACTAAAAAAATACTGATTCCCGTCGATTTTAGTGATGCATCAACAGCCGCACTGCACGTTGCACTAACCCTTGCCAATGCCAAAAACCTGGGATTGTCACTTGTGCACATTGCCGACGGGAAATCTGCTGAAAAAGCAGAATCCGAACTGCAATCCCTGACCGAAAAGTTAAAAAAAGAAAATAACCTTAACATTGAACCAATCGTTAAAAAAGGGAATATTTTTTCGGGAATTGCATCCATTGCCAACGATAATAGCTTCGGACTTATGATTATCGGAACGCATGGATTCAAAGGCATTCGTGAAAAAGTGTTCGGGGCCGATATCCTTAAACTGGTTAAAAGCGTCGCTATTCCAGTCATGGTTGTTCAAAAAGAGTATAAATTGCCACCCGAGGGGATAAAGAAGATATTGTTTCCAGCCAGCTCTCATGATACCTTCTCCTTTAAAATTGAATCAACAATCTACCTTTCAAACTTAACCAATGCAGAAGTTCTCCTTTATACGGTTGAAAAGCCCGGTATTGAATGGTCGGATAAGTTTCGGGAAAATATACGGTTGGCCAAACGTGAATTTGAAGATAAAGGGATAAAGTTTACCAGGATAAATGAAGAACAGCAATCCTTTTCGGTGGGTTATTCGAAACAGATCATGGCATACGCAAAAAACAATCACGTTGACCTGATTGCGCTTATGTCGAATGCTGCAGGGGAAAACTATTATTTTGCAGATAGCGACAAAGGATCCATCCTGACAAATGATGCAAACATTCCGGTGTTGTGCACCAGCGATAAACAAATTGTGTAGTTCAAACTGATAAATTAATTTATTGTGCAAAAGAGGTTACCCTTGATTGCTTATTATTTAAGGATAACCTCTTTTTAAAAACACCAAATTTAATTTTGGTGAGGAAGATATGGTGGTTTTGGCTGGTTTATATCTTCTTAACACAGACAATTATAAATGGTGAACAATGCAATTGCCAAAATTATAGTTGGAATACCAAAGAAAAAAATAAGTTCTAATGTTTTGAGCGTTGTTTTCATGGCTATGTAGTTTTTAGTGATTATTAGTAAAAAAATAAAACTGCTTAATGGTAATGTAAAATTACCTTAAGCCAGATGTAAATGTATGGCGGAAACCAGCCATTAGAAATTTTGGTGGAATTATTCAGCGGTAATTAAATGTCCCATTACTCACGACGAAATATTCTGCCAGTGAATTGCTTTTGAATTGTATCTTTGAAATATTGAACACAGCTCAGTTTAAGCACTCACGGCACATTTTAAAGTTGTGAATTGCTTTTGAATTGTATCTTTGAAATATTGAACACAGCCAGGTAGATGTAGTAATATACGATTGTTGAGTTGTGAATTGCTTTTGAATTGTATCTTTGAAATATTGAACACAGAATTGAATAAAACTATCTGTAATTCAGATATGTTGTGAATTGCTTTTGAATTGTATCTTTGAAATATTGAACACAGCGACAGTTATACTGCTCGGAAGCTTGTGGTAGTTGTGAATTGCTTTTGAATTGTATCTTTGAAATATTGAACACAGCTACTGAATGCCACTTAGTATCCATTTAATCGTTGTGAATTGCTTTTGAATTGTATCTTTGAAATATTGAACACAGCTGTAAACAATGGAGACGATACCCAATTCAAGTTGTGAATTGCTTTTGAATTGTATCTTTGAAATATTGAACACAGCTGATGATGAATTAACCAGCGACCAAAAGGCGTTGTGAATTGCTTTTTGAATTGTATCTTTGAAATATTGAACACAGCATCGGATAATGATGTCAAATCCACCACGGCGTTGTGAATTGCTTTTGAATTGTATCTTTGAAATATTGAACACAGCTACCGTGGCATTGTATATATTTCACCGCCGGTTGTGAATTGCTTTTGAATTGTATCTTTGAAATATTGAACACAGCATGAACTTATCAGCCATAGGCAAATTATTAGTTGTGAATTGCTTTTGAATTGTATCTTTGAAATATTGAACACAGCAGCAGCATATTCAGGATATTATGATCGCCCGTTGTGAATTGCTTTTGAATTGTATCTTTGAAATATTGAACACAGCGAATGTTAAAGAGGGGATCGAAGATATGACGTTGTGAATTGCTTTTGAATTGTATCTTTGAAATATTGAACACAGCATTCGCTTGATGTTAAGGAATTAAAGAGAAGTTGTGAATTGCTTTTGAATTGTATCTTTGAAATATTGAACACAGCAAAACAGCTGGGAGGATGCACGTGGCCAGAGTTGTGAATTGCTTTTGAATTGTATCTTTGAAATATTGAACACAGCCAGCTTTGCAATTCAACGAATTCCCATCTTGTTGTGAATTGCTTTTGAATTGTATCTTTGAAATATTGAACACAGCACAAATTCTCAAATGACAACTTCAAACGATGTTGTGAATTGCTTTTGAATTGTATCTTTGAAATATTGAACACAGCTCCTACGCCAAGGCTACGGAGTGCAATGCAGTTGTGAATTGCTTTTGAATTGTATCTTTGAAATATTGAACACAGCAACATCATCTCCTAAAACGTCCCAAGCGTTGTTGTGAATTGCTTTTGAATTGTATCTTTGAAATATTGAACACAGCGGCTATGTATATTGGGCAGGCAAATAAGGTGTTGTGAATTGCTTTTGAATTGTATCTTTGAAATATTGAACACAGCGGCAAAGGCAAAGGAATTGAACAGGAAATGTTGTGAATTGCTTTTGAATTGTATCTTTGAAATATTGAACACAGCATGCCGCTAAAGAAATGCGCGGCCTTGATCGTTGTGAATTGCTTTTGAATTGTATCTTTGAAATATTGAACACAGCATAAATTGTATTCGCCCCTTATCGACTGCCGTTGTGAATTGCTTTTGAATTGTATCTTTGAAATATTGAACACAGCGTTTCCGTCGAGTTTGCCGTTCCAGTTGTTGTTGTGAATTGCTTTTGAATTGTATCTTTGAAATATTGAACACAGCTGACAATGAATGCCTGATCAGTTCGCTGTAGTTGTGAATTGCTTTTGAATTGTATCTTTGAAATATTGAACACAGCGCAGTTCAGATATTTTATCAAGCGATCCTCGTTGTGAATTGCTTTTGAATTGTATCTTTGAAATATTGAACACAGCAAAAAAAGGTTTAGATATAAAACTATTTAAGTTGTGAATTGCTTTTGAATTGTATCTTTGAAATATTGAACACAGCCTTTAATCCCTTCGTCCGATCCGGGGTTATGTTGTGAATTGCTTTTGAATTGTATCTTTGAAATATTGAACACAGCCCGGTCGGTCGGATAGTGTGCTTCCTTTCTGTTGTGAATTGCTTTTGAATTGTATCTTTGAAATATTGAACACAGCATTAATTAATGTTCCCATGGTTATACTCCTGTTGTGAATTGCTTTTGAATTGTATCTTTGAAATATTGAACACAGCTTATTGAATGCTTTCGGCGCCTCAGCTTCAGTTGTGAATTGCTTTTGAATTGTATCTTTGAAATATTGAACACAGCATACCGCGATTACTGGAACCATGCCGTAGCGTTGTGAATTGCTTTTGAATTGTATCTTTGAAATATTGAACACAGCCAAAAGGAAATAATCATTAAAGATACGGTGTTGTGAATTGCTTTTGAATTGTATCTTTGAAATATTGAACACAGCACAATCGACCGCCGGTATATATTAAAAATGGTTGTGAATTGCTTTTGAATTGTATCTTTGAAATATTGAACACAGCGTTATAGTGTTTGGTATGGACTCAAGCTTGGTTGTGAATTGCTTTTGAATTGTATCTTTGAAATATTGAACACAGCTCCCGGTATTGACGTAAATGGAGGAAGCAAGTTGTGAATTGCTTTTGAATTGTATCTTTGAAATATTGAACACAGCTGTCATAATAATACAACTTTGTTCGTCGAAGTTGTGAATTGCTTTTGAATTGTATCTTTGAAATATTGAACACAGCTTCTCGATGCCAACGGACCGGATGGCACGTTGTTGTGAATTGCTTTTGAATTGTATCTTTGAAATATTGAACACAGCCAATAACGGCAGCCTCCGTATCACCCAGGAGTTGTGAATTGCTTTTGAATTGTATCTTTGAAATATTGAACACAGCTATGAAACGTGCCAACACAAAGCATGATTGTTGTGAATTGCTTTTGAATTGTATCTTTGAAATATCGAACACAGCAGCTGAAGCAACCGGAAAGGAGGTGAGCGTGTTGTGAATTGCTTTTGAATTGTATCTTTGAAATATTGAACACAGCATACCAGGCCTTTAAATATTAAGGTTCAATAGGTTAGCTTGTGTTTTAGAATTAAAAAAATGGCTGTGTAAAACCGTCCTGATCAATCTCAGTGCGGTTTTTTTATTTTTAAGGAAATCCATTAAACGTCAGAAAAGTTCAAGTTGCTGTGGGGTGGCTGGCCTTGCTGCTGGATCGGCTGACCTGAAAAATTCCATCATCCCAAATTGTTTATCGGTGAGTGTAAAGAGGATCACCTCCCCTTTTGGGGGCAAAATGGATTTTACCCGTTTGATATGTACATCTGCATTCTCCCGGGAATTACAATGGCGGGTATAAATGGAGTATTGCATCATGGTAAAACCGTCATCCTGCAATTTTTTTCTAAACCTTGTAAAATTTTTACGGTCCTTTTTCGTCTCAGTTGGAAGATCATAAAAAACAAATACCCACAAAATCCTGTATTGATTTAACCGGTTATAAATTTCATTTCCCATTTTTCACTCTTAACACAAGGGAAAACATTGATCTTGTTTTTACCACAGAGGAAACGGAGGATTCACAGAGGGCGCTGAGAAAATACTCTGATTACTCTGCGGCTTCTCTTTAAACTCTGCGGTTAAACTAAATAACACACAAAACTTTATTCTGCATAATATTTATTGATTAGTCGCTTTAAACCATTTTTCAGTAAACTGACATTAAAATTTATAAGCAACCCGAATTTATTATTGTTCAATTTTAAGTATGTCAAAACCTGGGCGGTGTGGACATCATTTAATGCTTCTACTGACTTTACTTCCACTATTATCCGATCTTCCACCAACAAATCAATTCGGTATCCGATTTCCAGGTGCACTTCATGGTAAATGAGTGGCAAAGACTTTTCTTTTTCGACTTCTAAACCACTAAGTTGAAGTTCATATTTTAAACATTCGATGTAGGCCGATTCCAATAAACCAGGGCCAAGTTCTTGGTGGACTTTTATGGCACAGCCAATGATTTTTTCTGTAAGTTCATTTTCTTTCATAGATTTTTGTTTTTTACCACAAAGAAAACGGAGGATTAACAGAGGGCGCTGAGAAAACGCTCTGTTAACTCTGCGGCTTCTCTGTTAACTCTGTGGTTAATTAACTATCTTTCATAAACCAATTTCAGGATAAAGCAATTTTTTAGCTTGTCCTTCAAAACACTTCATCAACGAAGCGGTTGTCCGTTGCATGCCTACCATCAGCGGACTGGTTTTTTTACCTATTTCAACATCAATAGAAGCAATTGCCAATAATTTCCGTTTAATATCAGGTGTCAATTTTTCAATATCCTCCTCCGTTTCCATTATGCTCAGAACAATGACATCTACATAAGGCCTGAAAGGCTCCATAATATCATCCGCCAGGCAATAGGGATTGTATTTATTCCGGTGATGGATTCCTACAGCCGGCATCATACCGCTTGCTACTAATGAACGGGCTACAATAGCCCTTAAAATAGCATATCCATAGTTCAGCAAATTATTGGGAGGTTCGCCAAAACGGTATCTTCTGAATTGCTCTACTTCGGCAAACAGGTTATCCCAGTAATATGCTGCTGCCCGCGCTTCATAATTGTCCGGGTCGCCACTCCTGACCGAACGGGCCCAATACAACATCTTCTCCGAATCCACTCCAAAACTTTCCAACACCGCCGCCTGGTTCCGGATCTTGGCCACCATGGTTTGTTGCCACAGGTTTTTCTTTAAGGGCAAAGATGATTCAAGCTGAAAATACATTTTTTCGGTAAAGGCATGGTGTTGGGCCATGGGTAACATCAAACCTGCCGGGAGGTGTTTCTGGTCGCAAAACAACACTGCCGAATTGTTATCAATCAATGCCTGTATCAGTGCAGCAGTAAGTTTTACCTGGTAATGATCAACCACCAATAAACCGATATCTTCGATGGGGACTTGTTTTTGTTCCTGTTCTTTACCGTAATCCACCACCAACTGGTTTTGTTTTTTTAGCAGGAAACAGGGATTGCCGAAATAGAGGGTGCGTTTGATCATTATTTTAAAAATAGGAGTAAAAAATTATTTTGCAAACTCATTATCTTCTTACTCGCCATTTTTCACAATTTAGGTATTGATATTTTCCCTAACCAATCAATTTCTATCTTAATACAAGTATCTTGTATCTTTTTTGGCTTCGTTTTGAAATTTTTATCAGTCAAACTTTTAATAAAAATATATCCTGTTTCATATGGTGAACTATCTCTATATGAACCATATTCAACAAAATTTAGTTCGGCTTTTGGTATCCCTTTTTTTTCAGTATATTTCTTCTTTAAATCTTCTTTTTGATTTTCTGTTAAGTCTTTTGGGACACTTATTGCATTAGCATAATTATGAAGTATGAATTTACATTCTTTGCCTGTAAACATAACAACCTTATATACTCGTTTACTGAAACTCTTCCTATTATCACTATTCAAAAGCCATTTTTCAATGTCTGCATTATTAAAATTTTTAACAGGGTCATCTGCATTTTCTGGAAAATATACCAAATCATTTTGTTGTAAAGTGAATAATAACTTATCTGGATTTTCCTGTGGCTTGCCTTTAATTTTATTTCGTTCACCATAACTCAACCTGTATTCTTCGCATATTTTTTGTTTATAATTCTCATCTTTTTCCATTAATGCGCGTCTAGCTATATCGGCAGAATCGAACAATGAAGCTATATCAAATACTCTCTTCCCATTATGCTCCATTACCAAGAAAAGATAATTATCACCTGTTAAAACACTCAATTTATCATTGTTATAATAGAGTCTTTTAAGTGTACTTTCTTCCGTTGCCTTTGCACTGTACCATACCTTTACCTTGTAAACAGGCGGTTTCAGTTTATCAGAGTTCTTTTTTTGAAAACGACTTTCATTGAATGTTTTTAATCCCTCACCTTTAAAAGCATCACTCATTGATTTATAATTCTTCCTATGATAATTAATTTCATTTTTTAGAACTTCATCAATGATTTGAGGAATATCTTTAACAGCTAACTTGGATAGTTCCAAAGTTTTTGTATCACGTAGCAGACCTGTATCAGTATCTATCGTTTTGCCATAATTCGTTTCCTGATGTAAAGCACTTCTTATTTTTAGTTGCTTTTTCCCTTGTCATCTTTCTTTACAACAAGTTTATCTTTAGGTTTAATGGAAACAACCATTGTTTCTAATGACTCTTTTGCTTGCTTGACCAAATCATCAAATGGTTTTTCAAAGTGCCTTGAACTTTCTATTTGCTTTTGTATTGCCTCTCTTTGCTTTTCTTCGAGATTGAAAAAAGCTTCAATAATTGTCTCTCCTTCCTTTAATATCATTTTAAACTCATCTTTACGTTTCAATAGTTCATCTTGAAGATATTTATTGAGATTATTCAACCTTTGAATATGACTTTGTTTGGTTAAGGCAACAACCAAAGCATCAATAGCGTGGTGTCTATGATCGTAACGTTTACTCCAATTTTTAATCTCGTATATATGTTTTTCCTTATCTTTATCAAAGTATTTCTGTACCCATTCAGAATTTGGTTTACCTGTTTCGGAATTAATGTCCCACATCTCCATTTGTTTGAAACGTTCTTCAGTCAATTTCATGAACAGTTTTTTCAATCCCCAACGGCTTCTTAAAAAACTGGTTACTTCTCCTGTACTTGATTTCACTTTATCACTACCCACAACTTTGGCCAATTCGGTTTTTACTGCAACTGAAATATATTGGGTGTCTTTTAATTGCCTTTCTACAGGATTAGTTGGGATTTTCTCAAGTAAAAGATTCTTTTTCTTCCTACCATAGAATATTTTGTTAATGTAGCTAACATAATTCTCAATAGAACAAATTCCTAATGTTGAGTTCTGTTGTGATATGTATTCCCAAGCAGTTCTATTGCTCTTTTCTTCGTTAATGTTAGTTTCACAAACTACCTTATTTGAAAGCGAATCATCAAAATAGCGTGATTTAGGCACAATATGATCTATATCATATAATCTATCGGGTGAGAATAACTTTGACAAGGGAATAGTTTTTAATGTATATGGAGAAATACATCCTTGCTCTTCCCATAACCTTAATTTTTGTATTTCTTCTTTAGTTGGTTCACTTAATTTTACCGGAGCAGGGTAATCTTCTATGTTTTGTTTACTCCAAAGTTTATACAACTCAATGTTCCCCTGCGTAGGTACTTGCTTTAGCTCTATCAGCCTTTTCTTTATTGTTTCATTTATTTTTCGGTTTTTGATTTGACCTTTATAGATTTTATCTCTTTCAGCCGTACTATTTTTTAAATCCCTTGCAAGTTCTACGCGAATTTCTAGTTCTTCTGGATTAATCTTATATTGTTTCCATACAGCCTTTATTACTTGTAAGGTTTCATTGGTTATTTGGGATACGATAGGATTTCTCAAATTCCGTTCTACATATTTTATTTCGTGGTAATCTTTAATTTGAGGCTTAATAGTCTCTTTTGTGTGTTTTCCATATACTAGTGAACTTGCAAAAGCATACATTAAACCACCTGATTCAATTGCATTAGGGTTTTGCTCAACAAAATTAATTACATAATCTTCTAATTCCTCAATCGGAAAATCATCTGGTATTTCTCCTGTCTGAATTAAATTGAATGTCTGCTTAACCTTTTCGGAAACATCGGTAGGATTTAATTGCATTAAAGGTAAGATATTCTTGATTGCTTTTTCTGATAGGTTGCCATATTTTCTTGGAAACTTAACTTTTTGAGCAAGTATCAATGCTAATTGGGTAGCAGTCTCACCATTAGTTAAGGGCTTTATAATTTCTGTTATCGAAGATACTTTTACACTTGACGGGTCATATTCATTGCCATTGTTTGCATTTTCAAAAAGTGCTTTCCATATTTTAGTTACAATAAAATTATCTCTCTCAAAAAATCCTTCAAAATGTTCCCCCAATATTTTTCTAATCATTATATATGTGTCACTGCCTTTGAGCTTAGCTTTTACATTTAACCCGTTTAGATATTCTGTCTCTACATTTTCCAGATTGACAATTTTAGCCACTTCCGAAAAACCTAACTGTTTTTGACTTTTCAGACGAGTGTAAATGTCTTGTTTTTGTTCATTTGTCAAAAACCTATTGGTATATTGAAAAACCTCTTTTTTTCTCCTGTCATTCCATACTTTTTGTTTGGATGTGATATACAATCTATTGATTTGATCCCAACACCTGAATTCTTGAAAAAGTGGGTGAGAATTTGCAAGAACCTTTTCGCTTTTTTCAAATTGACATAAACTGATTAGTTCTTCTTGTGATTTTAATGGACGTTGGTAATAGATTACTTGGTCTCTGATAACATATTACAGTCCTTTTTCTCTTGCCCTTGCCTTATATACTTCTTTTTTTGATTTTTTAGTTTCCTCAGTTTCAGGTTTAGATTTGTCTCTCTCAGGAAAGATGTAGTTAATTATTCGTTCTAATTTATTATTATCATCTACAGTCTTTTTAAATTCAGGGTTGTTATTGTATTGGAAATCCCAAATGGCATCAAATTCAGCTTGATACCGATGTCGAAGAAATACCCTGTTGCGAATTTTAGTCCATTTGTTTTGTTCTAATTCATTTACAATTAATTGACTGACATAAAGGTTTTCATTTTTTAAAGTTTCCTCTGTAGCCTCCATTTGCTTTCTCCAATTTGTCTTTTTTGGTAAAGCAAACAAATAACTTACCTCACCCTTCTTGTTTCTTTTTATTCTAATTTCAAGTTCTTCTTCTTTTCCTATTTTTTCTTCCAGGTTTTGAAGCTCTGTTTCACCTTCAAATACTTCATTATTGAGACCTATTATGACATCATACCTATTCAATTCTTGACCTTTACTAATTCCACCTCTAACTTTATAAGTCGAATTAGATTTTTCTACTTTAAGGATTTCTACTTTTTTAGTGATTACCTCATATCTTTTCTTTTCTGTTTCATCGACTACATCATCTTCTATATTCGATATAGCATCTTCCTCGTTGTTTCCTCCTGCATACCCTCTTAACTGATTAAATTGATAAAAGATTTTCCCAAGTTCTTTAAGTTGAAGTGGGTTATCCTCTTTATCTAACCCCAATGCATGAACCCTCAATTTGTAATGCTCTAATGAATCTAACTGCATCATTCCTTTTTTTATTGAGCACAATTCCAATTCCTGAATTCTATTAGGTTCAGGAATTCCATTTTTGAATTGAAACTGATCAGGAAGCATTCCAAGTTCATATAAAATAATTAGCAACTTATTTCTACGAATTTTGTAGCGTTTATTCATTTTTCTAGCTGTCCGTTTCTCCCTTCTTGTCGCATTCTTAGTAATCCCAATTCCCTTTTCATAATCTATCTTATCTGAACCCATAGGTATAATCCTACTCCCCATTCCCAGTATTTTACCTTGTCTTTTTTCAAAATCTTGTTCAATCAGAGCCCACCCAATCGAGTTAGTCCCCAAATCCAATCCTAATATTTTTTTCATAGTTTTTATTTATTTCTCCGTTTCCTCCGTGTCTTCTCTGCTACCTCTGTGGTTAAAAGACTTTTATTAATCTTGTTTTACCGCAGAGAACACTGAGTAGCCGCAGAGTTCACAGAGTTATTTTAAATTTTATTGATAACCACTATTCATATATAAATAATTTGTACATTCGCAACTCAATTCAAAGCAATTCACAATAAGGATTATTCCGTTGTGAAAACATTTAAAGCGGCAGTCAGCAATGATTTGTCGCTTTCTCTTTTTAAATGTTACATGAACTCCCATAAATTAAATCAATTAGTGAATAATACATTTAAAGCGGTCTAAAGATCGCTTTTTTTTATTTTCAGCCATTTTAAAGTTGTAAAAAGAGTAATGTACGAATTGAAATTTTAATAGTCCTTCAATGATGTAAATATACAAATAGTAAAACAAAGTCAAGGGATTAATTTTATTTTTCTAAACATCAAAAATATTCCAGACAAACCTCTCCAAAAAACATTTTCTCTGCCCTGTTGTTCTTATTATACCTCAATGGTTTTATAAAACAATGCTAAGAAATTTGAAACAACTCGGTTATTGGATTTTAATAATACATATCATATTTCACATCACAGGCCAAAATATCTGTCGCCTTTTATTTATGGATTCTCCATTTACCACTTCACGGATAATGCACCCGTAAGACTGAATCCGGAAGGATATTTTGAACTCATTTTTCAACTGAACGGCGGATTCCATCAAAAACCAACCGACACCGGCGATTGGGTCTCCAGACCCGAATTTTTTGTTGGCGGGCTTCACAACAAATCATTTAATATCAGGCCCGAAAAAAAAGGGTCAAAACTAATTAGCGTAAACTTTAAACCTCAATACACCCGGTTTTTCATCCCCGACAAACTTCATGTATATAAAAATAAAGTGGTTGAGCTTAATGACATTTTCCGGTTAACGGAGCTAAAAAAAATTGAACCATTGCAAAATAATGGCCATCCCGAAAATAAACTGGATTTAATTGAGTCATTTTTAGGTGGGATTTTTAAGGATAAATCGACAACCACAATTGACCGGGCTTTGCACATCATTTTTCAGAAAAATGGATTCGTAAATATTAGAGAACTGGCTGAAAAAAGTTGCCTGAGCATTTCGCAGTTTCGAAAACGGTTTAATGAAGAAGTAGGAATGAGCCCTAAGGAGTATACTAAAATAATCAGGATAAGGTATATTTCGGAGTTCCTTTCGCAACACCCTTCGCTGAATCTCACCCAATTAACCTATAAACTTGGCTATTTCGACCAATCGCATTTTATTAAGGATTTTAAATCGGTAACGGGAGTTTCTCCCAAAAACTATTCGGCCTGAATCTGTAAAATAGGCGATTTTTACAATTTTATCCGTATGGCCAATTTTACCTTTGTTGCCTTAAACCATAAAAATATAAACGCATGAAAACAATGAAACGATTGCTGCTACTATGTTTTGGCATATTTGCCTTTTCAACTTATGCCCAGAACCTCGAAATCTATGTGAGTGATGCCGGAAATTTTAACAGTCCGCCCTGGCAAATTTTAAAATTTGATGAAAATGGTGAAAACCCTGAGGTTTTTATTGATGAAAACCTGGTATGGCCTCAGGATATTGTTTTTTTGGAAGACCAGGATGTTGTGTTGATTTCTAACCTGGCCAATCCCGGATATATTTCAAAACACGATAAAAATACGGGTGTCTATATCGGAAACTTTGCAGAGAACATCAGTGGCCCTACCCGGATGAAAATTGGGGATGATGATTTACTGTATGTACTTCAATGGAGTAATACGGACAATAAAGTATTGCGTTATGGGTTGGATGGAACTTTTGTGGATGAATATACCAGTGCAGGCGTTTCACAAAGTATCGGCCTGGATTGGGACAGCGATGGCAACCTGTATGTTTCCTCTTATGGTGGAAAATTTGTCGAAAAATTTGATACCGATGGAAATGATTTGGGTGCATTTATTGACTCAAACTTATCGGGTCCCACAAATATCTGGTTTGAAGAAAACGGCGATTTAATGGTTGTGGACTATAATGGAGGTGCAGTAAAAAGATTTAATTCCGAAGGAGAATATCTCGGTATATTTATTCCCGGACTGAATAACCCGGAAGGGATTGCCTTTTATCCAAACGGAAACATACTTATTGGCAATGGAGGAACCCATGCGGTTAAACTATTCGATTCCTATGGCACTTTTATCGAGGATTTTATTCCTGCCGGCTCGGGCAACCTGATAAATCCAAATGCGGTGGTGATCAGAGATATTACACCTGTTTCAGTAAATGAGATTGAACCTGAAGTTCCATTTATTACTCCTTCAATAGGAACAACATTTTCAATTTATCCTGCATTTATTCCAGAAATTGAATCCATCAGGATTTTTAATTCTTCCGGTAAGTTGATCGTTGACAAACGGGAGTCAATTACCGGTATAGTATGGCAAGCCAATGGTAACCGCCAGGGGGTTTATATGATCATCGCAAGGGCCTCTAATGGGATGGTTTTGACAAAAAAAGTGATTGTAAGGTAAATATTAATAAACCCATATTACGTCTTGTGCTCTTTACAATTTTATCTTAATGAATACTTCACTACTAATAAAAAACCATTAAAATTCAATATTCCTTGCTAAACAGCAATTCGGCAAACAATTGCACGAAGTTTTTGTTTAGTAAATATTGTTTGATGATTAGTAATCAAAAGGATTAAATCAAATGGTATTGAAATTTCACATTCCCGTTTCACCACTCGATCAATTTATAGATCACTTTTTCTATTATACAGGCGTTAACCCTGAACATGAAGTTGACCGGTTTTTACCCGATGGCGAAGTACAACTTATTTTCGACCTGACCGATTTTCCAAAATACATTTACGACAATTTTTCCCTTAAAGAAATTCAGTCGTGCCGCCATGTTTGGTTTTCGGGTTTCCGTACCGAACCCATTACCATTCCCTCCGGTAAAGAAAGTGAAATGTTAATCGTCCAGTTTAAAAAGGGAAAAGCCTTTCCTTTTCTTAGCGAACCGATGCACACACTGAAAAATTGCGTGGTGGATGCTGAGCTTGTGCTATCGTCTGAAATATTGGATATCCGTGACGTATTATTGGAGAAAAAAACAGCCGGTGAGAAATTTCAGTTTTTAGAAAAACGGCTTGTAACCCTATTTTTAGATCAGCTTCATCATAACCCGTATGTTGAATTTGCAATCAACAAAATTATATCATCCCCAAATCAGTGCAGCATCAGAACTATTGCTCAAAAAGCAGGTTATTCGCAGAAACACATTATAAAAATATTTAAAGAATACGTAGGGGTATCACCAAAAGAATTCCTGAAAGTGATCCGCTTCCAAAAAGCCATTCAGGAAATTGAACGGCAAATGGCCATTGACTGGTCATCCATTGCTTTTGATTGTGGCTTTTACGACCAGTCGCATTTTATTGCCGATTTTAAATTATTTTCAGGATTTACACCCACAGAATACACCATCATGAAAGGGAATACACTCAATTATATTCCGATGAAATGAGAGGTAAATTTTTTCCTATCACAGCTACTGCTGCCTGTATATTTTTGTGCAATCAATAATCAACATACATTATTATGGAAAATATGATCATCAATCATTGGGCAGTGCTGACATGTGCTGTATTCAATATGATTTTAGGGGCTGTATGGTATTCGCCTGCCCTGTTCTTCACTGCCTGGAAAAAAGAAAATAACCTGACAGACGAACAACTTAAAAAGGCCAATTCTGCAAAAATGTATATTGGTGGCTTTCTGTTGGCCTATTTAATGTCGTATAACCTTGCCTTCTTTTTGGGCGATGCAGGTACCGATTGGCAATGGGGATTATCTGCCGGATTCCTGGCAGGTTTTGGATGGGCGGCCGCCATATTTGCTACTATTGCATTATTTGAGCAAAAAAGCTGGAAATACATTTTTATTAACGGAGGCTATATAGTGGTTTATTTTACAACCATTGGTTTCATTTTAGGAATTTGGAGATAACAATATCATGGCAAAAACATCTCAGGAAATAGAAAAAGAATTTATTGAGGGCTTAACGCTTTCAACCGGACAAAACCTGAACAGATGGATGGACAAAATTAAAAATTGTGGTCTCGATAAACGGAACGACATCATTGCATGGTTAAAAGAATCAAACAATTTTGGCCATATGAATGCAGGGCTTTTGGTTGGCATTTATCTGAATGGAGGAAAACCTGTATATGGCAGCGACCAGGTATTACTGGAAAACCAGTTTGCAAAAAATGAAGACATGAAACCTTTGTACACAACGTTGATAAATGCCATTATTAACTGGGACAACGAGATTTCAATCGTGATAAAAAAAACCTATGTATAGGTTACCAAAAGGCGGGAGCTTGCCGCCATCAACATCAAAAAAGGGGAATTACGATTAGGCCTGGATTTAGGCGACAAAACCTTTGGCGGACTTGTGGAAAAATCAAAACTGACCGGCCCCATGCCCCGAATTTCCCATATGGTAGTCATTCGTAGTGAATCGGACATTCAGGAACAACTATTTAAACTCCTCGATGAATCAAACAAACGGGTAAATCCATGACACACTTTTTCCGAATAGATCGCTTCGTCGTTCTTATTTGTGTATTCTTAATTTCCTGCAATGGAATTAATACTGAAAAAACGACAGGAAATTCTACCACCGAACCGGAGTACCTTATTGCCTATAATGTATTGGTGGATGAAGAAAGCGATGACTACGATATTTTTACAATGAAGTTGGACGGGAGCGAAAAAACCAATATAACCGCTAACCCTGACGTAGCCTGGACGTACCTTGCAATCCACGAAAAAATAATGTTTATCAGCGATAGAGACACAGCCCGAAGAAATTTTTTTCTGTATGAAATGGATGCCGACGGTTCAAACATAAAAAAAGTCAACGATTTTATGTTAAGCGATAGCTGGATGGGCTTCAGGAAAAATGGTGAGGAAATTATTGTGTTGCCTCATGTTAAAACAGACTCGCTCTTTTATATTATAAACCGGCAAGGAAGGATTTTAAAAAAGATTGCAACTGGGCTGGTTTATTCTGCTGATCCTGCCTTTTCTCCGGATGGGTCTCAAATTGTTTTCAGGGGTGCCAATAAAAAATCAAAACGGGAAGAAAATTTTGAGGATGCTCTTTATATTATCAATGATGATGGAACCGGCCTGTTAAAACTAACCCAATATCCGGAATCTGATACAACGGCTCCCTGGTATGCTTATAAAGCGGGGCCACCTCAATGGCACCCAACCCAAAATTTTATTTCGTTTGCAAGTTTCAGAAATGGGAAATACCGCCTTTTTGCAGTCTCACCCGAAGGAAAGGATCTTGGGCAACTTATTCATTTGGAGTTCAGTATTACCTATCATTGCTGGAGCAGCGATGGAAAATGGCTGGCCTTAAGTCTTTCCGATGTTGCCGAAACCCAATTTAACATTGGTTTGATGGATTGGAAAACAAAAGAATTAAAGGTGCTTACCGATTCGACGTATAATTACCAGATGGCCCCTGTTATTGTTGAAGCTGATTAATCGTAGTTAAAAGTTGCATTAACAAGAACATTCCAACTTGCCATTCAATTTGTCATTTATTTAATGACCAGGGTATTATTAAAATCTATTTTGTAACCGGCCAAACATTGGAGCGTCATATTCATAAATCAATATTATTACATTTTTATGATTAAATTGAATATTCGATCCGGATCAATAATTGTTCTGCTAATTTCAATTCTTTACTCATTTTCAACACAGGGTCAAAACGCCAACATCCAAAAAATCCATACTTTTTTAGAAACGGTGCTTGATTCCTTTCCCGGGGTTCCAGGTATCAATTTAGTGGTTGTGAACGAAGATGGAATCCTTTTTTATGAATCGGCGGGATATGCGGTTATGGAAGCAAGCACACGGTTTACAGCCGAAACTGGTATGTATATTGCCTCCAACACAAAAGCATTTGTTGGGTTAGCCCTGGCCAAACTTGTCAGCGATGGACAGGTCAGTGCAGATGCACCCATAACAAAATATATCAACAGGAAATTTTTTCCGGATTCTATTGATGTTAATCAAATTTATGTGAGGGATTTACCCGGACATACCCATGGCCTCTCAAATGATGCCATGACGTTTCGCACGGCATTCACAGGAACAGCTCCCGATAGCCTGTTGCCCGAGTTGTTACAATTTACAAGTTATAGCTCAACTCCACCTTCAAAAAATTTCAGGTATAATAATTTCAGTTATTTGCTAATCGGAATGATCATCCAAAATGTTACTGGCCTTAGTTGGCGCACTTACCTTACTGACAACATATTAAATAAAGCAAATCTGACGAATACTTCGCCCTATTTTTCAGACTATAAAAATAAAGAGTTGGCTTCTCCTTATCTATTCAACCAGCCCGGCCATAAAATTTCGGTGAAAAAACAGGATAATACCATGCATGCAGCCGGAGGTTTGGTTTCCACAAGCAGGGATATGGCTGAGTGGCTTCAGTTATTTATAAATGATGGTTCAGATGGAGAACAACAATTCATAAACCCTGAATATATAAGGCTGGCCAAAAACGTTGGTGGCAGATACCGGCCGAATGGGCCCTTTCAACGGTATGGTTACGCCTGGGGTTGGCTTGTAGGCAATTTCAATGATGAAAGTTTTTATTTCCATTTTGGAAATTATTCTGGTCTGGGTTGTATGATGTCGTTTATGCCCGAACAAAAAACCGGGGTATTTGTTTTTGTGAATGTAGGGGTTGCCGGACTTTACCTGAGTGCATTGGTTACAACCTATGTTTATAACCAACTTCTTGGAAAGGAGAACGAACCTGAAATTACTGCGATGATCATGAAAATGGTTAATAAAACATTTGCAGAAACTGAGGGAAATTCATTGATTATTGCCCCGGAAAAATCACTTCCATTTCATTTACCCGGGCAATTTGTCAGCGATCCATATGGCGATTTGGATATTTCAGTTAAAAACGATAGTGTCATGGCACAAATGGGTAATCTTTTCAGCCCCTTATATCAGGGCGACTCCACCAACCATTTTATTTTGCAATGGGTTCCCGGCGATCATGAGAATATATGGATAAAACAAAATGATTCAGAACTTGAGATACAGTACGAAGATTTTACCACCTTTCGAAAAAGGTAACATTGACTTTTTAAAATTTTACATTAGGTATGAAAAGAATATCCGCACTTTACTCAAAAAAGCCAGGCGAATGCCAGGTTGTCGAAGGATTCTGTAAGGACTGATGTCGAACCAATTGGTGTCGGAGTTGTTAAATTAATTGGGAACTTGCGATCCGTACCCCAAGTTGGGTATCCAACTATCATTCTTGTCATTATTGTTGGACTCACCATCCAGATTGTAATCACTGTTCAGCAGTCCGGCTTCACCCGCTTCATTTTCCCAAATGAGTGACTTGTCAAGGTCATCAATTATTCCATCACGATTACCATCCGCTGTTATCATTCCCCAGATGCCGGGTGATAATTCCTTTTGCGCATCAGATCCACCAAACGCCTGATCCTGATCTGTGGTAAAGTCCCATGAATAAACATTAGTAGCTCCCAGCAGGGGTTGATTGCTCATAACGGACAGGTGATTTCTATGGTGAACAACCACAAACAACTGATGATTGACATAATTGTTAAACTGAATTCCCGGGTTTCCATCTAATCCAACAATATTGCCTTCCTTGTTTACGAAGGCTGCCTGTCTTGCAATCCTGTTCGATCCTGTAGCCAATGACGCACTCTTCGCATCTCTAAGCTCTATTAATACCCAATCAACAATATCGTTGTTCGGAATGTCAGGCACTGTTTCAGTTCCATTATAATTCCATGGGGCATTATTGAAGGGCTGGTTTAATGGAATTATACCCGCAATGTTTAAATTGGTAGCCATTTCTGGTCCCTCATATGATCCGTCAAGAAAAACTTTTAAATTAAGGGTTATTATTGAAGAGCTATCCACCACCCTGTAAATGATGCCGTCGACATATCCAGATACAAAGAGTTCGTCGTTAGCGTTTTCGCCGAAAGCTGAAAATCTGTTCGTTGAAAAATCTCCGAAATTTTCCGTATTCCAGGATATACCATCGGAATGAATGGTCCAGATTAATGCAGAACAGTAATCGGCAAAAAAATACTTTCCATAAAAATTGGGAAACATGGAACCTCTATAAACATATCCACCGGTTACCGAACAGCCCTCAGTATGAGAATAAGTGAAAATGGGGAATGTATAGGATCCGGGGTCATTACACCCGGAAGAATTGTAAATTTCGTCGCCTTCATAACAACGCCATCCATAGTTTGTGCCACCCGAACTTGATGCTGGCTGATAGTCGATTTCTTCCCAGATGTTTTGACCCACATCAGCAATCCACAAATCGCCGGTAAGCCTGTCAAAACTAAATCGCCAGGGATTACGAAGGCCAAGGGCCCATATTTCATCCAGAGCATTCGGTTCATCAATAAAGGGATTATCCTCCGGAATTGTATAAGGATCGCCGTGGTTTATATCAATGCGGAGTATCTTACCCAAAAAATTCAATGAATCCTGTGCCCGGTTTCCAGGATCACCGCCCGAGCCACCGTCGCCCAAACCAAAATAAAGGTATCCATCAGGTCCAAAATTCAAAGCACCTCCATTATGATTTGTATAAGGATGATAAATGGTAAGCAACTTTTTTTCACTCAGGGTATCTGCAAGATTAGGATTATCAGTGCTAACGCTAAACCTGGAGATATGGGAACTATCTCCCATTCCGGTGTAGTTAACAAAAAAGTATCCACTGTCTGAATATGCTGGATGAAAAGCCAGCCCTAAAAGTCCTTGCTCATTTCCTGTTGACTTTACACGAAAGTCAATATCAAGGAAAGGTTCGGATAATAAATTTCCAGCTGAGTCAGCTATATATATCAGCCCGGATTTACTTACGATGAACAGACGGTTGTCACCGCAATTCTTTATATCCACAGGATGATAAATACCTGATGACCATGGTACAATATTGTTCCCGGATTGAGCATTTAATATTTGGAATTGTAAAAATATCATCAGAATGCCGATGAAATTGATTTTTGTTCCAGAATAGTATTTGTTCATCATAAACTTTCAATAAATTTTTAATATATAACATTGTACCAGAAGGTTTTGTTTAAAAAGTATTAAGCGGTCATCAATTATTTGGGAATTCAAACAGAGGACAAATGGTCAAACAGAAGTCCCTTTTTTGTAAATTGTAATTTCCGATTTTATCAGTGTTTCGTCAATTATTGATGATAAAGTCTCTGTTTTGTAAAATTTTTCATGGAACCTCTGAAAAATCATTTTCGGTTTATTGCTTTATACCTCTATTTAATCCAAAAGAATATTCTTTTTTAGACATTTTGCTAAAAAAACACAGTAATCTTATATTGCTGCTTTTCGAGAAATTCCTGAAATAGTAATAAAAAATTCATTCGATTGACCTAAATAGAAAATCAATTGCAATTTAGGGGCAGGCAATTGTTTCCATTAATTATATTTTTAGTCATTTTGTTAGTAAACAAAAAAGCAGTTATGAATAAAATAACTCATAACTGCTTATAAATTAGCGTGATCCCGAGAGGACTCGAACCCCTATCACAAGAACCGGAATCTTGAATTCTATCCAGTTGAACTACGGGACCAGGTGATTTATGATTAAAATGGATAATTTATCCATCAAATTTAAATCGGCGCAAAAGTAATAATTTATTGCTTGATCAACTTCTCGATCGAAATTGTTTTTCCTGATTTATCAATTAGGTGCAAATAATAAATTCCGGTTTTTAATTCGGGAAGATTATTCAACCTTTGTTTATCGGCCCACATAATGTGTTTACCATGTGCATCAAACAACCTGAAATCATCTACTAATTCCACGGGCCCGTCAAGATTAATTGTTTTATTAAACGGGTTTGGGTAGACTGTAAATAAAGCTTTCGATTCCCTCTTTTCCGACATATTAGTTATCAAAACGTCGAGGCTTAATCGATACATCGAAACACCATAAGTTCCAATTACAAGCGTTCGTGTTGGATTATGGATTTTCATGGCTACCACAGGAACATTGTAAATGCCCTCATTCAAACTGTGCCAGTTATCACCGCCGTTATTTGTAAAATATACACCTGCATCTGTCCCAATATAAATGTATTCAGCGTGTTCAGGATCAATAACAATGGCATTTACCGGAATTTCGGGTAAGTCGCTGCTTATGCTTTCCCATGACTGGCCAAGATCGGTTGATTTATAAACATGGGCGAGGGGTTCATCCCAACGAAATCCCGAAATGGTGGCATAAATTGTGTTTTCATCAACCGGATCGCAAGCTACATTTGTAATCCAACGATTGGGCAATCCGTTGGTAACATCAATCCAGGTCCCGCCGGCATTTGTTGAAACATGCACCATGCCATCTCCGCTACCAGCTACAACAATATCAGTATTTACCGTAGAAACGGCAAGGGTAGTAAGGGTATAAAAATACTGGTCAATCCCCTGAGTGAGGTCTTCACTTATATTAGTCCATGAATTTCCGCCATTTACAGATTTCCATACCCTGTAAGTACCAAAATATAATATATTTGGATTTTCGGGGTCCATGGCCAGCGGTGCCGACCAGTTTACACGTTCACCTTCCCAATTCCAGCCAATATAGTCCATGTTATTGCCTCCATCTGTTGACTTAAACAAATTTCCCCACTGATATTCTGCATACAAGGTATTTGGGTTTGAATAATCAATCAGGCAGTACATGCCGTCTCCTCCAAGAATAGCCTCCCAATCGCCGGTATTTCCTGTATATGTTATCACGGTATTATTGTCCTGCGTCCCTCCTATCAGGCGGTTTGGATTTTGATAGTCGACGTCGATGGCATAAAATTGAGTAAACGGAAGGTTATTTATTTTACTCCAGGAATTACCATTGTTAAAACTCTGGTACAAACCACCGTCATTTCCAAGAAGTATGCGGTTGTTCACTTCATCAAAATACAGGGCATGATGATCGACATGCACACCCCAGCTTGCCCCCTCCTGCCAACTGTTGCCGCCATTTGTTGATTTAAATATTTCAACCCCCAACACCCATATCATGTTTTCATCATCAGGATGCACCCTCACCTGGCCAAAATACCAGCCAAAATTGCTATTCATTCCTTCGATGCTTGAAGTATTTTGCCCTGTCCATGTATTGCCGCCATTTGTAGTCTTAAAAACCGCCACCTCATAATCAGGCAAATCATAAAATGAATACAATACATCCGGATTTGATAGACTAATAGAAAGCCCAATCCGGCCTGCATTCTCGTCTGTAATCAACCCATTGGTCAGTTCTTCCCAGCTATCGCCGCCATTGGTTGTTTTCCAAATGCCTGAACCATCACCAAATGAATGCCTGTAAGTTAAACCCCGCATCCGTTCCCACATGGCTGCGTAAAGAACATCAGGATTAAGTGGATGCTGAACAATATCAATGGCCGATGTAGAATCATTCACAAATAAAATGTTTTCCCAACTATCTCCGCCGTCATTACTGCGATAAACACCCCGCTCAGGGTCCGGTGTAAACAAGTTTCCACAGGCTGCCACGAACAGGCGGTTGGAATTATTGTAATCAACGATAATCCGGCCAACATAAGCCGAAAGTTCAAGGCCTTTGTGTTCCCATGTTGTTCCGGCATCTGTTGAGCGATAAATACCATTGCCCCTGAAACTGTAACTTGACGCATTGGCTTCTCCGGTGCCGGCATAAATAATATTTTCATCGTTCGGATCAATGGCAATATCCCCTATCGAAATGTAATAAACACCATCAAATGAATATTCCCAGCTAACCCCGTCGTTCGACGATTTCCAAATACCACCGGTAGCTGCTCCCAAGTATATGGTTTCCGGTGAATTGGGATGAATTTCTATGTCGGTAATGCGGCCCCCAATGTTGGTTGGCCCGGCGAATTCCCAGCTATATTCAAATGTTTCAGCAGAATTTTGTTTTTTTACTGCTTGTTTAAATGCTTCGAAATAAACATCCTGTTTAATTTCATTGTATGGGAACATCCGCTGATGTGCCATGTACTCACCAGGCGAAAGTTGAGGCCTGACGGTATTGCGGTTATGAATAGTTTGTTTGCTTGAATTAAAATAAATCACCCCCAAAAATGACGAGTAAACTCAGGATGGAAACAGAGATCAGTTTTTTCATAATTATATATGGAATTAATTTTAATAATTGACAAAAGTATTGCATTGTTGGTTGTCCCAACTATTTTTCTACTATAGGTGCTTTGAAATTCAGCTTGACATTTTCACCTTTTATCAACAAATTAAGATAAAATTAATTTCAAATCTTTCAATTTGTCTAAATTTGCACCCTTTAAAAAACAGAGTAAAAATCAAAAAATTATTCATATGTCTGATAAAATTTTAGAAAACATAAAACCAGGGGTTGTTACCGGAAATGATATTCAAAAAGTATTTGCCCTGGCTAAAAAGAATCGCTTTGCCCTGCCTGCCGTTAATGTGGTTGGTACTGATTCGGTTAATGCCGTTCTCGAAGCTGCAAAAGTGGTAAATTCCCCGGTTATTATTCAATTCTCCAATGGCGGCGCCTCTTTTTATGCTGGCAAGGGATTGTCAAACGAAAACGAACAATCGGCTATCATTGGGGCTATTTCAGGTGCAAAACATGTTCATCATTTAGCCGAATTGTATGATGTTGCTGTGATCCTTCATACTGATCACGCTGCAAAAAAATTGTTGCCCTGGATTGATGGATTGCTTGATGCCGGTGAAAAACATTTCGAACGTTATGGAAAACCACTTTATAGTTCGCATATGCTTGATCTGTCGGAAGAACCTATTGAAGAAAACATTGCCATCTGCAAAACATACCTCAAACGGATGAGCAAAATAGGTATGACCCTGGAAATTGAACTTGGGGTTACCGGTGGCGAAGAAGACGGTGTGGACAATACCGACATTGACAGTTCAAAACTTTATACCCAGCCCGAAGAAGTGGCCTATGCTTATGAAGAATTGAGCAAGATAAGCCCGAACTTCACTGTTGCTGCTGCCTTTGGAAATGTTCATGGCGTATATAAACCGGGCAATGTTAAACTTTCTCCTGTTATCCTGAAAAACTCTCAGGAATATATTCAGAAAAAATTTGGAACGGGTGAACAGCCTGTAAACTTTGTATTCCATGGTGGGTCAGGCTCAAGCCAGGCTGAAATTCGGGAAGCCATTTCATATGGCGTTATAAAAATGAACATTGATACCGACACCCAATGGGCCATGTGGGATGGCGTTCGTTTATACGAAGCAAAATACCGTGGGTATCTGCAAGGCCAGATTGGAAATCCTGAAGGAGATGACAAACCAAACAAAAAATATTACGATCCTCGTAAATGGTTGCGCGCCGGCGAAGAAGGTATGATTGCCAGGTTAAAAACTGCGTTTGAAGATTTAAACAACGTTAACAGGAGTTAGGGTTCAGGGGATAATCTGTTAAGTAAGATTTTCATTAATTTCAGTTTGATAAAAATAACAGTTTGCAGTATACAGTTGGCAATTTGCTAATTTTGTATACTGCAATTTTTTAACTAAACATGAAGCATCAAAAACGCCTTTTGATTTTTTTATTTTCAGGGGTATCTGTTTATCTCCTGTTACGATCAATTTATGTCCCGTTGCTTCATGACGAAATTGCAACCTTTTTCAGGTATATTCATATCAATGAACCCTTTCCCTACTATTCAGAATGGTCGGCAAATAATCATTATTTAAACAGCCTGCTTGGCTGGATTACCTATAAACTTTTTGGATCTTCGGCAATTTCGCTACGGCTCCCAAACCTTTTGAGTTTTCCCGTTTTTCTATATTTTACATACCTTATTTCATTACGATTTAAAAGTACCTTTTTAACCTGGGGATTTATCCTAACCATGATTTTTACCCATAATTTCATTGAATTTTTCGGATTATCAAGAGGTTATGGAATTTCAATGGCACTTTTAATGGGGGCTGTTTACTTTTTACAAAAACAGCTTGAAACAGGTAAACCACGATACATTTTATATGTTTTTCTTTTTTTTATATTTGGATCATACGCCAACTTAACACTAATAAATTCATTCATTATCGTAATAGGATTATTGGTGTTGAATGTAATGATTAACCGCTATCAACCGCAGCAAATTCTATTAAAACTTTTTTTTATTGCCACAGGTGGTATCATCCCTGTATATCTTTTTATCAACCTATTGTTCAGGCTTCAGGCCGAGGGTGAACTGTATTATGGCAAACAAGATGGATTTTATGAAGTAAGCATTAAAACCCTGATGAAGTTATTAAGCGGAAGTACATCTGAAGTTTATCCTTTCATTTTTACCATTCTGATAGTTTTTACAATTCTTCTTTTTGCACGTAATATTTTTTTCGAAATAAAATCGAAGAAATTTTCTGCATTAACAGATCCCGATTATGTTTTCATATATTTGTTGCTGGGAAATATAGTGGCATTCATTCTTGAAAACAAAATTTTTAACACCAATTATCCCGAAGACAGAACAGGTTTATTTCTTTTCCCATTTTTTACCGGAAGTCTCTTTTTTGTTCTTGATAAATCGAAAATTGCCAATGCCTATATTCGGCTGATCCCCGCTTTGCCATTATTATTTTTCCCGGTTCATTTTTTATTGAATATAAACCTTTCATGGTCTTCACTCGAAAACCAGGCAATTCCTGAACGGTTTTACGAATACATTGCATTGTATGGCAAAAACAGCAAAATTCCCCCAACAATTCAGGGTTACCAGGGCAGGATAATGCGCTGGAATTATTTTAATTTCACAAAAGGTGATGAGTTAAACTGCATACATACTTCCGGTTATCCGCAATTTGACGGCGATTTTCAAATCGTGGAAAAAAGGGATATTGATTTGTTTAAAAAAGATTATGCTGTTATAGATTCGCTTGAACAATCGCAAATGTTTCTGTTGGAACGAAAAACAAAACTCAGCCGTAAAGCTTTATTTTCTAAAAATGGAATATCTTCCAAAGGCAGGGTCAATGACGAATATTTTGAATTCCAGCGCAGTTCGCTTGATTCACTTTCAGAGGCCACCCTCTATTTTGAATTTGAAGTAAATCTGATTTCACCCGATATCCCGTTTCATAGCTGGATTGTCATCTCCGTTTCCAGCGGGCAAAATAATTTAGCCCGCTACGAAATGATACCGTTTGACTGGTACAGGACAGATATGAGCAAACCTGGCAAACCATTTAGAATCGGACACCTCGTCCATGATATACCGGAGAGTCCCGTTGAGTTTGTTGCGTACATATGGAACATTCGAAAAGCACCTTTTATTTTAAACAGTTCATCAATTTCAATCTATAAATTAGATAAAAAAATAAATACTAACGATTAAGTAAATGAGCATTTCTATTTCTAACCTCTTATTTCAAGGGCAAAAGAATTTAGTAAAATCAATTATTCGTAGTGAAAAAAATAAACAATTGTTTATAAAAAAATAAGGTTAATCCGTTTATATTCTTGTATTTTTACATGCTTTTTAAAACAGGAAAATTATTTATTATGAAATACATTAGTTACCTATTATCACTTGGTTTTTTCATTGCATTTACGTCAATAAATGCGCAAAACATTATGTTGAATCCCGGCCTTGAATCATGGACCGGAGGTGTACCTGACAACTGGCCGATTTACGAAAACATTACCCAGGAAACAGTTACTGTCCATGGTGGAAGTTCATCTGCAAAACATACATCCGAATCAACGACAAAAGATTTTCAACAAGCCATCGGTGGCATTCAGGAAGGCCAGGAGTACACCATAAGTTATTGGTTTTTCGACAACGATCCGGCTGCCCGCACACGAATCTGGGCTTACTGGACAGCCGCAGGTAGTAACTTACCCGATAATGCTGATGAATTAAGGCCTTCGACATATTCAACGGATAATCCCTCATGGCAGCAATTTAGTGTGGTATTAAATGCACCAGCCACTGCTGACGGATTTAAGTTTGAAGTAAGGGTATACAATCAGGATGGTAACTTCGGTGGTTCTGTTTTTTACGATGATTTTGTGTTCTCGGGCGATGTGGTTATAAACCCGGAGCCAACCAATTATCCAACTATCTTTATGGCCCAGGCATCGGGTTTGGCAGTTGATCTATCATGGACCGATGCCATAGGTGCACAATTGCCAGATGCGTATATTATCATGGCCGGCACAAGCGCTTCCCTTCCTGTTCCGGTTGACGGGACACCGGTAGCCGATGACACCGACCTGACAGATGGTTCAGGTGCATTGAACGTTAATTTTGGCCAGCAAGAGGCAAGTTTCTCAAATCTTGATGGAAATACCACCTATTACTTTAAAATATATTCTTATTCAAATCAAGGGGCAAACATTGATTATAAAACCAGCGGAACAGCCCCTTCAGCCAGTGCCACAACCGCCAATTTTACCATCATCGAATCGGAAAACTTTGATGTTAGTTGGGGAAACTGGACTACTGTTAGTGTCATTGGCGATGAAGTGTGGGACCGTGATAACACCTATGGCATTGGCAATACAGCTTGCGCCAGGATGAACGGATTTAATGGAGGCCCGGTTGCAAATGAAGACTGGCTCATTTCACCCGGTATGGATTTCGATGATTATGATAACGAAACCCTCGTCTTTTTTAATGCAAAGAATTATGATGGCCCGGATATGGAGTGTTTGATTTCGAGCAATTATTCAGGTACCGGCGATCCTAACCTGGCCGACTGGGATGATCTTTCGTATATACTAACCCCCGGAAACTGGACCTGGACTGAGTCTGGCATTATTGATATCTCTTCCTATGGCGGAACCGTTTATGTAGCTTTTAAATATACTTCCAATACCAGTGAATCGGCCACCTGGGAAGTGGATGACATATTAATTACCGGCGAAGAAGATATTGTTATTGACCCTGAGCCGTCAAATTATCCAACCGCCTTTACGGCAACACCCGGAACGACATCTATCACATTAAACTGGACGGATGCCACCGGTGCTCAATTGCCCGATGCCTATATAATTTTCGCGAGCACCAACTCTAGTTTACCTGTACCGGTTGACGGAACCCCGGTCCCCAACGATCCAAACCTGGCTGATGGCTCCGGTACCATGAATGTTGCCTATGGACTGGACACATATACTTTTACAGGCCTTGAAGCGTCAACAACCATTTATTTTTCAATTTATTCTTACACAAACAACGGGACAAATATTGACTTTAAAACTGATGGCACAGCACCAACAGCCAATGCTACAACAATACTTTTACCGGAACCAACCAATTACCCAACATCATTTGCAGCCGTTGCATCCGGTACAACAATAAACGTAAGCTGGATTGATGCAACGGGAAGTCAATTGCCCGAAAATTACATCATCTATGGTGGCATCACAGCATCTCTGCCGGTTCCTGTTGATGGAACCCCTGTAGTTAACGACCCTAACTTAGCTGATGGTTCAGCCGCAATGAATATTGCCTATGGAACGCAACAGACATCCTTTGCCGGATTAAGCCCGGGAGTAACCTACTATTTTTCCATCTACCCCTACACCAATGGCGGGGCGAATATTAATTATAAAACGGATGGAACAGCTCCCACAGCTTTTGCAGAAACCTCAAATACAGTTCCAGTTACGATTGAATCTGAAAACTTTAATGTAAGCTGGGGAGATTGGACAGTTATTTCATTATTAGGTGACAATGAATGGGGCCGTGACAATACCTTTGGGATTGGAAACACGCCTTGTGCAAGTGTTACCGGTTACATTAGTGGGTCATCTCCACCTGAATACGAAACCAGCGATGATTGGTTGATTTCTCCGGCGATGAATTTTGATAATTTTGAAAGTGAAAAAATTGAATTTTTCAACGCAAAAAATTACACAGGTCCCGACATGACTTTTAAAGTTTCTACCAATTATGATGGTGGTGGAAATCCAAATTCAGCGACATGGACAACTCTTCCTTACACATTATCACCTGGCAGTTGGGCATGGACCTCCAGCGGAATTATTGATTTATCAGCATATAACGGGACTGTCCATGTGGCTTTCCATTTTACCTGCACTACAGCAAGTTCTGCAACCTGGGAAGTAGATGATATTACCATATCCGGTGAAGAAGAATATGTCGTTCAACCCGAACCCTCAAATTATCCTACAAACTTTACCGCCAGTGCCGGAGCTTCAAATGTCAACTTATCATGGACCGATGCTACCGGGGCTCAATTGCCGGATGCTTATATCATATTTGCCGGAACAAGCGCTCCTTTGCCAATGCCAGTTGATGGAACACCGGTTCCTGACGATACCAACCTGGGTGATGGATCAGGGGCATTAAATGTTGACTACGGCGATATGGAAGCTTTATTCTCTGGTTTAAGCCCGAATACAACCTATTATTTTACTATATATTCTTACACTAACGCAGGTACAGATATAAACTATAAAACTGATGGTTCAGCGCCTGCAATCAATGCAACTACCGGTTCATCACCTTACATCCTTTATCAGGGATTTGATGATGGGTTTAATGGTTGGCAAACCATAAGTGTAACGGGTTCTCAACAATGGCAAATTGATCCAGGATATGGTTTTCCAGATCCGCCTTGTGCAAGGATGAGTGGTTATAGCGGTGGCCCTGTTGAGAATGAAGATTGGTTGATTTCACCATCTATGAACCTTGACAACTACAGCAATGAAGTGTTAACCTTTTATAATGCTCAAAATTTTGATACGCCGCCCCTTGAATTAAAAGTATCGACTGATTATAATGGCGGAGGTAATCCAAATTCAGCCACATGGACAAATATTACGTTTAATCTTTCTCCGGGATTTTACGAATGGACTGCAAGTGGTGAAATTGATCTGTCAGGATTTACTGGAAACTCTGTTTATATTGCTTTTGTTTACACTTCAACCAGTGCGGCATCTGCAACCTGGGAGGTAGATGAAATTTTAGTGGAAGATGGATCGGATTTACCGGAACCAACTAATTACCCAACAAACTTTATTTCTCAATCTCTGGGATCTTCTATTGGACTGTCCTGGGATGATGCAACCGGAATTCAAATACCCGAAGCTTACATTATTTTGGCAGGCATATCTTCAAATCTCCCAATCCCAGCTGATGGGACTCCTATTGCAGATGACCTGAATTTAAGTGATGGTTCAGGTGCAATAAATGTTGATTACGGTGCTGAAGAGGCAATATTTAGCAGTCTCGATCCTTCAACCACCTATTATTTTGCCATTTATCCTTATACCAACAGCGGTACAGCAATAAATTTCAAAACTGATGGAACTGCCCCTTCAACCAGTGCAACTACTTCCAATGTTCAGGTTGTTACCATTGAATTTGAAGATTTTAATAGTGGCTGGGGTAATTGGGAAGTAATTTCACTTCAAGGGGGAAATGAATGGGAAAGGGATAATACCTTTGGTATTAATAATTCACCTTGCGCGAGCGTAACAGGGTATATTGGTGGCTCACCCCCTGCTTATGAAAACAGCGATGATTGGCTTATCTCTCCAGCACTGAATTTTGATGATTACGACAATGAGAAGATTGAGTTTTACAATGCGAAGAATTATACCGGCCCTGACATGGAGTTTAAAATATCAACGGATTATGATGGTGGCGGAAATCCCCTCTCAGCCAACTGGACAAGCCTTCCATATATAAAGTCTGCAGGTGGATTTGCATGGACATTGAGTGGCGATGTTGATCTTTCAGCTTACAATGGTACAGCTGTTTACGTAGCCTTCCATTTTACTAGTACAACAACTGGTTCTGCCACATGGGAGGTAGATGAAATTACCATTACCGGTGAACAGGAAGCAACCATTAATCCCGAACCCACAAATTACCCAGCAAACTTTGCCGCCGGAGCCGCAGCAACAGATATCATTTTAGCATGGGATGATGCCACCGGCGCACAATTACCTGATGCCTACATCATTTTTGCCGGAACAAGCAGTTCGCTGCCAACACCGACAGACGGGCAACCGGTCGCTAACGATTTGAACTTAAGTGATGGCTCCGGTGCAATAAATGTCAACTATGGCGAGGAAGAAGCGGTATTTACAAACCTTACACCCAACACAACCTATTATTTTTCGATTTACTCATATACAAATGTAGGGATAAATATCAATTATAAAAATGATGGTACAGCCCCGACAGCAAGTGCAACAGCCGGATATTCGCCATACATCCTTTACCAGAATTTTGATGATGGGTTTGGCAACTGGCAAACTGTAAGTGTGATCGGTTCTCAACAATGGCAAATTGACAATGGCTATGGATACCCTGATGTTCCTTGTGCAAGGATGAGTGGTTATGGGGGTGGTTCTGCAATTGAAAATGAAGACTGGCTCATTTCACCGGCTATGGACCTTGATAGTTATGAAAATGAAATATTGACTTTTACAACGCACAAAATTTTGATAATCCTCCACTTGAACTCAAAATTTCGACAAACTATACTGGTGGGGGCAATCCAAATTCAGCTACATGGACTGATATTTCGTTTAACCTGTCCGGGGGTTTTTACGAATGGACTGCAAGTGGCGAGATTGATTTGTCTGGATATATTGGAGATGCTGTCTATATTGCGTTTGTGTATACGTCCACTAATTCCCAATCGGCAACCTGGGAAATAGATGAAATTTTGGTGAAGATGGTTCTTTATTACCTGAACCAACCAACTATCCAACAAACTTCAGTGCCGATGAAGATGGCGCATCCATCCTGGTAACATGGTCGGATGCCACAGGAATTCAATTACCTGAAGGATATATTTTATACGGAAGTGAAAATGAAGACAACCTTCCCGTTCCAACCGATGGTTTCCCTGTTTCGGACGACACGGACCTGAGTGATGGTTTCGCAGCCGTGAATATTGATTATGGCGATAAGGAATTCACCTTTGATGCACTATCACCAAGCACCACTTATTATTTTACTATTTATCCTTATACAAACAGTGGGGCTGATATCAATTATAAAAACGAGGGTTCTGCCCCATCTGCAGAAGCAACAACCGAAAATGTAATATTAGTATCTATTGAAAGTGAAAATTTTGATGATAATTGGGGTAATTGGACACCCATTTCTATACTTGGAACTCAGGTATGGGAGAGAGATAACACCTATGGAACAAATAATACAGCTTGCGCTTCAATGACAGGGTATAATGGCTCAGGGTATAATGAAAATGAAGACTGGTTAGTTTCTCCACCCTTGAACCTTGATAATTATACAGGTGAAGTGATCACTTTTATGAATGCCCAAAACTATAATGGGCCTGATCTGGAGCTTTTGGTCTCAATGGATTACGATGGAGGTGGCAACCCCAATTCAGCCAACTGGATCACACTTCCGTTTATCCAATCGAGCGGTGGATTTGCCTGGACTTATAGCGGCAAAGTTGATCTTTCAATTTATAACGGAAATGCCGTTTATGTTGCTTTCTTGTTTACCTGTTCAAACAGTGGATCGGCAACCTGGGAACTGGATGATATTGAAATTAACGGCGAACAGGAGTATGTTGTTCTGCCCGAACCTTCAAATTATCCCCAGCAGTTTACCGGAACGGGAATTGGACTGGATGCCAAATTAACTTGGGTCGAAACATCAGGTTCGCAATATGCCAATGGTTATTTAATTTTTGCCGGAACCACCTCAGATTTACCCATGCCGGTGGATGGTATCCCGATCCAGAATGATTCGGATTTAAGCGACGGACAGGCAGCTGTTAGTGTTTTAGCCGGCAATGATGAATTTACGTTTACACAAGGACTTCAACCCTATTCAACCTACTATTTTGTCATTTATCCGTTTACGAACCTGGGTACTGATGTCAATTACAAAACCGATGGATCGGCTCCCACGGCTATGGCTTTAACAACTGATTATTTCGATGTGGTTATTGAAGATGAAGGGTTTAATGCCAGCTGGGGCAACTGGACCTTGATAAATGTACTAGGATGGCAGGAATGGGATCGGCTGAACCAGTATGGGCCCGACAATACTAATTGTGCGGCCATATCGGGGTATGACTATGGAACCAGCCAAAATATTGAAAATGATGACTGGCTCATTTCACCGCCTATGAACTTCACCGATTATGTTCATGAAACGATTACCTTTTATAACGCCAAAAATTATAACGGCCCGGATATGGAACTAAAAATATCAACCAACTATGATGGTGGAGACGATCCGTATAGTGCAACATGGACTTCATTGCCATATATCAAATCGGGTGGTGATTTTGACTGGGCATTCAGCGGAGAGATTGATATTTCAGAGTTTGATGGGGATGAGGTTTATGTGGCTTTCCATTATACCTGTACTCAATCGCAATCAGCCAACTGGGAAGTTGATGTAGTTTCGATTACCGGAAAACAAGTATTAGGTATTAATCCACAACAGGCAGGTATGGCGGCTGTCAGTATTTTTCCTAATCCGGCTGATGAAATAGTTAATGTTAACCAGGTTTCGGATGTATTCAGCAAAGTTGAAATTAAAGCGCTCAGTGGAAGGACTCTTCAATCTGTTGAGTTGGAAGGTATGGCAACAAAACTTGATGTAAGGGATTTGTCTTCCGGGGTATATTTCCTGGTATTTATTAATGAAAAAAACGGAAAAACCCATTCAGAAAAGCTGATCGTTCGGTAATCCTGTCTAACTCCTTTAAAGTCCTGAACTTCTAAGGAAATTAATAAAATCGTCATTGCGATGAATGCATCCGGTGACGTTTTTTTTTTTTGTTCAAATAATCCATAATACTTTTCGTTATTTGGTTTCAATACGTATATTTGTTTAATAATGTAAATTTGGTCCGTGCATGAAAGTCAAATTTTTTATTTTCCTGATTTTAATTTCATCGGTAACTACATCTGCTATTTTTTGCCAGGCCGACCCGCCCCTGCGTATTGAAATCGATACAAAATCAGACGAAGCAAATTACAAGGTTTTGCCATGCGGACAAAATGGTGCCCTTATGTTTTACCAAACCACATTAACCGAAGACAGTTATAATTTCTGGGTATTTGTTTTACAAAACAAATTCTTGCAGGAGTCCTGGAAAATTGACGTACCCATTTATGAAAATATGAAATTTGCCAATCACCTGCTAAAGGATGGATTTATTTACCTTTTTTATTTTGATCCCGATAAGAAAAAGTCAAGTACCTATAATTACCAATTATTAAAAATTGAGCTATCGCAAGGCCGGTACGAACTTTTTAGTGGGCTGCTTCCTGATAATTCGAAATTTGCCTACTTCGAAATTACCGGAAACCTTCTCCTTGTTGGCCTGAATATAAAAGATCATGAGGCTGGCTTGTACAGCTACAATTTCGATTCGAAAGAAACAAATGCAGTACACGAGGTATCCGATAAATTTGCAAGTTTCGAAGGTATTTTTCCTGATACGTTGAATGATACATATTCGGCATTATTCAATATATATGCATCAAAAACAGAATATTATCTTGAATTGATCGAATTTGGGATGAGCAATGAAATTATTAATACGACTAAAATAACCCCTGAATCAGGTAAAAAACTTAATACGGGAAAAATCAGCTTCATGAATGAAGGGGTAAAATTGCTATTCGGGACCTATGATTTTATAAAAGGGACAAATGCCGATAAAAAAGACTATTTTGTTAAGGCATGTTCAGGATTTTATACGGTGAATTTGAGTGATGGACAGGAACTAAATATTCGTTATCATAACTTTCTTGATTTTGAAAATATGACCGGTTATTTAAAAAGCAAAGAATACCAGGAAGCAAAGAAAAAACTCGAAAAAAATGAAGACAAGGAAGGTAAATATTCTGTTACCTACGATTTGCTTTTGCACGATATTTACGAACGCGACAGTATGTTTTATTTTGTCGGGGAGGCTTACTTTGAAGAATATCATACTGTAACAAGTACCTATTACGACTATTATGGCCGGGCTGTTCCGGTTTCGTATTCGGTATTTGATGGCTACCGGTTTTTTAATGCCTTTGTTTCGTGTTTCGACCGCCAAGGCAATAAAGTATGGGACAATGGCATGGAGATATTCAATATTCTTTCTTTTGATCTGAAAAAAAGGGTCAATGTATTCTTTGAGAGGGATGATATTATTTTATCGTACAACCGCGATGGAAAGATCAGTGCGAAAATCATAAACGGCCCCGAAGTGGTTGAAGGTGTTGAAAGTTTTGAAATTGAAACCCTGTATGGCAATGATAAAATCGTTTCTGACTCAAAAAGTGAAATGACTTACTGGTACGATAATTATTTTATTGCCTATGGATTTCAGACAATCAAAAACAATTCACTTCCCAATAGAAACAAGCGAACTGTATTTTATATCAATAAGGTGGCGTTTGAATAGATTTTTTAACGAGTTCAGCTCACAGCACTTTGCTCCCTGCCCCCCTAAATCATTTTCCCCGGATCAACCCACTCCGTAAATTCCGCATCAGTCAAATAGCCAAGTGTCAAAGCAGCTTCACGCAAGGTACTTCCTTCTTTGTGAGCTTTTTTTGCAATCTCTGCTGCTTTTTCATAGCCAATATGGGTATTTAGGGCTGTTACCAGCATCAACGAATTTTCAAGATTCTTCTGAATAAAAGGAAGGTTTGGTTCGATGCCAATTGCACAATTATCATTAAAAGCAGCGCATGCATCTCCAAGTAATCGGGCGGCCTGTAACAGATTATAAACCATAACAGGTTTAAATACATTAAGCTGAAAATGCCCTTGCATTCCGCCGGCTGTGATCGCTGCATCATTTCCAATGACCTGGGCACAAACCATACTCAGGGCTTCATTTTGCGTTGGGTTTACTTTGCCGGGCATAATGGAAGAACCGGGTTCATTGGCCGGAAGCTGGATTTCTCCAATTCCGCATCGTGGCCCTGAAGCCAGCATTCGTGTATTATTGGCAATGTGCATCAAGCTTACGGCCAACATTTTTAATGCCCCCGATGTTTCAACCATGGCATCATGAGCGGATAAGGCCTCAAATTTATTATCGGCCGTGCGGAATGGATAACCGGTGAGATTTGCTATATTCGCAGCAACCTTTACCGAATAACCAGGTGGTGTATTTATTCCTGTTCCAACGGCAGTTCCACCCAGGGCAAGTTCCAACAAATGATCAAGTGTATTTTTCAAGGCTTTTAGCCCGTGGTCAAGTTGTGAGACATAACCCGAAAACTCCTGGCCTAAAGTTAAAGGTGTTGCATCCATTAGGTGAGTTCGGCCTGTTTTAACAATAGCTTTAAATTCTTCAGCCTTTTTGGCCAGTGTATCACGAAGTTTTACAACACCCGGAATGGTGGTTTCAATCACCATTTTGTAAGCAGCTATATGCATGGCTGTCGGGAAGGTATCGTTGGATGATTGGGATTTATTTACATCATCATTGGGGTGGATGGTTCGTTTGGCATCACCGAGTTGCCCACCGTTCAATACATGGGCACGATTTGCAATTACTTCGTTGCAATTCATGTTCGATTGTGTTCCTGATCCCGTCTGCCAGATAACCAAAGGGAAATTATCATCCAGTTTTCCGGCAAGGATTTCGTCACATACCTTTCCAATTAACTCACACTTGATTTTATCAAGAACACCTAATTGTTGGTTTGTGATGGCAGCCGCTTTCTTTAAATAGGCAAAAGCCCTGATGATTTCTATAGGCATAGAGCCGGGCTCACCAATGGGGAAATTTAATTTTGAACGTTGTGTTTGGGCTCCCCAGTATTTATCAGCCGGGACCTCAACATTGCCCATGGTATCTTTTTCAATTCTGTATTCCATTGTATTTGTTTTTATCTGGTTATAATTTTGAATTCATTTAAGATAATTTTTTGATTTTTAACAATCTAACTACTATATACTAACTACTTAAACAACCCATCCATTTCTTCCGGTGGATTGGCCCACACTGCTTTGTATTCTTTAACAACAATCGGGCGTTTAATCAACTTCGGGTTTTCAACAAGGATTTTTAACCATTCCTGATCGGTAAATTTTTTACCTTTAAGTTGTTTTTTATAATAGTCCTCTTGTGTCCTGATCAAATCTATAGGTTTTGCATTCATTTTAACAAGAATATTTTCCAGGTCTTCAATTGTAAGGGGATTTTTTAAATATTCCACCAATTCAAATTCCACCCCTTTACTTTCGAGATGCTGTAATCCTGCCCTGGATTTTTTACATCGTGGATTGTGGTATATTTTAATCATAATATCATTGATTTGTGTTCTGTATTTTGAGTTCTTCGTTCTATTCTTTTGTCCTTATTAATATTATCTTTATTCATTCTCCCACTCCATCAATCTTTCATTTACTCATTGACCTATTTATTAATTTCCCAATTCACTCTTCAACTATCGTCATTTCCTCAACCAAATGCCCCGCCCCTGCATATTTATCAATAATAAACAGGCAATACCGGATATCTAACGCAATGTTCCGGCACTGGCTTGTATCATAAAATAAATCGCTCATGGTGCTTTCCCAACATCGGTCGAAATTTATTCCAATGAGGTGGCCATCAGCATCCAATACCGGGCTTCCAGAGTTTCCTCCTGTGGTATGGTTGGTGGCAATAAAACAAACCCTCATGGTTCCGTCATCTTCACCATAGCGACCATAATCTTTGGCATTGTACAAATCTTTCAATTTATCTTCTACCACATAATCATAGATTTCGGGATTTTCTTTTTCCATTATTCCAGAGAGGGTTGTGTAATATCTGTAATTTTTCGCATCATCCGGACTAAATCCTTTTACATTTCCATAGCCCACACGAAGTGTAAAGTTGGCATCAGGATAAAACTTTTTCATGGGCTGCATCTCCATCTGGGCTTTCATATAAATACGCATTAAACTATCGATTTCCTTATAGGCAATCCGCAAGGCAGGTGAATATGTATTGTAATACTTATCATAAAAACTAACAGCCAGTTGATAGGCGGGATCTTTTTCAATTTTTTTATAATGGACGGGTTTATAGTTTGAAAGAAAATCAATTTCTCTATCCTTATCCGCAAAAATTGATTTATCGAACACCATATCTGCCATCGCATAAAAATCGCCGTTATATTTATTATAAAATGCTTTTACCTGAACAGGAATTTCTGATTCATTGGTATTTAAATAATATTCCCTCAGAACCTCAACAAATACTTTTTTATCAATGACCGACTGGTAATCTTTAAAGTAGGCTGAATCTGATTTTATTTGTTTAGCCACCAAATCTGCTACATCCCCATGGGTTTCCTTATTCTTTGAATAGGCAACTAATTTCTGATATCCATTTGCGTGTCTGATAATTTCTATCCCTGTGTATGTTTCTCTTAAATACGTTGAATTGTATTGTAAATCAGTTATTGTTGAATAGGTTTTCTCAAAATCTGGAAGAAGATTTGCATACTCTTTTTTTCGTTCAGAAGAGGCGTTTACCCATTGCGTAAATTCTGCTTCAAAGGCTTGTTTTTGTTCAATGGCTTTTAATCGTTTAATTCCGCGATTTTCACCAATCCATTTCTTCCAGCCATTTGAAATGCTTGAATGTTTGGCAGAATACTGAATCCTGATCTCCGGACTTTTATTCATATACTCATTAAATATCGCAATACGCTTATCCCTGATTCCTATTCTAATGGGATTGATGGTATTTACCTGAAGTTCGATGCCATAAGATGGAAGATATTCCTCGGTAGTGCCCGGATACCCAAAAACAATCGTAAAGTCATCTTCTTCAACACCTTTGAGTGAAATATTAAAATATTTTTTTGGTTTATACGGAACATTGTCCTCCGAATAAGCAGCCGGTTTATTGTCTTTGCCGGCATAAATGCGGAACAATGAAAAATCGCCGGTATGCCGCGGCCAAACCCAGTTATCGGTATCACCGCCAAATTTGCCAATATTTGATGGAGGAGCCCCAACCAGGCGTACATCTTCAAACACTTCATTTATAAAAAGGAAATACTGGTTGCCCTGAAAAAAAGGTTTTACTATCGCCTTATAGTGGGTATCTTTTATAGCTTTATCGGTAATTGAATCAATGTTTGTTTGGATAATTAGGCTTCTTTCGGACTCAGCCATTTCATCTGTAACACCTTCCAAAACCTTTTCAGTAACTTCCGCCATACTGACCAAAAAGGTGACCGTTAACCCCGGGTTTGGTAATTCTTCCGAACGGTCCATCGCCCAAAACCCATTTGTTAAATAATCATTTTCGACAGAAGAATGTTTTTGAATTCGGCTATAACCACAGTGATGATTCGTAAGTATCAAGCCCTGGCCGGATATCAGTTCAGCTGTACAACCTCCGCCAAAAATAACAATCGCATCTTTTAAACTTGATTGATTGACACTATAAATATCTTCAGCCGTAATGTTCATCCCCATGGCTTGCATTTCGGCTTCATTCATTTCGCTCAAATACATAGGTATCCACATTCCTTCATCGGCGCTGGCGTTAAAAAGAAAATGGGATAATACAAAGGCTAACAGGAAAAACTTTCGCATACAATCTTGTTTTTAAAAATTGAAAAGGCAAATATAGGAAGTTAGGGTGAGGTAACTATAAAAAAACAGATTCTAATTTTGGAATTTTGAATCCTTTTAAATTATGATGGATTTTATTCTATAATGAGGCAGTGAGGACACCGCGTTTAGCATTCAGATTACAGGGATATCCAATCCACTGAAGATATTCGATTTAAATCACCTTAAATTCAGTCCGGCGGTTGTTGGCCCGTCCTTCCTCCGTTTCGTTGCTATCAATGGGATTGGTTTCGCCATATCCTTTGTATAATATGCGAAGTTGGTCAATGCCCCGCTCTACCAGAAAATCATTTACTGCTTTTGCCCTGTTAAGGCTCAATTCAAGGTTATATTCAGGTGATCCAACATTATCGGTGTGCCCGCCAATTTCAATCTTCACAGTTGGATTATTATTAAGAAATTCAATGAGCTTATTTAATTCTACTTTAGACGATTCTTTCAACTCAAATTTATCCGTTTCAAAAAAGATATTTTTCATCACAACTTTTTCACCTGCTTTTATCCGTTTTAAAGGTATATCTTTCAGGAAAGGATCTTGTGTGGTATTTGTTCCTGAAATACCGAAATTTTCGGAAAAGAATAAATAACCATCGCATGATACGGTCAACGCATAATTTTTATCTGTAGGAATACAAACCAGAAACTCACCATTACCTGCATTTGAAAAAGAAGTTATGGCAACTTCGCCGGTTTTCAAATCTGTTAATTCAAAACGGGCTTTTAATTTTGATTTAGTCCCTTCATCGAAAACGATTCCTTTGAAATAAGTAACAAATTGTGGGCGTGCTTCTTCGTACAGTTCAAACGAATATAAATCAAGTGCACCATATCCTGTTTTTCGGTCGGAAGCAAACATGGCCAAATCACCTCCTGCATTTATCAAAATGCTGTTTTCATCTTTATGGGTATTGATAGGATAACCCAAATTTACCGGCCAACCCCATCTTCCGAGGCTATCCTTGCGAGAGAAGTAAATATCCATCCCTCCCATTCCAACATGGCCATCAGACGAAAAATATAAGGTTTGATTATCGGGATGAATAAAAACTGATCCTTCGTAGCCTTTGGTATTAATTGTTTCCGGCAGCATTTCCGGAACCGACCAATCACCTTTATCATTCAAATAAGTCACATAGATATCATAGTTGTCATTTCTATTGCTCTACAAAATACATGGAGCGTCCATCGGCTGATAAACAGGGTTGCGATTCCCAATACCGGCTACTACAGGCAATCCCATATTCTCCGTGAAGCCCAGGAAGAACCAATTCGTTCTGAAACAAATAAATCACATCTCCCATAACCATTTCGGTTTGGCCCATAGCCATTTACACTTTCACACGCAGTGAATATAATCTTATTGCCATCAGCAGATAATGCCGGCGCCCTTCATTGTAAACTGTATTTATCGGTTCACCAATATTTTTTGGCAGGCGACCAGGATTCCCCATTCCAAAACTTGTATAAAAATCTTCTTGTTTTCCGCAAATGAATTTTTATCCATTAATAAGCGGGTAAACAAGAGGGTCTGATTATCGGCTGTAAGACAGGGGAAATACTCATTTAATTCCGTATTTACTGTTTCACCCAGGTTTATGGGTTTAAAAGGAACCGGGTTTTTTATGGCCTCAATGGCGAATTTGGCAGTTATCAATATTGTTTATCGCTTCTATCCTTGTTTTAGTAGATCCATGAACATAATCAAGATAAGAATTGTAATCTTCCAAAGCCAGCTCATACCAACCATTTTTATATTCGATATTTGCCATCAGGTAAATGCGGTTGGAAAACTCTTTGTTTATATCCATCGCTTTTGGTAAGCTACGATAGCATTGGTATCCAGTTTTTGTTCTTCGTAAATTTCGCCTAATACAATCCAGGCTTCAAAAAATTCATGATCAATTTCAACAGCTTGTTTGAAAAAATATTCAGCCGATTCAAGATCGTTGATCCGGTATGCACTTTCACCCGCTTCATAAGCTTTCTGTGCTTTCTTGGATGAGGTGGATAATTCCTGAGCATTCAGAAGTGAAACACATAAAATGAGAGAAAACGAAAAAACGTATGCTAGTTTTTTTAAACCAATCATGAAACTTGAATAAAAGTTGATCCCATTAGGGAATATGCATGTATTTATGACTTTGTAATGAAATATTCCATTTTGGGTTTTGTTTAACATATTCCACAATGAATTCCATCACATCGTCCACTTTACTCCATTCAGGCTGCAAATACAGTTTGCAATCCTCCCGAAGCCTGTGAATATTTTTTTCAGCCCAATCAAAATCGCCGGTTGATTGAATAATAACCTTATATTCATCAGCTTTCGTATAAATTTCGGTAAGTGGGGGACTAAATTTTTTCGGCGATAAACAAATCCAGTCCCAAATACCTGAAACCGGATGTGAACCAGAAGTTTCAAGAAATGTTTGAAAGCCCTTCTTTTTTAATTCTTTACATAAGTGATCCAGGTTATACATCAATGGTTCGCCTCCGGTAACCACAACCGAACGGCTAACACAGGATTCTATCCTGTGGATAACCTCATCCATTCCTGTCAAAGGCCACAATTCAGCATTCCATGATACCTTTACGTCGCACCAGCTACAGCCCACATCGCAACCGCCAATACGCAAAAAGTAGGCAGGTTTGCCTGTATGAAAACCTTCGCCCTGAATGGTATAAAAATCCTCCATTACAGGAAGAGCCAGCCCTTTGTCCAACAACGTTTGATTGTCCATTGATTATTTATAGTCTATTCCTGAATTTTTAAAAACTTCCCGGATATTCAATATGAATATTGCCTGCTGGAAAGTTTTGGTTTGTTCAGTAGAAATTAATAATGTATTTTCATCGAAATAACAAATACCTTCTGTCTGAGAATTAGTCCATCGCGGTAGATTAATTCGAAAAACCTCCTCTGTTCCCAATTTTTTACCATTAAAATTTTTGAAAATAAAAACAAATGGTTTTTTATTCTCGATCCCGATAAACACCAGTTCTTTATTTATTATACTGTAATCGGCGCCGGTAACTAAACCGTCAACAGCAAAAGTACATTCGGGTACCATACTATAATTGCCTGCCTCTTTTGGCAATTTATACATTCTTGTTTTTCTGTCTTCCCGGTTCTTTGTAAATAAAATAAGGCTGTCGTAATAGCTGATAAATGATTCGCAATCAAAATTATGATTTTGCCCCATTTCTCCAAATGACAGTTGATCGGCATAAGAGAATCTGATCAATTCAGCAGTTATGCTTACTCTATTTCTATTGCCAACCTGATTTTTTTTGATTTTATAAATGGCTAAATTTTTACGATTTCCGGCATTATTTCCAAAATCGCCGATATAGATAAATTCATCGTCCTGAGTAATATCCTCCCAGTCAACGTTGGTAGCATTTTTAATTAAAACGGTCTGTAAAATACTGCCATCTGCTGAATTAATCCGGTAAAGTTCGGGTTTTCCGGCACTGTCATTAAATGACCAGGGTAAACCGTCAAAATACATCAGTCCACTCGATT
>JAWKKL010000025.1:0-46207 GCA_041393275.1 Bacteroidales bacterium
CAAGGTCCTTTGGAGGCAAAACAATGGTATCGTAATCAAAAGTTATGAGTTTATAAACCGTATCTTCCTGGATAATGTAAGGGGGCTGCATCCCTGTTTCGTACATGGGTGTTCCGGTATTTACGCAGGGCGAGTTCCAGGGTAGGGCATAGGGAATAGCGGCGGTGGTGTCCCAAAGTGGGTCGCTGTCAATATTTCCCGGGCCCCAGACAAGGGTATTGATATTGTTCCAGTTCATTACATCTGCCTGTCCGCCTTCGATATCGGAATAATAAACGCGGCAGGTGGAGGGTATGCTGGTTTCATTAGGATATCCAAGTGCCAATTCCCTTAACGAATCACCGTACAAGATGGAATTATACATATTAAGTTCAGCACCGGAGGTGGCATTACTGCCAAAACCAAATGATCCTCTTAATACATTATTACCGATGGTGGAATTTACCATATTCACTTTGCAATATTGGCTGGCACGAAACCCAACTACCATTCCCTGCCCCCAAAAAGGATCAGGAATGCGGAGGTTATTCGTGACCTGTAAGTTAATAATTTTACCATAATATGAAAAGGGAAGATCGCTGTCTCCTGTTATTCCCATGCCTCCACCCTCAAAACCGCTACTGTATGGATCATTATTGGGATTATTTCCATTAACTATGCAATCCTCAACATAGAAAGATTTTACAGTTTCATCCCAGTTGCCAATTCTAAGCACACTGCTTCCTATAAGATTACAAATTTTCACATTTTTAAGAAGTAAGGAATCGATTTTATATAAATCGAAACCTGTAAATGGTCCGTGGAATCCATCCTTTAGCATAACATTTTTTATAGTAACAAAATCGTTTTTTTCAATATATATTCCTTCTTTCCCATGCTGAAAAGTTATATTTTCTATTGAATATTTTTTTTTCAATGCAAAACCCCGAAAGAAATTGGATAATGAATCTGCATCAATAATTGTCGAATCCCTGCTTTCGCCGATCAATGAAACATAACTCCTCGTACCTAAAGGTAATTTTTCCTCATTTGTTGAAGGCGAATAAATTCCATCGGATAAAAGAATGTTATGTGAATTCAAACTGTCTGATTTTATCAGAATATAAGCAAAGGCAATGGTTTTTAACGGGTCGTTTATGCTTGTTCCGCTATTTGAATCATTACCTGAAACGGGATTTACATAAAGATCATGATCAACCGGATCAAGATAACCATGTTCTATTTGAATATTTACATCATTTACCGGATTATTCTGGTTATTATAAGAAGATATGAAAAAATTATCGGGATTAAAAACTGTGAATGTATCAACAATTATAGTTTGTTCAGGAGATAAGTAACTTTTTGCATAATCTGTTCCAGGAGCGCCATAATTACAATAAATATTACACTTATAATTCGAATCAAAAATTATATTCGAATAATGGTTACATAAAATTCCTCCAGCAGCAATGGCATGATTAAATCTAATTGTAGAACCTGACAGGTATGCTGTAGTTTGATTACAAAATATTCCGCCCCCGCCCCATCTATAGCCTGATTAAATCAATAATACAGTTTTTTATTGAAATTGTTGAGATTAGCATGGATACCACCTCCTGTATCATTCTTACTGTTTCTTATTGTAAATCCATTTATTGCTACTGCATCCGATCCGCCATTCATAGTTACGCAACTTCCCCAATTGGTTCCCGTCAATAATGGTATTGTAAATATACCATTTATCAGGGTTGGTGATGTAGAGGCTGGCAACGGTGATGTGTTTCCTGTTGTAAGTAATGTTTCGTAGTACACCCTGGCCATACTGCGCCACTGTATCGCCGCTATTGGATGAGACAAAACAATCCCCGCCTGTATGGTTGTAAAATTTCGTGCCGTCCTGCTTCACGGTGATGATTAGCCATTTAAGAGGGAAGCGAAAGATGACGTTAAAACAAGCAAGAGTATATGTTTTGAAAATCGTCATGATGGAAAATAGTTTGATAAATAATAACCACAGAGGAACAGAGGGATCCACATAGAGGTATTCTCCGTGCCCTCTATGGTAAAAAAACATAATTTAATTGATTAAAACAATCTTATCCGTAAGCACTGTTCCATTTCCGGTTTTTATCTTGTAAAAGTAAACACCCTCCTTTGCTCTTTATTCCCGTTTACATTATCCCCTCTCCACTTTACTTCGTAATATCCGCCCGGCAAATCGCCATCCATCAGGGTTTGTATTTTTGCGCCTTTAATATCGTGCACCTCCACCCAAATATGCTGGGCACTGTTCATCCGCATCGTTATTGTTGTTTCATTGGTAAAGGCTAGCTGGTGTAATATGGCTTACATCATCGGGTATTCCATATAGTTCACCCTGTTTGAGGGAAACATCATAATACTCTTGTGTTTCGCCGATATAGATATTCCGTTTCTCCTTTTTTCCGGTGAATTGATTATAAACAATATAACCGTCTTTCTCAACCTTGGCGGATTTCCAGCCCATTCCAGGTTTCAATCAATAACTGCCCAATGGGCAGGCTCTCAAAATATCCATCCACTTCCACCAGGGTATCCCCCGGTTGCCTTACTGTGCGCCGAGGCACTTCTCGTCAACCATCACCGCAATCTCAGCGATATCGCTGGATGAGTCGGTTTCGATAAAGAAGGGAATGTAATCGGCTTTTTCTTCCCAGGTGTAATTTTGAGGTTCCGGTATTTCAACATTTTCTTCTGAATCACCGGGACTGTTCCACGAAAATTGGATAGGTGTTGAAGAGTTGGTTTTCTTTAACAATGACCATATCCTCGTATTTGATGGAGTAATTTTACCTGTTAGTTTCCATCCCTTGGCTTCATCCTTCACCATTGTCCAGTACTGGGCCTTTATCAGCATAAGCTTAGTGTTGTACAGGTTAGCCGGAAATGCATCCCAGGGATATTGCGATTCTTCGATAAAATAGCCAATCCAGGTAGGCTGTCCTGCGCCGTTCAATTCAACCGGGGCGTCAGGGTGTAACCGTGCGCCTGTCAGGGTAATATGAGGAGCGGGAAGGTCGGTTGGGGCAAAGTTTAGCTTGTAGCCTTTAGTGCTGTAAACTTCTTCAAGTTGACCTGTCCAATATGGGGGTGTATTTGGGTCATATTGTTTAAAGTCTTCATCTAAACTTTCAAGAGTCAGATCCGTAGGGAACCAATTGATATTTTCAAGGAGGCTAACGGATGAATAGGGTTCATCGGCAAAGGCATTGCGGGGCATACGGGGGAAGGAGAGCCAGCGCCAGTTATAGTTTAGCAATATTGTATCAGAATTTATATTAGATGTTTCAGTATTAGCTTTTACCACTGAGTTCAACGGAACAATGATCAGAAGAAGTAGAATTATTCTGTTTAAATTTCCCATTAATTTAGATTTAACATGTAATAAAAATAGAAAAAAATCAAATACGGAAAATATGAATATTTAGGTGGAAATATTTTGAGGTGCTTTTATAAACACCAAATCCCCCGCCACCGAGAACACATCGGCTGAGGTGATCTTTACATCCACAATTTGCCCGATCAGTGAGGTGTCGGAAGAATGTATCCTGACATTGATGCGGCCTTCTGTGAGGCCCGATAAAAATTCCCCTTTCCGTTCTAATCCCCGAACCAACACCCTGAAAGTTTGGCCAACCATTTTTCGATTTAGAGCTGATGAACTTTTCTTCAAGTCTTCCGTCAATGTATGGAACCTTTCTTTTTTTATCTCAACAGGAATATCATCAACCCATCGTGAACTAACGGCTCCCGGGCGTTGCGAATATTGTGCGATGTATGCCATGTTATAGTTGAACTCATCCATGATCTTCCGTGTATTCTCAAATTGTTGGTCTGTTTCGCCCGTAAACCCCACAATGATATCGGTAAACAATGTCGCCTGCGGAATGAGTTTGCGAATGGTGTTAACAATGGCTCTGTATTTTTCAACCGAGTGTTTCCGGTTCATTTTGATAAGCAACTTATCGTCGCCCGACTGGATCGGGAGGTGAATTTGTTTTGCCAGGCAGTCGTAGTTGGCAATCACTTCAATCACTTCATCGGTCATATCGCGTGGGTGTGGGGATGTAAAATAGACCCAAAACTCTTTCCCGCTATTTTTTCCCATCTCCCCGATTTTTCTTAGTAATTCGGGAAAACTGATCTCTTCTCCTTTTTTATCAAGGCCATACGAATTAACGTTTTGCCCAAGCAGGGTGATCGATTTGTAATTTCTATCCACCAGTGACTTTACCTCGTCAATGATCTCTGTTGATGGGCGGGAAACTTCCCGGCCGCGGGTGTAAGGCACAGCACAAAACGTACAGAATTTATCACATCCGTTTTGTATCGGGACAAACGCTTCGAAAGGGGATTCGTAGTTTGGTGAAATATGCCAGAAATCGGGCATGTGTTCATTTAACTTAAGCCCAGCTGCTTTTTCTTTCAGTTCCTTCACCCTGGCATTTTGATAAACAACCTCTCCGTTTCCAGGGTTATTATCCTGCAGGCTAACTGGGGTCACAATCCCGTACTGGCTGATCATTGCAGGTAATTCAGGCAACTCGCTCATGGGGAAAACGATATCGAACAATTTCAAAAAGCGGTCTTTGTCAGAGGGCAATATACAGCCGGTAACAAAGGTCAACAGGTTTTCCCTGTTTTTCCGTTTGTTCCATTTATGGATGCGTGAATAGACTTTATCAATGGCTTTTTGCCGGACAGAACAGGCCAGGATGCCCACCAGGCTGGCTTCGTCTTCATTGTCGGTCCAGGTATAACCCATTTTTTCGATAACAGGTTTTGTCCGTTCCGTATCCGACATGTTCATCTGGCAGCCAAGTGTGAGTATATGGTATTTCATAATTTTGTTACTGGTCATCTGTTGCTGGTTTGGAAAAGGAATTAACCTGAAACCAGGACCCAGCTACAAGAATTTAAAAATAGACCTCCGCATGTAAATTCTCCGAAGGAACTCCTTGTTCTTTCAGTATATCAAAAACGTCATAAATCATGTTTACATTGCCACAAAGGTAAATGAGGGTATCTTTATCCACCGGGTTTTGTTTAACATAATCTGTAACACGTCCATTGAAATTACCACCATTTTGCTGGCTTACGCATGCAATATAGCGGCCAACCGGATAATCCTGTTTTTCGTAAGTTTCCTTTGTTTTTCTAACGCCATGCAAAAGGGTAAAATTAATGTCGGGATAAGTTCTGGAAATGCTGTGGAAAGGGGCAATGCCTGTACCGCTGGCAATAAACAGGAATTTCTTCTCATGAAGGTCTTTCTCCTTGATGGTAAAAAATCCAAAGGGGCCATCCACCTCAAGCGATGTTCCGGTTTTTACATTTTTTAATTGCTTCGATACCACCCCGTCTTCAACCTCTTTAATGAGAACTTCCAGAAAATCATCCTGAACAGAGCTATAAATTGAATAATCCCTCTTTTCATTATTTCCCGCCAAACCTATATTCAGGTTTTGGCCTGCCTTAAATTGCATTCCGTTTCTTTCCATCCTCAAAACGTATGTCGAATCTGTTAGATGCCTTAGATGTTGAACCTTGTATTTATTGCTTGTTATTGTCTTCATTTTCTAAAAAACAAATTGATTATCAATTCCCTGAATTTAAAAAGGGGTGCAAAATTATTTAAAATATAGAATCATTCCAAATAAAGCTATTGAAGATTAGAAAACATAATATCAAAGATTGAAAAAAAGAAAAGAGTTCATTCGTCTTTGATTAAGTATAAATTTTATTCAACCGGAATTTTTTACTTTTGAGGAAATCAAATTTAAAATGCAAACATTAAACCTTCCATCATTCGAATTCAGGATTAAAGAAGAAAACAACAAGATGTTTATTTATGATCGCTGGCGGAAGAAATATGTTTCCTTATCACCGGAAGAATGGGTCAGGCAGAATTTTATCATGTATTTAATTAGCGAAAAAAAATTTCCTGCTTCATTGATAGCTATTGAAAAAAGCCTGAAAGTAGTCAAACGGTCAAAAAGAACCGACATTGTGGTTTATAATAACCAGGCTGAACCGCTGCTCATCGTTGAATGCAAAGCCCCTGAAGTGAAAATAAACCAGGATGTTTTCGACCAGATCATTCGCTACAATATGTCGCTTAGGGTAGATTATCTAATCGTAACCAATGGTTTGCAACACTTTTGTTGCAAACTCAATTATTCTCAAAATGCGTGTTCCTTTCTAAATGATATTCCGGATTATCAAGATTTGCATAAACCATAATAATTATCTATCTTTATGTGGCAAAAACAATCTAAGTCATGGAAGATCAAATTATCACCATTATCACTTGCCCCTATTCGCGGGCACAGTTAATTAAAGGAAAACTTGAGTCGGAAGGGATTGAGTGTTTTTTATCGAATATCAATCTTGTTCAACCCGATATTGCAGCAGGGGTTAATATAAAAATCAAAGAATCTGATGCCGGCAAGGTTCTCCCGATTATTAACAAAATCAAAGAACAATCAGGTGCAGAGAAACAAGCTACGCTGAAAGAATTAAAGAGTATCCGCAGAATTCTTGTCCCTGTCGATTTTTCGGAACATTCGCTAAATGCCTGCAATTATGCCCTGGCCCTGGCTGATAAGTTAAAGGCAGAGATCAAACTGCTTTATTCATATTTTAATCCCATCATTGGCTCAGAGCCTTACCTTGAAGGCCAGTCATTTGACCTTTATATGGATCAGGTGATCAACAATATAGCCATTGATGCCCGCCGGCATTTGCTTGAACTAAAGTCGAAAATTCAGCAACAGGTTGAGGCTGAAAACATAAAACATGTTAAAATAAGTTATGCACTCGACAAAGGGCCTGCGGATGACGTAATCTTTCATTATATTGAAAAATTCAAACCAGGTGTGGTAGTTATGGGAATAAAAGGGGCTGATGATGATTCCGGGAAATTCATTGGCAGCACTACCCGCAAAGTGATGGAAAATTCACAAGTCCCTGTTTTTGCTATTCCCGGAAACGCCGAATTTAAAAGTACACAACAATTCAACAGGGTTTTGTATGCAACAAACTTTGATGAGTCGGATTTTGGATCGTTACGCAAGTTAATGACCCTGGTCAGGCCTTTTAATATGAAAATTATGTGTGCCCATATTTCTTTTGAAGGGATGGGAAAAGTTGATGAAGCCAGGATGAAATCAATGAAAAAACATTTCAACGAAGAGTATCAAGAGTATTCCATTTCGTGCGAAATTATACAACACGAAAATGTTGTTGAGGGATTGCAGGAATACATCGAAAAAAATGAGATTGATATGATTGCAATGACGACGCACAAGCGGGGTATTATAGAGCGATTTTTCAACCCAAGCATCGCCCGGAAAATGTTATTCCACAGCCGTATTCCTGTGCTGGTGTTTCATTCATAAAGTTCTGGGTAAAAAGCGGACTTTATATGGCGTATCGTTTCCTTTGCCTGTTCAATAATGATGGAAATAATATCAAACCGTATTTCGAGGTGAATATCTTTTTTTATCACATATTCTTCGGCTGCTCTTACAAGAAACTTTTGTTTAGTATCAGTAACCGCTTCTTCGGGTTCACCAAAAAAATTGGTACTTCGGGTCTTTACTTCCACAATCACCAGGAAATTACCATCCAGGGCAATGATGTCAATTTCGTCTTTGCCATGCCGCCAGTTTCGTTCAATGATTTTATAACCTTTGCCCAATAAATACTGAGTAGCTATTTCTTCCCCTTTAATACCAAGGTTATAATGTTTTGCCATGAATTACATTAAAACTTAAGGATTGAGAATTCATTTATATGAAGTGCTGCATTTCTTCCTAATATCAAGGCCCGGTTATCATCCTGATGCCCGGCAGGAAAACCAAAAGCCAAGGGGTAATTATAATTGTCAACGGCTTCTTTTACAATTTCAAATGCGGTTTTTCCAAAATCCTCCTTATTATCAGGAATATCTGTCATTCCACCAACAATAAGCCCCGCCAGGTTTTCAAGTTTTCCGGCCCGCTTTAATTGCACCATCATCCTGTCAATTTTGTACAGATGTTCACCAATTTCTTCGATAAATAAGATTTTCCTCTGCAAATCAACTTCTGAAGGTGTTTCTAACAGGCTGCAAAGAATAGCAAGGTTACCACCGGTTAAAATTCCGGTGCATTTTCCTTTCCTTGAATTTTGATTTGTCGGCCATTCATACTTTATGGTTTCTCCAAAGAGAACTTTTTTTAATGAATCTGATGTTTCCGGAAAAATAACTGAATCATCTAACCCTGCAGCCATGGTTCCATGAATGGTTTCTATTCCATAATGTTTCAATATATGATTATGTAAAACGGTAATGTCGCTAAAACCTATTATCCATTTGGGATTTTTTTTGAAGTTTTTAAAATCAAGCTGATCAATAATTCTTGCTGAACCATAACCGCCTCTTGCGCATAAAATCGCTTTGATTGTTGGGTCATCGAGCATCCGTTGAAAATCTTCAAGGCGTTCTGCATCAGTGGCAGAATAGGAAAAATATGGGTTAAAAATGTGCTTGCCCAATGCTACTTTTAATCCCCATCCATTAATTGTTTTTTTCGCTTGTAAAACGATTTTTTTATTGATCTTTCCCGCCGGGGCAAGGATGGCAATTTTATCTCCTTTTATTAGATTTCGTGGTGTAGTCATAATTTTTGTTTCATGCAAAGGGTGTTAAGTTTACTCGCAATGACTATAAATTGTTAACGATGCACTGTATTCCTTCTTTCAAAATAGTTGAATTAAAATTAATTTATAAACCAGGTTTTAATCCTTATAAATCAGGGCCAATTTTTCGAATGTAGATTTAATGATGCCCCAATTATTTTATATGAAATTTCATTTTCTGTCATTTCTTTTTCGTTGCCTTCTCTGTTTAAATTATCTCAGCGATCTTTGCAAGAAGCCTTAATTTAAATTCGACATTGTTTATCTTTGCCGAAATTACGAAGATTTGAATATGACAGCAAATAAAAACTTCAAAAGATATACGATCACTTCAGCCCTGCCTTATGCAAATGGGCCTATTCACATTGGCCATTTGGCCGGTGTTTATGTTCCGGCTGATATTTTTGCCCGGTATCTCCGATCGAAAGGAGAGGATGTATTATTTATCGGTGGTTCCGACGAACATGGCGTTCCTATTACTATCAAAGCACGACAACAAGGGATTACACCCCAGGATGTAGTGGATACATACCATACCATCATCAAAAAATCATTCGAGGAATTTGGAATTTCGTTTGATATTTATTCCCGGACTTCCAATAAAATCCATCATGATACAGCTTCTCACGTTGTACAACAAAGGCGAATTCATTGAAAAAACTTCTGAACAATATTTTGATGAAGCCACACAGCATTTTTAGCTGATCGTTATATAACAGGAACATGCCCGCATTGCAGTTATGAAAAAGCATACGGCGATCAATGTGAAAACTGTGGAACCTCACTTAGCCAAATGACTTGATAAGCCCGGTTTCGGTTTTAGAAATTGGAAACAAACCAGTAAGAGGAAACGAAACACTGGTTTCTGCCTCTTGATAAATATGAGCCCTGGCTTACGGAGTGGATTATAAAAGGCCATAAAGACGACTGGAAAACAAATGTATATGGTCAGTGCAAGTCGTGGATTGACCAGGAGCTTACAACCCCGCGCCGTTACTCGCGATCTTGATTGGGAGTTCAGGTTCCGTCCCTGATGCGAAGGAAAGGTTCTTTATGTTTGGTTTGATGCACCCATCCCGGATATATTTCAGCAGCGGCGAAAGAGTGGAGTGAAAAAACAGGAAAGGACTGGAAACCCTATTGGAAAAATGAAGATTCAGATTGATCCATTTTATTGGAAAAGATAATATCGTTTTTCATTGTATTATATTCCTTCGATGTTAAAACCAGGAAGGTTCTTTTATTTTACCGGATAATGTGCCGGCCTTTGAGTTCATGAACCTTGAAAATGATAAGATTTCCACTTCACGCAACTGGGCGGTTTGGTTGCACGAATACCTCAGGGAATTTCCTGAACAACAGGATGTTTTAAGGTATGTATTAACGGCCAATGCCCCGGAAACAAAGGACAATGACTTTACATGGAAAGATTTCCAGGCAAGGAATAACAATGAATTGTTAGCTGTTTTTGGAAATTTTGTAAACCGCACTTTGGTATTAACTCACAAATACTACGATGGAATTGTACCGTCCATTGAAGAATTAAACGATTATGATAAATCGGTGCTTGAACAGATCAGTGATTTCCCAATGAAAGTTGGTAGTAGCCTTGATAACTTTAGGTTTCGTGAGGCTTTAAATGAAATGATGAACCTGGCCCGCCTGGGAAATAAATACCTTACCGACTCAGAACCATGGAAAATATTTAAAACCAACGAGGTCAGGGTCCGAACAATCCTGAATATCTCGCTTCAAATCTGCGCAAACCTGTCGGTTTTGTGTGAACCATTTTTGCCTTTCAGTGCAAAAAAGCTTGCGGGCATGTTAAACCTGGTTGGCCTTACATGGAATGATTCCGGAAATACTGAATTATTAAAAGACGGACAACAACTTAACAAACCAGAACTTCTTTTCGGGCGGATTGAAGATTCGCAGGTTGAACTCCAGGTTAAAAAATTATTGGAAACCAAAAAAGCAAATGAACAGGAAACCACAAAAGTAAAACCACCAAAGGAAAACATAGAATACGATGATTTTGCAAAACTCGATATTCGTATCGGGACAATCCTGGAGGCTGAAAGAGTACCAAAAACAAAAAAGCTGTTGAAATTAAAAATTGATACCGGTTTTGATCAACGGACAGTAGTCTCAGGAATTGCCGAACATTATGATCCCTCAGCGATTGTTGGTAGAAAAGTCAGCATGCTGGTTAATCTTTCTCCCAAAAAGCTAAAAGGCATTGAATCGAATGGTATGATCCTGTCGGCCGAAAGCCCTGATGGGAAACTTTGTTTTATTTCACCCACCGAAGATTTTAGAAATGGAAGTGAAATTAAATAGAAATCGGGGAAATAAAGTGAATTAACAAATAGAAAAAAAGATACTTCACAAATTATATCTATAGTCCAACATCTCTTATTTACAATGACTTACACCTACGATTATCCGCGCCTGATGCTCACTGTTGATGCGGTAGTTTTCAGAAAAAACAAGGGCCTTCTAGAAGTGTTGCTGATCCAGAGGAAGCATGATCCGTTTGAAGGAATGTGGGCGCTTCCCGGAGGTTTTGTAGATATGGATGAAACCTGCGAGGAGGCTGTGGTTCGCGAACTTGAAGAGGAGACGAATTTGACTTTAACCGGATTAAAACAATTACACACCTTTAGTGAATTAGGCCGCGATCCAAGAGGACGCACGGTATCTGTGACTTTCTTTGGCTTTGCCGATTACCTGAACTCAACAGTTAAAGGCGGGGATGATGCACAGGCTGCATGCTGGTATCCTATAGACAACCTTCCTGAATTAGCCTTTGATCATATAAAAGTGGTTGAAATGGCTGTCGGTGCAATTGATGCCTTCAATTAATTTTTAACGATTCTAAATTTCTTTTCTTTTTTTTATTTCTTAAAGGATTTGCTAACTTTGTTGGAAGCTTAAAAAACCAAACATTGATAAATATCCTATAACGAAATGATTTCTTATTATTTCAACATAGAAAATTTTGTTTTTTTTATTGTTTCACTAATTTCAAATATACTTTCCCGCTATATTTTATAATTAATCCAAAGTATTAACAATCAAAAAAAATCAAATTATGAAAAAACTACTTATCATTGCCCTTGCCATTATGTTTGCCTCAGGCGGAAATTCGCAAACCCGGGTTACAGTCCTGAAAGAACTGAGGGACAAATCCTGCAAAAAAACACATGCTGTTTTCGAGACGGTAAACCAGTCTTTGAAAACGCAAGATTTAAAAAACAATCCGGATGATTACGATGCAGAAGCAATTGGAAGTACCTGGTATGATTTACAGTCAAATGCCAGTGTACAGAACCGCACCTATTTGTACCCTGATGGATATATTGGTGGTGCATTTACTTTTGGTGAAAACTATGCGGCTTTTGCTGACCGTGGCACAGGTTATAACATTTTTGATAATAATGACTGGGGGCCCTGGCCGGTCGAACGTATTGAATCGGTGCGATGTGGATGGCCAAGTTATGCTCCCTGGGGACCGGCTGGTGAGATAGCCGTTGCACATTATTCAGATGGTTTGGTGTTCTCTAAAAGGTCAACCAAAGGGGTTGGCCCCTGGACTGAGTTTTACTTTACAGGTCCTTTAGGGCACAATCTGCTATGGCCCAGAATGACGACCAGTGGCACAAATCACGAAACCATTCATTTAATTGCTTTAACTACACCTGTTGCAAATGGAGGTACGATATATCAAGGCCAAAATGGCGCCCTTGTATATTCCCGTTCGACAAATGGAGGTGTAAGCTGGGATATTGAAAATGTAATAATTGATGGGATTGGTTCTGAAAATTATACAGGATTTGAAGGTGATACCTACGAATTCGCTTACCCGCGTGAAAATACGATTGCTTTAGTAATCGGTAATGACTGGACCGATCTAATTCTATTAAAATCAACAGATAATGGGGATACCTGGTCAAAGACCCTGATTTGGGAACATCCATATCCTTTGTTCGATCCAAACAATATGATTGTTACCGATACTTTTTATTGTGTTGATGGTGCCCATAGTGTAGCCATTGATAATACAGGTAAAGCTCATGTTGCCTTTGGAATCAACAGAGCTCTTTGTGACGGAATTCAGCAGTTTTGGTTTCCCCTGGTTGATGGCATCGGTTATTGGAACGAAGATATGCCCACTTTTTCAACTAACCTGAATGCATTAAGCCCTTATGACGAACCAGGAACCGAATTGGTGGAAGATTATAATTTAATCGCCTGGATGCAGGACATGAATGGGAACGGGGTATTGGATATTCTTCCTGATGTAGGACTTTATTATCTTGGCACTTCGTCCATGCCTCAATTGGTTACCGATGATCAATCTCAGGTTTTTCTGATTTATTCCTCCCTAACTGAAACATATGATAATGGCATACAAAACTACCGGCATATATGGGCGCGGGGTTCTAATAACAATGGCATGAGCTGGGGGAATTTTCATGATTTAAACAGCGGTTTGATCTATATTTTTGATGAATGTGTTTTCCCTTCATGCTCGCCCACAAGCGACGAAAACCTTCTCTTTACCTACCAGTCAGATAATGAACCCGGATTGGCGGTTCGGGGGGATGAAGATCCATTTGGAGAAAATTATATTATTTATTATACGATCGATAAATCGGATATTATTTTTCCTGTTCCCGGAAATACCCTCACCGGTGTGGTATCTGAGAGTGAAGGAGGGAACCCCATTCAGGGAGCTACAATTTCTTTAGAGGGAACTCCTTTCTTAGCTATTAGCAGTGCCGGTGGAAATTTTACAATTTCGGGAATTCCGGCCGGAAGTTACACAGCAACATGCGCTAAGCAGGGATATATTGACGAAACAGCAAGTGTTGTTATAGATGATAACTATACAACATATCAAAACTTTGAATTGGCGCAGGTGGTATTTCCGGATGAGGAAATTATTGGAAATACATTTTACGATTTACAATCCAATACCAGTATGCAAAACCGGATTTACAAATACGACGATGGGACAATTGGTGCTGCCTGGACTTTTGAATTAATCATCCAACATTTCTGGCCGTGGCACGGGTTATAATTATTTCAACGGAATGGAATGGGGGGACTTCCCCTCGGAAAGACTGGAAAGTGTAAGAACGGGCTGGCCATCATATATGCCTTTTGGCGAAAATGGTGAAATGGTGGTTTCACATGATTTTAGTGCCGGAAGCTTGTTAATTCTAAACCGGGAAGAAAAAGGTGAAGGAGACTGGAGCGAAGAAGAATTTTTTGGACCTACCGGCATAAACATATCCTGGAATCGTACCATTACATCAGGATTCAATCATAATACAATCCAGCTTTTATCCCTTACATGGCCTACCTCTAATGCGGGTAGTCTTTATGAGGGTTTGAATGGCGCCCTTCTTTATTCCAGGTCAACCAATGGTGGGCAAAGCTGGGACCAGGAAAATGTTATTCTGGATGGAATGACGTCAGCTGATTACTTCGGATTTATGGCCGATAATTACGAATGGGCGGAAAACGGGAACAATATTGCTTTTCTGGTAGGTAGTCAATGGGTCGACCTGTTTTTAATGAAATCTACTGACAATGGATCGTCCTGGACAAAAACTGTGATCTGGGAACATCCTTATCCACTGATCGATCCCACGAATACCACACCAACAGACACCTTTTATTGCGCTGACGGAGCCCACAGCCTATGTATTGATAATTCCGGGAAAGTTCACGTCGCTTTTGGAATTACCCGTGCCTATAGTGATGGGGCAGGTCAATTCTGGTTTCCCCTGGTTGATGGCATTGGCTATTGGAATGAAGACATGCCGACCTTTTCGAATAACCTGAATGCGTTAAACCCTTATGGTGATCCGGATTCGGAATTGATCCCCGATTACAATCTTATCGGCTGGTCGCAGGATGTTAATGGGAATGGTGAATTGGACGTGCTGGAGGACTGGGGAGAATATTATCTCGGGTTTTCAAGTATGCCACAACTTATAGTTGACGACCAGGACAATCATTATTTAATTTATTCCTCTGTTACGGAAGGATATGATAATGGCATCCAAAATTACAGGCATTTATGGGCCAGAGGCTTCAATAATAATAGCCAGTCCTGGGGCGATTTTATCGATTTGAATGAGGATATTGTTTTTACTATGACAGAATGTGTATTTCCTTCGGTATCTCCAACAACCGACATTAATATTTATTTACTATTTATGGAAGATTCGGAACCAGGATTAGCTGTTAGAGGAGACCTTGATCCTTTTGGTGAAAATTTTATCCGGTATATGAACATTTCAAAATCTGACCTTATTCCACAATTGGATCTTGGAACACTTTCGGGAACAGTCACTGAATATACAGGAGGAACCCCAATTTCGGGTGCTTCCATTCATGTGCAAGGAACCTCTTTTAATGCATACAGTAGTACAAATGGAAGTTATGAAATTACCGATATACCTTCAGGAAACTATTTAGTATCCTGCGAAAAGAGCGGCTATGTTACAGAAACCTCAAGTATAGAAATTCTGGGTAATAACATCACATACTTAAACTTCCAGTTGGAAGAACCGGCTCCACCAACCTCAGGCTTGATTGGAGATACCAGGTATGACTTACAATCCAATGCAAGCATGCAAAACCGCATTCATTTGTACGATGATGGTTCAATAGGAGCCGCCTGGACAATGGGGTTTCTTGATCCTGCCTTTACTGATCGGGGTACCGGTTACAATTATTACGACGGATATAACTGGAATCCATTTCCTGTTGATGGTATTGAGCCTGACCGGGTTGGTTGGCCATCGTATACCCCCTGGGGGCCAAATGGTGAACTTATTGTTGCCCATTATTCAGGGGCATCAACAGATGGTTTGATCATTAGTAAAAGGCAAAATAAAGGGACTGGCGATTGGAGCTTCGTTGATTATTATGGCCCAACATCCAACAATTATTATTTATGGCCAAGAGCTATGTCTGGAGGAAATGATTACAACAACTTGCATGTTATTGCTTTAACAGCCCTAGTTGCAAATGGCGGCTCAGTCTATCAGGGCATGGATGGCGCTTTGTTGTATTCGCGCTCACCGGATGGCGGCCAAACCTGGGACCAGGAACATGTTTTATTTGACGAAATTAATTCGGATTATTTTTATGGCATTAGTGGCGATACTTACGAAATTCAAACCCAGGGAAACAATGTGGCATTTCTTGTTGGAGATAAGTGGACCGATCTGGTCCTGATGAAATCTACAGATAATGGCGATTCCTGGTCAAAAACCGTAATCTGGGAACATCCTTATCCATTATATGATCCGAACGGTTCTACTCCCACCGATACGTTTTATTGTGTTGACGGCGCACACAGCCTGGCTTTCGATCAAAACGGGAAAGTTCATATTGCGTTTGGTATTAACAGGAGTTTCTCTCAAGGCAGTGGTGTAAGTTGGTTCCCACTGGTTGGTGGAATAGGCTACTGGAATGAAGATATGCCAATCTTTTCAAATAACCTGAACGCGTTAAGCCCCTATGGAGACCCGGGAACAGAATTGATCACCGATTATAACCTGATTGGCTGGTCGCAAGACTTAAACGGTAACGGTGAGTTGGATATTCTTGGCGAAATCGGATTATATTATCTTGGATCTTCAAGTATGCCGCAATTGGTAATAGATGAAATGAATAATATCTTTTTGATTTATTCATCAGTAACAGAAAGTTATAATAATGGCCTACAAGATTACAGGCATTTATGGGCAAGGGGATCCAATAATAATGGCCAGACCTGGGGCGATTTTGTTGACTTAAATTCAGAACTTGTTTATATTTTCAGCGAATGTGTATTCCCATCCGTATCTCAAACTACCGATAACAGCATCCACCTGGTATTTATGGAGGACAATGAGCCCGGTATGGCAGTAAGGGGAGATGAAGATCCCTTTTGGGATAATTATATGGCATACATGAATGTTCTAAAATCAGATATCATTACCCTTATACCAGGTGGAATTCTTGAAGGGAATGTGACCGATGCTGATAGTGAGCTTCCTATACAAGGGGCAACGATAATCCTGGAAGGCACATCATGGTCATCAACCAGTGATGCAAACGGGGATTATATTTTTACTAATATCCCGCAAGGAGGATACACAGCCAATTGCTCTATGATGGGATATTTGAATGAATCAGCCAGTGTCGTTTTAGTTGAAAATATGACAACCGTGCAAGATTTTGAAATGGAGGTAGCCCTGGGTCTGGACCCTCCTGAAAATCTCACAGCTACAATTTTAAATTTAGACGATGTTTCATTGATGTGGAATGTACCTCTTACCGGAACTCCTTTAGGATACAATGTATACAGAAACAATACGAATATAGGATTTTTTACAACAACAAGTGCAATTGATAATAATTTACAACCGGGGAATTATACCTATTTTGCGACAGCCGTTTATTCAACCGGGGAATCAGTGCCTTCCAATACGGTTGACATAATTATTAATCAACCATTACTGCCACCAATCAACCTTACTGCCGAGGTAAATAATAATGATGTTTTTCTAAACTGGGACCCACCCACGGGAATTCCTGAAGGTGAATGGATACAATGGGATAATGGGATGAACTACAGTGCCGTTGGATTGGTCAATTCAGGAACCATGTATGTTGCGTCTCACTGGTATCCTGGCGATCTAATTGATTACGATGGAATGACCATGACCAGCATTTCATTTTTCCCTTCGGGCGATAATATTCCCACGTTTGAACTCATGGTTTGGACAGGGGAAGATGCCGCAAACCTGATATTGTCCCAACCTCTTTCAACCTATAATGCAAATGAATTTAATACAATACTACTTAATACACCCATTACCATTGATGCAAGTACTGAGTTATGGTTTGGGTACGCAGCAACGCATGATGCAGGTTATTTCCCTGCCGGTTGCGACGAAGGGCCAGCACTACCTTTTTTTGGGGATATGTTTTCGAATGATGGAACAAACTGGGTATCGTTATCAACCGTTAACCCGGCACTGGATTATAACTGGAATCTGGCTGCTTATATTGAAGAAACCGATGGGGAAAAAATTGTAAATATTCCTTTGCAGCGAAAACCAACCGGTTTGCAGGAAACTAATCCCGCTCAGTCTTCCGGTGTATTTGGATCGAACAATGAAGCAAAAATGAATTTAACATCTACCAGTAAAGACTTATTGTATTACAAAATTTACAGGGACGATATTCTAATCGGAAACACCACTGTAAGCTATTACAATGACATAGACTTAATCCCCGGCGAATACGAATATTGTGTTTCGGCGGTTTATGATGAGGGCGAATCGGATTGTTCAGAAACCGTCGTTGTAACCATAGCCGAACCTTGTTTTCCGCCGGAAAACCTAACAGCTACTCTTGTTAATATCACAGACCTGGAAATTACCTGGGATCCACCCGCTACCGGAACCCCCGACGGGTATAAAATTTATCGGGATGGAATTTTAATAGATTTTGTATCCGGTACGGAAATTTATATAGAAGATCTATTTCCCGGAACCTATGAATTTTGTGTTACAGCAGTTTGTGGAACTGGAGAATCTGATCCCGCATGTGCTGACCTGATAACAATCATGCTACTGCCTCCAACAAATCTTGAAGCGGATATTTCAGGTTCAACTATTAATCTTAGCTGGGATGCCCCGGAAAATAAAAGCCTCACCGGTTATAATGTTTATCATCAATTTGAATCCGGAAATTTCAGTTTGTTTGCTTATGTAACACAAACATCCTGCATTTTTTCAGACCCACTCATTGGGCTTCACAAATTTTATGTTCGGGCTGTTTATGACCAGGGCGAATCGGAACCGGGCAATACCGTTGAAGTCCTCATTACTTCGGTAAACGAATATGCTTCGGGTGATATTACCATTCATCCAAACCCGGCCACCGATTTTGTAAATATTAAATCAGGCGTAACTATTGAGTCCCTTATCGTTTATGATCATTCGGGCCGGATAATTACGGAAGATATTGTGCATGATAAATTTTACAAGTTCAATTCATCGAAGTTAACATCCGGGGTCTATTTCTTCCGGATAAAAACAAGTGAGGGATTTGTATTAAAACGGGTTATTATTGAATAGTTGAAATAAGGGAATAAACTGAAATTTCGGTTTTGTCCTTTGTTTTCTTGTTTGTCAAAAACGGGAAGGGGGTTGAAATTGATACCCCCTTCTATTATTAATAAAAGGCAAACGTTCTATATCTTTTCCAACATCGCCTTTACAATGTTTGAAGCGCCTTTTTCGATTTCCATAATATTTGCATCAAGCATATAACAAGGGGTGGTAAACAAATTGTTTTTTTCATCAATGATCACTTCACCATGTGTTGTTTTAATGTGTGTAGCACCCATTTTTGTTATTGCGTCAACGGTGCCTGTATCCTGACCAATGGTCACTTCTACGTCCCCAAAAACTTTTGCAAATATTACCGGGCTGATGCACAAGGCACCTATGGGTTTATTTTTCCCGGCCGTTTTTAATATCGCTTTTTCCACATCTGAGTTTATTGAACATTCGGCACCTTTAAAGGCAAAATTGCTCAGATTTTTTGCGGCACCAAAACCGCCAGGAAAGATCAGTGCATCAAAATTATTGGGGTCGTAATCCTTCAAGTCTTTAATTTTTCCACGGGCAATGCGGGCCGATTCAATTAAAACATTTCTTTTCTCAGGCATTTCTTCGCCAGTTATATGGTTTACGACATGATGTTGTGGAATATCTGGCGCAAAAATTTCATAGCTTGCCCCCTGTTTCATAATGGCCAGCATAGTAAGTGTGGCTTCATGGATTTCGGCACCATCAAATACGCCACTTCCCGAAAGTACAATTGCAAATTTTTTCATGGTATTAATTTTTTATTATTCAATAGAATTTAAAGTAAGTTCTATAATAGCACTCACTTTTCGATTTTCTACAACAAAACTCAGAACGTCAAATATTTCTTCCCCCTTTACTCCGTTTTTTCCAGCACACCCCCCCCCTGCCTGTATTAGCGTTTCGGCAGGCAGGCTTCCAGGGGGAAATGAAAAACTCAGAGCTTCGAACTTAATTATGCGAATATAGGAATTTTTAGCTACGTTTAAAACCTTTATTTTTGTAAAAATTATTAAATGAAGACAAAAGATGAAATAGTCAAAAACTGGCTTCCCCGATATACCGGAAAAAATATTGAAGATTTCGGACAATATATATTACTCTCAAATTTTCAAAGCTATCTTGAAATATTTGCAAAATTAAATAATGTGCCCATTCAGGGCCTTGACAAAGCGATGCCATGCGCAACGGCAGGAAATATTACCATGATAAACTTTAACATGGGGAGCGCCAATGCAGCCACCATCATGGATTTGTTAAGCGCCATTTCACCAAAAGCAGTTTTATTTTTGGGTAAATGCGGCGGGCTAAAAAAGAAAAACCAACTGGGTGATTTAATTCTCCCTATTGCTGCCATTCGCGGAGAAGGAGCCTCAAATGATTACCTTCCGCCCGAGGTTCCGGCGTTGCCTGCCTTTAGCCTTCAAAAAGCGATTTCTACTACCATTCGTGACCACGGTATGGATTACTGGACAGGTACTGTGTATACAACAAACCGGCGCGTGTGGGAATACGATAAAAATTTTAAACGTTACCTGCGTAAAACCCGGAGTATGGCCATCGACCTTGAAACGGCAACCCTGTTTGTCGTAGGGTTTGCCAACGAAATACCAACCGGTGCATTGTTGCTGGTATCTGATCAGCCCATGATATCATCGGGAGTAAAAACCGGACAAAGCGATCAGAAAGTGACGCAGAGTTTTGCCCAGAATCATGTTCAGATTGGAATAGATTCGTTGAAACAACTGTTAAATAATGGACTTACCGTAAAACACCTAAAGTTCTGAAGAACCACCCATGAATTTCGACCAGATTATTAACGACCTCAAAAATAAGATATATTATCCTGTCTATTTTTTAGCCGGCGAGGAACCCTATTATATTGATGCAATTTCGGATTTTATTGAAGAACATATTTTGAGCGATACCGAAAAGGAATTCAACCAGTCGGTTGTTTATGGGCGCGACACAGATGTATCATCGATCATCGGCATGGCCAAACGTTTTCCGATGATGGCAAACTACCAGGTGGTTATAATAAAAGAAGCGCAGGAAGTAAATGACATAGAGGATTTATTGCCTTATATCGAACACCCTTTAAACTCAACTTTGTTGGTTATTGATTATAAATACAAAAAAATTGACAAAAGGAAATCGTTTTATAAAACGGTGGGTAAAAAAGGGGTTTTATTTGAGTCGAAAAAAATATATGATAACAAAGTGGGCGAATGGATTACAACTTATGTGGGAGCCAGGGGGTACAGGATTACTCCAAAAGCTGCGATGATGTTCACGGAGTTTATAGGCAACGACCTGAGTAAAATCGTTAATGAAATTTCCAAACTGTTTATCAATTTGCCACCCAAGTCCGAAATTAATGATGTAATCATTGAGCAAAACATTGGCATAAGTAAAGACTTCAATATTTTTGAATTACAAAATGCCATCGGTTCGCGGAATATTATTAAAGCCAATCAGATTGTCAATTATTTTGCAGCCAATCCAAAGGAAAACCCGTTAATCAAAACGATCAGCCTGTTATTCAGCTTTTTTTCAAAACTTCTTATTTATCATCAATTGGACGACAAATCGAGAAATAATGTGGCTGCTGCCCTTTCAATAAATCCTTTTTTTGTGCTAGACTATCAGAAAGCCGCACGCAATTATAACATTCAAAAACTTACAGGCATTATTAGCGATCTTCGTGATTACGACCTGCGATCGAAAGGGGTGAACAATATTTCAACGAATGATGGTGAGCTTTTGAAAGAACTGATGTTTAAAATTTTGCACTAACTGGTTTCTGCATGCCGGAACTAAGGTTCTATTTAAACAGCGCCTCAATTTCATCCTTGTATTTTTCACAAATAAATTTCCTGCGAAGTTTAAGATTAGCGGTCAGTTCCTGGGTCTGTATGGTCCACTCTTCTTCCATCAAGGTATAATTTTTAATCTGTTCTGACGACCCGAAACTTTTATTTATCAGGCTAACTTCTTTTTTAAACCTCATTTTGACTTCATCGTTGGAAAGCATTTCCTTGTTCGTTTTATGCTTCATGCCCTTCTCAGTGCACCACGATTTAAGATGTACAAAGTCGGGAACGATCAATGCTGCAGCGAATTTCTGGTTTTCTCCAACCACCAATGCAGCATCAATGAATGGCGATTCTACAAATCTATTTTCGATATGTTCAGGGCTGATGTATTTGCCCATGGCAGTTTTAAAAATGGCTTTTTTACGGCCGGTAATTTTTAAATGTCCCTCCGATTCAATCAATCCAAGGTCTCCTGTGTGAAACCAGCCGTTTTCATCAATGGCCTGTTTTGTCAATTCAGGATCTTTAAAATATCCTTTCATTACATTTGGCCCTTTGCAAATGATTTCGCCGTCTTCTGCTATTTTCAGGTCGACTCCCTCTATCGGTTTGCCCACCGTTCCAAATTTTCTTCCCCCTTTTTCAAATGTATTCACCGCGATAACCGGTGAAGTTTCAGTAAGGCCATAGCCTTCGAGGATTTCAATCCGGCCCGCTGAAAATACTTTAGCAAGCCGGGGTTGCAATGCAGCCCCTCCTGAAACGATGACTCTTATGTTCCCCCCCAGTGCTTCACGCCATTTATTAAAAACCACCTTATTGGCCAGTTTGAGTTGAAGATAGTAAAAAGATCCATTGCCTTTTTCTTCATATTTCAGCCCGAGATTAACGGCCCAGAAAAAGAGAAATTTTTTAATGCCAGTAAGTTTTCTCCCTTTGGAAATTATTTTATCGTAAACCTTTTCAAGTAAGCGAGGCACTGTAGTTAGTATTTCCGGTTTAATCTCTTTCAGGTTATCCGCAATGGTTCCCATATTTTCAGCGAAATAAATCGAAACCCCTAGGTAGTGGTAAATATAGAGGTTAGTTCGCTCGTAAACATGGCTTACGGGCAGATAGCTGATGCACCTGCTGGTTTCGTCAACCGGGAAATAGCGGTATACAGCACTCATATTGCTGAGAATGTTATGATGCGTCAGCATAACCCCTTTCGGATTACCTGTTGTGCCGGAAGTATAAATAAGTGTCGCAATATCGTCAGACTTTATGGTTGTCTTGATTTCTTCTAAAAGATCAGGTGTCTGATTGGCTTTGCCCATTTCAATCAATCCCTGGAGATGGTTTATATTTTCTGTTTTCTCAAACGTATAAACGCCTTCAATGGAAGGTATTTCGGGAAGGATATGCTCGATTTTCTTCAATAATTCTTTGCCGGCTACAAACACAAATTTTACTTCTGCATGTTTTAGGATGTATCTATAATCCGATTCGCTGATGGTGGGATAAATGGGAATATGGATGGCCCCGGTTTGTAAAATTCCCATGTCCAGAAAATTCCATTCGGGTCGATTTTGGGTAATGGTGGCGATTTTATCTCCCTTTTTTACACCAAGATTTAAAAAAGCATAACTGATGTTATTGGCCGCCTCAATATACTGGTCAATGCTGTATTTGACCCATTGTCCGTTTTCTTTCCCGGCAAGAGCATCCTCTTTTGGCCTGAACGTTTTTTTATATCGAGGCAGTAAATCAAAGATACGGGTTACTTCCATAATTTCTACATTAGTAAAACCATATTTTCAATAAGCTGGCAAAAATAAGTAATTTTGAAATCATCGAAATTTAAAATCAATATAAACAAAAAGCAGGCATCAGTTGATCGCCTGCTTTACATTAACTTTTATTTAAATCTGATTATTCCAACAGAATAACTTTTTTAGTTATGGTTTGTTCATTTGTCTCTAAACGTATGAAATAAACACTTTTATCCATATTGTTAACCTGCCATTCAAATATATGAGGACCGGCCTTTAGATTCTCGGCAATTAAAGTGGTGATTTCCTTTCCCAGGATATTATGTGCAGAAAGTCTGACAAATCCTGATTGTGGTAAATTCCATTCTATGGATGTTTTTTGATTGATAGGATTTGGATAGATGTTGATTGAAACCTCAGAATTGAAATCTATAAAAATATTATCCGAACTACCAGAAATCACTATTCCAAATAACTGAAAGTATGCTTCCATCAATTCTTTTTTGGTATGGTTATCACTTCTCAAACTTCCAAAAGGTGTGGTAACACCGATAGCCTTTCCTGAACCAAAACCATCATAAAACACACCGCAAATATCTTCATTTTCTGAGTTTTTCCAGATAGTTGTTGAAAATACTGGATTCAATTCATTCATGTATGAATTAATTCCAATATAGTCAAAATTGAATTCGGATAATTGGTTTTGGCCAATAATACCATGAACATCTCCTGATCCTTCATTCCCTGGTCCAAGGCCAAACCAATCGTGAATGTCATATGCATTTTCTAACCATGGAGTTATAAAAGGATCAAATGCAAAACCACCCTCCAGGTATAATTTACCTCCGCCATTTAAAAAGTTCTCCAGGGCTGGGGCTTCTCCTCCTGTATCAGCGAGAACATGCAGGAACGGGTAATTGCCAAGGACAGCAAAAATCACCTCATACTGATTCATATCTGTCCCAAATTCAAACAGGTTATTTGTCAGAAAGGCGGGCCTGTATAGTTCAATTAGAGTATTATAAATACTATCACCACTAAATTTTGATTCAAGTTCAAGGTCAGAAGCTGCCCAGACAAGGTATTCCGGGCAATCGCCTGCAAAACAAGGCACCATATCACAATAATTACTATAATTTGCCGGAGATTCATTGTCCTTTGCCACCAATGAGTAATGCGATGTAAAATTTGCAAGCGGTTCGTCATAGTATATCTCGATTCCAGCATCAACACTATCTATAAGTATATCATTTCGGTAAATTAAGATTTGTTCCAAATCATCAAGATAGGTGCCATCTGATTGTACTACCGGATCATTCCATTCTAACTTTATACTGGATCCTGTATAAACACACACCAGGCTATCCGGAGGAGCTGGAAAAGGGGAACCACCGGAGTATACGAGACAGCTTACAGGTATACTCTGATTTTCTGATATTGTATCTTTTATTATGACCTGGTATTCAAATAACTGGCCATTCACCAGACCACCATCAAGAAAACCACCATTTCCACTTGGTACTGTACTAATCAATTCACCATCTCGAAGAATTTGAATTTCAAAGTCAGTCAAAGGTAATCCACTTATGTACTGAGTTGGATCAGTCCATGAAACAGCAACAAAACCAGGAGTAGAATAATCACTATAAGCATTAACACTCATTGGTCGTCTCGGATTTTCAGGTATTGGCTGATATTGATATGCTGCCCAAATGTCCAATACACCCATCCCATAATCATTGTCCTCGCCAGGAATTCCAAGATCAATTGCAGAGCCATATAACATCCATTTTAATTCTGAGCCTGTTTTTTCTGGGAACGCTTCTTTTAATAGGGCAATGGCTCCACAAACATGAGGCGCTGCAAATGAAGTTCCCTTCCAGTATGCATACTCTCCATTAAAATCACATGTACGACATGCAATGGGGGCAGTTATTTCAGGTTTGATATTATTTCCGGTGCCATTGTTACATGGTGTTGGACCTCTGCTACTTTCTGGGTCAACTGGTAAAGATGGATCGAAATGCCAGATGCCCCCTACAGAAAAAGAAAGCATTTCAGAGTGGTTTTGATTAGCCGGTTCTATAATAGTTGATGCCCCTGGGCCACTATTTCCTGCTGCCCAAATGACTGCGATACCAGCTGCTTCAATGGCCTGAAGTGCCAAATCATAGGGTGTACTGCATAGTGGTCCTCCACCATGTCCCCAGGAGTTATTAAATACCACCGGCATATCATCAATGGTTGAAGGATTTCCATCCGGGTCAACAAGCCATTCCATGCATTCAATCTTTTGACTTATATCTCCGGTACCAAATTGAGCCCTACATGCAATCCAAGAAGCATTAAAAGCGACTCCAATTGTATCGCTTGTAACAGGATCAAGCCCCGCAATAACGCCCATGGTCGCTGTTCCATGTCCGGCCTGAGCCTGGCTTCCTTCCGGATCGCATGGAGATGTACAACCCTGGAAAGGATCAATCCAGGCCTGGTCCCAGGGTACATTATTGCCATGCCAGTTAGAACTAAGAGCCGGGTGATCACCATCCACACCAGTATCAAGATTTGAAACGATTACCCCTTCTCCGGTAAATCCAGCGGCCCACATTTTATGGGCATTTATTACTTTCAGGTTATCTTCGGCATTACCATAAGTTTTTGAAGCAGGTTTTAATTTTATTGGGTCAATCCAGTCATTGGATTCATCCAAATCAACTATTGCAATATCAGGCCTGTGAGATATTTCAATCAAAATATCTTTTGTCGCTTCAATTACAATCAGGTTGGTTATCCAGAAGGATTTATACCTAATAATCTTGTCCTTTGATTTTGAATTTATGAAAGAACGGAGTTCCTTTTGAGTACTCTCTGCATGCTCTTGAAGTGTTGCAATAACAGTGTATGCTCGGACCTGAAGCGAAGCTTTATCCCTGTAAAGTTGCAGATCCAGGTCACAAACTGGATATTGGTCTTCCAAGATTATAATTGCCTGGATGGGTTCGTTTTCGTTTGATATAGCCATTTTTTCAATAAGATTATCTGATATCTTGTCCTGAGCATAAGAAAATGAATTAAGTAGGTGAAAACTGAGTGTTAAAAGAATTACTGTAGGTACGGTTTTTACTTTCATGGCGAGGATTTTTAAGGGTTATAAATCTATTACATGACATTAAGTTATCTTGCCGAGCAGGGACGAACAAGACTATTATTTTCGGTTTAGGGTTCAGTATATAGAAATACAAATATACGCAATTATAAACCTGAAGTCAAGTATGTTATGGAAGATAAATGGGGGGGAAAGATATTAATAAATAAAGTGAGGATTATTTTTTATCAAACGTTATAGCATTTGCTTGAGCCATTGGCATGATCAGCAAATCATTAATGTTGACATGATCGGGTTGGGTAGCTACAAAATAAACCGATTCGGCTATGTCTTCCCCGGTCAGTGGCTGATATCCATCATACACCTTTTTTGCCCTGTCTTTGTCACCTTTAAACCGGACGTCCGAAAATTCGGTTTCAACGGCACCCGGGGCAATTTGTGAAACTTTAATTCCATGGCGGAATAAATCAAGCCTCATGGCTTTAGTAAGGCCTTCGATGGCGTGTTTTGTAGCAGAGTATACATTTCCATTAGGATAGGCTTCTTTGCCCGCTATGGAGCCTATATTGATAATGTGGCCCGACCCTTTTTTAACCATAATTTCAGAAACCAACTTTGAAATGTAAAGCAATCCTTTGATATTGGTATCAATCATTGTGTCCCAATCGTTAAAATCACCATCCTGAATGGGTTTCAAGTCAAGTGCCAGGCCAGCATTGTTGATAAGGAGATCAATATTTATCCAATTATTGTCAAGGCTTTGCATTACCCTTGTGACCTCTTCTTTTTCCCGGATATCAAAACACAGCGCCAAAACCTGACAAATGTTTTTACTTTCAAGTTCCAGTTTTATTTTCTTAAGCCGCTCATTTCTTCGTCCGGTTATTATAAGATTGTATCCTCTTTTTGCAAATTTTTCCGCACAGGCTTTTCCTATGCCTGAAGTTGCGCCGGTTATTAGTGCTATTTTCATATTCATTTCTTAGTTAAACACAGATTTTCACAGAGGAAATTCTGCGTTTTCGTTGTGATCAGCGTGATGTTTTCTTTTCAACCCATTCGCGTGCATTCTCAAACGCCTCTACCCAGGGTGAAATTTGATCTCCTTTTCTTTCCCTGGGATAATGGGCCCATTGCCAGGGGAATATGGCCCGTTCTAGGTGTGGCATCATCGCCAGGTGACGACCATCATCCGAGCATAATCCAGCCGTATTGTATTGCGAACCATTTGGATTACCCGGGTATTGGTCAAAACTAAACTTCACTGGAATTTGATATGTTGATTCTTCGTATGGAAAATCAAATTTACCTTCGCCATGGGCCACCCAAATACCCAACCTGCTTCCTGCCATCGATTTTAACATCACCGAATTGTTTTCCTCAATAGTTACAGTTAAAAAGGCAGATTCAAATTTTTGGGAGGCATTATGAAGCATTTTTGGTTTTTGTTCGTGGTTTGGAGTTACCAGCCCTAATTCGATCATCAACTGGCAACCATTACAAATACCGAGGCTTAGGGTATCGTTTCGTTGATAGAAATTGTCAAGTGCCTGTTTTGCTTTTTCATTGTACAAAAAGGCTCCGGCCCACCCTTTAGCAGAACCTAAAACATCAGAATTTGAAAATCCACCAACAAACACGATCATGTTTATATCTTCAAGTGTTTCCCTGCCACTTATTAAATCAGTCATATGAATATCCTTCACATCAAAACCTGCAAGGTAAAGTGAGTACGCCATTTCGCGGTCGCCATTGACGCCTTTTTCCCTGATGATAGCAGCTTTTATTCCCGATTTTTCTTTTCTTTTCATTTCAAGTCCAAACTCAGATGCCAGCCCAGTAAAGTTAGTATTGAATGAAAACCGTAATTCTTGCTTTTTAAAATTATTGAACCTTTGCAAAGCCAATTCTTTGCCGCATTGTTTTCTATCAAGCAGGTAAGATGTTTTGAACCATGTATCACGAAGTGCGTCAATTTCAAAGTTAGTTACGAAATTTTGATTCTTTAAAGTGAAGCTCCTTGAATTATTTACTTTTCCGATAGGTGAAAATTTAATACCGTGTTCATTTAGGAATTTCCCGGATTCTAAAACTTCTTTCACCTGAATAAGTAAACCAGGATTTTCGCTGAAAAGTAATTTTACAATATCCGGTTCACCAATGTTTGTCAAGTCAATATCAAGTCCGGTTTGGTTGTTTGTGAAGCACATTTCGAGCAGGCAGGTAATCAATCCCCCGGCCGAAATATCATGGCCAGATAGAATCATTTCATTTCTTATCATTGCCTGGATCGTTTCAAAAACTTTAACAAAGTAATTGGCATCCTTAACAGTTGGGGCTTTCCTTCCTAGCTGGTTTTTTAATTGTGAAAATGTACTTCCTCCAAGGCATTTTTCATCGGAAGAAAAATCAATGTAAAAAATTGACGAACCTGGCTCATTGCTCAAAACCGGACGGATAATTTTAGGCATATCATCGGTCTCTCCAACGGCAGAAATGATTACTGTTCCGGGTGAATAAACCACATCATTTTTATATTTTTGTGTCATCGACATACTATCCTTTCCGGTAGGAATGTTGATCCCCAGGGCAAGGGCGAAATCGCTTACCGCTTTAACGGCTTTATAAAGTCTTGCATTTTCGCCCGGATTTCTGGCCGGCCACATCCAGTTTGCACTAAGTGAAATTCCTTTAATCCCGTCAGCAATAGGTGCCCAAATAATGTTAGTCAATGCTTCGGCAATGGCTAAAACCGAACCAGCTTCAGGATCAATTAATCCGGCCGCAGGGGCATGGCCGATGGAGGTTGCAATACCCTTTTTACCCTGGTAGTCGAGAGCTGAAACTCCTAAATTATTCAATGGTAGCTGAACTTCGCCACAACTTTGCTGAAGGGCAACCCGGCCGGTTACCGAACGGTCGACTTTGTTGGTCAGCCAGTCTTTGCAGGCGACCGCTTCCATTTGTAATAAGTCGTTCAGGTACAGATGAAGATTTTCGGCGCTGTATTCAATTTTATCAAAGGTTTCTTTTAGTTCCGTATCTTCCAGAATTGTTTTCGGCGGACTGCCAAACATATCAGATAATTCAAGGTCAATTGGTTTAGTATTGGTTTTTTCATCCAGAAAAGTAAACCGATGATCACCTGTTGTTTCGCCTACATCATACATTGGAGCCCGTTCGCGGTCTGCAATCCTTTTCAGCAATTCAACGTCTTTCGATTTAAGCAACAATCCCATTCGCTCCTGCGATTCGTTACCGATAATTTCTTTAGCCGATAAGGTTGGATCGCCGATTGGAAGCTTTCGGATATCAATTTTTCCGCCGGTGGCCTCCACCAGTTCCGAAAGTGAATTAAGATGACCCCCAGCTCCATGGTCATGTATAGAAACAATGGGATTGTCTTTTAATTCGGCCAATGCCCGGATGGCATTGTAAACCCGTTTTTGCATTTCGGGGTTTGAGCGCTGAACAGCATTCAATTCAATGGCATTTTCAAATTCGCCGGTAGCTACTGACGAGACAGCACCTCCGCCCATGCCAATACGGTAATTATCACCACCCAATACGATGATCCTTTCTCCTTTTTCTGGCTCATGTTTCAGGCTGTCTTCCTTTTTGCCAAAACCAATGCCGCCTGCCAGCATAATCACTTTATCATAGCCATATTTCTTTTTTGAAGTAAAATGTTCAAAAGTTAATACACTTCCGCAAATAAGGGGTTGGCCAAATTTATTACCAAAATCGCTGGCGCCATTGGAGGCTTTTATCAAAATTTCTTCGGGTGTTTGATATAGCCAGGGCCTTGGCTCTGTGTTTATTTCCCAACTCCTTCCTTTTTCAGAGCGGGAATAAGACGTCATATAAACGGCTGTTCCTGATAATGGCAAACTCCCTGTCCCGCCTGCCATGCGGTCGCGGATTTCACCTCCCGAACCGGTAGCAGCGCCATTAAATGGTTCAACCGTCGTAGGAAAATTGTGGGTTTCTGCTTTTAATGAAATAACAGTTTCAATGTCACGCGTTTCAAAAAAGTCTGCTTTATCCTGAGTTTCCGGGGCAAATTGTTCTGCCACAGGGCCACTCACAAAAGCCACATTGTCTTTATAAGCTGAAACAAGCCGGTTTGGATTTTCTTTGGATGTTTTTTTAATTAAACTGAAAAGTGTTTCGGGCATTTTATATCCATCGATGATAAAATGGCCATTAAAAATTTTATGCCGGCAGTGTTCAGAGTTTACCTGCGAAAAACCAAAAACCTCGCTATCGCTTAGCTTTCGACCTAATCTTAGGCTAAGATTGTTCAGGTAATCTATTTCGTCCTCATTTAAAGCCAACCCTTCCTGTGCATTATAAGAAGCAATGTCATCAACATACATGACAGGTTCCGGCTGCATGTTGATTGTAAATAAATCCTGGCTCAATTCCATATAGAAATGTTGAAGCATAGGATCATACCCGGTCTCTTTTGAGTTTACCTGAATATATTCCTCAATTCGCTGAACTCCATTGATGCCCATATTTTGTGTAATCTCCACCGCATTTGTACTCCACGGTGTGATCATTTCCTTGCGAGGGCCGATAAAAAATCCCTTAAGTTTTTCTTGTTTTTCAAATTTGGCATTACCGAATAGCCATTTCAGCTTTTGTATATTCTCAAGGGTGAGTTCTTGCTGACAACTAAGTGCATAAATCAGGGAAGAAGATTTTCTGAAGAAGAAGACCATGTAAAATAAATTAGTTTATTAAAACAAAATTTCAATTTTTTGCAAAGGTATAAATGTCATTGATTTTTTTGTTTAACAAGTGGTTGAAGTTATTCACCAAGATAATACAAAACGAAGATTAACATTTTTTTAACATTTATAAAATGAAATTGATTTACTTTCGCGCGCTGATTTTGAATCATAAAACCATGAAGGGTTGATTTCTATGCTTAAACTCAGGATGAACTCTCGTTATATGATTCATATAAAATAGAAAAAAATAAAATTTAATAACTAAAAATTTTAAACATGAACGCAGTAAATGAAAAACTGAAACAAAGTTGTGAAGAAGCAGTTGTAGCTTTACAAAAACTAAAAATTGATTCATACAATGATATTCAATCAAAACTCGAATGGTGCATCGGAAGTTTTGAAAATGATAAAAACCCGGTTGGATTGTATGAATACGGTGTTAAATCACTGGAGATTTTAAAAACAGTAAAAGCTGAACAACCTCGCAAAGTAACTAAAAAAGTGATCGACAACCTTGAGAACGCCATTCAGGGTTTTTCACAAAATTAAAGTTGTAAGGTTCATCCGGTGAATGATTTTTTTACCGGATGGATTTTTTTATTTCCCTCCCTCTTTTCTACCCATTTAACATTTTTTATCAATTTGGTATGTAATTATTTCTCATATTTGCCGTTATCAAATTTTAGGAAAACGGAATACCATTTTTATGAACTCAACTTCCGAAATTCTTTTACGGGAAGAGCTTCTCGACCTTTTGCGAAATGTTTTTATTTTTTCAGAAGTGGATGATAATGACCTGGGCGATATTGCAGATCAGTTATCAGAAATTTCTTGCCGAAGTGGCCAGCCCATTTTCAAAAAAGGGGATGAAGGCGATGCCATGTACATAATAAAAAGTGGAAGCGTTAGGGTACATGACGGAAACCATGTGTTGTCGAGGCTTAAAAAAGGCCATGTTTTCGGAGAGTTTGCTTTGTTTGATAAAGAATCCAGATCGGCTTCGATTACGGCGGAAGAGCCAACCGTTTTGCTTGAACTCGACCAGGATAATTTTGCCAGGGTAATGGCCAATAAAATGGAAGTTACCAAAGGTGTTCTGAAAAAGGTAATTCGCCGCATCCGGGAGATGAATGAGCTGGAAGGTAAGTTGGCCAAGAGCTATATGAAAATCCAGAAACAGAAAAATGAAATTGAACAACAGCATCAGGATATTTTAATTCAGAAAAGCGAATTGGAAAAATCAAATGAGCAACTCCTTCAGTTAAATGAAGAAAAGAACCGGCTTATTAGTGTTGTATCGCATGGTTTAAGAAATCCGTTAACAAGCAGTCTTTGTGTGGTTGATCTCATTGAACACGACATTGACAAATTATCACCGGAACAAAAAGAATACCTGGCAGTTATTCACAGCAGTTTGCGTAGAATGAACAGCCTCATCAATCAAACACTGGATATTGATATTATTGAATTACAACGCGACAATCTTAAACCCGAAGTTGTTGATCTGGCTGAAATGCTAAAACAAATACAAGAAAGCTTTAAATATACGTTGAGTTTAAAAAAGTTAGTTATCGACTTGAAGCTGGAACCCTTATCTGCCAATCTTGACAAAAATTTTATTTATCTCATTTTGGATAATTTATTATCAAATGCCATTAAATTCTCCCCATTTAATAAAAAGATAATTATTGATTTATTTAAACGCGACAACAAAGCCGTTATAGAAATCAGTGATGAAGGGCCAGGAATAAGCGAGGAGGCGTTAAAAACCCTTTTCGACAAACCCCAACTTCACAACAGACAAACCGATAAAACCGGTCTTTCCATAGCAAAAAAATATACGAAAGCGATGGGTGGCGAACTGTTCTGTAAAAGCAAACACGGAATGGGAACAACGTTTATGGTTCAGTTTAATCTTGCTTAAAATCCTCCATAATTTAGATGTTTAATGTTTCGCCTTCGGATTTGGCGATGATCACAGCACCGCAGCTGTCGCTCCATACATTCGTGGCCGTGCGGAACATATCTAAAATCCTGTCAACAGCCAGGATAAGTCCAATACCTTCAAGTGGAAGATTTACAGCCGTAAGAATAACCGTTATCATAACCAAACCGGCCATAGGAATAGCAGCTGCCCCAATGGATGCAAGCAAAGCCGTTAAAACAATAATTACCTGCCCAAGCACAGAAATATCAGCCCCATAGGCCTGGGCGATAAACATAGCGGCCACACACTCATACAAAGCAGTACCGTCCATATTGATGGTTGCCCCAAGGGGCAAAGTAAAACTGCTAATCTTATTCGAAACACCCGAATTTTCCTCTACAGCATTCATCGTAAGCGGCAGGGTTGCTCCGGAGGAAGAAGTTGAAAACGCTGTAAAAAGGGGCGTTATCATATTTTTCATATGTTTGAACGGGTTGACCTTTCCAACATATTTTGTTATAAAGGGAAGGGTTATAAAAAAATGGATCAGCAAGGCTGCAACCACCGTTCCCATATACAATCCCATGCTTGATAAAAGACTCAAAAGGTCATCCTGGTCGGCAACCGTTTTGGCTACGATACCAAAAATACCAAGCGGTGTAAATTTGATCACAAACAGGGTAATTTTCATCATCACCTCAAAAATGGCGTTGAACGCTTTTTTTAATGACTTCCTGTATTTTTTCTCAATTTTTGTGATAAAAAAACCAAAAAGTATTGCGAAGAAAATAATCGACAACATCTCGTTGTTATTAAATGCCTGGAAAATATTGTCGGGAATAATATCAATTAATATTTCACGGAACGAACGCTGTTTTTCTTCAAGGCCCTCAACCGTTGCTTGTAAATTCAGGTCGGCACCCACACCAGGTTTAATAATATTTACGAGGAATAAACCGGTAACAATGGCAAATAGACTTGTCATGATATAATAGGCAAAGGTTTTTAATCCCAGCCTGCCGAGGTTAGAGCCGCTGCCAATATTTGTTATTCCAGAAATTAGTGAGCTTAATATAAGCGGAATGATCAGCATTTTTAAAGCCCGGAGAAAAATATCGCCCATCCAGGAAACAGCATTCACGGCATCGTTTTTATAAGCTGCTTTTAAAATGGTTTGGCTGTTTTTTTTGAAATCCTTTTCGCCAAGCAGGTGAATGCAATCCTTTTGAAATTTATCTTGTGAATGGTAGACCTTACCCTTTAGGGCTTGAAGTCGCTCAACGATAGCATCATCGGTATTACTGCGAATAAATATTTTGGTTGATTGATCGCGTAGCACGTAGTCGGTCGGGAAAATGATCCCGTAAATAACAGAAAGAATAAGGGCGACCAATATCTGCCAGTGGAGCTTGAAGTTTTTCATAGGATAAAACGAAGCACGAAAATACGCAAATCTTGAAACATCAAATGAAAACGACAATTGGAATTTTCAGAAACTTGACAAATTAATTTAAATTTAGCAAGTTAACATTACAAATTGTTGCAAATTTGTTTTGTTGTAATGATCTTGTTTATGATTCAAAAGGAGACCTGAAATTTTATTTATTCTAGCTGAATTTATATATTTATCCTTTATTTTTAAAAAATCAGATTTAACACAAAAAAATCGAACGATGAAAAGAACCATTTACCTCCTGGCTTTTGTATTGGTTTCACACATAGCCATTAGCCAAACTTCATGTATATCATGCAACAACAACACCATCGACACGGCTAATCATTCGAGCGCGGTAGGATCAGAAAACCTGTCAACCGGATTGAATTCCTTTGCGGCAGGTTCATTGAATGAAGCAACAGGAGAAAATTCTGTTGCTTTAGTAAAAAGCGCAAATGCATTCGGAGATAGATCGGTAGCAATTGGAAGTAACGCTATTGCTGGGGGCAATGCCTCTCTTGCTTTAGGGTTTTGGACTGAAACACTTGATGATGCACTTGCATCAATTGCGCTTGGTTCAAAAGTTACAGCAGCAGAAGAAAGATCTATAATAATTGGAGTTGGCATGCCGGAAAACCCCATCATTAATAACATTAGTAATTCATTACTGATCGGTTTTAATAGTAATTTACCTACATTTTTTGTCGGGCCTGCCAACGGTGTTGGAACAATGGGAAAAGTAGGAATTGGTACGACAACTCCCTCTCAATTATTGGAGGTTAACGGAAACATGAAAGTAATTGACTATACTTTTTTGAATCATTTAATTGCAGAAAATATAATTGTGAACAGCAGTTTAAATTTAAATAGCCATCAAATATCCGGCATTACCACTTTAAAAGGCGTGGGTGAATTAAAACTTCAGAGTATTTCGGGTGGAGATGCCGATGTGACCATAAACACTGAAGGTAATGTTGGTATTGCAAATGACAACCCAATTGCTAGGCTTCAGGTAAATAACGGTGATATTTTTATCGAAGACATCAACCGTGGGATCATTATGAAATCGCCAGACGGAAATTGTTGGAGAGGCACACTGGACAACAACGGAAGCCTTCAGTTTGCGCAGGTGGATTGCGACAACCTTACAACGGGCTCTGCAGAACAGGAAGTTGAAATTGATTTTAAGGTTAAAATTTACCCTAATCCGGTCGGGGATAAAGTATTTGTTTCTGTAAGCGACAACTATATTGGCTTCAAAATTGAAATTGCCGATATACAAGGCAAGGTCGTTTATTCGGATATACTTTCCAATTCGGAGGTTTATATTGATCTGGCCCAGTTCTCATCTGGCATGTATGTTTTGAATGTAAAAGATAATTCGGGACGATTGGTAAATTCTGAAAAAGTAATGAAGAAATAATACAGCCGAAAAAAAACTTCTATACACCTGCTGCTGAACCTTTCAGTTTGTAACTGAAAGGTAAATCCCATCCAACCAAACATTATCTCAATTTGTCTTACAACAAATAATATATTCTTTTAAAAAAATTATTTGCAATGAACAAATTTTATTTCTTTCCATTATTCCTTCTCGGTTTCATTTCAGGGCTTTCGGCACAACACCAAAACATTCTGATCACTGCTTCCGGTGGTCCCAATGAACCATGTATTTATATGAATCCGAAAAATACCGATCAACTGATTGCCGGTGCCAATAATAATAAGCTTTTTTATTCGGATGACGGGGGTTATACGTGGACCGTTACCACCCTTAATTCAGCTACCAATGGTATTTGGGGCGACCCGGTGACCATTGTTGACACAGCAGAAAACTATTATTTTTTCCATTTGTCCAATCCGCCAGCCGGAAACTGGATTGATCGTATAGTCTGTCAGAAATCTACTGATTTTGGTGAAACTTGGAACGATGGTTCATATATGGGTTTAAATGGCACAAAAGCCCAGGATAAGGAGTGGGCAGTAGTTGATAGGACAAACAACAATATTTACGTAACCTGGACACAATTCGATGATTATGGGAGTGGAAATCCAAATGATGTAAGCAGCATTCTTTTTTCAAAGTCAACCGATGCCGGTGAATCGTGGAGCCCGGCCCTAAAGATTAACGAAGTAGATGGGGATTGTATCGACAGTGACAATACCACTGAAGGGGCGGTACCGGCTGTGGGCCCAAACGGCGAGATATATGTTTCGTGGGCCGGCCCCGAAGGTTTGGTTTTCGACCGGTCGACCGACCATGGAGAAACCTGGTTAGATGAAGATATTTTTGTAGACGATTTTCCGGGGGGCTGGGATTATAATATTCCCGGTATCAGCCGTTGCAATGGTTTACCCATTACCGTGTGTGATTTAAGCGGAGGTACAAACCACGGAACCATTTACATTAACTGGACCGACCAGGGAAATGGGGCAAATGATACCGATGTATGGCTGGCTAAATCAACAGACGGTGGAGATACATGGAGCGAAAAAATTCGCGTAAATGATGACCTGCCGGGCAAACAGCAGTTTTTTACCTGGATGACCATTGACCAGGTAACCGGATATCTTTGGTTTGTATGGTACGACAGAAGAAATTATGATGATACGAATACGGATGTCTTCATGGCCGTTTCAATGGATGGCGGTGAATCCTTTATTAATTTTAAGGTAAGTGAAGAACCTTTTATCCCGAATTCTGGGACGTTTTTTGGCGACTATAATTGTGTTCATGCCCACAACAATGTAATCCGGCCAATATGGACACGGTTACATAATAATGTGCGAAGCGCTTATACGGCTATCGTTGATCTTGAGGCGGTGATTGTCACTGATGTAACACAACATGACCTTCAGCCTTTTGCTGAAATATTACCAAACTATCCAAACCCATTTAATGAAACGACGGTCATTGCTTTTAAACTACTGAATCCTGGAAAAATATCACTGCAAATATTTGATATGTTCGGAAAAGAGGTGGCCGTTCTGGTTGATAATGAATACCTGGATAGGGGAAAATACCTGGAACATTTTGATGCGTACAATTATAACCTGGCTTCGGGTGTATATTATTTTTCACTTACGGGTGAAGGAATAAATTTACAGCGAAAAATGATGTTGGTTAGATAAACCAAATGCTTATAAAAAGACAATAACAAGCAGAATTACAAGACTGATGAAGCTGAATTTTTTTGGCTTGATTCTGGAACAAAGACAAATGCCATCAAAAGTCGATTTAAAACAATTTAAATTTCAATAAAACCGGCTGATGATCAGAATACTGAAATTCAAGATCAACGGTTTCAACATCAATGACTTTAACATTGGGTGACGTTACAAAATAATCCAACAAGGTGCAGGTACTTCTTGTAAAATCAAACGGTTTTTCTACGTCACGGTTTGTGGGAAGAGTTGGATCGTAGGCCCATGTCCAATCGCCCGGTAAATAATTGTCCTGAATCGGCCAAACCTCTCTTGAAATATACCGTTTGATTTGCTTAACATCCATGCCAGGTGGATTCTGGTTCCAGTCGCCACCGGCTACAACATAGTTTCCGGCCTCAAATTCATCAATTATCATTTTCCTCAACATTTTCAGTTCAGCTTCCCTAAATTCTTTTTCATCCCCAAAAGCAGAATTATGAATATTGATAAGCACAAGTTCTTTTTCCTTGCCAAGACTAAATCGCATTTCCAAAAAACATCGTTTTGGCATAAACATGCTATAAGGCCAATTATGTTGCTTCGGTGTAGAATACCGCGTTGCTGATTTGATTAAATATGTTGAAAAACTTACCATACCTGAATTCACTGTACCCATTGGATTATGAACCGGAACAGGCACAAATCCAGATTTATAATTTGTCGCTTTTATACCGGTACTTTCGGTTAATATTATTTGTAATGAATCAAACTGATTGGTTTTGTAACTTCGTCTTGACCTAAAATCTACCTCCTGAAGAAAAACGAAATCCACTTCTGTTTTTGTTTGCAGAAAAGACATTATTCCGGTTAAATAATTGTAAGATTGCTCTTTCGATGGCCTGACCTTTTTCCCCGCTTTATAAAAAAAGTCCATCTCTTTACCCAGGCCGGCATAACCGATATTCCAGCTTAATATACTGAATGTATCTTGCGGATTAACCAGGGTTTTACCCCTATTATCAAAAGATATTTCTTCCGAAAATTCAGGATGGAAGCAGGTTATAGAAGCAACTATAAACACCCCCGAAAAATATAATATGATAACTGCGCATATGCATAATATACAGGCTACGAACAGTTTTAAAGCTTTATTCATTATGTGAAATTGACAGACAAAGATAAAATTTCCCCTGATTTTGAAACGCCAAATAAATGAACCCGTACTCCAAAAATATGCAAACCCTAAAGTAATCGCCGCTATATGTTTGTTTATTTCTATTTTTGCATTGGTCAATCATAAATAAAGATGCCGATACTTGGGTCTATCATAAAAGCTGCCTACGAGCTTAGGAAAATTCCTATTGATCAGAAAAAAAGGAAACAAAAGGATCCTTATCTGACTCAGGAAAGGGAATTGCGAAAACTTCTAAAAAAATCGCAGTTCACATCATTTGGTGAGTATTACGGCTATGCAGAGATACTTCGCAGCCCTGATGTAATTGAAAAATTCCAGCAAAAAGTACCGATCTATGATTATAATCGGATGTTTCGGAAATGGTGGTACCGGGTGCTTAATGGTGAATCGTTTGTTTCGTGGCCAGGCCGGGTAAACTATTTTGCCCTCACTTCGGGAACTTCAGAAGCGTCAAGCAAACAAATTCCGGTAACGGGCGATATGATTCGGGCTATTCGCCGGGCCAGTATCAGGCAATTGGTAAGTTCGGTCAGTTATAATTTCCCCATCGAGTTTTATGAAAAAGGGATACTGATGATAGGCGGAAGTACACACCTTCAGTATAATGGTTCGTATTACGAAGGTGATCTTTCGGGCATTTCTGCCGGGAATTTACCCTTTTGGTTTCAGCATTTTTATAAACCCGGAATTCGAATATCGAAAGAACGCGATTGGCCAACTAAACTCGATGAAATAGTTAAAAATGCGAAATCCTGGGATATTGGCGTTATCGTTGGTGTTCCGGCATGGATTCAGATCATCCTTGAAAAAATAATAGAACATTACCACCTTAATACAATCCATGATATCTGGCCTAATTTTTCAATTTATGTACATAGTGGCGTTTCTTTAGCACCTTATGTAAAAAGTTTTGAAAAGCTTTTTGGCAAAAAAGTTATTTACCAGGAGTCATATCTGGCTTCAGAAGGGTATATTGCTTATCAGAACGGCCCGAAAACCAGCGCCATGGAGATGATCCTCGACAATAGCATATTCTATGAGTTTGTCCCTTTTACATCCGATAATTTTGATGAAGATGGCAACTTAAAATCGAATCCCAGGGCGATAACCATTCAGGATGTTGAGGAAAATAAAGAATATGCGTTGCTGATGTCTACTTGTTCAGGTGCATGGAGATATCTGATTGGCGATGTTATCAAGTTTGTTTCGAAAGAAAATTCTGAAATTATTATCACCGGGCGAACAAAACATTTTTTAAGCATTTGCGGTGAACATTTATCCCTGGACAATTTATCGAGGGCCGTTGAAATGCTTGAAAACGATTTGAATGTTGAGGTAAGGGAATTTACCGTAGGTGGAATAAAACACGGGTCGCTTTTTGCCCATCAATGGTATCTTGGTAGCGATAATGATATTGACCCAGAGGTGGTAAGGAAAAAAATAGATGAGTATTTAAAAATATTAAATGACGATTACCGCGTAGAACGGATCGAAGCCATTCGTGATGTGTTTGTAGAGATACTTCCAACAAAGGTGTTTGCCGATTGGATGAAAATGAAAGGAAAAGAAGGGGGTGCAAATAAATTCCCGCGGGTGCTTAAAAAAAACCTGCTTACCGAATGGCAGGATTACATCAGCGCATGCCAAAATAAAATAACATAAAAAAATATTCATGGGACCGTTTTTGCAGGGAATATTATTGGGATTGACCTTTGCCGTCCTGCTTGGGCCTGCATTTTTTGCCCTGATTCAAACCAGTATCCTCCGTGGGTTTAAATACGGCATGTTCCTTGCCATTGGTATTTTTCTGAGTGATTTTTTTGCCCTGGTCCTTTCTTATTATGGAGCATCACAATTATTGGGCGACGATCCACGCCAGAACATATATTTTAGTATAATTGGTGGAATTATCCTTGTTATTTTTGGCACGTATACAGCAACCAGGAAGGGAATCCATCCATCATCGAATAATGAGAATACGCTGGACGAAGGACCATCAAAGTTTTATGTGTACATTATTAAAGGTTTTGTTTTAAATGTGCTAAACCCGGGTATGTGGTTTATCTGGGTTACCATAGTCGTTTCGGTTACAGCCAATTTCGGAGTGAATAGTCATTCCATGTTTTTATTTCTTACGGGTGTTTTAGCGACCATATTTGCAACCGATATTTTAAAATGTTTTGTGTCCAATCAAATAAAAAGGTTTTCCAATGCCCGGGTAATGACATGGATGAACCGTATCGTTGGTATCGTCCTGATAGGCTTTGGAACTTATTTGGTAATCAATGTTTTTGTCGATATGGAGCGTTTACTTTATCTGTATAAAGACTTATGGCCAGAAAGCTAATGAATTGATTAGAAACTACGCTGGCTGTAGCTCTCTACGTCAATTTTGTAATGGATGCCAACATAAAGCCCACCCCAGGCATTATGCGAAGGAGTGTATTCCCCATCATAGTCTTTCATGCGATAGGCTGGTGCATTAATATCCTTGAAACCGTAATTTCCCCTCACTCCAGCAGAAATATACCATTGGTCAGATAAATGGATGTCGGCTCCAACATCTATGGCCAGGCTTATATCGGTGCTTTCAAAACGGTCGGTAATCTCATTGGCATCCGAAACAAAAGTTTGTCCATCAAGGTTTACGATAGTTGTTCCAATTTTTTGACCATCACGGGTATAGTCCTGGGTGGCTTCCAGCAGCATATCGAATTGAGGACCGATAAGAAACCTGAATTTGGTTGTTTTATCGCCGAACGAATATTTAAAAAAAAGTGGAATGTTAAAGTATCGCAGGTTAATGTCTCGTTTTACATCATATTTGTTCCCGCCAAAACTTTGTTTTCCGTCATATTTCTGTCCTTGCAGCGAATATTGAAGCTCAGTCAAAACGCTTATGTTTTCCGTAAAGTTATACCCCAGGTTAAAACTAACGGCATAACCCATTTTCGGGGCATAATCCACTTCAGGTTCTCCATAAAAGTTTTGATTCATAATCCATACATTGGTAATGGCTCCATTAACACCGATAATGACTTCTTTGCCTTTTTGTGCAAACGAGTTTGAGGCTGACAAAAACATCAGCCCAATAAAAAGTAATAATAGTTTTTTCATATCCAAATCTATATTAATTTTTCATTTTTTACAATGCAAATGTATCGAAACTAAATCTTATGACAAAACCTGTATACGTGCTATGTAAATTATTAGTTTTGTAAAATGGTACTTATTACGGGAGGCACGGGATTTTTAGGATCGCATTTAATACACTTCTTACTCGAAAAAGGGGTTCATGTCAGGGCATTAAAAAGGGACGATAGCTCTTTTGCTGTTTTAGAAAGGGTTTTCCGGTTTTATGGGAAAACATTTGATGACCATAAACAGAGGGTAGAATGGGTAAATGCAGATATTACAGATTATTATTCGCTGGAGGATTGTTTGGCCAATGTCGATCAAATTTACCATGCGGCGGCTTGTGTATCTTTTCAGCCCGGCGATAATGAACGAATGCAGAAAATAAATACTCAGGGCACGGCCAACCTCGTAAATCTGGCGGTAGAAAAAAAGATAGCAAAATTTTGCCACGTCAGCTCTATTGCAGCCATTGGCAGGGCAGAAAACGATAACATAATCGATGAAAATGTAATTTGGAAATCATCCCGTAATAATTCGAATTATGCCATAAGTAAGTATGGGGCTGAACGTGAAGTTTGGAGAGGGATTGAGGAGGGCCTGAATGCGGTCATTGTTAATCCTTCAATAATTCTCGGGCCGGGAGAAATAAACAGCGGTTCGGCACGATTGATTAAAACGGTGGAAAAAGGCCTTAAATTTTATACACCGGGTATCAATGGTTTTGTTGACGTCAGGGATGTTGTTGAAATTATGGTTCGGTTAATGGATAGTGAAATTACATCTGAACGATTTGTTGTTTCGTCTGAAAATTTGGACTATCAAACTTTGTTTCGATATATTGCCAATGAAATAAATAAACCAGAACCATTGTACAAGGCAGGGAAATTTTTAGGGGGGGTAGCCTGGCGCGCTGAATATATAAAGTCGCTTATTACCAGACAAAAACCATTGATTACAAAAGAAACATCACATACCGCCAATAACATGTACAGGTACTCTTCTGAAAAGATTCAACGGGCGTTGCGTTTTACTTTTCGGCCCGTAAAACAGAGTATTCATGATGCCTGCGACTTTTATCTGACAAATTCATGAGAATTTTACCGATTGCCCGTTGCCTCAAAATTCAGGTATTAAAAATCAAATTCATTTTGCCGGGCGCATTCTTTTAGGTCAAGTTTAAAACGATAGTCTTGTGATGCCAGATTGTAACGTTTAAAACCACTTCGGGTTTTGGTAATTACCGACCTATTGTTCAGGTAAGATTATGGATGTAAAAAAGGCTAAGTCTATAAATTGTTAATTATTTCAACGATTTTTTCCTTTTTCCGCCTTGAAACCGGAACTTTACTACCATCTGTTAAAATTATATATCCGTTGTCTTGTTTCAAAAAACTTTTGATGTACAATACATTAATAAGGTGGGATTTGTGCGGCCGGATGAAATTGTATTCACTAAGCAATTCTTCGTTTTCTTTAAGTGTTTTTGAAATAAGTAATTTTTTCCCATCGGTAAAATAAAATATTGTATAGTAGTTATCCGATTCGCATCGGATAATATCTTTTACATTAACGACATTTATCCGATCGCTGGTTGATAATACAATTTTAGGTGGTTCAGTTTCAGGTTTTTTGATGTTATCCAACAAAACATCAATACTTTCTCGGGTAGTTTGCAGGTTTCTTTTTGTTTCTGCCTTTTTAACTGCCGCTATCAGGTCGTCGGGGAAAATAGGTTTTAACAAATAATCAAGGGCGCTGAACTTGATGGCTTTTATAGCGAACTGATCATAAGCTGTAGTAAAAATAATATCAAAATCAATTTCATCGAACGATTTCAATAAATTGAACCCGCTTCCATCGGGCATTTGAATATCCAGAAATACAATGTCGGGTTTATGTTTGTGAATGGCATCAATGCCCGATTTCATCCCATCGGCCTCGGCTACAATGGAAACATTCTTACAATACAATTTTAAAAGGCCCGAAAGGGTTTCTCTTGAACGTTTTTCATCTTCAACAATAACAGCTTTGAACATATCTGTAAAATTAGGGTTAGTCTTCGTCAAATTGAATATTTAATTCCACTTTTGTACCTGTTGGATTGCCTTCTTCATCTTTTAAGTCGGTAACTTTCACAACAAACTGTTCATTTAATTCCTGGTTTAACATTTCGAGCCTGGCTTTTGTTATGTACATACCGCTTGATTTTCGCTGAATACCTGCCTGCTCCATCATTTCCCTTGACTTTTCACGGCCAATGCCATTGTCAGAAATGACACATCGAATAAATTTTTCACCCGGTTCAAAATCGATGGTGATAAGGCCTTTTCCTGACTTATATAATATCCCGTGAATAATTGCATTTTCGACATAAGGCTGTACGATCATTGGAGGAATTTCAATAAATTCATCATCAATGTTTTTGTCAACATTTATTTCGTAGTCAAACTTATTATCGAAGCGGAGTTTTTCAAGATCAAGGTAATGCTTTAATGATGTTAACTCTTCCTTTAAGGGAATGAATTTATTTCCTGAGTTTGTCAGGATTAAACGCATAAGCTGCGAAAACTTACCCAAATACGTAACAGCCATCTCGGCATTGTGCGACAATATATAACTTTGAATCGAATTTAACGAATTAAAAATAAAGTGCGGATTCATCTGCAATCGTAAGGCTTTTTGTTCAAGTTCAAATTTTTGCCGTTCAATCTCTAACAGTTTACGCTCAACTTCATTTTTGGTTTTAATCCGTTTAATTCGCCGGTAAATAATATTCCAAAGCCCTGTAAAAATGACAATGGCCAATAGTATCCGGAATATCCACGTTTCGTACCAGGCCGGTGAAATAATAACCGTTACCGAAATTCCATTTTTATTCCATATGCCATCGTCGTTAGAACCATTGGCGTAAAATGTATAGGTTCCCGGCCTTACTTTTTTATATTCGGCAATGCGGTTGTTGGCATCGGTTTTAACCCAATCATTGTCTACATTCTCGAGGTAGTATGTATACCTGTTTTTAGACGGGTTGGTGTAATTGAGAGCAGAGATTTCGAAGGAGAAAAAGTTATCATCATGTTTTAATTTAATTGAATCCCCGTCAAAAATTTCAATCTGCTGAATTTCATTAAATTTTCTGAATGCCGAAATCACCACGACGGGTGGATTTGGGTTTATCTTAATATCGGCCGGATTAAACACATTGTACCCATTCATTCCGCCAAAGTACATATTTCCCTCGGCGTCCAAATAACATGAGCCCAGGTTAAATTCAAAACTTTGAATACCATCTTTTACATCATACTTTATAAACTGCTCGCCTATTACAAAAAATTTAACCAGTCCCATATTGGTTCCCATCCACATATTCCCTTCGTTATCTTCAAGGATTCCATAGACAATATTGTTTGGAAGCCCTTCTTTTGTTGTATATGCCTTAAATTCGCCTGATTCGGGATTTAATTTGATCAAGCCGTTCCCTGAAGTTCCGACCCAAATCTTTCCGGCCCTGTCTTCCATTATATAAAAAATGGTATATTGGGCACCGGATAGGTTTGAGTTAAACAAATAGCGCGAAAATTGTTTATTCGATTTGTTATATCTGTTTAATCCATTATCTGTTCCTATCCATATATCACCATTAGCCGCTTCAAAAAGAGAAATTGTAATGTCGTTACATAAACTATTTGTATCACTCTGGTTATTTTTAAATATGGTAAATTGATTTGTGGCCGGGTCAAGCATGTTTAATCCTCTGGCTGTGGCAATCCATATCATTCCATCGCGGTCTTCAATGATGTCGTTTATATAGTCATTGCTTACAGAGGTTTTGTTTATTTCCGGGGTAAAATGGGAAAAGGTTTTGCTCTCAATATCGTACCTGTCAATACCTGTTCCGTATAATCCCAGCCACAGACAACCATTTCGTTCAGAATAAATCAGCGTCCTTACTTCGTTGCTTCCAATGGATTCAGCATTGCCTGGTTGATGAACCAGGTATTCGTATTTACCGGTATGTTTATTATAAATATTTACTCCCTGCGACGTAGCTATAAAAAGGTTTCCCTTATCA
>JAWKKL010000026.1:0-45568 GCA_041393275.1 Bacteroidales bacterium
AAGTTATGGAGCCATTTGGATTGAGCATGTTACCGCAAATACTTTCGATATGGCAAGTCGATAATTGGGCATTATCAAAAACTTCGATGTTGACTATCGTTCCTGGATTAATATTGTTTAATCCAAATAAGGTCAATAATCCCGAATTTTGATAGATTTTCATATCTCCGCCGAGTGAATAAATTGAAAGCAATCCTTCTAAATCCTCCAGTAATGGATTACCCTGAAGTATAAAGCTTCCACCTATTGAACTTAAACCTTCAAAACCACTAATAGAGCCAAGAACGCTGTTTTGGCGGATTATTAAACCTCCTCCTAAAAATACAAGGTTTCCAAGCGAAAAGTCTGCTGATATATTTATAAGTGAACCATTGCTGGTTAAAGCCAACGAATCACCAATAATTGCAAGTCCATCCAGACCAGCTAATGTCGTCAAACCAGAATTATTATGAATTGTAAAACTGCCTTGAATTTCCGTTAGTGTTTCAAGTCCATCCATGTTGATGATTCCATTGTTGTTTTCAATGATAAGATTTCCTTCTATTTCTGTAATGTAAGGCATTCCTGTTAAACTTCCGAGCGCCGAATTATTATAAACATGCATATCCCCATAAAGGTGAGTTAATGAATCAAGGCCTGCCAGGTTGGTTAACAATGGATTATCATGAATTGAAAAATCACCTCCTATTGCCCACAGGGTATCGAGGCCTTCCAAACTAACTATATCGCTTCCGCTAATCTCAACATCACCAAGAATTTCAGTACATTCAGGATAGTTTAACTGAAAATCATCAATTTGTTGTTGTGTTGTGAAAACAATCCCTTCAGGAAGACATTTGGTGTTACAGGCAATCTCGACTTCAGCCGGGCTGTTACAACCGGGTGCATTGTCTTCTATTTCAACCGTTCCGCCAGGGCTGATCAAATAGTCGCAAATGCTTTGAGCATCGCAGTCATACAATATATTATTATCATGAATTTCAATGTCGTCGATGGATGCCGGATCAATATTTTTCAAGGCAAGTATGCTGATTAGGGAATCATTCCCAAATATTACAATATCGCCACCAATACTTGTAACATTTTCTAATCCTGTTAAATCTTTTAATGCATCCTGATCAGTAATACGAAGGTATCCTCCAATAGAGGTAAGGTTTCCCAGGGCTGAAATATCACTCAATAATGGATTGCCATTTGTGTTCCCACCGAAAACCAGATTGCCACCAATGCTTACAATATTCTCTAATCCCGTTAAACTAGTAAGAGAAGAATTAAAAAAAAATGCTAGGCCCCCAGCCAGGGAGGTAATGTATTGCAATCCCGTTAAATCATTCAGCATTTCATTTGACCCGATACTAAGTCCTTCCCCAATATATGTCAGATTTTCAAAGTCTGCAAGGCTAGTCAGGCTATCATTATTATAAATTGAAAAGTAACCTCCAACTGAATTTAAATTTCCTAAGCCCTGTAAACTGACCAACATTGCATTTTCTTGAATATTCATATCTCCTAAAACTAAATTCAGGTTTTCCAAACCGCTACAGTTCATTAGCGATTCATTCATTATAATGTTAAAATTTCCGGAAATAGTTGTCAATCCATCGAGCCCTGATAGATTGATAAGCGATAAGTTCCCACCATAGGTATCCCCAATTTCAAGATCCCCATTAAGTGTTATGATGTTTTCCAAACCTTCAAGGGTAATAAGTCCATCATTCCGTGAAATTAAAACGTTACCACCAATATTATTTAAACTTTCAAGTCCGTTTAAGTTTACAAGTCCATTACAAAATTTAATGGTTAGATGGGCACCAACTGATGATAAATTTCCGAAACCATTTAAATCTGTTAATTCATTATTCCCCATTATTTCAAGGTTACCATTAATAGTGGTTAGATTGCTGAAACCAGATAAACTGGTCAAACCATTTGATAATATTGTAAAATTACCCAATATGGACGTTATATTATTAAATCCAGAAAAACTTAACAACTCATAATTGTCCTCCAGGTTTACATTACCACTTATTGTGGTCAGATTATTAAAACTTGATATTTCAGCAAGGGTATAATTATCTTGAATATTAATATCACCACCAAGTGTAATCAGGCTATTTAAACCTGTTAGCGCTGTTAATGATTCATTATACACAAGTTCAAAATCACCACCAATGGTTTGTAAATTTGAAAGTGCAGAAATGCTAGTAAGAGATTCGTTGCGTCTAATCTTAAGATGACTACTTATGGTTGTTAAATTTTCCAGCCCCGATAAACCGGTTAATAAATCATTTCCAGTATCGTCTCCAATATTAAACGTACCTCCAACAGAAGTTAAACTTTCGAGTCCTAAAATATTTAATAAAACATGATTGTTCTCAATGACAAAATATCCGCCAATGTATGTTAGATTATTAAGGCCATCAAGACTGGTCAAAGAAATATTGCCAAAATCGTTGTCACCAATACGAAAATAACTTCCAACGGAATTTAAACTTCCGAGACCAGTAAAATTGAGCAGGGCATCATTGTTTTTTATTTCAACATAATCACCTATGGAAACAACATTATCCAGCCCTGAAAAATTTATTAGTGATGGGTTTCCAAAATCACTGCTGCCAATTTTCAGGGATCCTCCTATAGCAGTAAGACTTTCCAATCCAGCAAAACTGGTCAGCATGTCGTTTCCTTCCATAAAAAATGACCCGCCAAGTATTGAAAGGTTTTCAAGCCCTGTAAAATCAGTAACCAGGGGATTCCCTCCATAATAAGAATCCCCAAATATCAATGATCCTTCTACAGTAGACAGGCTTTCCAATCCTGTCAGGCTGGTCATATTATCATTGTCATAAATTGCTAAATTGTTTCCAATGCTTTCAAGACTGTTCAAACCTGATAAATTTTGAAGAATATCATTGTTTATTATTGAAAAGGTGCCTCCGACGGTAGTTAAACTTCCGAGGCCAGTCAAAGTTAACAGGCCTTCACTATTGCTTATGTTTGTATTGCTTCCAACGGTAGTTAAGTTATCAAGGCCTGTTAGTGATGTCAACACATCATTACCCCAAATACTAAGTTCAAAACTAATCGTTGACAGGTTTTCAAGACCTGATAAATTTGCCAGATTTCCGTTATTTGATACCCTAAGATTTCCATCAATTATAGTAAGACTTTCCAGGCCTGCCAGACTGGATAAACCATCATTATTCATGATCCGGAGGTTCCCATCCACCATAGCTAAACTATTTAAACCCGCTAAATTTGTCAGTGCATCATTGTGGTCAATGTCAAAATTATCATCAACAAGTGTCAAATTGTTCAAACCTGCTAAACTTGTGAGCAACGGGTTGTAATCAATATCAAAATAGCCACCTATGGTAGTTATTACACTTAGCCCATTCAGGTTAGAGATATTATTGCCACTTATTGAGACATCTCCCACAATCTCTGTGCACCCAGGATAGTTGGCTTGGAAATTATCGATTTGTTGTTGGGTGGTGAAAGTGATGCCCTGAGGCAGACAGCCTTGTGAATAAGAAAATGAATAAAAGGTAAATACGGTTAATAGGAGAATGAATAATTTTTTCATGATTCGATTATTTGATGATGAGTTTTTTTCGGCTTATCTCTTTTTCGGTATTAATTTCCACGAAATATAGTCCTGGTTGAAATTCTGAAATATTAATCGTGTTGTTCTGAAATTTTGATTGATAAACTTTGCTTCCTGTTTGATTGTAAATTTTTACTTCCTGTATTTTTATTGATTCGGGACAAATGATGGTGATAGCGTTTTTTGCGGGGTTGGGGAAAAGCCGGATTTTCCCAGTTGGGTTTGAATTCTCAAATTCTGCTGTCAAACAATGTTCTTCAATTTCTGCCTGTGAGTTGCACTCCGGGGCATTATCATGGATTTCAACGATTCCGTTTGGTGACGAAAGGTATTGGCAAATACTCAAAATATCACATTCCTGAAGTAATGGATTTTCTATAATGGTAAGATCATTAATAGAATTTGGATCAATGTTGTCTAATCCGAATAAGTTGGTTAATGAAGAATTGCCTTCGATATATAAATAATCACCTATTGCAGTAAGGTTCGAAAGTGCCGACAAATCTTCCAGCGATGGATTTGAATCCAATATGAGGTCTTCGCCTATGTTTGTAATGTTATTTAATCCTTCAAGGTTTTGTAACGAAGCATTATTTTCCAATATTAGCAAATAGCCCACCTCTTCCAGGTTTTCAAGCCCTGTTAAATCCTCCAATGATGCATTACCACCAATTCCTAATATTGAGGGAATGTTGACAATGCTTTCCAAGCCTGAGCAATTTATTAGATTATCATTGTCAATTATATTCATGCTGCTACCAATTTCTGTTAATGATTCCAACCCGGTAAAGTTTAGCAGGTTGGTATTATAGTGTATAGTAATCCATTCTCCAACATGGTCCAGAGAATTTAACCCGTTGAAATTAGTTAAGGAATAACTGTGATCTACCCTAAATTCTCCCCCGATATAGTGCAATGAATCAAGTCCGGCAAGGTCAGTAAGCTCCCAGCTATGAGAAATAACAAGTTCGCCACCAATGGTTTCAATACCTAACAATCCGTTAAGATTAAGTATATCAAACTGACCATTAATTTCAACATTACCAATGATGTGATTACAGCCAGGATAATTTACATAAAAACTATCAACCTGTTCCTGGGTTGTAAAAATAATTCCACCTGGCAAACAGGAAGAGCAGGCTACTTCCACTTCTTCGGGACTGTTGCAGCCAGGGGCATTCTCGAAAATTGCCGTTGTGCCTCCCGGAATGGCCAGATATTCACAAACAGGATTCACTTCGCACTCAGCCAGGCTGGCATTTCCCCAAATGTATAATTCTTCTAAAGAGGCTTCCTCCACATTATCCAATCCTACCAAACTGGTCAGGTTGTCGTTGCCAACAACCGAGAGGTATTCACCAATAGAATTCAGACTGCTCAGGCCTTCTATACTGTTTAATGTTGCATGAAAGTCAATTCCAAGGTTTTGTCCTATTGAGTCAAGGCTGTTCAGGTTTGAGAGATTTTGAAGATATCCGTTTCCAAATAGAGTCAAATTACCACCAACGAACACCAGGTTATCCAGCCCGGCCAGGTCCGAAAGGCCTGTATTATGGATGTGTAAATCACCCCAGGTTGCAGTTAATACGTCCAATCCGCTTAAATCAACAATACCGGCCCCAGTGATCTCTACATTGCCTTCAATCTCCGCACACCCTGGATAATTGGCCTGGAAATCATCGATTTGTTGTTGGGTGGTAAATACAATACCATTTGGTAAACAGGATGAACAGGCGTCTTCTATTTCTTCGGGACTGTTGCAACCGGTATTATTGTTATTAATTTCAATGGTTCCATTTGGGGTTATCAAATAATCACAAATACTTTGCACAGCACACTCTGAAAGTAATGGATTATCTTCTATTCTTAGATTTCCGCCAATATACAACCCTTCATTTAAACCTTCTAAACTGCTTAGAACATTATTGCCCAGGAATCTTAAAAAACCACCAATATAGGTTAGTCCACTTAAGCTTTCTATATTAATTAAATTGTCATTCTGATCAATGAGTATAAAATTACCAACGAATTCTAGATTCTCCAAGCCGTTCAGGTTTTCCAGAGAATTACAACCCCAAATCGAAAGATCACTCTCAATTGTTACCAGGTTATTAAGCATACTGATATCATTCAAAACTTCATTCCCGTATAATCTGATTGATGATTCAGAAAAGACGATATTTTCTAACCCAATTAAACTCGAAAGCTGACTATTCCAAGTTACAGATAATCCACCATGTAAAGTATCTAAAACATGGAGGCCCTCAAGGTTGATTAAGCTTTCATTTTCTGATATATAAATCAATCCATAAATATCTGTTAGGTTATCCAGTCCTTCGAGATTTTGCATAAAGGGATTGAACATTAAATCCAATTCCCAAAAATCTTTGTAAGTCCTTCTAAACCAGTTAAATCAGTTAATTGACTATTCCATATATGCAATTCACCACCAATACTATTTAGATTGTTTAAACCCTCTAAGTTATAAAGATTCGTGCAATTAGTAATAGAAAGTGTACTGTCTACAAGGCTTAGGTTTCCTAATCCAAAAAGATTTGCTAATGAGTTGCTTGATATTATTAATTCTCCACCTATTGTTTGTATATTAATCAATCCATCAAGATTTGTTATGTCATTACCAAGGATAAGAACAGAACCTTCTATATCTGAACAATTGGGGTAAATTAATGGGAATTCATCGATTTGCTGTTGTGTTGTAAATCCTATGCCTTCTGGCAGGCAGCCTTGTGAATAAGTAAATAAGTAAAAGGTAAATACGGATAATAAGAGAACGAATAATTTTTTCATGATTCGATTATTTGATGATGAGTTTTCTTCGGGTTGTTTCCTTATCAGTAATTATTTCCGCGAAATATATTCCTGCCCTGAATGCTGAAATATCAATCCTTCGATTAGGGTTTCCTGAGTGATAAACATTGCTTCCGGTTTGATTGAAGATTTTTTACTTTCTGGATTATTTTAGATTCAGGGCAAATGATGGTGATTGATGTTTTTGCCGGGTTTGGGACTATTTGCAGAAAATCTTCAGGAATCGAAAACTCATCAGTTCCTAATGCGCAGGCTTCTTCAACTTCTGCTGGGCTATCGCACCCTGGCGCATTATTGCTAATATTGATTGTTCCACCCGGACTCGCCAGGAAATTGCAAATGCTGGTAACTTCACAAGTGGATAATAAAGAATTTGAATAAATTCTCAAACCATTAATCGATAAGGCTTCAATGCCATCTAAACCTACAAGACTTGTTAATGCATCATTATGCCAGATATCAAGATAACCGCCAACATAGTTAAGGTTTTCAAGTCCTGTCAGGTGGGTTAAATCATTATTTTTTGAAATTTCAAAATCACCCCCTATTTGGGAAAGCATTTGCAGGTCATGTAAGTCTTTGAGTCTATTGTTACTTACAACAGAAAGGTCATTTCCTACGCCTACGAGATTATTTAATCCGTTTAAACTTGAGAGATAATTATTGGATTCAATTAACACATCAGCTCCAACAGAAGTTAAATTATTAAGCCCTGATAAGTTTATCATATTAAAATTATAATTTATTCTCAGAGACCCACCTATTGTTTGAATATTTTCCAGCCCGGCAAGATTGACAAGCGAGTCGTTACTGGTAATATGAACATCATTTCCTACAATGGATAGATTACCCAGGTTCACAATAGTTTTTAAAACTTCATTGTATTGGATAATTAAATTAGCATTGATCGACTGTACATTGTCGAGTCCAGCCAAACTTTCAAGGTTGTCATTAAATTCTATTGAGAGACCCCCAGAATGAGTAAGATTTTCCAATCCGGTTAAACTCTGTAATGAAGCATTTTTTTTGATGTTGAGCCAGCCCACATTTTCAATACTTTGAAGTCCCTCCAAATCGGTTAAGGAATTGTTTTCTTCAATAGATATTGCGGTTGCTGATGATAAACCATTTAAGCCTGTAAGGTTATTCAGGGTGAAATTTTTGAGGATGCGAATATTTCCCTCAACGGATGCAAGATTGACCAGGCTTGAAATACTTTCAAGATTATAATTATTACGGATAAATAAATCGGTTCCAATGGTTTCCAAATTATCAAGGCCGTTCAATGTTACCAGGCCTTCGTTGCCATCAATGATTAAACTTTCACCAAGGAATGTAATATTTTCCAGCCCCGATAAATCAGTTAATAGCCCGTTTCCGGCAATGCCCAAATTATACTTAATTGTGGTCAGGTTCTCAAGCCCGGTTAAATCTGCTAAATTCAAATTGTCCGTTATATACAAAGATCCAACCGATGTTAAATTTTGGAGAGGGCTTAAACCAGTTAATAATGGATTATTATTGATTGAAAGATCATCGTCAACACCAATTGAACTTAAATTGCTCAATGCTTGAATGTTTGCTAAATTCGTGTTGTTGGAAATATAAAGCGCTCCGGCAATCGTGTTCAGATTTTCCAATCCATTAATACTAGTAAGCCCGGAATTATTACGAATGGTTAGGTCGCCTTCTATTGCTGAAATATTATCTAATCCGCTTAAATCTGCCAATTGCAAGCTGCCACTAACTTCAAGGTTGCCTTCAACTAAAATTAAGTTTTGTAACCCCGCAAGGCTGGTTAATTCAGGATTATTTTGGAGGCTAATGTAAGATCCCACATCCGTCAGATTTCCTATCGCAGAAATATCCTGCAAATTAGGATTGTTTTCAATATCCAAACTATAAGCAATAGATGATAAGCTTTCAAGGCCAGCTAAATTAGTAAGAGTATTATTAAATTTGATTAATAGACTTTCTCCAATTGACGTTAAATTTTCTAATCCGGTTAAACTGCTTAGCGATTCATTAAATTCTATCCAAAGTCCCCTCCCGATAAAATTCAAATTATTAAACCCAGTAATATTTTCTAGTGCATCGTTATGTGATACTTTAACAAAATCTCCTACTGAACTTAAATTATTTAGCCCTGATATACTCGTCAAATTATTATTCCATGAAATATTAATATTATCCCCTACTTCTATTAAGTTGTTTAATGCTGTCAAATCGAATATTGCATGTGAGTTAACAATGCTCAATCTACCGCCAATTGTGATTAAAACGTTTAACCCATCCAGGTTTACAATATCAGATCCCCCGGCAATAATAACATCCCCTTCAATCTCTGTACACCCTGGATAGTTGGCTTGGAAATCATCGATTTGTTGCTGGGTTGTAAAAGTTATGCCTTCGGGTAGGCAGCCTTGTGAATAAGTAAATTGGTGGAAGGTAAATACGGTTAATAGGAAAATGAATAATTTTTTCATGATTTGATTATTTGATGGTAAAATATCTCCCTCAAAAATGGCATCCTGACAAACAAAAATAAGAAATCAATTAGATAATTCAAAAAAAGGGGATATGAAATTCAGCTATTTAGAATGAATATAAGGGAAAGTCCCGAAAAACTTCTTAGAAGTTGATGCGGATTATTCTTTCTTTTATCTTTGCCGGCTATGATCATCATTGACGACATCATCGTTTCTGACGAAATCCGCGATGCCAGGTTTTGTTGCCACCTGCAGAAATGCCTCGGCGCATGCTGCGTGGAGGGCGATGCCGGCGCACCCCTTGAAGAAGAAGAAATCAGCATCATTGAAGACGAGTTGGAAAACATAAAACCATACATGCGCCCGGAAGGTATTGAGGTGATCGAAAAAACCGGTGTTTTCGATTACGATGCCCATAGCGAATACGTTACCCCGCTAATCAACGACCGCGACTGCGCCTTTGTTTACTACAACAACGGTGTTGCAGCCTGTGCCATCGAAAAAGCTTATGAGGAAGGAAAGACAAAATTCCGCAAACCCATATCCTGCCATCTTTATCCCATCCGTATCACAAAAAGCAAAAGCTTCGAAGCGGTGAATTATCATAAATGGTACATTTGTGAACCGGCTAAAACCCATGGTAAAAACCTGGGCATTCCATTGTATAAATTTGTAAAGGATTCGCTGATCAGGAAATACGGAGAAGCCTGGTATAAAAAACTGGTAAAAGAAATTGAATCGGAATAATGTTCGGTTTGATTGTTGTACCTTGATGAAGACTAAATTTGAAAATTTAAAAAAGAATTTCCTATGAAAACACTTTCTTCCCTATTGTCCTTTGGGATTTTCGTCATGGCAATCGTTACAGCAAACACGGTTTTTTCACAAAAAAGAACGGTAAACCATGATCAATCGATTCAACCTAAAAAAAAGACAGAAAATATAAGTAAGGGCCGGGCTAACAACTTTTCGGCAAGCGATATGTTTAATGCCGGGAAAAAATACAATGCCGATACACTAAACTACCCACTTGCCGGACAATATTATATTTATTATACCGATTTTGGGTATGTTTCAGGCAACAATGAATACGGCGATAAAGCCAAAGCAAATATTTTTGAATACCCCGGAACAGGCTATGTTACCGGAATATTATTTGATTTTGCGGCTGCCACCAACAGCAATATAAATATTGAAATTGCCATTTGGGATAATACAGGCACCAATAATTCCCCTGGTAATATAATAGGTTCAACTACCGCCCCCCTTGATGATATTTTTATTGACGTATTGAACAACCAAACTACCTATATTGAATTTAATCCGCCGGTAGAAGTAACATCACAATTTTATGCCGGTGTTGTTTTACCACAAACTTCCGGCGATACCATTGCCGTTTATAGCAATACCGATGGCAATACCAATCCGGCCACCGCCTGGGAACAATGGATTGATGGTTCATGGTATGTTTATAATGATACCCTTACATGGGATTTAAATGTTGCTCATGCAATTTTCCCGATAGTGACATCAACGGTTGATCTTACAGCCAACTTTTCCGCCAGTCCGCAGGTTGCCCTTCCTGGACAAACCATTCAGTTTATTGATCTTTCGCTTGGCAACCCAACAAGCTGGTTATGGACATTTGATGGCGGATTACCCATTCAATCCAATGAAGAAAATCCACAAGTAAGTTATACCGAAACCGGATTATACGGAGTAAAGCTTGTTGTAAGCGATGGAGTAACCAGCGACTCCATGGTAAAAGCAAATTATATCGAAATTGTCGAAGAAATACCTCCACAGATTGATACGCTGCTATATCCTTTACCGGGAATATATACCGTTTATATAATTAATAATAATGGTGGATATGTTACCGGAACTAACGCTTACGGAGACCTGGCCAAGGCTAATTATTTCCAACTATATCAGGATCTTTTCATTACCGGCATTTTATATGATTTTGCATGGGCTTCGGAAACAAATACCAATCTGGAACTGGCCGTTTGGGATATTAACGAAGGATATACACCGGGGTCGAAGATTGCAACGATGCAAATCCCTTTAAATACCGTTAAACAAAATATATTAAACCAGGATTTAACCTATTTCGAAATAAATCCGCCCATTGCCATAAATCATCCTTTTTATGTTGGTTTTGAAATTCCACAGTCGTTTGGCGATACCATTGTTGTTTGGTCGAATGAACACATGAATACAAATCCCGGTATTGCCTGGGATAAATTTAAGGATGGCACGTGGCATCCATTTAACGAAGTGGGAAATTGGGAACTGAATGTGGCCATGGCCATTCACCCCATTGTGGAATATGTAACAGCTGTGAATGAAAATGGAATAAATGATCTGATTGAGATTTATCCCAACCCTTCGGAAGGAGATTTCACACTTAGAATTCCTGTTTCCGTTGATGATAATTACTCTGTCGAAATTTACTCTGCTAAAGGAGTTAACATATCTTCAGAAATTTATTTGATGGGGTTAGGGCAACTTAATTTTAATATTTCGAGACAGGCTGAAGGGATTTATTTTGTCAAAATCCAGTCGGAGGAAAGAACTTTTCTAAAAAAGATTATAAAGAAATAATTTGCTAACCCTACACGGGTTTGAAACCCTCTCATGGTTTTACCTTCTGCTTAATGCTTGCTTATACCTTTCAATGGCCCTTTGACGGGCAAAATTATGATCTAGTATTTGATTCGGATATTCCGATGTATTAATTTCAGGAACCCACTTTTTAATATATGACCAGTCGGGGTCGAACTTTTTTTGCTGTTCTTTCGGATTGAATACCCTAAAATAGGGAGCTGCGTCACACCCAGTTCCGGCTGCCCATTGCCAGTTGCCATTGTTGGAAGCCAGCTCGAAATCCAGTAAATGTTTTGCAAACCAGGCCTCGCCCCAACGCCAATCGATCAATAAATGTTTACATAAAACCGGCTGTGATCATGCGCACACGGTTGTGCATAAAACCAGTGGTTTTTAATTCTCGCATTCCTGAATCTACCATTGGGTAACCGGTTTTTCCCCCGACACCAAAGGTCAAATAAATGTTCGTCATTTTCCCATTGAATGTTTTCATATCCGGGTTTAAAGCTTTGGGATACAACCTGAGGGAAAAATAGAGGATCTGCTGAAAAAATCATCTCCAGATCAACTCTTTCAGGTAGGTTGTTTCGCGGATATTCGATTGTTTGACCAATTGCCGAATACTCATTGTACCAAACCTAAGGTGAGGTCCGGCAAGACTTGTTCCATCTGCCGATGGAAAATCTCGGGTTTCTTTATAGTTCTTTAAACGATTGTCTTCAATCCTTAAAGGAGGAACATTAATGTTACTTTTTATAAAGCCGGTTTCAGCAAATTCGGGAAAAGGAGAATTACTGCCTTTTACAAAATTGTCAAGGTATTTTCGCTATGAAAACAACCTTGATGCCGTCATGTTTAAACCGTTCCATCCATTTCCGGCTATAGGGTGTAAACATGATATAGGGTTTCCATCAGGTTTTACAACTTCGTTTTTTTCAAAGATTACATGATCTTTATAAGATTTTATTTCAATTCCTGATTGCCGGAGAATTTTAGCAACGGACTCATCGCGCCGGATGGCATACGGTTCATAATCATGGTTAAAATAAACTGATTCAATAGAAAATTCATTAATAAGCTTTTGCCAAACTTCTTCAGGTTTTCCGAAGCGAACCAACAAGCTACTCCCCCTCCTTTTAAGCTCCGCCTCTATTTTCAACAATTCTTCATAAATAAAACGAACCCTGGCATCGTTGCGCTCCAGTTTACTCAATATCTCCGTATCGAAAATAAATAAAGGCAGTACAGGCTTATTCGAAGTCAGCGCATAGAACAATCCGGCATTATCATTCAGGCGAAGATCACGCCGAAACCAAAAAACATTAACCTTTTGAAGCATTATGATAACCCGTTCGAAAAATTAACTGGTTACTTTTTACCAGCCATCATTTTACCCGCCAAATACCCCATGGGAATATAGGCCACCATTAAATCAAGTATCGTAAACCAGAGTGGCGAAGGAAACATAAATACGCTGGCTATGCCACCGATCAGGAAAAAGCCGCCAATTGCAAGGGCAAACGTCATTTTGTGACTGGCAGCAATGAGTGCTGCCAGAAAAGCCCCTGTAAATGTGCCGAAGGCATGAGCCAAAAACGGCATGATGAAATGTTTGGGCTGAAATAAGTGCATGGCCTCTTTTAATCCTTCGGTGGTGCTTACATCAGCACCTTCAGGAGGTGGAATTACCGAACCGCTGATCATTATAATGCCCATATTCACAACACTTCCAAAAATAGCACCGGCCAAAACGGCTAAAATATTTCTAAGGATTCGAATCATGATTAATTATTTTAATCATTAACGGATGAAAGATATTAATTGTTCAAAATTTGGTAAATAACCCTACGAGGGTTTAAAACCCTTTTAGGGTTTAGTTAACCCTTGTAGGTTTTAGGTTTTTATACCCTCGCAGGGTTTAGAATTTAGCATTAGAATTTAAGCTTCGGATGTGGGAGGAGCAAGTGCCAGCATATCCAGCTCCTTATCCAGATGAAACAGACCTCCCTGTTGATTTCCTGCCAGCCTGAATTTATCGAGAATGCCTTTAAAGATACTTTCTTCTTCAATTTGTTCTTCGATATACCATTGCAAAAACTGGCTGGTGGTATAGTCCTTTTCCATAAAGGCAACTTCATATAGTTTGTTGATCGATTCCGTAACAAATTCCTCATGCTTAAGGATTTTTTCAAACACATCCAGCAGGCTATCATAGTCATTATCCGGTGCTGCCAACTGCACAAGTATCGCATGGCCGCCTTTATCGTTCAGGTATTTGATCAGTTTGGTCATGTGCATACGTTCCTCGTCCGAATGGGTATAAAGGAACTTGGCCGCGCCCGGAAATCCTTTTACCTCGCACCACGATGCCATGGCCATATATATTCTCGAAGATTGTTCTTCGAGTTGAATTTGCTTAATCAATGCTTGTTGAACTTTTTCTTTCATGGTAAAAAATTTTTAATGTAACTATTCTCATATTTGTACAAAGGTAACATCTTCTTTAAAAAAAGAAAGTGAGCCCGTATTTTATTAAAAAAGCCTGTTCGAAAACTCCGGACAGGCTTAGTTCGTTTTATTTATCAATTAGCCTTTTAGTGCTTCTGCACCGCTGACAATTTCAAGAATTTCTTTGGTAATGGCAGCCTGACGGGCTTTGTTGTAGGCCAGGCGTAGATCTTTCAATAACTCCTGTGCATTATCGGTTGCCTGGTGCATGGCCGTCATGCGGGCCCCATGCTCTGCGGCATTGGAATCCAGAATCGCTTTGTAAAACTGAACCTTTAACGATTTTGGAATAAGGTCGGTGACAATTTCTTTTTTACTCGGCTCAAATATATAATCTGCTTTTGATACCTCTTTCTGACCTTCTTCCAGGGCAACGGGTTCTACAGGTAAATACTGTTCATTTGTTAACACCTGTGTGGCAGCATTTTTAAACTGGTTGTAAACGATATCAATTCGGTCAATTTTTTTGTTGGCAAATTGGTCCATCAGCTTAATGGCAATTTCGCTTACATTGTCAAACGAAAGGTGATCAAAAATATCATCGTTCGATTGCATGTTAAAATTACGTTTCGAATAATATTCCGTTGCCTTTTTGCCGATTGTCAGCAATGATAAAGCATTTGCCTCATGTTGTGATTTATATTTCCCGAAGATCAATTTATTGGTAGCTTTTATAACATTGGCATTAAAGGCACCACACAAGCCACGATTGGACGTGATAACAACGATCAGCACTTTATGGGGCTCACGCTGTTGCGAAAAAACACTGCTGTCGTCGCCCGGATCAAGGCTGGCACTCAGGTTTTGTAAAATCTCTTTTAATTTGGCAGCATACGGGCGCATTTGTAAAATGGCATTTTGTGCCCTCCTCAATTTAGAGGCGGCCACCATTTTCATCGCACTGGTAATTTGCTGGGTTGATTTTACCGAAGCAATCCGGGTTCGAACTTCTTTTAAATTGGCCATTTATAAATATTCTGATTCGTTATTTATCTTCGTATTTCCCGGCCAGGTCCTTTGCCAGGCTTTCAAGTGTTCCGGTCACTTCGTCGCTCAATACACCACTTTTTAATGTTTCCAATACATTTTTGTGTTTTAATTCCAATTGGGCCAGGTAATCCTCTTCAAATTGTCTCACTTTGTCAACCGGTACTTTCATCAGTAAGCCTTTTGATCCGCAATAGATAATAGCGATTTGTTTTTCAACCTCCATTGGGGAGTATTGTGCCTGCTTAAGGATTTCAACATTACGTTTGCCTTTATCAAGTACTGCCATAGTCGCAGCATCCAAATCTGATCCAAACTTTGAAAAAGCCTCTAATTCACGATACTGAGCCTGGTCGAGTTTTAAGGTACCTGCCACTTTTTTCATGGATTTGATCTGGGCATTTCCCCCAACCCTGGAAACGGAAATACCTACGTTAATAGCGGGTTTAATTAAACAAGTTTGTTTCAAGAAAGATCTGTCCATCGGTAATGGAGATTACATTTGTAGGGATATAAGCCGAAACATCGCCAGCTTGTGTTTCAATAATTGGTAAAGCGGTTAATGATCCACCCCCTTTAACGACCGGTTTTAAACAGTCTGGAAGATCGTTCATGTTAGCTGCCACTTCACTCGATTCAATGATCTTGGCGGCTCGTTCAAGCAGACGGGAATGCAAATAAAAAACATCTCCCGGATATGCTTCACGTCCCGGTGGGCGGCGAAGTAATAAGGAAACCTCACGGTAAGCAACAGCTTGGGTTGATAAATCATCATAAATAACCAGGGCAGGTCTTCCGGTATCCCTGAAATATTCGCCGATGGATGCCCCGGCAAAGGGTGCATAAAATTGCATGGCTGCCGGATCGGAAGCTGTAGCCGAAACAATTACCGTATAATCCATGGCACCGGCATCTTCAAGCGTTTTTTGGATGTTGGCAACAGTTGATCCTTTTTGGCCAACGGCAACGTAAATGCAATAAACAGGTTTGCCGCTGTCGAAATATTTTTTTTGATTGATGATGGTGTCAATGCCAATGGCTGTTTTCCCTGTTTGGCGGTCGCCAATGATCAATTCCCGCTGACCACGACCAATGGGGATCATGGCATCTATCGCTTTAATCCCTGTTTGAAGAGGTTCGTTTACCGGCTGACGGAAAATTACACCAGGTGCTTTCCGCTCCAGGGGCATTTCGAATTTTTTACCTTTAATCTCCCCTTTGCCGTCAATGGGCACACCCAGGGTATTGATTACGCGGCCAAGCATTTCTTCACCGACATCAATCGAAGCAATACGTCCGGTCCGTTTGGCTTTATCCCCTTCCAGGATGTCTTTGGCTTCACCCAGGAGAACAGCACCCACGTTATCTTCTTCAAGGTTTAATACAATCCCTTTCAGCCCTGTTTTTTCAAATTCAATTAATTCTCCGGACTGGACGTTATTCAAACCATAAATCCGGGCAATACCGTCACCAATTTGCAATACCGTTCCGACTTCCTCAAGTTTTGCTTTGTCATCAAAACCTGCTAATTGCTGTCTTAAAATAGCGGAAACCTCTGCTGGTTTAATTTCTGCCATGTTATTCTATATTAATTTTATTAAAATCCTTTTACGTATAAATTAACCTTAAAATCTTTTCTCAGATTTTTAATCTGTGTTAGAACACTTGCATCGTATTGTTTGTCCTGCATGGTGAGCACAAAACCACCAATTAAATCTTCTTTTATTTCTTCGGTTAATTCAATGGTTGTGTCGGTCCTGTCTTCAAGCAGGGCGATAATTGTGTTCCGGGTTTCTGCATCAATAGTAGCTGCAGTAGCCAAATGGGCCGGTACAATATTTTTAAACTCTTTATAAATTGCAATAAACTGGCGGGCAATTTCTGCGAGTAAACTTTCCCGGCTGTTTTTTGTAATAATGGCCATAAACTTAAATGTAAGTTCATGGATTTTCTTTTCAAATATTTCGCGAATGATGGAAAGTTTCTTCCGGTCTTTTATCACAGGGCTTCGAAGCATAATGATAAATTCCGGATTTTGATTACAAACCTCCAATACCAATTGGTTATCCTTGTAAATTTGTTCTACAAGGTTCATTTCTATTGAAAGCTCAAACAACGCTTTTGCATACCTGTTGGCAACAATGGTTTCTCTCATCTTAAAACCGGAATTTAGTTTTGCTTAACTTCATCAATCATTCTTTCGATTAAATCTTTATGCTTCCCTTTTTCAGCTAATTCTGCCCGGATGATTTTCTCAGCTATTTCAATGGATAATTCAGCCAATTGATTTTTAACATCGGTAATGGCAGCCATTTTTTCATGCTCAATGCTTTCTTTCGCATTTTCAACAATACGATTTGCTTCGGCATTAGCTTTTCCTTTTGCTTCCTCAATCAGGTTATCGCGGACATGACGGGCGTCACGAAGGATATTATCGCGTTCCTCTTTGGCTTCCTTTAGCAATTGTTCATTGCTAAACTTAAGCTCTTTCATCTCTTCGCGTGCTTTATTGGCTTGATTGAGGGCTTCATCAATGGACTCTTCTCTTTCTTTCAGGCCTTTCATGATGGGTTTCCAGGCAAATTTTCCCAAAATCCAGAGTAAGAGGCCGAAGGCGATTGTCATCCAGAAGATTAATCCTAATCCGGGTTGAACAAGTTCCATTTTTTATTTTTTTAGATTATTAAATTCGTATTAAACCCATTTAAAAAACACCTTTACATCCCAACCAACCGCTGAGATGTAAAGGCTACAGTTTGCTAGAGGAATAAAATCAACAAACAAACCACAATAGCAAAAAAGGCAACCCCTTCGATAAGAGCGGCAGCAACGATCATATTTGACCGGATGTCACCCACAGCTTCAGGTTGACGGGCGATGGATTCAACAGCCCCTTTACCAATCTGGCCGATACCAATACCGGCGCCGATGGCAGCTATTCCTGCTCCTATTCCAGCTCCCATTTTTGCAATTGCTACATTTAATAAAATCGCTAAAATTGTCATAATACTAATTATTAAGTGTTATTTTAAATGATTTATTTCTATTTATTCAAATTCGTAATTCTTCAGATTAAAATTGTCAATATTAATGATGCTCTTCAGTTGCCATCCCAAAATATAATGCAGATAACAAAGTAAATACGTAGGCCTGTATAAATGCGACCAACAATTCAAGCAACAACATAAAAACAGCAAAACCAACAGATACAAAAGAAACCCCATATCCTATCCCCGGGCTCATTTTACCGAAAATAAAGATCAAACTCATAAATCCAAGAACGATGATATGGCCGGCAGTAATGTTGGCAAAAAGACGCACCATAAGAACAAAGGGTTTGGTAAATACGCCCATAAGTTCTACAATTGGCATTAATGGCACAGGAATTTTTAACCACCAGGGAACACCCGGTGTATTAACAATGTGTACCCAATAATTCTTATTTCCGCTGAATGTGGTAATAACGAATGTAAATACAGCCAAAACCCCCGTTACGGCTATATTTCCCGTTAAGTTTGCCCCACCCGGGAATATTGGTACTAACCCAAGCAAGTTATTAAAAAAGATAAAAAAGAATATGGTAAGCAGGTAAGGCAGGTATTTTTCATATTTTTTCTCTCCAATGGATGCTTTTGCTACATCGTCTCTGATAAAAAGGATCAAAGGTTCCAACAAACTCTGTAAGCCTTTTGGTGCCATATCTTTTCTTCTGGTATACGATTTCCCGATTGAAATAAAAATGATGGCAAGGAGCATCATGCTGATAAGCATGGCCAACACATTTTTGGTGATGGAAAGATCAAGTGGCAATTCACCTGTTTCAGCATCAACAATTTTCCCCTTGTTTTCGCCTTCCAATTCTAATTTATAGCCTTTGTATTCATCATGGCCATGATGGAATTTACCCGACATAAACACATCAAGATTACCCTTGTGATAAATAATTACCGGTAAAGGAATTGAAATATGTTTGTCACCCCAGGTAAGGATATGCCATTCGTGGGCATCAACAACGTGCTCCACGATCATGGTACCCGGATTAAATTCTTCGGCATGGCCCTGATCTTTATACTGATCATCTGCAGCTATTGAGACATTGAAAGCCAGAAGAATAAATGCGAAAAAAACTGCTATCCTTTTTATAAAACTATACCGTTCTTTATTGATAATCATCTATCTATTCAAGGTTTTGAAAACGGGTGCAATGTTACAAAGAAATACTTAAATTTTGAAATAATTTTATAAAACATTATTTTACTGAAGAATGAATGACAAAAACCAAACTTAGAATAGTTCTAAATTTCACAATAATTACACAATTCTATTAATAATAATTATTATTGTGTTATGATTTCAAACCAATTTTTATGAAAAATTATCCAGTCTATCTAATTTTGAGTTTTTTCTTTTCTTCTCCATTAATGTGTGCTGAAAAACCACCAATTAAATTTGGTGAAATTTCCATCGAAATTTTTACACTTGAAGATTATCATTATGATACAACGGCCGCAGCAATAGTTATTTGTGATTATGGGTTTTTTGAAGAAAAACAATTCCAATTTACAAGGGTCGTTCGAATAAAAATTTTAAATAACAAGGGTTTTAATTGGGCAAATCAAACCTTTAGGATAAAAGATAAAACCATGGTCAGAGGCTATACTTACAATATGGTTAATGATGAAATAGAAAAGACAAAACTAAAATCCGAATCAATTTTCAAGGAGCGAATCACAGATTTTGAGTACCAATTAAGAGTAGCAATGCCAAATGTCAGGGTAGGGTCTGTTATTGATATAGAATATACTTTCCCCGGTATTCCCTGGGAATGGTATTTTCAATCGACAATTCCTGTTATTAGAAGTGAACTTAAATTCGAAAGCAGTCCATATATCTCCTTTAGAAAGACTTTATATGGATTTGAGCCATTGTATGAAAACTCAGATTCACGGTGGGTTGCAAAGGATATGCCGGCCTTTAAGGAAGAACCCTATATTAACTCGCTCGAAAATTATTTAACAAAAATAGTATTTGATATTTACAGTATTACTTTCCCGGGATATTTCTACGAATCATTTACAAAAAATTGGGAAGATGTCAGTGAGTCTTTGCTTGACAATGGTTACTTTGGAGTTCCCTTGCGAAATAGTTCATATTTAAACGGACTTGCCAAATCAATTAAAGAAAGGAACATTCAGGACAAGGAAGAACTCCTTAAAACCACGTATGCAGAAATTAAAGTTTTTAAATGGAACAAAAATGAAAGAATCCAGACAACGTTAAATTCAATTGCCCCGGTATTTAAAACCAAAACAGGGAATTCCGCGGAAATAAACATCGCATTTATCCAATTACTTGAAAAATTGGATTTTAATGTTGTTCCTGTTATGATGAGTACAAGAAGCAATGGAATTTTATCTCCGATAAATCCCAGCCTGAACAATTTAAATTATGTTATTGCTAAAGTAGTAATAGATGACAAGACTTTTTTGCTTGATGCTACTGAGGAATTTGCAACCCATGATATCTTACCGATTCGCTGTTTAAACTGGTTTGGATATGAAGTAAACAGAAAAGAAAGTCAACAGGTTGAATTACAGCCAAACAAAAAAGATTTTGAGGTCACATCCGCCGAGCTAAAACTGGATAGGGATCTTAATTTAATTGGCACAATTAAATGCCAGAAAAAGGATTATGCCGCACTTAATTTTCGAAATTATTATCATTCATTTAATAGTACTAATGAATACATTGATGACTTTACTGCAAAAAATACAGGAATTTCAATTTTGAGTTCAACAGTTGAAAATTTTGATGATATATATGCTCCTATAAAAGAGACTTATGAAGTATCTGTTTCAACCAATATTGAACAAATAAAAAATGATGTATACCTCTACCCGATGATCATTGATAGGAGTACACAAAATCCTTTTAAACTTGAGGAAAGGAAATATCCAATAGACTATGGTTATAAGTTAGATAAAACTTACATTATAAACATAAGCCTCGATGAAGATTTTACAGTAACAGCTGTTCCTGAGGAGATAATAATGACATTGCCGGATAATTCAGCAAATTTTTCATACCAGGTAAGTGTATTTAATAATAAAATCTGTTTTGTATATAAAATTAAAATAAACAAAATTGTTTTTTCTGAAGCCGAATACAAAGATTTGAAAGAATTATTTAATCAAATAATTTCTAAACATAATGAACCTGTTATTTTAAAATTAAATTAACATGTGCAAATTATGGTATAGATATTTACGAATTTTTACTTTATTTCATTTAATAACCATATTCATATTCGCTTTTGGGCAGGAATATTCAGTTGATAAAATTCCGCCATTTATAAAAACCAATGCAAAAGCTGTTGTAAGAAAAAATGAAACTATACTTGAATTAAAAAGCCTAAACAAGGTCAGACTGCATGTTCATTTTGCTATAACTATATTAAACGAGAATGGAATCGATGATTCTTTCTTTATTAAATCCTACGATAAATATTCAAAATTAGGGGCTATTAATGGAATAGTTTATGACCAATACGGAAACAAGATAAAAAAAATAAAGTCGGATGAAATTGAGGATTATAGCGCAATATCAAGATATTCATTATTTGAAGATCGTAGGGTTAAATTCATTGATCCCGAATATCGTACCACCCCTTTTACTGTTGAATATAGTTATATTGTTAATTACAATGGAATTTTCGAATATCCTGATTTTTATCTTTTCAGTGATTATAATGTATCCGTGGAAAAATCTACATTTAAAATACAAAATGAAAACGGTATCAGTTTTAGAGTCAAAGAAAAAAACATTAATGAGGAGAACAAAAATACGAGTGAGGATTATAGGTGGTCGTTTACTAATATTCCAGCATTAAATAGTGAAAAATTCAGCCCTCCAGCCATAGAGGTTGTACCAAGTATTCAGATAACCCCGGACGAATTTGAAATTGAAGGATACACGGGTAAAAACGACAGCTGGATAGATTTTGGTAAATGGATCCATTTCCTAAATGAAGGACGAGATGAACTTGAACCAGAAACCCGGGAAAAAATGAAAAACCTTGTGAAAAATGCAACTACTAAATTTGATTCCGTGTGTATCATTTATGATTATATGCAAAACAAAACAAGGTATGTTAGCATTCAGATTGGAATTGGTGGATGGCAACCCATTGATGCAGTTACAGTAAATAAATTAGGTTATGGAGATTGCAAAGCCCTGGTAAATTATACCAAAGCTCTTTTAAAAAGCGTCGGAATTGAATCAATTTATACTCTCGTTAATGCTGGTACTGAAGCAGCACCTATCATGGAAGATTTTCCATCCTCTCAATTTAATCATGTTATCCTTTGCTTACCAATGAATAATGACACAATGTGGTTGGAATGCACAAGTCAGGATATCCCCTGTGGTTATACAGGAAATTTTACAATGGATAGAAAAGTATTATTAATTACCAACAACGGAGGCAAATTAACGAATACAAAAAAAACAACAGCAAATGAAAATTTAAAATCAAGGAATGCAACGGTGATTCTAAAAGATGATGGAAATTTATCGGTTTCAATTACCAGCAAATATACAGGTATTTATTACGATGAAATCAAACCTATACTTAGTTTAAACAATGAAGACCTGAGAAAAAAAGTAATCAGCAGCGTTAAAATTCCAAATATAAATGTAACCGAATTTAAATATTCCCTGACAAATGAAGTTCATCCTGAGGTTCATGAAATACTTGAATTAGATATAAATTCCTATTGCGTGAAGATTAAAAACCAGGATTTATTAAGATTAAATTTGCTTAGTGTTCAGGAATTCATTTCTTCAACAAAATGTCAAAGAACATCCCCAATGTATGTAAGATGGCCAACTAAAGAAATTGACACAATTACCTATATTTTACCAAATAACTACCTTTTAGATTATTTACCGGACGAAGAGTTCATTTATTCAGAGTTTGGCATATACCATTCGAAAGTAAACTTTGAAAAAAACAAAATTTATTACGTCAGAAGTTTAACTATAAATATGGGAGTTTTCCCGGCGGAGAAATATATTAATTATATAGAATTTCTGAATCGAATATCTAATAATGACAATAAAAAGGCTTCAATTATTATTGAATAAAATAAAAGAGCCGATCGAGATTTCCAGCCGGCTCTTACTTTTTCATATTGATTTTGCTAAATAGCCTCCGTTTCAACAATTTTTGCCAGTAAGTCAGCATAAGGGACAAACAGGTATTTTTTACCGCTAAACTCAACCTCAGTTCCTGAGTACTTTTTATAAATTACCGTGTCACCTACAGAAACACCGGGATTCTCAATATTTCCAATAGCCCCTACTTTGGCCATTTGTGGTTTGTCTTTGGCCGTATCCGGAATAATGATCCCGCCGGATGTTTTCGTTTCTACAAACTCGTCGGTAAGTTCGAGCATGACATTCTCGTTCAATGGTTGCAATTCTTTCATCATACTAAGTTTTAATTGTTATTGAATTCCTAATAAGTTATTAATTCTTGTTTTGTCAAATCCAACAATCATTTGTCCCCCGATATCGGTTTGGGGAACACCTGTCTGGCCACTTCTTTGCTGCATTTCGCGTGCAGCATGTTGATCTTTCGATACATCGATTTCTGAATAGCGAATACCATGCTTTTTTAAATGAGTTTTTAAGGTTGTACACCAACTACATGTCGGCGTAGAATAAACAGTTACCCGCTTCTGCTGATCTCCTTTATCCGAAATTCTGGCAGTATATAAAGCATTTTCAACATAGGACTGATAAAATCCGGGTTCATGACATCCTTTCAATACATTAATAAACCGGCCTTTTTCGAATTCAAGCATAACAGGAACTGAACTGATATTATACCTTTCATGAATATCGCGAACCACCGAAACATCGGCCATGCATACCATGAGACTATCATCTGTAAACTTTGTTTCGCTCAGATTTTTTAGCGAACATTCACTTTGTTCTGATCCTTTTTTATAAAGTAAAAGATAAGCACGGTCATTATTTTTTATTACGTGCAAAAGTTCCTCGTGCGAATTAATTTCCAGCAACCTCATTTTTAAAAATTTTCATGTTGCCAATCAAGGAATATGCCATGCCATTTTGAAGACGTTTCCAGAATAATTTTTGTATCTAAAAATGTCAATATGACATTTATCTTATTCTAACCTGAAAAATAATTACTTTTGATTTTTAATGATCTCATTAAATCTATATAAAAATGGAAGAAAGTAAAAATAAGGGTTTGCCAATGTTAACAAAGGTTTACATTATTGTGAATGTATTATTATTTGGGATAACGGGTGTCGTTTATCTTACCCGTGGAAATAATTTAATAGGTTTTGTGTTGCTTGCAGCCGGTGCAATAAATATTTTGTATATCCTAATGAATATTAAAGCAAACAGTCTGGTATCCGCTGTATTGAATTTCATTTTTGCCGTGGCTTCACTTATCGTTTGTATCGATTATCTGACACATGAAAACATCAATTTTGGGATCATTTGGCTGGTGATTGGCCTGATATATTTGGTTATAGGATTTATCCTATTGATTAAGTCAAAGAAGAAAAATCAAGCACAGTAATTACAATCCTTTATGGGTGCCATCGCAAAATGGCTTATTTCCTGAATGTTTACACATACACCAGAATACCTGTTTTGGTTCTTCAATTTTTACAAGTTTGGGAGTAAACTCAGATCCTTTATGCGAACCATCGCAAAAAGGTTGGTTTTTGCTTTCACCACAGGCGCACCAAAAGTAGTCGCCGGGTGCCATATCCATCATTTTTGATTTTTTGTCTGCCGATTTTGGTTTTGACATTTTTTTGAAGTTTTGAACCCAACACAAAAGAACCAAAATTGTTCAATGAATGGAACAGCCAATTAATCAGCTTAAGATGTCATTGGGAAAATATGATTTTGTTAAATCCTGGCCAATTGGCTGGATGGCTATACCAAATTAGAAAAGCCCATAAATGCCAGGGCTAAAATACCGGCAGTTACCAGGGCAATAGGAACACCACGCATCCCTCGTGGGACTTCCATCAAATCAAGGTGTTCCCGCATTCCTGAAAAGATCACAAGTGCCAATCCAAAACCGATGGCATTGGCAATGGCATAAACCACGGCTTCCATAAGGTTAAAATCTTTCTGAATAGTGAGAATTGCAACACCCAAAACAGCACAATTAGTGGTAATAAGGGGAAGGAAAATCCCAAGCGCCTGAAATAAAGAGGGAGAAACTTTCTTTAAAATAATTTCCACCATTTGAACCAAAGCAGCTATGACAAGGATAAAAAATATTGTTTGCAGAAATCCTATGCCCAACGGGTTAAGGATATAATTCTGAATCAGCCAGGTAACAATGGTAGCCAGAGTCAGGACAAACAATACTGCCCCGCTCATACCAATGGCTGTGTTAATTTTTTTGGAAACCCCCATAAAAGGGCAAATTCCCAAAAACTGGTTCAACACGATATTGTTGACGAAAATGGCCCCGATTATAATGACAAAATATTCCATTTCTGTTTCTTTAAAGAATTACACTTTTTTTAATTTATTCATCAAAGCAATTAAGTAACCAAGAACAATAAATGCACCCGGAGGAAGGATAAACAAAAGCATTCCGTCGCCTTCTATGAACTTTAAACTAAATACGGCACCACTGCCTAATATCTCCCTGACGGATCCCAGTAAAGTTAGCGCAAAGGTAAACCCCAGGCCCATACCCAGGCCATCAATGATAGAGGAACCAAGGTTGTTTTTTGAAGCAAATGATTCTGCCCGGCCAAGAACGATGCAGTTTACAACAATAAGTGGAATAAACAAACCCAGGGCTTCAAACAACGCCGGCACATAAGCCTGCATGGTAAGTTCAACGATGGTAACAAACGAAGCAATGATTACGATAAAAGACGGTATCCTCACCTTATCAGGTATCTGACTTTTAATGAGAGAAACTACCAGGTTTGACATAACCAGAACAAAGGTAGTGGCCAGGCCCATACCAAGTCCATTGATGGCCGTAGTTGATACGCCCAGCGTAGGACATAAACCCAGCAATAAAACAAAAACCGGGTTTTCCTTAATAAATCCTTTTGTAAAATTCTGAAACTGATTCATCGTTAATTCCCTTCCTGTTTTTTAAGTTCATCGTATGCCCTTTGAGTAGCATCGCAAAATGCCCGTGAACTAATTGTTGCTGCAGTGATGGCATCTACACTGCCACCATCCTTTTTAACTTTTAGCGTAAATTCCGTTAGATTTTTATCAACAAACTGGGCTGACCAGTTCGATTTCTTTAACTCCATTTTATCACCCAATCCAGGGGTTTCTTTGTGTTCCAATACAGATGTACCTGAAATTACATCGCCATCAACAAAACCAACCATGATCCAAAACCTGCCACTAAATCCTTTATCAGTATACGTTCTGATGGCTGTTCCAACAGGTTCTCCATTTTTTGATGCAAGGTAAAATGTCAGGGAGTCCTTAGCACCGTCAGGGAGCACTTTTTTCTCCGTTATCGTATCAAACTCAGGTAGTACTTCCCCGATCGCCTTTTCTATTTTAAGTCGTTTAGCCAAAGCAATGGGGCCTTTTGTGGCATTATACACACCTCCTAATGCCAGGGCTGCGATAGCTGTAACCACAAATAAGGTTAACACCATATTTACAAACGATGATTCTTTTTTTGCCATAATAAGTTGCTATAAAGAATGTTAATTTTTTACAATTTCTCCAAAACGTTTTGGTTTAAATGCTCTGTCTATAATTGGAACAAACGCATTCATGATCAATATCGCAAAAGAAACCCCCTCGGGATAAGCACCAAAAACCCTGATCAATATGGTAAGAATCCCTGCGCCGGCCCCGAATACTAATTGCCCTTTCGCCGACATAGGTGAACTAACCATATCGGTTGCCATATAAAATACCCCAAGCATCATTCCGCCGGTAATCAGGTGAAACAATGGGTCAACGTATAAAGTCGGGTCAACCAGCCATAAAATTCCGGAAAAAATTACCACACTTCCCAAATAGGCTCCAGGGGTATGCCAGGTGATTATCTTCCGGTAAAGCATATATATGGCCCCCAGGATTAAAGCAAAAGCTGAAACTTCGCCCAGGCTCCCTCCCTGAAAACCAATCATCATTTGTTGCACATAATCCGGAATTTCGGGCATTATATCCTGAACGGTTTTTCCGGCAGCTAAGCCTTCTTTCATTATTCCTAATGGGGTAGGCCCTGTAACTGCATCTGTCAAGGCTGTTCCGCCAATGGGTTTAGGAACCGGCCAGCTTGTCATTTGTACCGGAAAGGAGATCAGTAAAAATACACGGCCGACCAATGCGGGATTAAATATGTTTTTTCCCAATCCCCCAAACGACATTTTGCCAATACCAATGGAAACAATTGCACCGATCAGAACAATCCACCAGGGTAAATTACTGGGTACATTAAACGCCAGCAAAATTCCTGTAATTATACCCGAACCATCGGTAATTGTAACCGCTGATTTCAGGATATATTTCTGAACGACAAATTCAACCATAAGGCACATTACAACCGACAACAACGTTACCCTTACCGCATCAAGCCCAAAGAAATAAACCGAAACCAGCAAAGCAGGTATCATGGCATAAATTACACCATACATGATCTTTTTCACCGAATTATCGGTATGTACATGGGGTGAACCTGAAATTTTCAATAAATTCATAGGATGTCTGTTACTTTTTCCACGTAATTTTTTTCACTTATTTTTTCGACCTCGTCCGCATAATAAATCCTACCTTATTTTTCCCAAGCCTGATATAGTCCAGTAGTGGCCGGCCGGCCGGACAGGTATACTGACATGATCCACATTCAATGCAATCCATCACCCGTTCTTGTTCGGTCCGCTCATAATCCTCAAAAATAACCAGTTTTTCAAGCAGGTATGGTTCCAGTCCCATGGGGCATACACTGACGCATTTTGAACAACGGATACAATTCAATACCGGCTGTCGGTTTGCTTCATCCTTCCGCATGATCAGTATGCCTGAAGTACCCTTAACTACGGGAACATCCAGCGAGTTCAAGGCCTTTCCCATCATAGGACCTCCGCCAATTACCTTACCGGTATCTTCCGGTAATCCGCCTGCGGCTTCTATCAATTCTGAAACCGGGGTCCCTATCCGGATCATAAAATTGCCGGGATTTTTCACCGATTTGCCGGTGATGGTGACAACCCGTTCGATTAACGGTTTGTTTTTTTGAATAGCTTCATAAACAGCGAATGCAGTTCCTGCATTGTTTACAACAGCACCCACTTCAATGGGTAATTTTCCGGAAGGAACTTCACGGTTTATCAGTGCTTTTATTAACTGTTTTTCCGCTCCCTGCGGATATTTAACTTTGAGACCCTGAACTTCAATGCCGGTATAATTCTTCGCGATGTTTGAAAGATGCTCAATGGCATCAGGTTTATTGTTTTCGATGCCTATGATGGCTTTATTAACACCCAGGGCAATCTTTAAGATTTCAATCCCAACCATCATTTCCTCCCCTTTTTCCATCATCAGCCGGTGGTCGGCCGTAAGGTAAGGTTCGCACTCTACGCCATTGATGATCAAATATTCCGCTTTTTTCCCTTCCGGAACCATCAGTTTGACATGTGTTGGAAATGTTGCACCTCCCAGGCCAACAATACCCATGTCATTTATTTTCTGGATGATTTCTTTTTGCGAAAGAACAATTTCTTTTTTTATTTCCGGGCTCTTGTCAATGGTTTCTACCCATTCGTCACCCTGCACCTGAACCACAATGACGGTTCTCTTATAACCGCTTGTGTCAATAACATTATCAATTTTCTGTATTTTCCCTGCAACGGATGAATGAATGTTTGCTGAAATAAACGCTTCGCCTTTTGCAATTTGTTGACCGACTTTTACAATATCGCCTTTATCTACAAGGGCTTTTGCCGGGGCACCCAAATGCTGCGAAATGGGGATAAAAGCTATTTTCGGGATGGGAAGAACTTCTATTTTTTTATCAACAGAAAGTTTGTTTTCTGCCGGGTGAACTCCTCCAAGGTTGAATGTCTTTAGCATAATTTAGGAAATTATCTGATGGCTATACTAAATTTCTTTTATTCTTTTTCGGATGTTTTATCATCCTTTTCCGCCTGTTTCGATGTTGATTCTATCTTCACTACATCGGTAGCAACCGGTGCTTTGGGATCCACAGGTTTAGTTTCCGGTTTTTTCTCTACTGCTGAAATATTCGGCCTTTGCTTTCTTTCAGGTAAATTAATTTCATGAATGGCATTTGTGGGACATTCTGGTTCACACTTTCGGCAAAGGACACATTTAAATGGATCAATATAGGCCAGGTTGTTAGCCATTGTAATGGCATCAAACTTACAGACATTAAAACATTTGCTGCAACCGATACATGCCACATCACAATTTCTTTTGGCCGGTCCGCCTTTTTCCTGGTTAATGCAACTCACAAATATCCGTCTGTCTTTTTTCCCTTTTGGACGAAGTTCGATAATGTCACGCGGACATGCTTCAACGCAGGCCCCACATGCAACACATTTATCATTCACCACCGGAAGATGAGATTCAGGGTTCATATGTATGGCATCAAATGCGCAAGCTCTCACACAATCGCCCAAACCAAGGCAACTATGCGGACACCCTCCTTCGCCAGAAAACAAATTATGGGCAAAGGCACAACTGGTTGCCCCTTCGTAACTAACTTTTCTGGAAGAGTTTGCAGGCGAACCATTACACCTGATCACGGCAATTAAAGGATCCTGTTCTTCAACCGTTAAGCTAAGTATCTTAGCCACGGTGGCCATCACATCATTTCCACTCTACCGGACAGTTCAATCCTTCAAGATTGTTTTTATCTTCACCTTGTTTTACAGTGGCTTCGGCAAAAGCCCGGCACCCGGCAAAACCGCAACCGCCACAATTGGCAGCCGGCAGGGCCTCTTCAACAAGACCAATCCGCGGGTCTTCAATCACCTTAAATTTTTGAGCAACAAAATAGAGAATAACAGAGGCTGCAATTCCAATGGCCCCTAACGATGCTACCGCATAAATAACTACATCATTCACAGTTGAGTAATTTTATTGTTAATTCAATAACGGTGGCAAATGTATAAACATTTGGTAAAGTTGGAAACCTTTTAAACGAAAATTTAAAATTTCGTAAATAGCTGAATAAAAGAATATTATACTTAATTGGTAGAATTAAACAAATCAACTTAACATGAAATATACTGATTTATAAATAATTAGAATTATAGTTTATAAGGATTCTAAATTTCAGATGGTTGCAAATATAGTGATACAAAAAAAAGCGAAGGTTCGAAAACCATCGCTTTTTATTTTTATAGGATTTCAATTTTCAAATCTCTAAAAGAGATACCCCATTATTCAATAATAATTTTAGCAGATTTACTAAATTTATCCGCTTTTAGGTCGAGGATATAAATGCCCTGAGGTAAATTTGTCAGGTCAAGATTTTCGGTAAAATCACCCTGGCGTTTCAATGTTGATGAATATACCTCTTCCCCCATCAAATTGTTTACCTTAATGGAAAAAATATCAGCACTATTTCCTGAAACTTCAAGGCTAAAAATTCCTTTCGAAGGATTCGGGTTTATGTTGACATGAAATTCATTTTGACGTGAATCAGACATACCGGAAAAAAGGTCAATTGTCAATGAGAGATTATCAGAATCATCTTCCTCACAAGGTTCAATGGGATATGCGGTCAGTGTCAACTGTACCTGTCCGGATGAAATATCATTAGCCCCCGGTGTATAAATTGCATCAAGAAGAGCTGAATTATTAAATGCGCCATCGCCATTTGTTGACCATTCAACTGAAGAATAATTCTCAGCCAAACCTTCTAGCATGGCAACTTCATTTGACAAAATTGTAAAGTTTTGTCCGGCATTTGCTTCCGGTTCATCGTTTATTGTAAGAAAAATATCATCGCTGGCTTCCCATCCGGGCTCAAAACCATAAGCTGTAAGGGTGAGGGTAACACCGCCATTGGCAATATCATTGTTGCCGCGTAAGTATTTTGCCTCAAGAATATTGGCATTTTGAAAAATTCCATCTCCGGAAGTTTCCCAATGCACCGAACTGTAAAAAAATGCTGATGGAGAAGTTTCAAATAAAGTGTTTGAACAAATCGTCTCATCTTCTCCGGCAAATGCTGTAGGAGGTTGTAATGCATCAAAGTCAAATGACGAAATACGGGTACCCCATCCACTGCTTTTCATAAACTCAGTTGTAAACCAAAAAACACCGTCTTCTGATGGGTCTGGCGTCATACAACTATAATCTCCCCACCTGTTAATACCAGTTTGTGAACTTAATCCGGCAACCAATTCTATTTCTGCAACATTCATTTCGTTCAATGGGGCCCCTGGTGTCTGACCAGTATAGCGAATAGACGGGTAAGTTGTGCTACTAGACACGGAATATCCGAGTGCTATGGATCCATCCGCCCCCATGGCTATGCTTCCTAACCACCTGTGCTCATTGTCCGGTTGATAGGTTCCCTCCTGGTAAATCTCCCATCCTGTACCCTCATCGCGTAATTCATACCAGCGGATTCCGGTTATTCCGCCGACTTTTACTGCATGGTTAGCCACAATAGAATGATGAGTACCAAAATTTCGGAAAGGAAGCCTGAACATTAAAACATTGCTAAATGCATCCAATTGCATGGATGTTCCGGGCTGAGGAATTCCTGATATTGATGAATTAAAAGCGGCTGTATTTAATGAGGTTACGTAAGTATACGTGGAATTGGCCGTATTATCCCAATCGGGCTGCATTTTCCAAACCTCCATATTTTGATTAGAGTTAAAATTTATTCCAATAAAATTACATGGTGTTCCGGGGGGTGGGGCAACACCATCAATATCCGCAGGTAGATACCCAAAACGGGTACCATATTCGCCAAAATAAATCATTTGTGCATCGGAATCCCCGATCAGCATCTTATCGCGCTCAAAAGCTACGGCTGCCATTCCAAGATAGTTCCCTGAAAACATATGGAATGTAGCATAATATCCGTCAGTCCAGACCGATAACTTTGGATAATCAGGAAAATCATCGAATTCGAACGCATAACGGTACCATTCTCCAAGCGGGTCTCCTGTTTCGGAAACCGCAATTAATTCATAATATTTATTATTCGAAGTCCAAACGGCAAACTGAGAAGCTACCCACCGATCGGCCAGTTCATCATATAAAATAATTGGGTCACCATCATTTGTGCCGCTCCAGGGTCCGGGAAATCCACTCCACAAAGTACTATTGGCCACCGGGCCATACAATTTTGTTCCTTGTTTATCGTAAATGGCAAACGACAAATTAATCATTTGAAAAAAATGGTTAGGTCCGACTTCACCATCTGTATCGGGCGGATAAACGCCATTTACATTTCCAGTGCCATTAACATTAACGATGGGCCCTTTGGTTTTTGTGGGACCCATGTTTTTCTGAACCGAATAAGGATCGGTTACCGTATTTTTGTTTTTATTTTTTCCCAGGTTCACCGTTTCATTTTCAATAATGCCATCTTTCCAGCTATTATCTATTTGCTGAGGTTGAATAGGAGTAATGTCGCGCAATGCTGGACTCTTATCAAAAAATGCAGCTTTTACAGCTTTTTTGGGGGTGTAAACATCCTGCGTTTTTCCAATTGATATAATGACTATAGAAATCATTATGGTGAATAGAATTCTCTTCATTTTTGTTTAATTTAATTTAGTTTGTATGAAATTTTTTTAATTTTTTGAATTCAAATGCAAACAATAAATTTAATTTTAGCAAGATATATTATCTACGACAATAATTAGAACATTAAAGTTGTCAAAATTATATATTAATCCGCTGAATATTATCTGTGATAATTTCATTACGTAAAAAAAATCATTTAGATACCCTTTCGCTAATTCTAAAGACAAAAGCCTTTTTCATATAGTTTCGCTTTGCATATAAAATCAAGTAATAAGGGATTAAAATACCCAACGATACCAACCCGGCCAATCCTTGATTTGACGTGATGGAAAATGCTATAATCAGTGATATTAAAACCAGAATAAAAGGTAGCAAATAGCCAAAAAAAACAGCTTTTGTCCCTAATGATTTCTCCATGAATAGTTGAACTCGTTCTCCCTGATTGTATTCTATTCCTTGTTGTTTTTCAACTTCAATTATTTCGTTCTTTAAATCTGAAACATTGCAGGCCCCTTTTACCGAACAGGCTGAACAAGCCGATTGGGCAACGATGGAAACATAAACAAATCGATCGTCAGATCTGGTAACGATGCCATCATGTTTTATATCATCAATTGAACAATCTTTTTGCGTTTCAATATTATTCATGATTCATTTATGGCGTTGATAATGAAACCGGTAAAATTTTACCATTATAATAATGATGTCCGTTGGTGGCAAATTCAAGTATGTATTCCGCCATGGAGGATGGACTGAGTGGTGCTTTGAAACCGGGAAAAGCTTCGGCCAGCATTTCGGTCTGGACGGCTCCTATGGCCAGGCAATTTGCACTTATGGATTGCTCTTTTAATTCTTCGGCGAGGCATTCGGTAAATATGGCAATCGCACCTTTGCTTGAACTATATAATGACAATCCGGGAAATTTCATACTTCCCTGATAGCCTCCCATGGAGCTGATATTCAAAATATGAGAATTTGTTTTCATCATAGGAATCAGGCACTGAATCAAACGAAAAGCCCCTTTTACATTTACTTCAAATAAGTTATCGAAATCATCTGCATTCAATTCCATAAAAGGTTTATTGATAAGCAAACCGGCATTATTTATTAAAATATCAATTGATTGTATTTCAAAATCCACCATTCGCCGAGGAAGTTTTTCAAAAGCACCAGAAGTGATATCGAAAGGAATGGGGAAAACATTTGAATGAGGATAAATATTCTGACACTCTTCCTTTAATCTCAAAAGTTTTTGTTCGTTTCTCGACAAAGCCACAACATTATTTTCTGGTTTCGCAGCAAACTTTTTAACAAGTTCAAAACCAAGCCCCCTGCTTGCCCCTGTAATTATTACATTCATTTCAAATAAAGTGGGTAATTACAAATTGTTGGCAAAAGTAATCAGAATTATCCATTGGTATCAAATACATTTGTAATTTTGTTTGGAATTAATCCCGAACTTTTTTCGGATTAATTTTTGTATAGGAATTTAAAAAAAACACATCATGAGATTACGATCAGCATTTATTTTTGCCCTTCTGATAATCCTTGGACAGACTACCCTGGTTGGCCAAAATGATGACATTTCAAATACCGTGACTGCTGCCCTTAAATCTGCAGACGCATCAAAACTTGCAATTAATTTTAATTCTACGATTGATTTACAAGTAGATAAAACCGATGGAAGTTTCAGTAAAAAACAGGCAGAAATCATCATATCCGAATTTTTTAAAAAATCACCTGTTAAGTCGTATACTTCAAATCATATGGGTTCTTCCGACGATGGATCAAATTATATCATTGGTACCTACACATCAACCAACGGTAAAAAATACCGGGTTTACGTATTGCTTAAAAACCGCGATGGTAAACTTTTGATAAACCAGTTACAATTTGAAGAAGAATAACATATGACGGACATTGACTGGATAATTAACTATTCGCTTGAAGAAGATGTTGGCGACGGGGATCATACGTCCTTAGCAACCATACCTGCCAATGCCAGCGGAAAAGCACGACTCCTGTTCAAACAAGATGGCATTTTAGCCGGAATTGATGTTGCCGAAAAAGTATTCAAAACCGTAAATTCGGATATCCATTTTCAAAAATATAAAGAAGATGGCAATAAAATTAAATCGGGCGAAACAGGCTTTATAGTTGAAGGAAACAAAATATCTATTTTAACCGCTGAACGGCTTGCTTTAAATTTTTTGCAACGTATGAGTGGAATAGCCACATTTACAAATTCGCTCGTAAATAAACTCGAAGGACTAAATACCCGGCTTCTTGATACCCGTAAAACCACACCATTAATGAGGCAATTGGAAAAACATGCGGTAAAAATGGGTGGCGGTGAAAACCACCGGATGGGATTGTATGATATGGTTATAATCAAGGACAACCATATTGATTTTGCAGGGGGTATCGAACAGGCTATTAAAAAAACACAAGCATACCTGACAACGATAAAGAAAAAAATTAAAATTGAAATTGAAGTCAGGAATTTTGAGGAGCTTGATGAAGTGCTCACCATCGGAGGAATTGACCGGATCATGTTAGATAATTTTTCAACTGAAGAATTAAAAACAGCCGTTGAAAAAATAAATCACCGTTACGAAACCGAAGCTTCTGGAGGGATAACAGAAAATACCTTACGGGAATATGCTGAAACCGGGGTTGATTTTATTTCGGTCGGGGCCTTAACTCACCAGATTAAAAGCCTTGATATGAGCCTGCTGGCTACAGAATAAAAAAAACCTAATAATGCGAATCAACCTTGCCCGAAATCGAATTATTCTTAAATTTTTAAAATTTACTAAACGAATTGTTTTGCCCGGATTCGATAATATGCCCCTTTACGATGTGGCAAAATTTTTTATTGAAGGAATTTTTAAAGGAAGCATAACAAGCCGCGCATCGTCCATCGCATTTAGTTTTTTCCTGGCCCTTTTTCCAATGATCATTGTATTTTTTACCCTGATCCCTTTCGTACCCATTGATAACTTTCAAAGCATACTGCTCAAATTCATCGAAACTATAACGCCCGATTCAACGGAGCAGATCATAAACCAAACCTTGATTGATATCATTGAAAGGCCCCGCGGGGGACTGCTATCGGTAACTTTTTTTCTGGCTTTGGTTTTTGCAACCAATGGCTTCGATTCTGTAATTGAAGCATTTAATAATACCTACCACTCTATGGAAACCCGTTCCTGGTTTAAGCAAAAACTTATTTCAACTCTCTTGTTTCTCATTATCGGGTTGATACTTGTTATTTCCATCGCCCTGTTAACAACAGGAACATATGTCTTTAAATTTTTAACTGCGCACAATATCATTAATAGCTATCTTACTTTTTATTTGCTTGAATCGGTGAAATGGATAATTTTGATATCGATGTTTTTTTTCTCCATCTCATTTATTTATTATCTCGCCCCTGCAAAAGAAAGCAAATTCAGGTTTATCTCTGCCGGCTCATCACTGGCAACATTTCTGGCACTTGCCGCTTCCATAGGGTTTAATTATTATGTGCAAAATTTTTCGAGTTATAATGCACTGTATGGAACAATTGGTACCCTTTTGATAATATTGGTATGGATCTATTTCAATGCTGTCATCCTGCTTATTGGATTTGAGTTGAATGCAAGTATTAAACAAGCAAGACGAAATAAGATTTAGGCTGATTTCATAGTGAAAGTAATTGTTTTAGAGATACCCTGAAATAAATATAATATAAAACAGATTATGCTGAATTTATAAAAATAGTGTATATTTGTCGCTTAAAGTATTAGAAAAATAGATAATAACAGATGCTACTTATCAGGCAACCTTTTTTAATTAAGGGATGTCTTAATTTTAATATATTTAGCAAACAATACAACTGAAAATATTGTTTTATTTATAAATTTACCACAAATGATACATTTCCTAAGAGAATTAGTTACAGTAATGTATAAATATTTGTTCATTTTTACTACCTTTATTCTTCTTCATCAGGGAGTTTCAGGACAAATATTTATTTCTCCCGGCCCTGATGTAACGCCGCAAGACATGGTTGAAAACATAGTTGGTGATGGGATTATTTATGATAATGTTCAATTCCAGGGTGCCGATCCTATGCGGGGAATATTTACCAACGGGTCTACAACCAATCTTGGGATAAACAGTGGTATTTTTCTTTGTTCAGGTTCAGGTTATCTTATACCCGGCCCCAACTACCAAACCGCAGCCGGCTCAAATATGGGCCTTGGTGGCCACCCGTCCCTCGATGCTATCACAACAGCCACAACTTACGATGCTGCTGTATTAAGCTTTGATTTTGTCCCTGAATCGGACACCTTAAAGTTTAAATATGTATTTGGTTCGGAAGAATACAATGAATGGGTTTTCTCCACCTTTAATGATGTATTTGGGTATTTTGTAACAGGGCCAAATCCTTTCGGCGGTTCTTACGACGATAAAAACGTGGCGATAGTGCCCGGAACAGCAAATACCACTGTTACTATCAACAATGTTAATAATGGTTATTCACCGGGAGGTGTTGTTCCGACAGGGCCTTGCACAAATTGCGACTATTATGCTGACAATACCAATGGACTAACCCTGGAATACGATGGAAACACCACCGTTCTTACCGCCTGGTTGCTTGTCGTCCCTTGCGAAACCTACAGCATTAAGATTGGTGTTGCCGATGCGGGTGACTATAATTATGATTCGGGGGTTTTTATTGAAGAAAATAGTTTCGAATGCCCTCAAATTGAAGTTGAAACGGATCCCTATCCACAAGGGGTATCCGACAAAATGATTGAAGGTTGTGTTGAGGCCGACATTATTTTTACACTTCCCAGTGCAGCATATGCACCCATTACTGTTTATTTTGATTTAAGCGAGAGCACAGCCTATCCTGCAGCATTTCCTCCCGGGGATTTTGAAGAAGCGATCCCTGATTCAGTTGTTTTTGAAGATGGTTTTGATTCCGTTGCCATTCATATTAATCCGGTTTACGACGGTTTAATTGAAGGCGAAGAAACATTGCGATTAATTATCGAAAATACGCTTGGTTGTATTGTTCGTTGGGATACGGTTGATTTCATTATTACAGACTATACATTACTTTACAACACCATAACTCAGAATACAATCATATGCGAAGACATGGAAATTGACCTCTGGGTCCACGTAGAAAACGGGATACCACCCTACAGTTATTTGTGGGAACCAGGAGGTTTTACGAACGATAGCATCACTGTAAGCCCTGATTCCACGACCACCTATTTTGTAAATTATACCGATATGTGCCAGGAAACTGGCATGGATTCAACAACCGTTATTGTTTTCCCGGTTTGTGATTTTGAAACATTTTATTTTGAATCGGCTTTGAACCCGGGATTACCATATGATATTTATGGCGAAGTATCAAACGACACAGTACTGCTGGCTTTTCCTGCAGGTACAAACCTTAATGGTTTGGTCGCCTCATTTACAACTGATCTGGAAGGATGCATTCCAAGCATTGATGGTGTTTTGCAGGAATCAGGGGTTACAGCCAATGATTTTTCAGATCCTTTAATTTATTTTTTCTGGGGTCCTGGCGGATGTATTTCGGAATGGACAGTAATCGCTGATATTGAAACAGGGCTTTCCGAAAATTTCTCAGATTCCTTTTCTGTTTATCCGAATCCTGCAGATGACCAATTAAAACTGAAATTGCCCTGTTCTGGGGAGGTGCAAATTTTCAATAGTCTTGGTCAGGAAATGATCAGAAAAAAGCTAGACTCACCGTTCGAAATGATTGATGTGGGCACACTTGAAGAAGGATTGTATTTTTCCCAATTTTACTGTAATCAGGGTTTGGCAACGAGGAAGTTTATCATCAGGAGGTAAAGTTTCATCTGCTTTTTATGCGGCTATACAGCCATAAAAAGGTTTTCACAAATTCCCTTATCTTTGAACTGTTAACAAATGGAGATCCTAACTTATGCTTCCCAGAATTATTAAATTTATTTTATTCCTGTTTTGTGTCCAGTCCTTAACTTCCTTTGGTTCTGAAAACAAACCATATATTTTTCGGATTGACAGCCTGAATAAAACCGTTGAACTTAATCGATACTGGAGATATCATGCGGGGGATAACCCGGCTTGGGCCGATCCAACTTTCGATGATTCGGAGTGGGATACCTTATCTACCCGTTTAAACCTGGCTGAACTTGAGGAGGGTGTTTTCGGCGGATTTGGCTGGTTCAGGCTTCATCTTGTCATTGATTCCTCGTTGCGAAACCGCTCCTTTGCTTTGCTTATTGACCAGCAGGGAGCCTCCGAAATTTACCTCAATGGAATGCTTCTTGATTCCATCGGAACCCTCGGGGCTGATGGCCGGGAAGAGAGAGCCAGCAATCCAAAAAATATCCCGACGCTGATCTCGTTTAACGACTCCATAAAGTACGTCCTGGCAGTCCGGTATTCAAATCTTGATGCCTATTCCCGGCTGAAAAATTATCGCGAAGCAAATGCGGGATTTCGAATTAATATCAGGGATCATAAATTCGCTATGCAGTCAATTTTGGGCGAAGTATATGGAACTTACCTCGTACTGGTGTTATTTTCGGTTTTCCTGGTGCTGGGCCTTGTTCATTTTTTATTGTTTATTTTTTACCGGAAACAAAAATCGAATTTATATTACAGCATTTTTATGATCCTGTTTTCGGGCCTAACTTATGTGGTCTTTCTGACCAATGGGATCACTGAAAATCCACCTTTTGTTGACAAAGCCAGTTTTATCATGTCTATTGGTTTCCCACTATTTTTTGTTCCATTGGCTGGCATGATCTATAATTTATTCATGGTTAAAATGCCAAGAATATTCTGGTTTACAATCGGCCTTGCAGGCATCCTTTCATTGATGTATTATCTGGATGTCGGGATCATAGGATTTTTATATATTGGGTTTGTCCTTTTGCTGTGGTTTGAAGTTACCCGTGTGGTGATCAGGGCTATGATAAAAAAGACTGACGGCGCCTGGATCATTGGCATCGGAGTACTTTTTTTCATTTTATTTTTTACAGTAATAATGGTTTACATCATCCGCTATGGAAATATCACCTTGAGCGACCAGTCCGTTTCAACATTAATCTTTGGATTGTTGACCATTTCCGCCATATTAAGCATCCCTTTTTCCATGTCGGTTTATCTTGCCCGTGATTTTGCCCGGACAAATATCAATCTTGAAAAACAACTTGAACAGGTAAAAATATTATCAGCCAAAACCCTCGAACAGGAACGGGAGAAAAAACACATCCTGGAAGGGCAAAAGGAAAAACTGGAAATCTTAGTCACTGAGCGCACCAAAGAACTGGCGGCTGAAAAAGAAAAAACCGAGGAACTTCTGCTGAACACCCTTCCATTAAAAGTAGTGAACGAACTGAAACAAAATGGGAAATCAGAACCCGAAAGTTTCGAGGATGTTACTGTTTATTTTTCCGACATTGTTGGATTTACCTCCATCTCATCTAAACTTGACCCAAAAGTATTGATCGGCGAACTGAATGAAATTTTTACCGGTTTTGACGACATCATGGAAAAACATGAATGCGAACGGATCAAAACCATTGGCGATGCATACCTCGCTGTGAGTGGCATGCCCGAGCGAAATAAAAACCATGCAGAAAATATGGTAAACGCAGCGATGGAAATCAGGCAATTCCTGGCCGAACGAAATAAATCATCAAACATAAACTGGCAGGTTCGCATTGGTATTCATACAGGAAAGGTTGTGGGTGGTATAGTGGGTGTTAAAAAATACATTTATGATGTTTTTGGTGATGCCATTAATACAACTTCCCGGATGGAAAGTAATTCTGAACCCAATCAGATAAATGTGTCCGAAACAACCTATTTACTCTTAAAAGGCAAATTCAAATTCTTCGCCCGAAAACCTATGGAGATAAAAGGCAAAGGAGAAATGCGAATGTATTTTTTGGAGGGGTAAAGTTAGTTTAATACCAACCGCTTAGCGCTTCCAAAGCGCTTAGCGGGTAGCACCACTGTTAGTTCTCCCTCAGTACATACTCATCATATTCAATTTCAAAGCGGAGTTTGTGTTTGCTCTCTTCCTGGGCAAGGCCGAGAAACATATCCTTGAGGGCAGCATTTGGTGCCCGATCTGATAAAGCCAGATAAAGTTTAAATGCAGCCTTTTCCTTTTTCATGGCCAGGATAAGGGCTTCCTCGTAAGTCATGTTTGGGGTAGGTTTAACATTCACCACATAGTCGCTGATCTTTAAATCGGTTATCTGCTCTTTTTCGAGGGTATAAAAACCTTCTTCTTTGATTTTCAACAGGCGCATTTTGTGTTTGATCTCTTCTTCAGCAAATTCCATAAATACCTGGCGCATGTCGTCGGTTTTGGAGTTTTCGGCCAGTTCGCTGTAAAAATCAACCGCCATTTGCTCTTCATTAATGGCAAAGTCAAGTATGTCGTCTACGTTTTCAAATTGTTTCATATGGTTATTTTTGTTTATAGCTGTTTCACAGAGGACCTCAGAGTAGGCACAAAGCTTCACTGAGATCAATTAATTAATTATTCTTTTTATTCCATCTTTAAGTTTCAATACGTTAAAATTAATAAGCAACCCAATTTTAAAATCTCCCAATTTCAGGTAGGTTAGCACTTGTGCAAAATGAACATCCGTAAATGCATCCACTGTCTTTATCTCAACTACAACCTTGTTTTCTACAAGTAAATCCATACGGTAGCCATGATCAAGTTTTACCTCTTTATAAACAATAGGCATTGCCTGTTCTTTTGATACGTTGAATCCTTTGCTTACTAATTCATACAACAAACACTCTTGATAAGCCGATTCCAAGAGGCCTGGTCCAAGAGCTTTATGAACCTCTATTGCTGATCCAATAATCTCTCCGGTTATTTTATTAAACTCTTCCAAATTCTTTGTGTGTCTCTGTGCAATCTCAGTGTAACTCTGTGAAATAGCTTTTAAACCACTAATTAGTTACCAATGAACTTTCAAATTGTTCTTCAAATCGTTTTACCACCACATCGCAGCCGTAATTGAACAAACGGTTGTAATGACTGGCATTGGTATAGTGAAATGATAATTTATTATTGTTGTCTTTCACCGTTAGCAAGCCAATCGCTTCCATTAAGATGTCCTTAACCTCAGGCGTGGTTTTTAATCCAAACCTTTTCAATAATGCATTTAACTGTTCAGGAGAAGTTTTCCCGGTTTTTGAAACAAGCACAGGTTCAAACTCCTGGATTGTCTTTTGAGTATTAGTAAAACTTCCTCCTGTTTCAAACGGCATAGAGGCCGGTAAAATCAGATCAGCATGTTCTGCCGTATCCGTCATAAAATAGTCCTGAACCACAACAAATTCGGTGACGGATAACCAACCGGCCACTTTCACTTTATTTTGTGCGCATCCCAGTGGGTCTTCACCAAAAATAAACACATTCTTCAGTTTTCCATTTTCAAACGATTCGTACTGGCTTACATTCACAGTCATTGGCAATTCCTTCACTCCCCATGCCGTTTTCATTTGTTTCTGCAACCCTTCATCAAGAATGGCTTGAGAACCCACGCCAAGTTTCGGACAAATGCCCATATCAAATAATCCCTGTGAATTATTTTTTTCTTTCAGCGCAATAAGCCCGTTGGATGTTTTGCCCAGTTTCCCTGTGATCATGGCGAGGTTTTTTATTTCAAACGACGCATCGGAACTTAATTCCTTTTCAGAATAAATGATCACTGCATTCATTTCAAGGTTGAACCCTTTGGCAAATTCAATGATCTGATCCATGAATTCAACACCTGATTCTTTCACCAGGTCCATAAAATTTTCTTTCAGCAATTCTGCTTTATATTCGTCGTAACCTTCGCAACGGTCCTTTATAAAAAGCCCGTTCTGGAAGCCATTCGATATCAGGTAATAATTAACAGCCTTAATGAAATGATAATACGATTTAATTCTTAAGGTATGGTTTACCTTGTGTTCCATGTTGCTGTGTTCATGCACGGTGATCAATTCCACCGGAATGCTATATTTTTTCTTCGCATTGTTTACCATAAACCCGGCCACAGCATTATCCATGTTAATTTCAGAGCCTATCAAATATATTTTACTCGCTCCGGTTAATTCTTCAAAGGGAACATTGGCAAACGAATCAAAAACATAACCATCACCCCTGTTCAGGTAGTGAAAGCTTGAAACATTATTTGTTTTAACCCCGCCCCTGGCCAGCTTTTGGATGAGGTACATTTCTTCATTCGTCAGCCGGGCTCCTGCAAAAAATGAATTATCATCAGGTTCAACCGATTTAATTTTTTCTTCGATCAGGTCGAATGCCTTTTTGAACGATATTTCTTCGAACCGTCCTTTCACTTTAAGCAACGGCCTGGTTATCCGTCGAACATCATTGATGTAATTATATCCGAATTTCGGGAAACGGCAAATGTTGCCATCTTTATTCACCAAACCATTTGATCCGGTGGTTTGCATGACAAAGCCGTTTTTATGATGAAGCTCAACTTCGCAACCGATAGAGCAATAATTACAGATAGTAGTAACCGGTTCAAGTTTGACAGGCCCCGGTTTAAAGAAGACATTTTCCGTAATGGCCCCGGTCGGGCAGGTTGAAATACACATGCCACACGATTCGCAAAGGGTATCCTGGAGTTTATCGCCCATGCTTGGAGCCACATAAGTATCAAATCCGCGGTTGACCAAACCCAGAGCGCTGGCACCAACCACATCGCGGCAAATACGCACGCATCGCGAACAAAGAATGCACTTATTGTTGTCAATCTCTATAAATGGATGACGAAAATCGACTTTATGCTCTTTAAATTCACCTTCAAAACGGCCCTGCTCAGCACCGTATTCTGTGCTGTGTTTTTTCAGGTCGCAGGTGAAATATTCCGAACAACCACATTCGAGGCAACGCTGAGTTTCGTTGAAAGCCACATCTTCATTGGCATACCCCAATTCAACCTCTTTGAAATTCAAGCGGTCATGCGGGTCCATGGTAGGCATCTCCTCACGAAGTTGTTTCGAATAGTGGCCTTTGTAATCCTCCATTACCTGCACTTTAAAGTTATCCCGTTTGGATAAAAATTCCGCTTTCGGAGGAGCAATGGGAAGTCCGGTTAAATATTGATGGCAACTCCTCGAAGCCACTTTTGCCTGGCCAATGGCCTCGATCAGTGTGGCGGGGCCTGTCACGCCATCGCCTGCACCAAATACATTCGGAATGCCTGTTTGCAAGGTGACAGGGTCAGCTTCGATATCGCCCCAGCGGTTAATTTTTAATCCACCATTCGTGTTAAAGCTGGCATTGATATCGTCGAGAAAGTTGACATTTGTTTTCTGGCCAATAGCAGCCAATACAAAATCAACATCCAGTTCAAATTCAGAATTATCAACCGGAACCGGCCGCCTTCTGCCGGATGCATCCGGTTCGCCCAATTGCATTCTCAGGCAGGTAACCGATTTTACTTTTCCGTTTTTATCCTTGTTGATGCGGGTTGGGTTTGTCAACAGCAGGTATTCAACCCCTTCCAGCTTGGATTCATGAATTTCGATCGGGTTTGCCGGCATCTCATTTTCTGTCCGGCGATATATTACATATACTTTGTCGGCACCACAGCGTATGGATGTGCGGCAACAGTCCATAGCGGTATTTCCTCCCCCGATAACAGCGACTTTTTTTCCTTTGAAATTATAAGGTTTTCCGGTCACTTCCATTTCCTTCAAAAAGTCAATGCCTGAAAATACATTTTCTGCATCGTCGCCTTCGCACCCTATCAGGGTTCCCTTTTGAGAACCAATGGTGAGGATCACCGCATCGTATTTATCTTTAAGATCTTTAAAGCTTACATTTTCTCCCAACTTCTTATTGTAGAAAATATTAACGCCCAGTTCGGTGATGTTATCTACTTCTTTCTGCAGTATGTCATTCGGCAGCCTGTATTCAGGAATTCCGTAGCGTAACCATCCGCCCGGTTTTGGGGCTGCTTCATAAATATCTACCTGGTGCCCTTCTTTTTGTAAGAAAAACCCGCAGGAAACACCGCCGGGACCCGCACCAATCACGGCCACTTTTTTACCGGTTGATTCTTTGATTTCAGGTTTCCATTTGTTGGGTGATTCCAGGTCAATATCTGAGGCAAATCGTTTCAGGTAGTCAATTCCTACCGGAGCACCTTCATCCAGCAAATTTCGGCGGCAGGCAACCTCGCAGGGGCGAACACATACCCGGCCGCAAACGGCGGGCAAAGGATTTGTCTCCTTGATCAAAGCAACAGCTTCGTGATACATTTTCTTTTCGATATAGGCGATATATCCCTGAACATCTACACCTGCCGGGCAGGTTATCTTACACGGGCCCGCACAATCGGCATAGTGGTTACTCACCAGTAGATCGAGGGCAGTTTTACGGGCTTTTCGTACCCGGTCGTTTTACGTAGTAATTTTCATGCCTTACACCACTTTGGTCGAGCAGGAGGGTTGCAATCCTCGGTATCCGTCAATTTCAACCACACAAACATAACAGGATGAATAAGGGTCCAAACGGGGATCGTGACACAACGTTGGTATTTCTACGTTTTGGCGGTGAGCTAATTCCAGCACGGTTTCTCCCTGTTTTCCTTTTACAATTTTTCCGTTGAGAATGATATTTAATGTTTCGCTCATTTTCAGCTTCTTTTTTTAAAATATTATGATACCA
>JAWKKL010000027.1:0-43874 GCA_041393275.1 Bacteroidales bacterium
CAGCCACATCCCCATTATTTTGCTTACTGCGAAAGCTTCAAAGGAAAGTAAACTGGAAGGCCTTGAGTTGGGTGCGGATGACTTTTTGACCAAGCCTTTCGATACGGATGAATTACTGGTCAGGATCAAAAACCTGATCGAACAGCGCAAAAGGTTAAGCAAATTGTTATCCCAGCACATTGGTGATGCAGGCCAAACACAATTGATCCAGGAGTCTTCGGGTAAAATGATCACAAACCTGGATAAACAATTCCTTGAAAAAGCGACGGCTGTGATTAGGGAGCAAATGTCGAATCCGGAATTCAGCGTGGAAATGCTTGCCCGTGAAATGGCCATGAGCCGCGTGCAGTTGCACCGCAAATTGAAGAGCCTGACCGATCATTCCGCCAGCGACCTGATCCGGGAAGTTCGCTTGTTGAAAGCCGCCGAACTATTAAAGCAGGGAGAACTGAATGTGACCGAGGTCTCTTATGAAATCGGAATTTCCAGCCTTTCGAACTTCGCCAAGGTCTTTAAAGAGAAGTACGGGGTAACGCCCTCGGAGTATGAATAATTATTTTCAATGTGTTTCTCCGCGAATTTTCGCGAAAGTTAGCGTGTCATTAGCGGAAATTAGCGGTTAAACATTTTTGTTGTTGGCATTTAGAAAATATATATCAATCCTGATTTCAGCACAAATATACCAAAATGTAACCTCCGCGTTAGTAAAGGTAACCATTTCACCCAAAAATGTAACCTCCGCGGCAAGATTGGTAACCTGCGCGTTAGCCAAATCCTCCCACCGGCAGTAATTTTACCGGCAGAAATCAATCAGTCAAATCATTAAAAACATACTATTATGAAAACATTCTACACAGCACTTTTAATAAGTGTGATTTCTACCACACTTTATGCACAGCAACAAGCCATTAATAGGAATTATACAAACACCATGGATGGCATACAAAACTGCGAAACCGAAATGGAGGTCGAAACCATGTATTATGGCACGCAAACAATCACCGTGGATTCTGTGTCACCGGATACCGCCTGGTTAATGGATTGCACACGGGGCGGTGGCATTGAATCGTATAACATGAACGGTGGCTGGTCGTGGCCTAATGCGCAGCTCATCAATCTTTATGACAATGTACCGGGAGGAACCGATGCGCAATGGTGCACCGAAAAGGTGTATGATTTTTACTGGAACCGCTATGGTCTGAATTCCTTTGATGGAAACGGACAAAAAATGGTCACGATGATCAATATTGGTCCCGGTACCTATATTGGTTTGTTTAACGGAATTTGTGTTTCCGTGGGAGGTGGACCTGGCAATGTAAATCCGCTGACCTCCATTGAACATATAGGACATGAATTTACTCACGGAGTAACTGCCTATACTGCCGGATTTTATCCTAATGGTGAAACCGGTTCTGTTAGTGAATCATACTGTAATATTATGGGAATAGCCATTAAATTTTGGGCACTCCCGGAAACGGCAACCTGGCAATTTGATGCATTTAACCCGGATATTTACTATATGTCGGATCCCAATGCCGGATTAAATATTCAGGCAGGAACCCCCTATCCCGACACCTACCAGGGAAATTACTGGTACACCGGTTCCGGACAATGGTTTACTTCTCATGTCAATTGCGCCATACAGGATTATTGTTTTTACCTGTTGAGTGAGGGCGGAAGTGGCACGAATGACAATGGGGATACCTATAGCGTTGATTCCATTGGCATTGAAAATGCAACAGATATTTTTTACCGGGCTGCTACCGTGTATATACCATCCACCGCTAATTTTTACGATTCAAGACAGGCCACCATTCAGGCTGCTATTGATCTTTTCGGAACATGCTCCAACGAAGTGCAGCAGGTAATCCATGCATGGTATGCCGTAGGCGTGGGCCCGGATACCTACGCCCGCGACCTGGCACTACAATCGATCGTCAGCCCGGTGAACGACTGCGGTCTTAGTGATGAGGCAACCATTGAAGTGGAGGTTGTTTACAATGCCCCGGGTTGCAGCGATATGATCCCGGCGGGAACCTCCATTGAAATGTCCTACCAGTGGGACTCCGAAACACCGGTGGTTGAAACATGGGTACTGGATGAGGATTTTAACGAAGGAGATACCATGAATTATAGTTTTTTTACTCCCCTCAGTATTCCGGAGATTGCCGTAACCCATGAACTGAGTGTCTGGATCGATTATACACAGGATGATATCGATGTAAATAACAGCATTGAGGCGTATCCGGTAGAGCGGAAATATGATTACGACGGAAATACCATGGATTTTGAACAAAACGGATTTACGAATCTCAATACCTTTTATACCAAAACCGGCGCTTATGCCAGGGCGGAGATTGATACGGCTGCAAAGCATACAGGGGACTACGGATTTATAATGGGTGCAACCGGATTAAACCTAAAACCACTCCCTGAAGACCCCTCTTTAAATTTCGAAACCAACCCTGAACTGATCTCCCAAATCTGTTTTTGTGTGGATGCAACGGACTGGGAACATGTGACCCTGACTTTCGACCTGAAACAAACACATTCCGCAATGTACATGTTCCTCTTCGGAAGCGATTCCACCGAATTTCTCTCTAGTATGCGCATGCTGGTCAATGGTGAACAAATATGGGATCAATTTCATCCTGAGACCTATACCGATGATCCCTGGGAAACGTATAGTTTTGACCTGAGTCAATGGGCAGGCACCTATTTTGAGTTTTGTTTTCAAAGCAAGAATTATGTGAATGATGTGGGGGATAATTCACCCATTTTTGCCTGGGATACGGATGGAGACAACACCTACCTGGATAATATTCTTTTTTCGGATGAACTGTTCACCGGTACACCCGAACATAAAACGGATGATTTTACGATCTATCCCAACCCGGCAACCCATCAGGTTTACATAAAAACCAAAAACGGAACTTCCATATCTGAAGTGAATATTTTCAACCAGGTTGGCCAGAAAGTTTTGTATGTCCTAAATCCGGCCAATCCGCTGGATATTTCAAAGCTGGAAAACGGGATCTATATCATTGAGATCATCTCCAATCAATCGGCTTGCAAGGAAAAGCTGATTGTGCAATAATAAATAACCAAATCACCGTTGAGCACAAGGGATTCACTTCCCTTGTGCTTATCAAACAACGATCTTAAAAATGAACTTAAAATTTACTACAATGAAAACAATAAAACAAACTATCGGTAACAGCCTGAGATTTCAGAAAGCCGGTAAATATATCATAAGAAAAATCTTTTTTGGATTTTTAATCAGTCTCTTGTCAATAGCAGGTTATGCCCAGGACCCTGAATGGTTTACTTATTCCAATGGTGATAACATTTCTGCTCTGGCGAACGATGGAGATAATATGTGGGTAGGATCAGAAGTTGGATTGGTGAAAATTGACAAAAGTACGGGAATCCCAACTTTTTACAATAAAGCCAACTCAGGCTTGCCTGCGAACGAGGTTTTGTCAATCGCCGCTGCTGCTAATGGTGTTATATGGATTGGAACAACCATGGGTCTGGCAAAATTTGACGGAATGGACTGGGCATACTTTTTCCCTGATCAACAAATAAATGCAATAGCAATCGATAATAATGGAATAATTTGGGTTGGAACCGGTACATGGAAAGGAGGAGGAGGCGAACTTGCAAAATATGACGGAACCAGTTGGACTATCTTTAACACAACCAATTCAGGATTACCGCATGACTGTGTTTCGGCGATAGCCATTGACGAAAACGGATCTGTGTGGATGGCTTCAGCATACGGGGATAATCCATGGTTTTTTTGGGTGTGGTATGCCGAACTTGTAAAGTTTGACGGAATATCCTGGACAGTTTACAATTCTTCAAATTCCGGCCTACCCGCTAACCTTGTTTCATCAATAGTAATAGATGAAGCGGGAACAAAATGGATCGGATTGCCTGATAACGGATGGATACCAGGACAAGGACTGGCTAAATTTGATGGAGAAAATTGGACAATATACAACACCTCAAATTCCGGGCTGCCCCATAACAGTGTTAGGACAATTGCTATTGACGAAAGCGGTTCGAAGTGGGTCGGAACCGGCACAGAGATGGGAGATGGAGGGTTGGCTAAATTTGAAGGAGAAGTTTGGACAATCTACAATACCTCAAATTCCGGGCTGCCCAATAACGAGGTTAGGACAATTGCTATTGACGAAAATGGCTCGAAATGGGTCGGAACCGGCACATGGGATGAAGTTGGAGGATTGGTAAAATTTGATGGGATTACCTGGAACATGCAAGAAACCTCAAATTCAGGATTACCAGCAAATAGAATTATGTCAATAGCCATCGATGACAATGGTACAAAATGGATTGGAGTAGATTCACACAGCTATTATGGCCCCGGTGGAGGACTCGTTAAGTATGATGGATCCGACTGGACCATTTATAACGAATCGAACTCAGGTTTGTCTAGCAACCATATCAGGAAAATTGCAATAGATTACGATGGAACTGTGTGGATTGGAACAAGGGAGAATGGAGTAGCAACGTTTGATGGAACCGACTGGACCGTCTATAATACTTCAAATTCGGGCTTGCCTGACAATGAAATCCTGTCCCTGGCAATTGAAAATAACGGGACTGTATGGATTGGCACCTACGGCGGGGCAGAATTGACAAAATTCGATGGAACCTGGACAACCTACACACCAAACAACTCAGGACTGACTGGCCGAGTGATGTCCATTGCATTCGAAGAAAATGGAACAAAATGGTTTGGGACCGCCTCAGATGGATTGGCAGAATTTGATGGAGATAATTGGAAAATTTATGATCCTTCAAACTCCGGAATGCCGGATGAGCATGCATTTTCTTTAGCTGTGGATGCAAACGGAACGAAATGGATAGGTACTTTTGATGGTTTAGCTGAATTTGATGGAATCTACTGGACAACCTACATTTCCAATTATGCGATTACTTCAATAACCATAGATGAATTCAGCACAAAATGGATTGGTGCATCAACTCTTTATGTTGGAGAGTATGGATTAATAAAATTTAATGGGGCAATTTTGAATACTTATACTACTTTAAATTCTGGTTTACCGGATAATTCAGTCAATTCAGTCGTTGTCGATGAAAACGGATCAAAATGGATCGCTACCAACAACGGATTGGCAGTTTTTAATGAAAACGGCATTCCTGTATCGGTTGAAGAAGATAGGCTGACACAAAAAAAAATATCCAATTATTTACCCCAATCCGACACAGGGACAAATAACCATTGACCTCATGGAACTCTCGGATGTTTCAATAAATGTTTACAGCCTTAGCGGCACCCTGGTCTATCACCAGGATAACATTGAAGGGCCACAATACCAGTTTGCGCTGAATGCGGAGGCAGGAACTTACATCCTTGAAATTATTGCCAACCTATTTGCAAGCAGGGAAAAACTGATTATTCGATAAATAACAACCAAACTACAATGATGCTGTCCAACAAAAAGTTATCCGTCATTGCGAGCGTAGCGAAGCAATCTCAACCTTAATAATCAAAAGATTGCTTCGTCGTTCCTCCCTGCCTGTCCGGCAGGCAGGCTCGCAATGACGACCGCTTTGGACAGCCTTATTAAAAAACGATCTTAAAAATGAACTAAAAATTTACTACAATGAAAACGTTAAAGCAAACTTTCGGTAACAGGCTGAAATTTCAGATAGCCGGCAACTCTTTCATGAAAAAAATCTTTTTGGGATTTCTAATCATTCTCTTTGCAATGGCAGGTTATGCCCAGGATACCCAATGGCAAATTTATAATACTTCAAATTCCGGTTTGCCATCTAATTATATACATGCAATAGCTATGGATCAAAATGGTTCGAAATGGATTGGTACCTCGAACGGATTGGTAAAATTTGATGAAAACAACTGGACAATCTATAACACATCAAATTCCGGATTGCCCTCCAATGCGATCAATGGAATAGTCATTGACGGAATTGGCACTAAATGGATAGGTACCTGGAACGGATTGGTAAAATTCGATGGAACAACCTGGATAACTTACAATACATCAAATTCTGGTTTGCCCAGTAACCAATTCCTAACAATGGATGTTGATCAAAATGGGACCGTATGGGTTGGGACAATTTTTGGATTGACAAAATTTGACGGAACAAACTGGATACACTACAACACAGAAAATTCGGGCTTACCATTAATCCATGTCTTGGAATTATCTATAGATGTAAATGGAACATTGTGGATTGGCTCGCATGATGGATTTAGTGGCTGGTATGATAATTATGCGCTATCAAAATTTGATGGAACAAACTGGACAACCTATGATTCTGGTAATTCTGGATTTCCAGATAGGGAAGTCACTGCAATAACAACTGAAGAGGACGGATTGGTATGGTTTGGGAACTATCACGAAGGTAATTGGGGCCCCGGTTATGGTCAGTTAACAAAATTTGACGAAACATACTGGACACACTATGACTCTGTAAATTCAGGCCTGCCCGATAACCAGATCAATGCAATAGCAATTGAATCTAACGGGTCAAAATGGATTGGTACCGAAAATGGCGGACTTGCCGAATTTGACGGAACAAACTGGACACTTTTTAATACCTCTAATTCAGGATTAAGCAGTGAGAGGGTCTATTGCATTGCAATAGACCAAAACGGGTCGAAATGGATTGGTACCGAAAATGGATTGTCAGTTTATAATGAAAATGGTTTTACTGTTGCTGTAGACGAAAACATGCTGCCACGAAATAATTCTACCATGATCTACCCCAATCCCAGCCAGGGACAAATTACCGTCGATCTTAAGGAACTATCAAATGTTTCCATCAATGTTTACAGCCTGAACGGCAGCCGGATTTACCACCGGGAAAACATCACCGGTACTCAATACCAGTTTGAGTTGAATGCTGATGCTGGAATCTACATCCTTGAAATAAGCACACCAACAGAGACGCAACAGTATAAGCTGGTGAAAGAATAACAAGGACAATATATTATCACATTTTTAGTAACCAAACCGGATTACCGGAAAGCAAAAGGTCCTGGAAACAGGGCCTTTTTTGTTGTTGATCAATTTAGGATAAAAGAAGGATGTCTTTTGGTTTAATAATTTTACCCTTAATCCGGCACAAAAGTCCCTTTGCCCAAATTCGGGAGCCAGTAGTCATCTTTATCCTGGTTGTTTACTTCGCTGTTTAGGTCGTAATCCGATTCGAGGTAGCCCGGTTGGCCTGTCTGCAGTTCCCATACATGGTCCTTGTCGGGTAACAAAATCTCACCGCTTGCATCTCCATCGCCCGATATCATTCCAAAAATCCCTCCACCCAATTCAATTTGAGCAGCAGTTCCATAAGCCTGGCTGTCGTCCATGGTAAAATCGTAAGAATATATACCGCCTGATTCCGTTAGTGGATTTGCTGACATAATGCTAACATGATTCCGGTGGGCGATCACAACAAAAAGAGATTGCTGAACATATACATTATTGAATTCTTGAAAACCCAGGGCGTCAAGCGCCCTAATTTTGCCATTGTTCAACAGGAAAGCTGCCTGGCGGGCTATGACGGTTTCGCTCGTTGCCACAATTGCACTTGCTGCATCCCTCAATTCAATCAAAACCCAGTCGACAACTTCAGGACTAGGTATTGAATCCACAGTTTCATCACCTTCGTAGTTCCATGGTTCCACATTGTAAGGCTGACTGAGAGGAAGGTTGATGAATAACCCATTATCCATACCATTCCCATTATAGGGGCCTTCAAGGAAAACTTTAATGTCGAGCTGGATATTGGGTGGAAGTACTTCCAGGTTCAGAATACTTGTAAAATTGCCACAAGGATAATAACCCTGGACGTTCAACATCAGTTCGATGATGCCAATATCTGCGATTCCTGAGTAATAGGTCGGATTTAGAAAATATGGATCATCAAAATACCCGTTTCCATTTGTTGACCATTCAAGCATTTCGTAGTCAGAGGCTGTGGCCTCAAATAAAACCAATGGTTCACCTGCTATTAAGGTTGTATCATGCCCTGAATAAACTTCCGGAGAAGGGATAACCTGAATCAAAACCTTATTTAAAACAGAATTAACACCATCATGTACGGTACAAAAAAATGTTGTGGTTACCTGAGGAATAAAAATTGGATTTTGATCTGTCGTTTCTGGAAGAGGCGGATTAGAGCTCCATAAATACGAGTAGATTTCAGATCCACCATTGGGGCTGGCAAATAATTGTATGCTATCCCCTTCACATACGGTCTCATTGCTGTAGGATAAATCAAGGGTAAGAAAATCATTAATATTGAACGAAGCAATCCTTGTATCCCAACTCCGGTCTCCAGTGGTTTCATAATATTCCTGCGTATACCAGAATGTCGTTTGATCTGTCGGGTCGACAGACATACAACTGTAATCGCCCCATCGGTGATAAGGGTTTGTTTGAACCCCTGATCCATCAATGATAATTTTTTCTGCTTCATTCATAACACCTAAAGGGGCATCATGTGAACGACCGGTATATCGAATGGATGGATAAGTTTGATCGCTGGATACAGAATAACCGAGAGCAATATTTCCATAACCATCCATTGCAATTGAACCCATCCAACGATGGTTATTATCGGGACTATACGTTCCTTGCTGGTAGATTTCCCAGCCAGTGCCATTATTTCTGAACTCGTACCACCTGATCCCGGCAATCCCATCACCCCGGTTTACTGTATGGTTGGCCACCATGCATTCATAATCTTCAAAATTTCTGTATTGAAGCCGGTACATCAACCTGTTCGACATGGATGACAGATAAGGTGCATTATCGGGTTGGGTAATTCCATTTGGAATGTTTCCAGTAAACGGACTGGGGAGTAATGAGTTCATCAAAAACATACTGGAGCTGTAAATATCCTGCCAATTGGTAACAACCTTGTAAATAAATATCCAGTCGGAGGTTCCTTCTTTATAACAAGCCAGGTAAGCCGGTGTAATACTGCTAGGTGGAGTTCCGTCAAAATCAGTTGGCAGGACACTCCAGGGGATCGTATTGGGATAAAAATCGAAAAAGATGCGGCGGGCTTCAGGTGATCCAATCAACATACTGTCACGTTCAAATACAGAAACACCCACGGCATGAAAATCCCATTGAGAACCATCCCAAAAATTATTATTGTTAGTCAGGTAGTAGCCGTCATGCCAAATACCAAGTTTAGGGTAATCGCAAAAGTATTCATATTCATATCCATAAAGATACCATGAATCTGTTGGGTCTTCGGTTGCCGATATGGCTATTTTCATATAATACGGGCCATAAGGATGATTGGGAAAGGATAATTCACTTATCATCCATCGGTGGGCAACTTCATCAAACAATACAATGGGGTCGCCATTACTGGTATTTGACCAGGGAGCTGGTGCTTCCTGCCAAATTGAAAGATTTGATGCCGGACCGTATACAATAGTACCCTTCTTATTAAAAATGGCAAATGACATATTAATCATTTGAATGTAATGATTGGTACCAACATCACCATCTGTATCAGGTGGTATTTTGTACTGAATATTATCCATGCCCTTAAAATTTTCAATAATAGTTCCTGATTTTTCCGTTCCCTGAGTGTATTGGAGTGCAAGATCAATTGACAGATTTTTGAGGTTTGAATAATTAACTATCCACGGATTGTTATCAAAATGATGTATGGTTTCAACATGGCTTGAGGTATCAGTTGGCGGTATAATAATCTTCATTTCTCTTAGGGGCAGGGTTTTATGAAAGTAGACTGGGTATTCTATTTTTGAAGGGGAATATTTTCTCTCCTGGCTGATGAGTTGGATAGCGATCAATTCCAGAACAACAACTAATACAAAACAACTAATTTGTTTAAACATCATAATCTCAAAAATACTATAAATTTTAAAATCATAAATTAATTTGAATAGTGCCATCATGTGTAATTTAAGGTAATTGTACCCCTTTCCTGCTTTACGCCTAAATGTTTAACGGTTTTGATTAACCTAAACCCCTTAACTTTTAATGGAATGCTAAAAGCGGGCAAGAGATATTTAGGCCAATAACCCCTTTTAAATAAATTACTGTGTAAACATTATGAATGTTTACAATAAAATATGCGTCTGCGTAGTTTGTTAAATTCAAAATCATAATTTTGTCAGAAATTTCAAGGTATTGAGCGAACGTATCACAATCGATTTTCCTTTCTGGTTTTATGCCTTGTGCATAATGGCCGGGTTTATTTATGCCTTTATCCTTTATTACCGGGCAAAGAAGAATGAATTCAGCCCGGCGTTGCGCTGGGTGCTTGCGATCTTGCGCGGTGTGGTTGTTTCTATTATCGCATTTTTGTTGTTGAACCCGCTATATCGTTCCATCAACAGATACACTGAAAAGCCCCTTATAATTTTTGCCCAGGACAATTCGTCAAGTATTCCCATCGGAATTGATTCGGCATATTATTTAGATACCTATAAAAACGAAATAAACGAAGCGTTAAACAAACTTGAGGGCGATTATGAAATTACCCGCTATCTTTTTGGTGATAAAGTGAGATTAGGAGAAGAAATTATGTTTGCCGATGAGCTTACAGATATTTCGAAAGCATTGGAAGAAATCCAATCGAGGAATACGTATAAAAATGTAGGCGCCATTATCATATCCTCCGATGGCATTATCAATCGGGGTAGCAATCCATTATATATGCCTTTTTCGATGAATGTGCCGGTTTATACAATAGCCCTGGGTGATACCAGTTTGCAAAAAGACTTGCTTATCAATGATGTCAATTACAACCGGATCGCTTATGTGAATAATGAATTTCCTGTTGAAATAATTGTTAACGGGAAAATGTTTGCCGGGGAGCAAACAAGACTTACGGTGGTCAATAGTGGAAAAACGGTTTTTTCAAAAGATATAATCATCCGATCAAATAATGATTTTCAAACCATCCGGTTTAACCTGAAGGCTGAAAGTGCAGGACTACAGCGGTATTCAATCAGACTTGACCGGGGTGAAAATGAAATTTCCTATACTAACAATGCCCAGGATATTTTTATTGATATCCTGGAAGGGAAACAGAAGATCCTGTTGCTGGCAAATTCGCCGCATCCTGATATTACAGCTATTCGTCAAGCCATAAAGGACAATGTTAATTATGAGTTTGAATACTTTCCTGTACAAAAATTTGATAAATCACCGGAGGGATATAATCTTGTCATTTTACACGGATTGCCTTCTTTAAGAAACAATATTACCGGCTTACTGGAAACGGTAAAAAAGAAATCCATTCCGGTTTTATATTTTGTTACACAACAAACCCAATTGCCCTTGTTTAATAAGCAACAATCAGGTATTGAAATTAGCAGCGACAATCTTATTTACAATGATGTATTACCGTTAATTAATGAGTCGTTTTCACAATTTTCCTTAAAGCCTGCCACAGTTAAAGCTCTTGAGAATTTTTCACCGGTGCTTAGCCCTTATGGGCAAATTCAATCATCGGCGGCAACTTATTCCTTGTTGTTTCAGAAAATAGGCACAATAAAAACCAGCGAGCCATTGTTGTCATTCAATCATGGATTGGGCGCCAAATCGGGAATTTTTTTGGGCGAAGGAATTTGGAAATGGCGCTTACGTGATTTTTCTACGTCATCAGACCACGAAGCATTCAACGACATCATTGATAAAACCATTCAATACATGGCGTTAAAAGTGGATAAAAGTCTGTTCCGGGTTTTTCATAAGAATAATTTCACCCAGGTAGATGGTATTGAATTTGAAGCCGAAGTATACAACGAAATTTACAGTCTTATTGATGATGCGGAAGTGAGACTTGAGATTGTCAATAGCGAAGGGGAGAGGTATCCATTCAATTTTTCTGAATCGGCGTCGCGGTATTATTTAAATGCCGGAAATTTACCTGCCGATTCATATAAATACACAGCTACCGTTATGGTGGGACAAAACCGGCTGACAAAAACCGGAGAATTCACCGTTTCTTCTCTCAACCTTGAAAAAGTAAATACCGTAGCCGATCACAATTTACTCTTTAACCTGGCGGTAAATAATGGAGGTCAGATGTTATATCCAGGCCAAATTAAAAATATCCCCGAAATAATAAAATCGCGCCAGGACATTCGACCGGTTTCTTATACGCAGGAAAAATATACCGAATTATTAAACCAGCCGTGGCTGTTAATTTTAATACTTTTTTTACTTTCTACTGAATGGTTTATCAGGAAAAGGGCAGGAGGGTATTAATTGGCCTAATTAATCACGGGGAATTTACTCATACCCGATATGGAACAGCGCATCGCCCTGGTTGACAATGGGCGAGTGATTTGAATTTAAGATATAACCTTCTTGTGTATTCCGAAAGTCCATTTCAAAATCGCCAAAGGGGTCAGAAATACTACCCAGCTTACGGTTTTTTTCAACCTTCTGCCCAATGCCCACTGAAGCCCGGAACATGCCCGAATATTTTGCCCTTACCCATTTACTGTTGCGGATGATGATGGGCTTAACGCGCGCATTGTCAATAGAAACCTGCGAAGGGAGCTCGCGCATTCCAAGTGCATGCATGACGTTCAGTGCCCCATTGATACCCACTTTTGTGACGTTACGGTCAAGAAACATGGATTTACCCCCTTCGAATAATAATACCTTTTTGCCCAATTTCACCATTGAATCCCTGAACGATTTTTCTTTGTTTTTGGAAAGCATAATAAAATGGGCACCGAAAGCTTTGGCCAGTTGCAAAGATTCACCATCGGTCTTATCAATTCGTATCTGGGCATAGTTGAAGCGTTGTGCGCCACCGGTGTGGTAGTCGATGCAATAATCCACATGTGGCACTACCTCCTTCATAATATAATAAGCGAATCGGCTGGCCAACGAACCACCCTGAGTGCCTGGAAAAACACGGTTTAAGTCCCGGCCATCAGGAAATTCCCGTCGGTGGTTAAGAAACCCGAAAACATTAAGAAGAGGTATGCAAATAATGGTTCCGCTATCGGGCTTATTGTAACCTTTTGCGATAATTTGTCTTACAATTTCAACCCCGTTCACCTCATCGCCATGAATGCCTCCTGTGAGAAGCAAACAGGGACCTGGTTTTTTAGCTCTTTCAACAATGATTGGTACTACCACCGTGGTGCGGGTGTGCAGCTTGGCAATATCCATTTCAAGCGTAACGGATTCTCCCAAGCCGATTGAATGATCAAGGATTTTAATCTTATTCAGCATGTCGTTCTACATATCGGATTATACTTTTTGCGATATCGCTGCCGGTGGCTTTTTCAATGCCTTCAAGACCAGGAGACGAATTAACCTCAAGGATCAACGGCCCACGTGCAGATTGCAACATGTCAACGCCGGCAACCCCAAGACCCATAACCCTGGCAGCTTTAATAGCGGCATTTTCTTCCTCTTCAGTCAGTTCAATGACTTCGGCAGTTCCGCCACGGTGAAGGTTAGAACGAAATTCACCTTTTTTAGCCTGCCGTTTCATGGCACCCACCACGGAGCCATCTACAACAAAGGCTCTGAGGTCGGCCCCTTTTGCTTCTTTGATAAACTCCTGTATGATGACCCTGGCCTGTAGTCCGTTAAATGCCTCTACCACCGACTCGGCTGCATTATCGTTTTCGGCCAATACAACACCAAGCCCTTGCGTGCCTTCGAGCAGCTTTATGACCAGCGGTGTGCCACCTACTTTTTGAATGATATCTTTAACATTTCGTGAATAGTTTGTAAAAACCGTTTTGGGTAAACCCAATCCGGCTCTGGATAATATCTGGAGGCTACGCAATTTGTCACGCGACCGCATTAATGCCTGTGATTCGGTGGCCGTAAAAACTTTCATCATTTCAAACTGGCGAACGACAGCCGTTCCAAAGAAAGTAACGGAAGCGCCAATCCTGGGGATGACGGCATCAACATTGGTAAGTTTTTCGTGGTTATAAATGATGGCGGGATTTCTCTTTTCAATAATAATATCGCATTTGGAGTGATTGACAACCAGCATTTCGTGATTACGCGATTCACCGGCTTCTACAATGCGTTTGGTAGAATATAAGTTTGGGTTTCGGGATAAAACAACAATTTTCATATTAGTCTACAGTAATTTTAATGTTTTCAAATGATAGATTTTTTCTTGATGTATCAACAATAAATTTCCGGGTAAGGAACTTTCTGCCCAACAAAACCGGGTATCGCATAGAGCCACGTTCGGTTAAACTAAGTTCTATGGTATAAATTTTTTTAAAGATTGAGATTTTAGTTTTAATTAAAAAACGTTCTTCGATCATGCCGTTTGAACTTTTTACCCGTTTTTCCGAAAATTCAGGAAATGTAGAAACTTTTTCATTGAAGTTTTCATGTTCGGGATCCATGAACTGACATTTTAATATGCCGTTCTTAACTTCAATATTATGGCAATGAATGCTGGATGTATAAGCCCCTGTGTCCACCTTTATACCAATACCAAACAAGTCAAGCTGAGGAAAGTCAACAATATCAACCCTCCCGAGTAATGTTTTTGCCTTTCTTTTTTTCAAATGGTTTTAAATTGAATGATTAATTGTTTTTTCAGCGTGTGGAATGATGATATATAAAATAAATGATGCCAGGGGCACATATAAGTTATGATGGACATGAAAAACTGTCCTTCGTTTCTTAAGTAAATGTAGTTTGAAAAATCTGATTTGTCACCCGTTCTTAATACCCAGAACTGCTTTTCTTAGCTTTTTTTTCTTTCTTTTCAGCCTTTTTTTCCTTGGCTGTTTTTTGCGGCTCTTTTTTTACACTCTTCTTTGCATCCATTGATTTTGCCATGGTATAGAGATATTAATATTGTATTAATGAATTAATTATTATAGTTGCAAAATTACAATTTTATTCTTTTGTTTTAACGGATGTAAAATTGATCCGCATTGATGGAATACAGATAATCGAAAAAAATCAAATAAAGAAGTAAACCAAAATATAAAAATAACTTAACGATATAACAATTAGAAATCCAGCCCAAAATGAACACCCAGCATGTAAACCACTCCATCACCAATTCCTAATTCAAACATAGGCCCAAGATGAAATTTACCGATTTCAAATTCCCAGGCCAACTCAACATGCTGTGCAAAATGATGCTCGTTCTCATCGTTTTCTTTTACGATGAAAAGGCCGGGGCCATAACCGGCAATCAACCCTTTATACCTTGCATTGAAAGACAGCCGAAACAGAACAATGTTTATGTTCGTCAAAAATGGTCTCAAAGGCAGCGCCAATCCCAAACCGGTTTGAATGCCCGAAACCCCTTACATAATGTAAATGTATCTCTGTAGCGACTTCATTTTCTTCAGGTAGCGGCAAAACACCTACAGCAATACTTATAATTATCAAGAATTAATAAAATATCGATCAACTAATTTATCCCGCTAAAAATATTCTGGTAAAAGTCGCCAACAAAAGGAACTGTCTTTTTCTCTTCCTGTATGGCATAAATCAAACCCACAATGAGGAATGCAAAAACTACGATATTTAAAAACCATCCAATAATTGGTATCCAAACCAAAATAAATCCTGTAATAAACAACCCGAGAGCCTGCCTAAGGTGAAAAGCGCCCAATTCGCTTTTGTTGTTGCTGTGAAGTACCAGGGCCACTATCCAGCCGATAATGGTGATATAACTTAAAATGGCTACTGTTTTTGAATTATCCATGATGAATTATTTAAGTAATTATTGCTTTACGAATAGTAATTAATTTTATTAACAAGCCTTCCAGAAAATCCAGGTGAAGCATATTTGCACCATCCGATTTTGCTTTTGAAGGATCGGGATGGGTTTCAATGAATATTCCATCGGTCCCAACAGCAATTCCTGCTTTTGCAATGGTTTCTATCATATCGGGCCGGCCACCGGTAACCCCTTTTTCCTGGTTGGGCTGCTGAAGCGAATGGGTGCAATCAAGAATGACCGGAACACTAAAAGATTGCATCTCCGGTATACCCCGATAGTCAACTACAAGATCCTGATATCCAAACATTGAGCCCCGCTCGGTCAACATTATTCTATTATTTCCCGACTCCCTTACTTTATCAACAGCAAATTTCATTGATGATGGAGATAAAAACTGCCCCTTTTTAATATTGACGACTATCCCAGTTTTTGCCGCAGCAACAAGAATGTCGGTTTGTCTGCATAAAAAAGCCGGGATTTGAAGGACATCAACAAACTCCGCCGCCATTGCCGCTTCTTCGGCCGAATGAATATCCGTAAGTACAGGAATGGTGTATTGTTCTTTAATACGTTTTAAGATTTCCAGGCCTTTCCTATCGCCAATTCCGGTAAATGAATCCAGTTGTGAACGGTTTGCCTTTCGGTAAGAAGCTTTAAAAATAAACGGGATATTATATTTATCACAAATCCCTTTAATCCTTTCAGCGATGGCAAAAGGCATTTCTTTGTTTTCAATCACGCATGGGCCGGCAATCAGGATAAAATTTCCTGTTTGAATATGTTTGAGATTAGAAATCTTAAAGTTCATTCGCAAATTTTATTCAAAAATAGATAAATCATTTGGTTCGTGAAATTATTCTTTAACCAGCTCAAAGGTATTAACCAATTGTTTTAAATAACACTGTTTCTTCCTGAAATTAAGCGTATCGTAACTGGCCGTCTGAATTAGGTAGTATTCGTTATTTTCCTGATTTTTAAAATAATAAACCATATTAAAAACATCCGGTGGCATTTCGAATAACACCCAGGGACAATAATTGCCAGTAAGCATGCTTTGTCCTTTTTCAATAACCTTTATGTCTTCTCCTTTGGCCAATTCAATTAGCTCATCACGGAAATATTCATCCATCTCTTTTTCTGATGCATACGCTGTAATTGAAATGGCAAGCCTTTCCTCCATTGGAATAGGAATGCTAAAATAATTGGAGGCATAAACTCCGTAAAGACTATCGGAGTACGATTGGCGAATATCCCAATTATAAGGTAATTGAATAAAAAACCGATCGCTGGGATCGCCCATTGAGATCATTTCTCCAAAATCAAAAATTTCATCCGGGCAGTTATTGATATAATCACCCTCGAGAATGTTTTCAATCATTTTGATCTCATTCGAACACCGGAAACCGGTAAACATCATAATCATCGCTGAAAGTGTTATCAGCAGGTATTTCTTAGTAACCATATTTATCCTTCCAAAGTTTTTTTAAATGTTTTCTCATCTCGTTTTCACGGACATTATTGCCGGGATCATAAAACTTTTTTCCCTTTAACTTATCGGGTAAAAATTCCATATCTGTAAAATTTTCATCGTATTCATGGGCATATTTATAACCATTGCCGTATCCAATATCCTTCATCAGCCGTGTAGGGGCATTTCTTATGGCAAGAGGTACAGGCAGGTCGCCGGTTTGACTTACCATCTTTTGGGCCTCTTTAATAGCCATATAAGATGCATTGCTTTTTTGGGTGAAGAAGCAAGATAGACAGCCGTCTGTGAAAGAATAATCCGGCATTCAGGATATCCTATCACGTTCACCGAATCGAAACAGCTTTGAGCCAAAACCAACGCGGTTGGGTTCGCATTGCCAATATCCTCCGAAGCAAGTATCAGCATTCGGCGGGCGATGAATTTCGGGTCTTCACCGGCTTCAACCATTCGGGCCAACCAGTAAACCGCAGCATTGGGATCGCTTCCGCGCAACGACTTAATAAAAGCTGAAATAATATCGTAATGCATTTCGCCTGACTTATCATAAATGGCCAGGTTTTTCTGAATTACTTTCAACACCTTTTTATTGGTAATGTTAATGCCACTGTTTGATAATCCTTCCGAAGCCACTACCAATTCCAATGCATTCAACAATTTCCGGGCATCGCCACCTGATATTCTCAATAAGGCTTCATTTTCTTCAATTCCTATAGAAATTGAATGTTGCGATTGAAGTTCAATTTTTCCTCGCTCGATTAATTCGATCAGGTTGTCTTTGTCCAGGTCTTTGAGAATATAAACCTGGCAGCGTGAAAGAAGCGGAGAGATAACTTCAAATGAAGGGTTTTCGGTTGTGGCGCCAATCAATGTAATGATCCCCTTTTCGACGGCACCGAGTAAAGAGTCTTGTTGTGATTTATTGAAGCGGTGAATTTCATCAATAAATAATATGGCCCCGTCTTTTTTTTCGGTTGCTTCCGAAATCACGTTCCGCACATCCTTTACGCCTGAACTAATGGCACTAAGCGTGAAAAAGGGGCGATTGAGCCGTTTCGAAATAATAAAGGCAAGGGTGGTTTTCCCAACGCCAGGGGGACCCCAGAAAATCATTGAAGGGATGTTCCCCGATTCAATAGCTTTGCGTAAAATGGCATCTTTCCCCACAATATGTTCCTGTCCGATGTAATCATCCAGCGAATTTGGTCTGAGTATTTCTGCTAATGGAGTAGGAGTCATGGTATACTTTTTAAACTAATTTTGCGGGCTTGTAATCAAATAACTGCTTCGATTTAATTTCCTCCTCGATATACCGGGGTACCATTTCTTCCCAACCAACTTTCCCATCCTGTATCATTTTTAAAACATTCCGGTTATTGATATACAATCGCTCTTTTTTTACATTTTTTATATCAAGTATTTTCCTGTTTTTTTTCAGGTAACTGAATAAATCTTTAATGTCTTCGGGCAAAGGTAAATTTTCAGATGTCAGCAATTCTCCGCCTTGAAACGGATCGTCAATGGGAACGGAAGAAACTGTAGGATAAACATAAATTTTAACATTTTCGGGGAATAGCTTACCCATCGCTTCCAGTATGCCGCCTTTCAATCCTGTGTAGTATTTTTTATTGATTACTTCAAGGAAATTAGGAATACCAAGAACAAGGCGTAAATTTGTTATTTTAAAGTCGGAAAAATAGGAGACAAGGTTAAAATATTCTTCAAGATTAGAAACCATCACATTTTGTCCCATGCCATTAAGTAAATCCACCCGAGCCATAAAATCCCTTTCATCCAGTTCGCCTTCGCCAAGTAAATTATTTATAGTCATTTCGCATAATGCCATGGTATTGTCGCGCTCGTAATCTTCGTCGCGTTTAAATAAACTATAACTGGTTTTTAGCATATCAAAACCCACATATGTGATGGGCCTGAAGCTGCCCCGAAAAACCAGGACGTTTTTTTTATATAACATTTCTGCCGGTTCACTGACGTTTCCATGCCTGTCGAACATGATGGCGCTGGTCATCCGGTTTTTTATTAATTGAACGGCAAGCAAGCGGTTATCAACATAATCGAGTTCTTTTCCGCCCATTCTTATCATGGTGATTTCAATCCGTTCGGAAGTTAAATTATCAAGCAACGATTGTAAAAATGTATTGGGTGTGGAAAAGTAGTAAAAACAGGCAAAAATGAGGTTTATCCCAAAAATACCAAGCGTTCCCTGTTGCAGTAGTGTGTCTTTTTCAAAAAGTTTCACATGCAATATAACTTCGTTAGGCTCTGTTTTAGGATTTATCTGGAACCGAAGCCCAAGCCACCCATGAGCTTCATTATCTTTCTTAAAGTTTAAAGTAGCAACGGTATTAGCGAAAGCAAAAAAACGGGTCGATTCGCTGCGTTTGTCCGAAAGCAAGTGAACCAGTTCATTGTATTCGCAGTCCAGCATTTTCAAAAGCCGTTCTTCTGAAACATAGCGCCCAGGTTTATCATCGTTGTAAAAACGATCGCTAAACAGTTTATCATAAGCCGAAATAGTTTTGGCAATTGTACCCGATGCACCCCGGCCTGGAAGAAGTTTCGGGCAACTTCCCTGCCGCCAATTTCAGCGATGGTACCATAATAATTGGGATTTAGATTTAACCGCAAGGCTTTCCTGTTCGTACTTAAAATTTCACGTTCCATATCACCTTTAAAATAGAAAACTAAATTACTATAAATTGCGGTATGTGGCTGTTAATTTATAATTTTATAAACCTTATCCCAACTATGAAAATTTATTTTATTTTAGTTGAACCAACCGTTCCTGAAAATATCGGGGCTGCTGCCCGTGCCATAAAAACTATGGGATTCAGCAGATTAAGGCTGGTAAATCCGGTAGATCATCTTACCAGGCCATCATTATGGATGGCCCATGCTTCTCACGAAATTCTCGAAAATGCCAGGGTTTATCATTCATTAAATGAGGCGATCTTCGATATTGATTTTGTTATTGCCACGTCGTCGAAAAAAAGGGCAGTTAAATTCGATTATTTTGCCATTTCTGAATTGGCTGACATTTTAAAAGGGAAAAAGAAAAGCATCAACAAAGTTGGAATTGTTTTTGGGAAAGAAAAGAGCGGATTAAAAAATAGTCAAATTCGAAAATGCGATATTGTTTCCTATATTCCTATGATTTCGAAATATCCTTCGCTAAATCTTGCCATGACGGTTATGGTTTATGCTTTTGAGTTGTCGAAATTAAATTTACACAGGGTGGGTGTTAAATCAACCAGACAAGAAGAATCTGTTTACAAAATCTTTAAAAACAAACTTGATCGGGTTTTGATCGATATTGATATAAAGCAGGATTCGAATCTATACAACAGAATATTAGAACGGGCAGCGGTTTTGAATGATAATGATATTCATTTGCTTTTGTCAATTATAAACCGAATCTAAATGTTCACCGTTTTATCCCCTTCATGGCGGCTGCTTGGAAAATCAGGGTTTTGTTCATCATGAGGGTCAATATCCTCGTTTTGCCCTGGTTGACTCAAAATCTTCTCGAAAAGTTCCTGGTATTCTTTTTGATATCGCCTGAACCTGTCGCAAAAATCCTCCATTTCGTTTAGGTTTTTTTCAAAATAGTCGTCAATAAGTTTAGGATTGATATACTTGTCAGCAAAATCAATACTATCATGAAACGGAGAATTCCAAAAAAGATTTGGTTTTGATCGCAGATTAAAAAACCCATAAAATCGCTCACCTTTGAATTTATCAAATAAAGAAGTTACCGTCGAGTCTGCACCATTCCAATGCCAGAACCTATGTAAAGGGGGACCAAAAGGCAAATCAGAAGTTCCTAATGGCAACCTATGATTGCGATGGAGAATATTAGTTACATTTTTTTCAATTTCATTTACTATTGAATCCTGTTGCTCAATTGAAAATTCCTTTCCAAGCCAGCACCACATTCTGGAAGAATCAATACGTATTACATTTCCTTCTTCATCATATTCCTTTTTTACATCAACCCGAATTTCAGGGGCATCTTCGTCTATTGGTCCGGTTTGTGCCAGAGCCGGGCTTATAATTATAAAGATAGTAAGGGTACAAAGGGCAAAACCATAACTCCAGAAAAAACGGGTTTCTGAATGAAAGTTAATTTGTTTAAATGCTTTCATGGCAAATTGTTTTTAAAGTAACGACTAAGTTAAAGTTAATATCCATTGCCGGTCGATTGAATTATGATAAATTAACGAATTTTAACGAACCCCATACAGTCGTCCAACCAAATATTATAAACTATTGTCTATCGATAGACTGGAGAAAACTTTTTTTGGATTATCTTAGCGAATAATTCCGTGGATTTTTCCTGCGAATTAATTAACTCTTAATTTATAAAACATGATTATGAAATACATGCGGTTTGTTCTTATACTTATACTTTGTATAACCTTGTTTATGATAACTGATGCACAGGTTGTTATAAATGAATATTCTTGCTCGAATTTAGAAAGTTTTGCAGATAATCATGGGTCATACGAAGACTGGATTGAACTTTATAATACTGGGACTTCAAGTGTAAATATTGGAGGATATTACCTGAGTGACAATCCAAACGATTCAACCAAATGGCAATTTCCGGATGGCATATCGATTAGTGCCGGAGGATTTATAAAGATTTGGGCATCCGGTAGAAATATTGTTGAAGAGTCGAATTATCATACAAATTTCAAACTTACCCAAACCAAAGATGATCCAAGTATATTATCTGACAAATCCTCCAGGAGTCAAGTAAAGTAGATATGGCAGCTTCAAATTACAAGAAAAGAACATTCAAGGGGCCGTACAATTAATGGCGCAGCCCTGACTGGAGTATTTATTTAAATCCAACACCTGGTAGCTCGAATAATAGTGCTATGGCTTATTCAGCTTATGCGGCCAAACCACAAATGAGTGATACTGCGGGTTTTTATAGTGAACCATTTATGCTGACCATTACAACAACACAACCTAATTCAGAAATACATTATACAATTGACGGGAGTAAACCTATTTCTACTTCACCCATTTATACCGGCCCTATCCCAATAAACGAAACAACCATAGTAAAAGCTGTAACCATTTGTGCTGATACTGATGTATCGTACAGCCTGATTGAATTTAATACTTATTTTATGAATGAAGAACATAGCTAGGGTAATGTCGCTAAAAGCAGGACAACTTGATAACCTCCCAAACGGAAATCAATCATTACGGCCTTTCGGAACGTTTGAGTATTTTAATGAAGAGGGCATAAGGACAAACATTGGGTATGGTGAAATTTAATGAACATGGCCAGGATTCTTGGGTACATGACCAGCGAAGCATTGATTATATCAGCCGCGATGAGTGTGGTACAATTATGCTATTAGGGAGCCTTTGATTCCGTTAACTGACAGGGATGAATTTCAACGGATAATATTAAGGGCAGCGGGCGATGATACAATCATCCCGGTATTGATACCAGTGCTCATTTACGCGATTTTTTTGTTCAAAATACCGCCCATCGCGAAGGGCTTCATTTGGATGTCAGAAAGGGTGAAAAGGAATAGTATACGTAAATGGTCAATATTGGGGAGTCTACGGGTTTCGTGAAAAAGTAAATGATCACGACTTTACGGATTATTATTACAATCAGGGGAAATACGATACGTAATATTATCTGATGCTGTGGGTGGAAGCTGGGCAGAATACGGCGGCCAGGGCTGCCTGGAATGACTGGAACGATTTGCATGATTTTATCAAATACAATGATATGGGAAATCAGGCAAACTATGAATATGTAAAAACCCGCTTAGACTATAAAAGTCTTGTAGATTATATTTTAATCAATTCGTTTGTGGTTTGTTCCGACTGGATCAACTGGAATGTTGGATGGTGGAGAGGTACAAACCCTGATGGTGGACATCAAAAATGGGGCTATGTATTATGGGATGAAGATGCCACGTTTGCACATTATATTAATTATACCGGAGTTCCCGGAATAAGTCCTTACACATCGCCTTGTTACCCGGAGGGTCTTACTTCAGATCCTGAACAACATATCGTAATGTTAAATCACTTACTTGACAATGATGAATTTTATGAATATTATGTAAATCGTTATATTGACCATTATAATTCTGCATTTATTCCAGATAAAATGATTGATTATTTAAGTTCGATTGAGGACCGAATGGCACCCGAAATGCCCAAACACGTTGCCCGGTGGGGAGGTTCGGTAACCCAATGGGAAAACAATGTACAGAAAATAAAAAACTTCGTTAGCAACCGCCATTCTTACCTGCCAACCGGCCTCAATAGTTGTTACGATTTAACAGGCCCTTATGAAATTAACCTTGCCGTTTATCCCCCTGAAGCCGGCCGGATTAATATTAATTCACTTGAACTTGACGTACCGGTATGGGGAGGAATGTATTTTGGAGGAATAAATACCCACCTTGAAGTATTAAGCACAAACCCAAATTTTGAATTTTCGCATTGGGAAGCTTATAACCATGAATTCTCGCCTTCAGATTCCCTTGCAAATGTTACAGTAAATTTCTCAACTGGAGATTTTATAACCGCAGTTTTTGAACAGATAGAATTTTTAGATTCATTAGTAATAAATGAAATAAATTATAATGCCGATGTAGATTTTGATACTGAAGACTGGGTCGAGTTTTATAATCCCCATAATTATTTATTAGATATTTCAGGATGGGAATTTAAAGATTCTGATGATGAGCATGTTTTTCAATTTCCTGATAACACAGTAATTGGCCCCAATGGATACCTTGTGTTGAGCAGGGATACTGCAATTTTTAGCAGTTTCTTCCCGGAAGTTAGCAATGTGATTGGAAATATGGATTTTGGATTGAGCAGCAATGGTGAATTGATCCGACTTTTTGATTCAACCGGTGTATTGATTGATACGGTTCATTACAGCAACCTTGAACCCTGGCCAACGGAACCCGATGGTGGTGGGCCAACCCTTGAGTTAAAGGCGTGGAACTACGATAATGCACTTCCCGAAAGTTGGGTAACTTCTGCTGACCATGGTACGCCCGGAGAAATGAATGGATATATCGTAAGCAATTTTCGGCCTGATGAAAAGAAGGAATTTTCTTTTGTGATATATCCAAATCCAATGATCGGTAGCTCTATTTTACAGATTACCTCAGGAGAAATAATAAATAACGGGAGTTTACAAATTTTCAATATTTATGGGAAAAAGGTCCTCGAAATAAATAGCATAAATGGCAATAGGCTAACTTTATCGAAAGAGAACCTTTCAAAAGGCATATATGTTTGTATGTTGTATGATGAGAACAATCATATAATAAGGAAAACCAAACTTATGGTTGACTAAGCCGGTTCGAGTTTATCATAACCTTAAAGTATTCTAATTAAATTACCTTTGCAGCAAATTTAAATTGGCTTGCGATGAATACTATACCACCTCAAAACATTGCTGTAAATGTGCAGTCTGAAATAGGCGAACTGGAAGCAGTAATCATACATACGCTTGGCAGCGAAGTAGAGAATATGACGCCGGAAAATGCCGAAAGGGCGCTTTACAGCGATATCCTGAATTTGTCAGTTGCCAGAAGTGAATTTTCACAACTGCGGGGTGTGCTTCAAAAAGTAACGAAAGTTTTTGAAGTAAAAGAACTTCTGGCCGATGTAATGAAAAATGAAAAAGTCAGGTTTGGGTTACTTAGTAATATTTGTACCAATTGCAATGATCCCCATTTAATGGAGTATTTGAATGCATTAAACAATGAAAACCTTGCAAGTGCGATGATTGAAGGTGTTGATTTGTCTCGTGATAGTTTAAGCCGGTTTTTAACCCAACAACGTTTTGCCCTCAGGCCTTTGCATAACTTTTTTTTTACGCGTGATGCTTCGGTTGCCATTGGCAAAAGAGTACTAGTTGCAAAAATGGCAAGCCGGGTGCGCGAACGTGAATCGCAAATAATGGAAGCTATTTTCGACTTTTACCAGCCTTTTAATACAAGTACTTTTACAGCCAATTCTGCGAATATTGATTATAAGAAAGCAAGCATTGAAGGCGGGGATGTCATTGTTGGAAGGGAGGATTTATTATTAATTGGGATTGGAGCCCGTACCAGCCCCCAGGGCGTTGATGTGATTGTTGAAAAATTCAGGGATCAAAAACAAAAAAGGCATATTATCGTCCAGGAATTGCCCACCGGACGCGAATCTTTCATACATTTAGATATGGTATTTACCTTTTTTAGTCAGGAAGAATGTATGGTTTTCGAACCTGTTGTGTTACAACCGAATCGTTATAAAACAATTCATATCACCCTTGATAATGGGAAAGTTGACATTAAAGAGGAAAAAAATATTCTTGAAACTTTAGCCGGAATTGGGATAAGTTTAAAGCCAGTTTTTTGTGGTGGAACAACCGACTTATGGCAACAGGAAAGGGAACAATGGCACAGTGGGGCTAACTTCTTTGCTTTTGCCCCTGGCAAGGTGATTGGCTACGGTCGAAACGTTTATACACTTGACGAATTAAACAAATCGGGTTATGAAATAATAGAAGCCACCGATGTAATCGAAAACAAAATAAATGTTAATGATTATAAAAAATGTGTGGTCACAATAGCCGGGGCTGAATTAAGCCGGGGCGGGGGCGGGGCCCGATGTATGACAATGCCCGTCAGGAGAAAATCGATCAAATGGTAAAGCACTAAAATACAAAGGGAATGAGCCTCCATGTTTTTTCTTTATAAACGGTATACCTTTCAAACTTTTCCGACAATAATTTCTCTTCATAAAAAAGTTTCAAAATCATGTTTGCCAATAGTATGGTAAACAGAATGAAATTGACAAGGTTACTTTGCCAGATCAAAACTGGCATCAGAAACATAACAAGGGACAGATACATTGGATGCCTAATGAGCCTGTAAGGCCCTGTTGAAATCAATATGGCCCCATGGCGGATTGAGGGGGCGATGTTAAATTTGCTCTTGCTCATTTCTGATAGTGCCCAAATACCAATAATTAACCCAAGTATTTGAAGAGTCAAAAGTAGCGGATGATCAACAAACCAGGGATTTTTATACAAAATAATGCCAAGCATTAAAAATTGAACTATAGTTAACAAAATAGACCGCACTACAACAAGAAAAATTATTGGTTATAAAACATTACATATTAAAAATTGGTTCATTTACAAAAGGACTAATTTCTATATATGACCTGAATAAAAATGGAATTGATAAAAATGTGAATAAAAAATTCGAAAGGAAAATATAAAAAAAGGGTAAGGAAACAATTATTCAGGATTACCTTACAGGATCAGGGCCTATTTAATCTTCATCATCATCAACACTATCTTCTTCATCATCATCCGGGAATTCCATATCATTAGAATCATCACCATCATCTGCTTCACCTTTAGAATGTTTCGCAGCCTCCCGTTCGGCCATTTTATCAACAAAATCGAAATTTAGTTTTTCAACATCGCTTTTTGAGTCAACCTTAACACTGACTTTAGCCATATAAGACGCATCGGAAGTATCGATGCTAATAGCGTAAAAGTACTCACCATTGGGTTTGGTGATTTTTTTTACGTGGTCTTTCCACCCGTCCGGATATTTTTTGTATAATGCTTTGAATGCCTCCGGAGGCAAATTCTCTAGTTTTACTACCTTCTTTATTTTTTCCATAACATTATAAATCGCGCAAAACTATATTAAAAATTAAAACTATAAAAATTTTTATCCCATTTATTAAAATATTAACTACCAACTTTCATGAATAGTAAAAAAAATCCCCCTACATTCTAGTAGGAGGATTTTTATTTTTTTAGTTAGGCACCTGGCTTTCCTTGCCATCATTTGGCACCCAAATATCATCTTTGTCCTTATTGTCCGACTGGCCATCAAGATTATAATCACTTGAAATATATCCTTCAGTTCCGGCTTCATTTTCCCACAAAGGAGTATAATCCGAATTATTTATTAGCCCATCTTTATTGCCATCTCCACCAAACATTCCCCATATACCCGATGCTATTTGTTTATGGCCATTTATTCCCCCATAAACCTTACTTACGTCTGTGGTGAAATCGTAGGTATAAACTCCGCCTGACAATGTAAGGGCACTATTCGACATAATTCCAAGGTGATTCCGGTGCCATACGACAACAAATAGATTTTGGCTAACTGTAACCGGGAATAGTAAATTAGAGATTCCATCCATATCTACAATGGAACCATCAGTTAGAATAAAAGCTGCTTTTCTGGCGATGGATGCTGCACTTGTTGCTGATCCGGCCGTTGAAGCATCACGTAGCTCCACAAGAGTCCATTCGGTAACACCACCCGGAATAGACGCCACACTTTCAGTACCTGAATAATTCCAGGGTGCCGTATTAAAAGGCTGTGAAAGTGGCATTTTTGCAGAAAGGTTAGCATTCATATTGTTTCCGCTAAAAGGGCCTTCAAGAAATGCTTTTATATCAAGGACAACATCATCGTGCAATACATTTACGGTATAATCTTCGGTTTGCCCGAATGAATATCCCGTTTCGCAACCTGAAGTTGGATTCGAGTTATATTTAAGAATTACCCTCATTTTTTTTGCTCCGGGTATTGTTCCTGAAGGAATTGTAATGTTGGTAGACAATGTACCAGGTCCGGTGAAATCTCCTAAGTCAACGCTTTCACCGGTATCATTATAGTCACAGTCGTCATTCCAGTCAAAATAAACCCAATAATTTTCGGGCCAGTTTCCAGTCGAACCACATGAAACTGAAATAGTATAGGAATTACCTTTCATAACATCCGTTGAAAGATAGGTAAAATCTTCATATCCGGCAGGTGTATTTACTGAATTATTTATCGTATTGAAGGTAACATTGCTTATCCATTCTTCGGTAGCATTATTCGAATACGATTCACATGGTGTACATGTACTTGCAGATATATAGTTCACTTTAGTTTCCGAATCACTACCATATATGTTGGTGGCAGTGAGGGAAACAGTATAATTTCCGCTAGCTGTAAAAACGATCTGAGGGTTTTGTGATGATGCATTTGTTCCATTTAAAAAAGTTACCGTTGCAGGATTAAAACTCCAGTTCCACGACGTGGGGGCATTCGTTGAGAGATCAGTAAAGTCAACTGGTGAATTTATTATGGGATTGGTAGTACTGGCAACAAAATCAGTTATCGGTGGCGCTAATTCCACGACAGATATAGAAATTTCCCTTTTATGAACGGGTGTACCATTTGGCCCTTTTCCAATAACACTCAAGGTATAAATGCCAGAAGGTACGCCGTTATCGGTAATTTGAATAGGAATTGAACCGGGAAAAGAACTAAGCGTATTCCCCGAGGGATATGAGATTGAAAATGATCCTGAAGGGGGTGTCTCCATACTTGCAGTGAAAATAACATCACCTGTATAAAGTTTTACAGAAGGGACTTCAGCCAGTACGGTATTGACGCCTTTTGTACTCTCCTTCGATGTGCTTAATCGCATGGCATAATCGGGAAAATAGGCAGTAAAACTGGCAAATGTACCCCAACGGAAATCAGTCCAGGCTGACATGGAAACATCAGGGTTTGACGAAATGGCTGTATAATCTCCCTGATACCTTGGCGTTCCGCCACCACCACAGGTCGAACAATTTATTACCATGGGTTCGTTTGATAACTTTTGGTTCGTAACAAAACTAGCACCTCCGTTATCAGAATAAGAAGCGTATATTAAAGCTTCATCATCTCCGGTAAGGTCATCCCTTGTGTCCATCCAATGCACGTACAATCGGCCGGTTGTTAAATCACACCATGGTGCAGGTGCCCATTGGTGATTGTTTTGTGTATTGGCATCATCGTTTATTTTTACTTCAGATGACCAGGTAGCTCCGCCATTATCAGAATAACGACACCAAATATCCGGCTTGTTGCCATCGCCTGAAGGCCAGTTTGACGCATAAACCAGGTATAACCTTCCACGGTAGGTCCCGTTACTATTATCAGCCGTGATAAAAGGATAGGGCCTGGTTCGCATATTTTCGACAGAATTCCTTCCGTTAACATTTGTACCAACATAACCAGCAAAATTTTGGGCCGACATTAAAGAAAATGTGGATCCTCCATTCAGTGAACGATAAAATGTATATGTTGATGCAAAAGCACTTCCACTGTTGGTAACAACATACACAGAACCACCATCAGTGGCACCATTTGGCCCGACACAAACCATCATGCCTGGCAACGACTGGGTGTTAGGTTGAAATGTTGTAGTCCAGGAAGCACCTAAATTTGTACTTCGGGCAAAATTTCCCGAACCGCTATTCGTCATAACTGTATAAACATAATTTGCGTAGGGGCCTGACGTTTGGTCGGCTGCGATCCAATTTTTGTCATTTCCGCTAATGGCTGTTACAGAGGCACTCCAGCTTAGTCCATTATTTGAAGAACGAACAACTTTGCATCCCGTAATTCCACCAAACATATTTTCATAATAAAGGTTGCCTGAACCATCGTAGGCAGTAACGGGATCTCCATTAACACTTGTGCCCCAGGCTACTGGCGTGGCATCTGTCCAATCGTGGCCGTCTTGTGTCCGATGTGTCCCATCTGTATTATAAGCTGTAAAAAACTGGGTTGGATTCGTTGGATTCGCACTTATATGACTTTCGGCAAAATCAACGCCCAAATAGAAATTGTCATAATCGTTAATTGTGATAACCTCAGAGGGGGCTTTAATATTATTTTTAACTTGCTCAAGATACCACTTTGGTATTTGGTCCAGGTTCGGATCATCAATCTCAGCTATACTTTCTTTTTTCTGGCTAAAAACAGGTATTGTCATTAGAAAACTTATAGCAAACAAGCATAAAAATTTTGCAAAAATTGTTGATTGTAATTTTTTTTTCATTTTTAATTATTTAAAGATTTAGAAAAATTTTCTGATAAAAACTCTTTTTAAGGTATTGCATTAGCGGATTACTGAAATGCAAATTTAAGCAATATTCTTTAACATAAATCATATTTAAGGTTTTTCGATAATGAAATCGAAAAATAGATGATAATAAATGCCGAAAAATTAAGACAAATTTTGGCAATATTGAAATGAATCTGGATAAACTTTATTTTTTATTAGCTATTATTGGTTAATTTTTTTAGATTTGCAATACGATACCGGATCAGTAAATAAAAAATTTAGTTAACAAGTTGGTATTGATGGAAGTATATTTTTGGAACCGTCCCGCAATGTTGGATCATCCAGGAAAACCACTAACGATTTGATTTAATACGTGAAAAATGGGATTATCAAGAGAAAAAGCAATTGAACGAATATTGAAAACAACAGAAGAAAAACCAATTTTAATTCAGGCTGATGCCCCAGGTTATGCTGAACCCGAGAAATTGAGTTTTTATGGAGGTTATAACAATAAAAAATATACACCCGATGTAGTTATTAACTATGAAGACCATGCCGATTTTTTTGCCATCGAATCAGCCATAAATAAAAAAGTTCTTTCTGATGCTTTACCAAAATGGATACTATTTAGTTCGGCTGCTAAAAAGAAAAACGGGATGTTTTATTTGGTTGTTGATAAAGGCAAACGCGATGCATTTCTGGAGGTTATTAACTCGAAGCAAATTACAGCGAGGGTCATTGGTATTTGATACTAACCTCTTGCCTTCGCAAATTTACCCCCGAATTATATTTAAATTTTGAAGTGGGCCAGTTTGAAGTAATTCTTTATTTCCTGAAATAAAAAAATAATGGGTTAATTGTGTTGATAAAATGGCAGCGATACTCATATTTTCTATTTCAGATAGGGTTTTATCAGATGCCATTTTTGTGGTTAAATTTTTTACCATAGCAGGGTTGAAATATCCGTATGATATCAATTTACTTTCAGATAGTAAATCGTTGACATATTCAAGTTTATTCTCTCCAAAAAAACTGCTTGCTACAGGTGCTCTGTAAGCTTGTTTTTGCCTTTGGCGGATGGATTCTGGGATTTTACCTTTCATTGCTCTTTTAAGTATGAATTTTTCATTCAGGCAGTTTAACTTTGCATTATCCGGAAGGTTTGCTGCAAATTCTATTAATCTGTGATCTAAAAACGGATACCTGCCCTCCACTGAGTTGGCCATTCCCATCCGGTCGCCTTGCGATGACAATAAATAACCCGACATAAAAATAGAACTTTCAATATATTGTGCTTTGGCAAGTTCTGTAAGGTTATCAAATGAAGGAATGTGCAGACTGCTTAGAGCTGCAAACGGATCTAAACGATTTAATTCGGATTTAATATCCGGTTGAAAATAATTGGAAATTTTTGAAGAATTATTCCATCTTAAATAATGGGAATACCAGGGATTGTTTACATCAGAAAGTTTATACCCAAAGAACATTTTTAACATGTTTCCGCGAGCATTTTGCATGTGTGGTAAATAGGGATAAAGTTTTGTGAGCAATTCGGGCCGGCAATTTGAATCGGGTTGGTTAGCCCAAAATCTTCTAATCTTTGCTTCCTTAAAAATATTATACCCACCAAACATTTCATCAGCACTCGCCGGTCATTACTACCTTTATGTTTTCATCTCTTACTTTTTTCGAAAGCAGATACATAGGAGTTGGGGCGGTTCTTAAACAGGAATTCGGTATGGTATACGGTATTAAAAAAATTATTTCCAATATCTGCTTTTGTACAGCTAAATGCTTTATGGTTAGTTTTAAAATAGTACGCCGATTCCAACTGATATTTCGTCTCATCAAAAATTTCATCATCGAATCCTATGGAATAGGTATTCAATACAGACGGTTCAATTTTTTTTATAAATGCTGTGGTAATACTTGAATCGATACCCCCGCTTAAATAGGCGGCCACTTCAACATCAGCCCGCAATCTTATTCGTACGGAATCATAAAATAGTTCACAAAAATGGTCAACTAATGCATCCAAAGATTGGGTAGAAATGTTTTTCATTGCCGGAAATGGCAACGACCAGTATTTTTGGATGTTTATCTTTTTGTTCGAAAGATGCAAATAGTGTCCGGGAGGCAATTCATATATATCATCAAATGGGGTATTCGGCGTTATGGTTGTCCAGAATGTAAAGATTTGCGATAAAGAAGGCAATGATATTTTTCGTTTTATCTCATGGTTTTCGAACAAACCCTTTATTTCAGAACAAAAATAAATTGATCCATTTTGGATGGTATAAAAAAGTGGCCTTATCCCAACCCGGTCGCGGGCCATAAAAAGTTCTTTTTTCTGATTATCCCAAATGGCAAAAGCAAATTGTCCGTTGAATAAATTTAGGCAATCTGCTCCATATTCAGCAAAACATTGAATAACTACTTCTGTATCGCAGTCTGTAAAAAAGTCAATTCCTATCTTAATTAGTTTTTCTTTAAGTTCTATGTAATTGAACAATTCGCCATTGTAAACGATCCAATACCTTTTATCCCTGATGCTTAAGGGTTGTTGGCCTGTATTAAGGTCAATAATGCTGAGGCGTACGTTCCCTATGCCCAGATTATTGTTTGTATAAATACCACTTTCGTCAGGTCCGCGGTGCCGAATGGCTTTCAACATGTTTTCAACTCTGCCAGAGGGGATTATTGGTTTGTTCCCTTTAAAATTATATATCCCGGCAATACCGCACATGGGGCAGGATTAATTTAATTTTTTTTCAATAAAACCGGCTATTGCATTGATGGATTCAAAGTTTTCTTCTAATAGCTCGGCATCTTCTGCTTTGATTTTAAAATGTTCTTCAATAAAATTTATCAGTGATAAAAAACCCATGGAATCGAAAATACCTTCAGTGAAGATCAGGGTATCATAACTGATTTCATCTTCGGAGATATAGGCTGTTTCTGCTATAAAGCTTCTAAGTTTCTTTTTAACTTCAAATCGATCAATCATAAAATATAATTTTTTCAACAGATGTAAGAATTTTTTATATCCTTCGGATTTTATTTAGTTTCAATTTATGTAAATTATTTCATTATTCCTGTTAAATATGTTTTTTCTCCATTGTTCTCAATGACATCCACAATGCGCTGACAAAAAAGAGGGGCTACTTCTTTTGCAAAACTTTCTGACGGATGTGAATCGCTTTTGTTCCTGGCGTTTTTTACAGGCAGATATAATCCACCCTCGGTTTGTAATTTATTAAAATCCCAAATAAAAATATTGTCCGTAGGTTCGTCCCATTCGCTGATAACCCAGTTGACGAAGTCTTTCGATCGTTGGGCCTCGTCAGGATTAGTGTGATTTTCAAGTAAAACGGGGCTTGTCCAAACAATAAATTTCGTATCCTGAAATTCATGTATCTTCTTTTTTAAGGCATTGTATTGAACTTTGTAATTTTCAAGCCTTTTTTCCTCTGAATTTATATCGGGTATTCCAGTATTTTCGTCAACCTTGCTAACGGGGAAACAATGTTTAAAAATGATTACATCGTTATTTTTCGTTAAAATTTCAAGTGTAGGTTCATCCATGAACAATTCGCTGCCTGCGTTTTTAACCCAAATATTGTAATAATCGAACGGATAATTTTTCCATCCGTAAGGTTCTTTATTCGGAAAGGATTGTTCTTTAATTGCATAATTTGTACCATTTGTTTGATTGTATTCGATAAACCAATCGGGGACCTGATAAACATTGTTAAACACGTTTTTTATAACATCAACACCCGATGGTTTGCCCGTCCATATCACGCGGCCTGTGCTATGATGGAGGAACAAAATGTTTATGGCATTTTCGTTTTGCATATCATGTGTGGTGTTTTTGCAGTGGACAAGAGAGACCAGTAGTATTAATAAAATAATGAATCTAAATCTTTTGAATGTAAGTATAACCATATCGTTTTTATTTATAACTTTAGTGCATAGATTTGATAATCACAAGCACCTTTCAATTAGTTTAGATGTTTTTTAATTCATTTTACTATTTTGTTTTCCTTGGGGTTACTTTTGTTTTGTTCTATTCCTTTAAAAAGTACCGTTGGTTTATATTGTTTCTTGCCAGTTTATTTTTTATCGGAACAATTTCTCCAAATTTAATATTTTTTGCTTTACTATTTTCTATCCTGAATTATTTTCTTGGAATTTCACTCGAAACAACAAAAAATAAAGTTTATAAAAAGCGAATTTTTTGGTTGGGAATATCATTGGATATAGGATTGTTGGCTTCATTTAAATACATCAATTTCGTTTTTGAAAACCTGAATTTTATATTGAGATTATTCCCGGAAGTCGCATCAATTCCATATATCAATATCATTGTACCGCTCGGAATTTCATATTATACATTTCAGGCCCTGGGATATTTAATCAGGATAAACAGGGGAGCTGAAAAAGCAGAGCATAATTTTGGAATATTTGCCACTTATTTATTGTTTTTTCCAAAATTTTTATCGGGGCCGGTCGAGCGATCAAATCATTTTTTTCCTCAGATCAATTCGTCCCTGGATTTTCAAAAAGACAATATTTCGACAGGTTTACGGCTGTTTTTATGGGGTATGTTTAAAAAGGATGTTATTGGAAATAATCTGGCCGGGCCGGTTATGCTGGTTTATGGTGATGTTGAAAATTACCATGGGATTCCCCTCATCATTGTGTTTTTATTGCAAACGGTCCACCTTTATTGCGATTTCTCGGGATATACCGATATGGCACTTGGCTCCGCCCGAATTTTCGGTATTCAATTGGGCGATAATTTTAACCGGCCCTTTTTTGCTAAAAATGTAGGAGAATTTTGGAGGCGCTGGCATATCTCTCTATCATCGTGGTGCAACGATTTTATTTTTACCCCATTTATAGTCAAATACCGGAAACTGAAAAACAAAGCAGCAATTTTGGGCATATTTATAACTTTTTTTGTTATTGGCATATGGCATGGTGCCAAATGGACATTTGTGATATTAGGAATTTTGCAGGGGATAGCCATTAGTTATGAGTTTTATACTAAAAGAAAAAGAATAACTCTCGCTAAGAAATTACAAAAAAAATGGGTTGTGTTTTTTAGCCGGATTTTTACTTTCTTGTTTTTTTGTTTGACATTAATATTTTTTAATGCTAATTCTGTAAGTGATGCATTCTATTATATTACGCACTTATTTTCAGGAATTGAATGGAAATTTTCCGGTCATGATTTGGTTTATGATAAAAATTCCTTCATCGTTGGGATAGTAGGATTTTTGTTTATTTTTATAATTGAATATTTTAATGAACAAGGTGAAGATTTGATGAAAAAATTCATACATCTACCACTGCTGGTAAGATGGACAGGGTATTACGCGTTGATCATTTTAATATATCTCTATGGAGGCGGTGATGAAGCCTTTGTGTATCTGAAATTTTAAGCTATAATTCCGAATTACATGCGATTTTATATTAAAAAAATATTCTATTTCAGTATTCCATTTTGGATTTATGTACTTTTCATTACAGTAATTGATCCTTACGACTTTATTAATGTTTCACACATTATTGATGATGTAAACAAGATATCGATTCTGAACAGAAGTAATGAATCAGGCCCACGGGGTAATATGCTTTGGAAGGCTCACCATTTCAAAAATAATCCTTCTTCCATAGTTCTGATTGGCGATTCTCAGGGAAGAAGAATCAGGGAATCATTGATAGAAGAGGTTACGGGAGAACAATGCTTTAATTTTTGTGTTCCGGGTGCGAGTTACTCTACAAGCATTGAAAACTTCTGGTTTATTGCTGAAAATGCACAGCTTAAAAAAGTATATTTTGTGGTTTCATTTATGAATTATAATGCAAACCGCGATTACTCCTTATGTCATTTTGCATTTGACTATTTTGAAAAGCCATACAAGTATTTTACAACCAAAGAGATATTTTTTGATTCGTGGGCCAATTTCCTATATTTTCTGACAAATAATAAAAAAATCGCAACGAACTATTATGAATTTCAAGGTGTTGAAAAGCTGGATGAACTTTCAAAATCTCAATTCAATCTTTTTTTTGGGAACTATAAATATCCCGAAAATTATTATAAAGAAATGAAAGAGATAGGAACTTATTGTGATGAAAACAGGATTGAACTAACATTTATTTTATTGCCCATTTATAAAGAGGTAAACTTATTTTTATCCCAAAGTAATTTAATTGATTATTGCCATAAGTTTAAAGAAGACTTACTAAGTATTGCCCCTGTTTTAGACTACAGCGATTATCCCGATATATTTGATAAAAGGGAATGTTTTATAGATTTCTACCACTTAAAGCAAGAGCCATTGGATAAAATAACTGAAAAAATATGGAGTGATATGAATTCGGATTAGTTTGGCTTGTGGTATTGTTTTTTCCCCGCTGCATTAAACGACAATGTGGTATCAAAAATAATTGTATTTGGAATTTTATGGTTTGCCAGGTGTTTTGAACAATATTCCTGTATCGCTATTGCCTTAAAATCATCTTTATTTGTGGCATTTATGAAGATGGTTGCTTTTAGCCCTTCTCCCGTAAGCTCATCATATTCGGACTCAATAGTGCAGTCAATTACACCAGGAAAGGAAACAATTACTTCTTCAATTTCTTTAGGGCTAATTCTAATTCCGCGAACTTTAAAAATTTCTTTTTTTCTGCTTTTAATGTAAATATAACCATCTTCATCAATTGTCCCGATATCGCCAGTATGAAGCCACCCATTTTTCAGAATCACCCGGGTCGATGTTTCATCTTTAAAGTAGCCCAACATAATATTATCTCCACTCGCAATTATTTCTCCTGTATTGCCCGGTAAAACTTCTGAGCCATCTTTATCAACTACCTTTAGCGTTACTCCTGGGATGGCTTTACCAATTGAGCCCAACTTTTTAAGGACAAGACCAGGTTCAAGGTATGATAGTCGGGCCGTGGCTTCAGTTTGGCCGTACATAACAATAAAATCAATGGTTGGGAAAGCTTCCACAAATTCCCTGATAAAGGCATTATGAAGTTTACCTCCTGCCTGTGTTACATATCTTAAATGGGGGAATTTTGTATTTTTGAAATCCCTGGTCTTTCTAAGCAAAATTTGAAAATGACTGGGAACTCCAGAAAAACCGGTGCATTTGTATTTATTCAGATCATTTATTACTGAACCTATAAATAAAAAAGAATTATTAAATACCACCGACCCACCAGCCCTGAGATGTGTATGTAATAATGAAAGTCCATAGCAATAATAAAAAGGCATCACGATCTGAATTATATCCGTATTAGTCAACCTGAGATAATCAACAATCGAACGGGTATTAGCAATAAGGTTTTTGTGTGAAATTTTAACCCCTTTTTGTTCACCGGTCGAGCCAGAAGTGAATATAATTTCAGCCAGTCTTTCGGAAATAAAAGGCGTAGTATTTTCATCATGATTTTTATTGGAAAAGCCCTCCGTAATTTTGTTGACAAATTCTTCGTTAAGAATAGTTAATTTAGAATTAATGAATTTTTGTTGATATTTTTTTGAAACAAAGGCGAGGCTGGGCTCCGTTAGTGTTAAAATCTGTTTGAAAGAATTCGTTTCGAGTGCAGGATTTAACGGTATACAAATATTTCCCGATTTTAAAACAGCAAGGTAGGCAAGCGTAAAAAAAACAGAGTTTTCACTCACAATAATAAAGGAATGATTTTCACCGAAAGTATTGTACAGGTATTTCGATAAGGACAAACTGTCAGTATAAAGTTTTTTATAGGATATCGTTTCTTTTGCCCCAAGAATGAAATCTTTATTTAATGCCGACGAATGCTGAAATAAATAATCGAAAAAATTCATTTAACTGATATTTAAATTCCTGGATACATTTGTGGGTTTGCTCTCAAATATTCAGTGGTTTTTTTCTTCCTCTCGAAATTTTTAAAAATTATTTCCACTTCTTCTCTTGTTTTTCCCATCACCTCACCAACTTCATCATATGAATAGCCATTTTCAAATCCATACCACATTAAATCCATAACGTCGAAAGGTAATTGATAGAAGAATTCTTCCTGGGTTTGTTCTGCTGTATAGGTATCAGTGGTTGGTGTTCGGTTTATGATTTCTTTTGGAACGTTGAGGTATTCCGCAAGCTGGTAAACCTGCGTTTTATACATTCCGGCAAGCGGGTATAAATCAGATCCACCATCGCCAAATTTGACAAAAAAGCCTTGTTCTATTTCATGTTTATTTGCAGTGCCCAATACAACATAATGTTTTTGTTCGGCATGGTAATAAAGCATGGACATCCTGCTCCTTTGTTTGAAATTTGACGCCGCAACAATTTGCAGGTACTCATTTACCGGAAGAATCTTACTTTCAGTATTTCCTTTTGAATCAATGATAGTAAGATAAAATACCGGTGGTAATTTTTGATTTAATCCGGTTTGATTGATACCAATTTTTGATTTGTAAGTTTTCGGATCAAATTCAGGAAATACACGCGAAATAGCTTCATCCCTGCGCTGGTAACAGTTAAACCCTTCTAATGCTCCCGATATATTTTCAACTATTGTTTCTACACCATACTGATCAGCTAGTATTTGAGCCAGGTCTTTGCTATCGCTGCTTGAATCTTTTTCAGGGATCATAACACCAAAAGTTTTATCTGGGCCAAGTGCCTCTACAGCAAGGGCTAAGGTAACGGAAGAATCAATTCCTCCGCTGATCCCCACCACTGCCCCTTTTCTTTTATATTTGCGGTAAATATCCAACCGAAGTTGTTCGATAATGTCAGAAACTACCATCTCTGGATCATGAATTTTCAGCATGTCATTTGAAAACGGTTTTTTACCCATAATGAAATTTTTTCAACAAATTTACTGTTTCATTCCAAAATAGAAAAATTAATATTCTACTATTTTTACTGCTTTACGGTTCTTAATATAGCTTCTGATGATCTGTTGGATATCCTTATTGTCGGGATAAGCAGTAATGCATGATTTTAAATCATCAACATTTACGTATCCATTTAATTCAATATCGATATATCCAAATCCAAGATATTTTCCGTTTTCCATACCAACAATTGCTTTTTCTCCATCGTTCCTGCCTTTGTCAATAATCAGAAATGTGGTTTTATGTAATTGATACGGTTCAATGGCTTGCAAAAGCCTGAGGTTGTAGTCCTCTGCTGGTTCGATACCGATGCAGGCACCGTGACATTGTTTAATATTGTAGTGAAAACAAGCACCTTTCGTATCAAACAGACCACAAAGTTTTTGGCAAAGGGTGAAGGCTTCGGTAAGGGTAAATAAATGACTTTTTGCCGAAAGTTGTGAATTAAATGAGGTTAGAGGCAATTCTTCCTTATCGTTTTTTTCAATTTTTAATCGAAGGTAGCCCTTCTCGTCTTTCGACAAATAAAGGCCCCACGGGAAATTATTTCTTCGCTGAGCGCGGTTATAGGGTGGTTTATGTTTTTTAATTTCATCCGACTCAAGAAGAAGGGCTATCAGTTCATTTCCGGTAAGTTCATAACCAATATCAGCAATATTATTCCGCATTTCAATGGCCCTTTTTGAGGAGTTATTGGTCAGATGCGAAAGGACACGGTCGTGGATATTAATGCTTTTACCAACATAAATCATTTCATTTTTATCGTTATAGAAATAATAAACACCTGGTTCCCGGGGTAATTTTTTGATGATACTTTTATCCAGATTGGTATTTATCTCTTTAAGCGAAATGTCCTGAATATTTTTTTCAACCTTAAGCAGTATTTCAAATAATTTAACTGTGGCCTTCGCATCGCCAAAAGCACGGTGCCTGTTTTCATTTTGAATTCCCAATTCCTGGCAAAGCTTACCAAGTGAGTAAGAACGGCGCCCGGGAAGCAACTTCCTGCTTAATCTTGCGGTGCAAATTTTTTTGCGCTGGTAGTCGTAGCCAAATTCCCTGAATTCTTTCCGAATGAAATTATAGTCAAAGTGCACATTATGTCCAACAAAAATGGTGTCTTTGGTCATTTCAACAATTCTTTTAGCCACTTCATAAAATTTAGGTGAATCTTCCACCATTTTATTATTGATGCCGGTAAGCTGTGTTATCCTGTAAGGGATAGCAATTTCAGGATTTAAAAGGGTGGTAAATTCATCCACAACTTTTTCTCCGTCATGGACATAGATGGCTATTTCGGTAATTTTTTCCCTGTTGGGGCTTAGGCCGGTGGTTTCTATGTCGATAATGGAGTACACTAAGGTTCAACTTTAGTGGAGTATAAAGAGGGAAGATTTTGGTATATTTTGCCATTAAGTTCACAGCCACCTTTAGCATAATTCAAGTGATCTTTTTTCATGGTAGGGTCATCTTGATTGATATTAAAGTGTGGTTTTCCCCATTGTTTGAAAAAAAATGGAGTATTGGATTCGGAACACCTTTTTTGAATGGATTCAACCCATTCATTTTTAATTAATCTTGCGCGTGGACCCGATTCTCCACCCACAATAACCCAGTCTATCTGATCCAAATAGAGCGTTTCAATGGGTGCAATTAATGGTTCACACGAAAGAAACTTAATAAACGCCGGGGTTTTTATAAGGTGAGCGATTCTTTCGGATACTTGCTCACTTTCAACTGATACCCCCATCCAAATATTTTCGGTCCAGTTAAGTAAAGGAGCAATTTGTTCAAGTCGCTCAGAGCGTTTCGTTAATACCTGGTATGTATGTTGAAGGGTATTGTTCATCACCTCAAATACTTGCTGAATATACACAACCGGGACACTATAATGAAACAAGTCACTCATTGAATTTACGAAAACCAACGATGGCTTTTTCCACTCAAAGGGCCTTTTCAATTCCTCAGGGTGCAAGGTAATTTTAAAGCCGTTTTTATATTTTTCTATCCCCATTGCTTTCAGCCTTCGCGACATGGTTTCTGCATAACAATGCAAACAGCCGGTTGAAATTTTATTACAACCGGTAGTGGGATTCCATGTTACTTCTGTCCATTCTATTTTACTTGAGTTCATTTCGCTAATTTAATACAGTAATTCTTCACTTTATGAATGTTTGTTGAACTATAATTTATATCCCCATATCTAGTAATCCTTTTTTGTTTCTCTAGTTCTTTAATAACTTCAGTGAATAGTTTTGGTTCACATCCATTTTGCATAGAAAATTTCATTCCACTGATATTGTCTTGAATAGTTTCATTTAATATCTCTTTCTTTATTTTTTGCTTTATTTGTTCCTTTTTGTTGGATGTAATTGGATTATAAAATAGAGTGCCATTCTCAAAATTATTATCAATATTGAAGTTTGCTTCACCAGAAAAAGGATCAGTTTTCCAACAAGTCTTTAAAAACTTCTCCATACCTAATGTGTGGTTGCTTCCAAAAATTAATCCATAGAAATTTCCTTTATAAATTTCCTTCTGAATCGTAAAATGATGGATATAATATTCCTTATCAAGTGGAATTAATTGCTTGAAATACTCAGCTATAATCCTGTGGCACTCATTTGGTTTAACAAGATCGAAATTAATTTTTTCAGTATCTATATATTTTTTTGTGTTTGGATGTTCTTTAAATCTTTTTATAAAAGATGATGAAATGAAAAAAATGAAATCTGTTTTTGGAAACTCTATCAATTGTAAAAATACAATATCATTAATTTCTTTAAACCCATATTGGTCCAGCAGAACAAACTTTCCAATCTTTTTGTTATTGAGAATATTTTGAATCTGTTTATCCTTAAAAATTTCTTGAAACTCAAATTTCATAACTTGAATATTGAACACACAATCTCGACAATTGTTATTCCTTTTACAATCGCCAATGAAATTATCAACATTTTTTTTAAGTTCTTGATATTTGTCTTCTAAAGCTTCATTGAATATAAAATGAATTTTTTTTCTGATTGTATTGCAAAATTGTTTTTGGTCTCCTTTTGCTTTATCAAGGAGTATCAAAGGACTACCACTATAATTTGTTAAATCTTTTCCACTTCCAGCAAAAAAATCAAATACATATGCTTCTTTTGTATATGGGTCATTTATAAAAACTGGGAACCATTCCTTAAAACTCTCACCAAATATTTCAAGTTTTAATTTAGTAGACTCATCAAATGGTTGATCATTGATATTCTTCGCCATATCGATATCTAATTGCGATTTATTACAAATTTAACTTCATTTGAATAGCTTTCACTTCCTGCCTGAGTGCCCGCACTTCACTTACCAGTTCATCTTTTTCAATATTCCTGTCGGGCATTTCGGAACTGATGTAATTAACAAATTTCCAAATTTCTTTAATCTCTTTAACCTCTACTTCATAAGTTTGATAAAGCGTATTTAATGAATGAAGGACAAGTTTTGCTTCCTGTTCAATTTTATTCTCTACAATTTTGAATACTACTCCGTCATCAAGGGTAAGGATAATGCATGGTTCTCCATCCTTAAGGTACGACCAGTTTTCGACAAACTCACCGGTAACATAGGATTTATCAGGAATGGGAAGCATGGAGTCGCCGCTGATCTGGAAAGTGCGGTATTTGCGCTCGCGCGATAAAAACGGAAGTTTGAAAGTAGGGAGGACTTTAACGTATTCAGGATCGGCAAATCCGCTGGTATAACCGGCTTTTGCCTTTTCTGAAACCAGTTCAATGTTTTCATCGTTTTCGCTATCTACGGTGGTTGCCAGCACCCTTAAATTACCTCCTTTGATATACACATCAAATCCATGCTCAAGTTGCGAAAGCTGACTTTCGGGTAAAGATGACAGATCTACTTTAATGAGGGTATCCACAGAGATTTTAAAATATTCGGAGAAAGCCATTAAGACCTCCACGCTGGGTTTGGCCACTTCATTTTCGTAACCACTGAGTGTAGGTCGTTTCATGTTCAGGGCAAAGGCAACATCATCCTGCGTGCGGCCTTTGCGTTTTCTTAAAAATTTAATATTGCTGCTGAAGTTCATATTTATCTTTTTATCTTTTAACCCAGACCTGAAGGTCCGGGTAATCAATTCATTCATTGGGGTTTGATAATTGAGTTATTTTAATCTGATTTGCCCCGGCCTTCAGGCCAGGGCAACTATTAACCCGCCATTTCCATCACCCTGCTCTCCTCAAATGGAATAATGTATCCACTCTTTGTATTTTGTAATATTTCGATATATTCTTCCGCTTTCATGCTGAGTTGCTTATAACTTTTTATCAACTCAGGAATTTGTTTGTTGCCTGAGTTATTAGACTTTATCCTTTTTAACAGTGAAATTACCTCAAGGCTCAGGTTTCTTACAATAGTTAATGTCCGGATTCTTTCTTCATCTGACTTTTCATATGAAAAACCTTCAGCTATAAAATCCTTAATTTTAAGTGATATCCACCTCAATTTATTCCCCTGGTTCAACAATGCGTTTACGGATAATGAAACATTTAACCTGTAAATTTTAACAGCAAGGTTGAATGACGACTGATAGATTTCGAGATTTTTATATGTGCTCATTTTCTTTTGTTTTTCAATTGTTTATCTTAAAGATCAAAAAATATTTCTAAAATGTTTTACCGTAGTAAAAAATAAATGATTATATTGTAATCGTTTTAATGTTTAAAATATGATCAAAATTACTACAAAAAATTTAAATGTCAAGAAAAAAATAAAATATTTTAAATA
>JAWKKL010000028.1:0-42346 GCA_041393275.1 Bacteroidales bacterium
TTTTCATCCCTTACAAAAAACAGGTAAAATATAAGGAAGCACTTAATTATGTAGCAACAACATGTGATGTACAAATTTGTGGATGTCCGGTAAATCCTACAATGGAACTTGAAAGCTTCAGAACGGCAGGTTTTCTTTATCACGCATTTGATAAATCTAAAAATCCAATTTTAAACACTATGGACCCAAATCATAAACCGGTTGAATCGTTGCATCATGTGTTTGATTTAAAATTTAAAAGCAGCACAGGGAACCTGGTCTCTTTGATAAATGTCGGGACCCGTGAGCATATTAAATTCCGTGTACAGCCGGGGGGCCCTCCATTCAATAATCATCTTTCAGATACTCCTCAGGAATTTTTCCATGGCGTTAGTATATCCGGGGCTAATACTGGTTATGGCCGTGATGATCATATGACTAAACCTCCCGGATTAATTTGCCACGATCCACTGGTTCCGGGTGAATTGATAGCTGACCAGTGGTATCAGTATACTATTGATCAGGGCGCCAACTGGGAAAATATACCCGGCGCGGCTTATAACATTATAAAAGGAGTGCGAAAAAGCGCAGGGAAATGGGTATTCTATTTTATTAAAAGAAATTGGGCTTTGCATAATAAAACCCCCTTCCATTTCGAAGCAGAATATATGATAAATAAACCATCACCTCCGATGAACCCATATAAAAAATTGGGCAGGTGTTCGCAAGCATCAAAGGCTCATATTAAATCTTATGCCCATCGTGTGGTGAGTATGAAGTAGGCAGCACGATATCTAAATCCTGAATAAATTTTAAACACAATCAACTGTGAACTATTTCTGCCAGTATTTGTTAATAAACAGGTACTATTTATAAGTATTATATTTAGTAGTTCATCTTTTAGGCAGCCAGATTTTGCTTTACTCAAAATTATGCATAGGATGATTATTTTCAATCAAAACGATAAGATAAATTAAGGAATAATGCTATGAATGTTACAGTTAACAGTAAAGTGTCCGATTGGATCAGTGGCCAGGCCAAACAAGTACGCGACATGTATAACACAAAATGTACAGAAGCCGTAAATAATGACTTGAGTACATGGCGGGATGTCGGAAGAGGAAATCACGATTTCAGAGCCAGCGGGGATTACCGGGTTGTTGCCACAAAAACAGGTAATAATTTCAATGTTGCTGCAATATACCGGCATGGCACCAGGGGTGGTAAGGTTAAAGTGTGCGGACAAACAGTCTTAAATTATTAATAGTTGTTAGCTGAATTGCCAGCATCTTCGCTATGATATGCAATACTGATGGAATTGAGGATGTTTTGAGCAGTTGCATTGGAAAGTCAGTCCCATGATGTTAGCATCTTTTATTGTTACTTTTCAATGGCATAGCTTACAAATTCAAAATTTTCACGTGACTCTTGATTTATTTTAATCCATCCGAATTTATAATCTGTAATAATTTTCATTCTAATTCCAATGTATTTCTCTGTTTCGATCAGGTTATACCAACATCCGTAAGACCCCCAAAACGAAGTTGGCGGTACTACCCACATCCAAATATTTGTATTTGTTTCAGACCAGTCGTTTAAGTTATCAATTCTTTTCAAATATTCAAGCGAATCGACCCAAAGAACGCTACTTGTTTGTCCAAGGCCGATGTAAAATATTTCATTTTTGCAAGCGACTTCCAATCCGTTTTTTAATGTTAAACTACAAAAAGGGTAATTGGTATTTGATATCTGAACAGTATCATTCCAGTCCATGATAAATCGTTGATGAATAATTAAATCGTAGTTTCCATCTGTATTTATGTCGATTGAATCAACTCCGTATTTAAAATTAAGTAAAGAATCTGAGATTAAGTCAACCTTTAAAGGCGGGTTAAATTCTTTTAAATCTAAGTCAGCGTTGTATTCACCGGCAAATATTTGGTTTTCTATGCTAAATATTTGTGGTTCAGAATTGTCCTTATTACATGAGTACAAGGCCAAAAGGATAATTAATATGGGAATAATAAGAGATTTCATTTTTTTTCTTTTTGTTGCCAGTCGAATTATGCAGCGGAATATTACTCTGCGTTCTTATACCTGCCTACCGAAGTGGCACGCTCACAGAGAACCATTTGAAATAGTCTCTCTTCATATGTTACACCGAAGCTTCATCACAGCCGCTTCAGCTCTTCATATTCAATCACAAAGATAAGAATATCCAGGATGTTCCAAACTCCATTTTATTGATTATGGCCGTGATATTGGTGAGTAATAGTCGATCATCCACTTTTACAAGTTATTGGTTACCCTGAAACTGAATATGCCGATTCCTTCGCTATACCTATCCTGAAGCTTCAGAGCAAGCATTTGTTGAGCCCGGTTAAAAGGCCATGCCACCTGTAATATTACCTTTTGTGGAGCCAGTAATCTGATATCCATTGTACTTATCATGGCACCCATGTTTTATAGCTTTTAACAATTATCGGACGTTCCGAAACCTCTTCAGCGCTTTCTGTATAGTTCATCCTCTTTATCCTCACTTTATCCCGCTCCTGACGGCACCTTTTCCTAATACGCCCAATACTGTAACTTCTCCTTCGTAGGTTGACCAGCGAGTAGGAGCTCTTTACCACAGCGCTTTCGGGTTGTCTGTAGCCCCCTCCTGTTATGTTAATAAATTGTCACAATGGTTGATAGTCTTTTAAGAACAACAATAACCTTTCTGTTATAGTTCTTTTGGTTAACAAAAATGCAACCTAAAAGCCTCCAGGAATGTAACTTATAATGTTCCAATAAACGGACACTAAGTTGAAAAGGGGGTATGCATTTGTCAGATTAAATACTTTATTTGATGCGTATACAATAGTGCAATCCCTTATTTTATTCAGTAAATATTTTTCCATTCGTATCTTTGCCGGACTCTTGAAATCAGTATAAAGTACATTATGGGTAAACTTGGTAATTATTTACTAATCTTTCTGTCAGGACTTGTTTTTTTTGTGCCTTTCCTGGGTGGGGTACATTTATTCGATTGGGATGAGGTGAATTTTGCTGAAATAGCCCGCGAAATGATTGCCACAAACAATTACTTGCAAGTACAAATTAACTACGAACCCTTTTATGAAAAACCCCCACTTTTTTTCTGGCTTCAGGTTATTTCAATGAAAATATTTGGTGTGAATGAATTTGCAGCCCGTTTCCCCAATGCAGTCACAGGCATTATTACCCTGTTGGTTCTAAATTATATTGGAACAAAACTCAAGGATAAAACCTTTGGAATGCTTTGGACATTGGCTTACTTTGGTAGCATTTTGCCCCATTTTTATTTTCGTTCAGGCATTATTGATCCGGTTTTCAACCTGTTTATTTTTATGGGGATTTATTTTTTCCTGAAGTTTGTATGGATTCAGGAAAAAACAAACGAAACAAATAAAAAAAATGGGGGAGGCCTTCAATTACTCGTGGGTGGACTTTTTATTGGTTTTGCCATGCTTACAAAAGGCCCGGTTGCTTATTTAATCTTTTTTCTAACGGTTTTGGTTTATTGGATTTACCGGCGATTTACCATGTTTATTACGCTTTGGCAGTTTATTCTTTTATCCTTTTATGCTGCTGCCATCCTGCTTGTTTGGTTTGGAATTGAATATTTAAATAATGGCCCTGACTTTATCGTGGAATTTATCAGTTATCAGGTACGGTTGTTTAGCACCGAAGATGCAGGGCATGGGGGATTTCCCGGATTTCATCTGGTGGTGTTATTGATAGGTTGTTTTCCTGCTTCCCTATTTGCCATCAGGGCTTTTTATAAAATGAAACCAGAACAAAAACACATGGCTGATTTTCGAATGTGGATGATGTTTTTATTTTGGATTGTGTTGATCCTTTTTACACTTGTCCGGTCGAAAATTGTTCATTATTCATCCCTGGCCTATTTCCCTATAACATTTCTTGGGGCTCTTACCATTTACAATATTCTTCAAAAGAAAATTGTGTTGAATACATTTACCAAAATTGGTATTGGTGTTATTGGATTATTTGTTGTTTCCATCACGGTTTTGGTGTCTTTGATTGGCCGCAATATTGAAGTGATTAAACCCTTTCTGGCTAATGACAAACATGCTCAACAAATTATTGGTGCTAGCGTCAATTGGTCCGGTTGGGAGATTATTCCCGGGATAGTTTTATTAACATCCCTCATTTTATTTTTCTATTGGATTTACAAAAACAAGGAGAAGTTTGCATTTATTGGTTTATTTTCCGGAACAGCAGTTTTCCTTTTTCTTACCCTTATTTTCTTTATTGGCCGGATTGAAAAGTATACCCAGAATTCATATGTTCAGTTTGCAAAAAGTATTGTCGGGAAACCAGGATATGTAATGACAAGCGGTTTTAAAAGTTATGTTCATTTGTTTTATACCAAAAGACAGCCTTCTGACAAACCACATTATGATACCGAGCAATTGACCCATAAAAAAGTTGACAAGGATGTGTACGTTTTTGGAAAGAGCAATGTGATTGATTATTGGAAAGAGCAGAAAGACTTTGAAGTAGTTGGCCTCGAAAACGGGTATATCTTTCTTAAGAAGGCACATCATTAGCCGCGATGCGTTTATGAAACGCTAAGCAGCCTATAAAACACTAAATGGAAAGATCAATAAGTTTAACCTGGAATATATTGTCTTAGTTCAAAAATTAACTTCTTTGGGCGATGAAGTATTTAAGCCATAAATATGTATAATTGATGATTATCAAAATTTTTATTGGATATTCCTCTTCGGGGTAAAAATTCAGATTTTCCAATTTTGTAATAGCTTAAAAACATCGGATGGTTAAGGGTTTTAACCATCCGATGAAAATCAGTAAAACTTAGACTAAACTTACCTTTTCGAGGCTGGCAATACTATCACGAATTTGATCCTGAGTTATGGAATAATCTTCCAGTTCTCCGGCAAAATATTGATCGTAAGCGGCTAAATCTACCAAACCATGGCCTGAGAAATTAAATAAGATGGTTTTTTGTTTTCCTTCCTTCTTTGCAATTTCTGCTTCCCTGATCACTTGTGCAATGGCATGAGTAGTTTCGGGGGCGGGAATAATACCTTCCGTCCGGGCAAATTTTACACCCGCTTCAAAGCATTCTTTTTGGTGGACCGATTTAGCTTCTATCAATTGATCCTTTAGAAGTTGACTGACTATTGGCCCAGCCCCATGATATCGCAAACCCCCGGCATGTATTTTTGGCGGCATAAAGTTGTGGCCCAGGGTATACATCGGAATTAACGGCGTCATCCCAATGGTATCGCCAAAATCATACATAAATTTTCCACGGGTAAGTTTTGGGCATGATTCAGGTTCAACGGTTATAATTTTTATATCATGGCCATTTGAAAGATTATTTTTGATAAAAGGAAAAGATATTCCGGCAAAATTAGATCCTCCTCCAAAACAGCCAATAACAACATCAGGATAATCATCGCCCTTTTCAAATTGTTTTTGAGCTTCCAGCCCAATAATGGTTTGATGAAGTAAAACATGGTTTAATACACTTCCAAGTGAATATTTTGTCTGGTCATCCATTACCGCTGCCTCAATTGCTTCTGAAATGGCAATGCCCAGGCTGCCCGGGGAATTTGGATCCGCCTCGAGGATTTTTCTTCCTGCACTGGTCAGATTGCTTGGCGAAGCAACTACTTTTGCCCCCCAGGTATTCATCATTGATTTGCGATAGGGTTTCTGTTGGTAACTCACTTTTACCATAAAAACCTGCAATTCAATTCCGAAAAACCCACAGGCAAAACTAAGGGCGCTCCCCCACTGTCCCGCTCCTGTTTCGGTTGTCAATCGTTTTACACCTTCCTTAAAATTGTAATAGGCCTGGGGTACGGCTGTATTGGGCTTATGCGAACCTGCCGGGCTGACACTTTCATTTTTATAATAAATCTTCACTGGGGCATCCAACGCTTTTTCAAAATTAATGGCACGGATCAACGGGGTTGGGCGCCATATTTTGTAAATGTCCCTGACCTCTTCAGGAATGTCAATAAACCGCTCCTGAGAAACTTCTTGTCTGATCAATTCCATAGGGAACAACGGGGCCAGGTCTTCCGGACCTACCGGTTGTTTTGTAGCCGGGTGCAATGGCGGCAACATCTTGTTTGGCATGTCGGCCTGAATATTATACCATTGGGTTGGCATTTCATTCTCGCTCAATAAAATTTTCCTGTACTTAGTCATAATGATTAAAATTATTTGGTTAAACAAAAAAGGCGTGCCGTAATTCGGCACGCCTATCATAAATTTATTATTTCTAAACAACAATACCAGTTACGTTACTCTGAAGAAGAGAAAACGCCACCACCATATTGTTGTTAATATTATATTCATTGTTTGATGAATTATGCAGTGCAAATATATTAATTTTTAATTTACGTAAATAAATACTTATTTTTGTTTTCCGGGTTTTGCAATTTCTTTTCTATGCGGTGGTTGTCAATTATAACATTTCTTTCTATTTCATTTATTAGTCTTGCTCAACAGATTGAAATAGATAGTTTGCTTCAGCAGCATGCTATCCTGGAAGGGGAAAAAAAAGTTAATAACCTGGTAAACATTACCCGTTACTATTTCCTTGAACACGATTCGCTGGCATTAACATATGGGAATGAAGCCATTCATCTTGCAAATGAAATCGGATTTATAGAAGGAATTGGAAAAATCAAGTTATTCCTTGCGCTATGGCACGACGATTATGACAACGATAAGGCCATCCGATATTATCATGATGCCATTTCCATTTTTGAAGAATTTAATGATCCGTGGATTGTTTACTGTTACAACAATTTATGCCGGATATACCGCGAAAAAGGCTGGCTTCCGGAAGCACTTGAGATTTCTATCAAATCATTAAAAATGGCTGAGGCCAAAGCTGATTCGGCCCAACTGGCAATTGAGTTGACTACAATGGGTTACATCTATTACAGAATGCATGATTATAAAGAAGCATTGGTTTGGCAAAAAAAAGCCTTACCTATTGCCCTCGAATATTGCGAGCCTAAACACATTGGATTAGTTTACGGAAGAATTGGTATTATTTACGACGAACTCGAACTATTCGATAGCGCTCATATCTTTAATAATATTGCCCTAAAATATTTTAAAGAGGCAGGGGAGGACCACTACCTGGCAACCTGGTATTCTAACATTGGCAATACCTTTATAAAACAAGGAAAAGTTGAGGAAGCCGAAACCTATTTTAATCAAGCCCTTGAATTGAATAAACATGAATTTGAGCAAACCATCATTCTTATAAATCTTGGGCAGGTTTATATATTAACAGGACGGTATAAAAAAGCAGAGGATACACTCAATAAAGCCATTCGGTTAGGTCTGCAAAATGAACAAGTCCATTTTCTATCGGAGGCATATTTTCGAAAATTTGAACTGGCGCAAAAACTGGGAAACCTTTCAACAGCTATTGAGTATTTTAAAAAACACCACAACCTGAACGATTCTATCCTGAATATTGAAAAAACAGAACAAATAGCCCAAATGAGGGTTCGCTACGAAACCGAACAAAAAGAAAAACAATTGCTGATTGAAAAAGCGGAAAAAGAAACTATTGCTAAAGAAAAAGCCCTGGCCGAAATCAAAGTCTATAACCGTAACAAGTGGATCATTGGTATCAGCAGCTTGACACTGATCGTAATATTCTTCAGTTTATTTATATTTCAGCGTAAGAAACGTAAAATTCAGTTTGAAAAGGATGCTGCCATCATTTACGAACGTGAAAAAGGCTTAAAAGCCGTTATTTCAGCCCAGGAAGAGGAACGCAAAAGGATCGCCAAAGACTTGCACGATGGCATCGGGCAACAACTAACGGGATTAAAACTGGCATGGCAGCATTTAGAATCAATCCTTAAAATCAAATTCCCGGAAGAAGAAGAAAAACTTACCCGCTTAACCGTCATCCTGGATGAAGCGGCTGCGGATGTTCGCACCATTTCTCATGAAATGATGCCGCGGGTGTTAAGTGAAGCCGGCCTTGTACCTGCCATTGAAGACATGTTGTCAAAATCATTGGGTACCGCAAATATCAACTACAAATTCGAAACTTTTAAAGTAGAAAATCGGTTTGCTGAAAATATTGAAATCAGCTTATACCGGGTTCTACAGGAATTGATCAACAACATCATTAAACACGCCGGAGCCTTGTTAGTGAGTGTACAATTGTTCACCAATAAAGGGTTTCTAATTTTGATTGTGGAAGATAACGGAAAAGGATTTGAATTTACTGACAATTCGGAGGGTCATGGCCTTTTAAATATCAAAAGCCGGATGAATGCCATTCATGGCGATGTCAGTTATAATCCGAGTCCGGGAAGCGGAACGGTTGCTACAGTAAGGGTTCCGGTTGATTAGTGGCAACAAGGTTCGGTGGTATTCATTTCCTGTTTTACTTCCAGTTTGTCGGTTTTCGGACTAATATATGGAATTCCTAAACTCATTCCGCGAAGGATGAATAGAATTCCAAGGATGACGATAAAAACAGGGATTACATGTTTAACTTTTTTACGAAATCCTGCTGTAACCACATTTCCGGCCAGAGACAATATTAATAAAGCAGGCGTAGTACCTATACCAAACACGACCATAAAGGCAACGCCCATCAGTACATCGTTGGTATTGATGGCCCCCGCAATGGCCATATAAACAAGTCCGCAGGGTAATAGGCCATTGAGCAATCCAATAAAAAATAAATTCTGCATGGAACTTTTAACAAATAATTTTCTAAAGCTCCCTATCAGCCGGCCGGCATAGCCTGAGAATAATTTGTCGAGGTTGATTTTTTCGCGAAACACGAAAGGAAACAGAACCGAAACAATCATAATAATTCCTAAAAAGATGGAGGCCCATTGCTGCAATCCGGCCAACTGAATGCCCCGACCCAACAATCCAAAAATAGCCCCGAGAACTCCGTAAGTAGTTATTCTCCCATAATTATACAGTAGCCCTCCGGCCAATTTCTTCCACCAGTTATCCCTGTCAAGTGGAATGCCAATAGCGATGGGACCGCACATGCCAAGGCAATGTAAACTTCCAACCAATCCAATTGTTAATGCCGTAATCAATTCCATAGAAAAAAAACCTAAAACATTTTAACAAAAACAGTTTCCTCCTGGTAATACCCTATCCCTCCAACTTCAAAATCCAGTTTAATAATGTATTTTCCTTTCAACATTGTTTTAACGGGAAATAACTGAATACCACTGCTATCAGGTTGAATTGTAAAAACCAAATCATCTTTTTGGCCTGAAGGCCGGTAAAAAACAACCTGTCCTTTTATATCCCGTGGATTAAAAACAGAGGGAAATGAAACCGAAATAAGTTCCCCCATATTTTCAATGGCGACCATTTCACCCATTGCCTTTGAATTATTTGTCCGATCAATTTTTTCCTGATACTCCAGTGCTTTTGGATAATAGTCTTTCTCAACTAAATCAAACTCCTGTTGTGTGCTTAAAAAAACAAAAGTCAGCAGCAAAAGCATAAATAATATCATTGCCAGCAATAGTTTTGTTCCCCAGTGCCATTTTATTTTCATAGTTTTTTATTTATCAAGCGAATTCGGACCAACAAAAGTAACATCATACTCTTCGATCAATTTGCCATTGGTAAACACACCAAAAGTAAGTAATGTATTGGACGATTTCAACGTCTCTTTATTTAGAATGGCAAGGAATGTTCCTGATTTTGCTTCCCCTTTTTCAACAACCAGGTCATCTCCCATCATCACAATTTGGCCGGCGGGTTTCAAAAGTTTTACCTCTACTTTATGTTCTAGCCGGGTTTTATTTACGATTTCAACCTGGTAAATATTGCTGTAACTGTCTTCGCCATATTTCTGGAACAAGGTTCCGCGCTGCCGAAGAATGGTAGTTTCAAAATCGGTACGCAGGGCAAATAAGGTTCCGACCAAAACCAGTAAAGCCGTAAGGAAAACAGAATAAGCGATGGCACGTGCATTAAAGACGGATTGTTTTCCTTTGGATATCCCTTTCTCCGAATCCTTAGCGAATTAAACCTCGCGGGCTTCCTTATCCATTACAGCATTGCAAGCATCAATACAAACAGAACAATTAATGCACTCCATTTGTGTTCCATTGCGTATATCAATATTGGTAGGGCAAACCACAACACAGCTTTTGCAATCAATGCAGTTGCCTTTATCTGTCGATTTTCTGTCTTCAAGGGGTTTGTATTTTCCCCGTGGTTCACCCCGTTTGTAATCGTAGGCAACCACCACCGATTTATCATCCAGTAATACGCCTTGCAGTCTTCCATACGGGCAGGCAATGGTACAAACCTGTTCACGGAAAAAAGCAAAGACAAAATAAAATGCCCCTGAGAAAACAATCAGGGCAAGAAGGTAACCAAGTGGCTGGCAGGCCCTTCATTAACCATCATCATTACATTGTCCATGCCTATCAGGTAGGCTAAAAGTATTGGCAATGATGAAAGCTTAATCCCAAAAAAATAATTTGTTTAAGTGTTTTCTTCCATATTTTCAAAATTCCATTCCTGCTTATCTAATCGCTTTTGTTTATTAAAATCCCCTTCAATCAGGTATTCTATCTGGCGAAAAACAAATTCCATAAAAATGGTTTGAGGCAAACCCAACCGCAAAATAACCGGCCAAAAATGACTGTAAACAAGATCACAAAAACAACCAGTGAAATAATTGATAATACGACCAGAGTGGAAGTCCTGCGGCCAGAAAATTATGCCAAAAATGATAAACTTTCGTTCGATGATGTTTAACAGAAGAATCGGGTCGCCCTTGTATTTTATGAATGGAGGAAATAAAAAAACGATTAACAAAAAGGCTGCAGACAATGCAGCGATAATTATATAACTTACCTTTTGGTTTTTTAGGATAAACCCACGCTTCCCTTGCGAATCAACGGTGGTAAGTTTATCTCGAAAATGCGAACCTTTGTTTTTTGTCTTCCTTACTCACATATCTATATTATTTATATATATTTGAAAAGGCCAAAAAATTTGGCGTGACAACACCATAGCCAAATCTGTTGAATTTAACTTTTAATATAGCCATTCCATTTGTTCACCTTCCGGGGCTTTTGGACTCGCCGGCGTTGTACCGTGCAGTGTTGCTATGTATGCCAGTACTTCAGGCGTTGGGTGGAGTGATAACTGGTCTTTGTAGGATCATCCCCGCGCTTTTTCAATCACTCCATTCGAAACAGTTTCATACCAATCATCAATGGTATTTCCATGAATCCAGTAATTGTCAGTAAAATTTGGTCCTACGAGGCCACCACCATCAAAGAGGTGACAAACCTGGCAAATTTTATCATAAATTTCTTTTCCATTGGCAATGGACTCTTTATCAGTCAATAATTTGACTTCAAATTCTGCGGCAGCGGGTTGCTCAGGCATCATGCCTGGCAGCTTCCGCTATTTCGTTCTGATATTCGCTTTCTATGGTAAAGATCATCTGCTTCGAACACCCAAAGCCCTAACCATGTATACAATAGCAAAGACGATGGTTATATAGAACAACCATTTCCACCAGGGAGGCAGGTCGTTGTCCAGTTCTTTAATTCCATCGTATTCGTGATCAGCAATCAGCCGGTCATTAGTCAATTATCAATTTCATAATCTTGTCCCTGATTATTTTTTAATGTTTCTTCTTTTGAACTCATAATGTTGAATTATTTGATTTAAATATCGGAATCATCATCGGTAAGCGGAAGATTTTTATACTCCTCAACCTGCTCTTTTTTCCACCTGAGAACACCCACAACAATGACAGTAAAAAGCAATACAAAAAATACGGTTAATATACTGGATAATTCATCCAGCCATGTGATATTTTCCAGTAATCTTGCTACGATTTTTGACATAATTCCTTATTTTGTAGCCGCACCTGACTGTTTATAAATATCTGTTCCCAATCGTTGCATATAGGCGATCAAAGCGATGATCTCTTTCTGGTCTTCTACATCAATTCCGGCCTGTCTTAAACCACCTGCGATTTGGGCTGCCTGCTTTTTAAGGTCATCCACCGCTTTTTCGTCATATCCTTCTGGATAGGGAACGCCAAGTGTTTGCATAGCCCTTATTTTATTGGGAGTACATTCGAAGTTCATATCATTTTTGGCCAACCATGGATAAGGTGGCATGATGGATTGAATATTTGTTTTTTGCGGATCAATCATATGTTCATAATGCCAGGCGTCAGGTTTGTAGATTTTACCCCCTTTAACACCTTCGCGTGCTAAATCCGGCCCTGTCCGTCGTGATCCCCATTGAAAAGGATGATCATAAACAAACTCGCCCGCTTTTGAATATTCGCCGTATCGTTCAACTTCCGAACGGAATGGGCGAATCATTTGGCTATGGCAGTTATAACAACCTTCACGGATATAAATATCGCGACCTTCGAGCTCTAGTGGTGTATATGGTTGCACGCTGGCAATGGTCGGTACGTTGGATTCGATTAGGAACATGGGAATAAACTCAACGATACCTCCAATAAGGATGGCAATCAGGGCCCACAATGTAAAGGCAACCGGTTTTCTTTCCAGTTTACGGTGCCAAGTTTCTTTTCCGTGTGATTTTAATTCGCGGGCCGGGGCTTCGTCGTTTTCAAATCTTAAGAATTTACCAGCCTTAGCTGTTTTAACCAGGTTTACAACCATTAAAATGGCCCCTGTCAGATACATGACCCCTCCAACAACCCGGATCATATGCATGGGGCGGATTTGTGTATAAGTTTCAAGGAAGTTGGCATATTTTAAATACCCTTCGGCTGTAAATTGTTTCCACATCAGGGCCTGTGTAAATCCTGCAAAATAGAGCGGAAATGCAAAGAATACCATGCCCAGTGTAGCCAACCAGAAATGCGCATTGGCCAATGAAATTGAATTCAATTTTACTTTATAGAATTTTGGAAATAACCAGTACAACATACCAAAAGCCATCATGCCATTCCAACCCAGCGTTCCTATATGAACATGAGCGATGGTCCAGTCGGTAAAGTGGCTGATAGCGTTCACGCTTTTCAGTGAAAGAAGCGGCCCTTCGAAGGTACTCATCCCATACGCGGTAACACCTACGACAAACATCTTTAATACGGGATCCTGGCGGACTTTATCCCAGGCACCCCGCAGGGTGAGCAAACCGTTTATCATACCTCCCCAGGAAGGGGCGATCAGTGCGACGGAAAAAACAACGCCTAAAGCCTGTGCCCAATCCGGTGTTGAAGAATACAATAAGTGATGAGGTCCCGCCCAGATATAAAGGAAAATCAAAGCCCAAAAATGAATAATAGAAAGTTTATAGGAATAAACAGGGCGATTGGCAGCTTTTGGAATAAAATAGTACATCAAACCCAACACCGGCGTGGTTAAAAAGAATGCCACCGCATTATGTCCGTACCACCACTGTACCAATGCATCCTGAACACCTGCATAAATAGGATAACTTTTCAATAACCCGATCGGAAGTTCAAAAGAGTTTACTATGTGAAGTACAGCTACTGTAACAAAGGTGGCGATATAAAACCAGATGGCGACATAAATGTGAGATGTCCGGCGTTTTATTATCGTGGCTATCATATTCCATCCGAAGATTACCCAAACAACCGCAATTAAAATATCAATGGGCCATTCAAGTTCGGCATATTCCTTTCCGGTGGTTATTCCAAAAATCAATGTTACAGCCGCCAGAACGATGATCAGTTGCCAACCCCAGAAATGTAATTTCCCTAACAATTTGCTGTACATTGGGTTTTTAATAATCGCGGCATGGAATAATAAATGCCGGTAAATATGGAATTCCCACAAAGGCAAAAATGGCTGCATTGGTATGCAACGGCCTGATCCTGCCAAAGGTTAAATAGGGTAGTTTCATACTTACTTCTGGCCATAATATTGCGAGAGCCCGCAATAAGTCCGACCAGTAATGCTACAACCGCCCACAAAACGGTTGCAATCGCGAAGTCCTTCGCTAACTTGTTGTCGTAGGTAAACTTTTCAAGTGCCATAAACTTAAGATTTGTTATTATTTGATTGTTCAGGTATATTTTCTGTTTTATCTTTTTCTTTTTCGGGTAAGGGCTCCTGGGAAGGTTCTTCGTCGGGCTTGTAATTATCAAATAACATGCGGACTGCCGGGGTATAATCATCATCATACTGGCCTGACCGGACCGACCAGATAAATGCAATCAGAAAACCTCCTGCTACCAAAACCCCAATGGCTATTAGAAAAAAAATGACCGACATTTACCTCTATTTTGGTATTTCGATACAAAAATAAGTTTTATAATTATTTTAACAAATTTTTAACATTTCTATTTTATCAACAGATTTCTTATAGAGCTATGAATGAAGCTTCCTGATGTTAAAAACTTCATCAAAAATATTTGTAATAATATATTAACCTAATGCTTTTAGAATGCCCGTTTAGCAAACCATGACACTGAAAACGTAGCAAAAGCAACAACAGAAACAGAGCTCAGCGGCATTAGGATGGCAGCAATAACCGGCGTCATCAATCCCTGGACTGCAAAAAATAAACCACCTATATTATAAATAAACGAAATGACAAAACTGATTTTTACGATATTCAAGCTGGTTTTTGTAAACCGGATATATTTATTTAAGTATTGAAATTTCCCTGATTCAAGAATTGCATCGCAGGCCGGTGAAAAATGGTAAATATCGTCAGCAATGGTGATACCCACATCGCTTTCGTTCAATGCCCCGGCATCATTCAGGCCATCACCCACCATTAAAACGGTTTTGCCTTTAGCTTTTAAAGATTTTATATAATTCAGCTTATCAGTTGGGGTTTGGTTGAAAAAGAGATTTGCATTATTGCCAAACAGTGGCGCCAGGTTTTCTTTTTCTGCTTCATTATCGCCGGTTAGCAAATGCAGGTCAAAACTTTTGCTCAAATCCCGAATAACTTCTTTCAGCCCATCACGGTATCTGTTTTCAATCTGGAAATATCCTAAAACACGATCTTTATAAAAAACATAAACCAGGCTTTTTAATCCTTTTTCAGCTTCATCTTTTCCAGTAACGAACTTTCGTGAGCCGATATTAAATTTTTCTCCATCAATTTCTGCTGTTACACCTAAACCCGGCAATTCTTTGAAATAATCAACCTGAAAAACTGATTCACCCGGAATATTGGCAAAAAGGGCTACACTCATAGGATGGGTTGAATTTCGAACGATGGATTTTATTTTTAGACTTAATATGTCGGTTAAGTCATCACCTATAAATTCAATATTTAATGCCCGGTTTTGGGTGATGGTTCCGGTTTTATCAAAAACAATGGTATTTACTTTAAATAATTGTTCAATCACTTCTGTTCGTTTCAGATAAAATCCCTGCCGGCCGAATTGCCGGATGGTACTTCCAAACGTAAAGGGTACCGTCAAAGCAAGCGCACACGGGCAGGCGATTATAAGAATGGATGTGAAAACAAATATTGCAACAGACTTGTCAATAAAAAGCCAATAAGCCGCTGCACTTAATGCGACCGCAAGAATGATGATGGTGAAATACTGGCTCACCTTATTAATGATCACATTTAACCGTGATTCGTATTTATCCCCTGATTTTTCCTGGTTCCACAATTGAGTCAGGTAACTTTGTTCAACTTCTTTTGCTACTTCCAGTATGATAGAACTACCCACCTGCCTACCTCCGGCAAACACCGAATCACCGGTCTTTTTTTCAACAGGATATGATTCTCCTGTTACAAAACTGTAATCAATATTTCCTGATCCCTTGACAATATAGGAATCTGCCGGAATCAATTCCTGGTTTCGGACAAGGATATGATCCCCTTTTTGAATTTTTTCAAGAGGAATGACTTCTTCTTTTTCATCAATAATTTTTGTTACCGCCACCGGAAAGTAAGACTTGTAATCTCTTTCAAACGATAGCGCCTGGTATGATTTCCCCTGGTACCATTTACCTATCAACAGGAAAAAAATTAATCCAGAAAGCGAATCAAGGTAGCCAATTCCTGTATTCGAAATAATATCATATGCGCTTTGAAGGAATAATGTAATAATTCCCAGGGCTATGGGTAAATCGATACTTATTACTTTATGCCGTAAGCTTTTTATAGCTGATAAATAATAATCATTGCTGGCATAAACCACCACCGGGATTGACAGGATCAGGCTCAACCATCCAAAATACCGCCTGAAACTATCTTCCAACAATTCGCCACCAGGAAGGTATTCCGGAAAGTTGTACATCATTACGTTCATCAACACAAAACCAGTGATGCCCAGCTTTAACAGAAGGGTTTTGTTGCTTTTGCCAGCCGACCGTTTTTCAAGGTTATCAAGTGTAATTTCCGGAATGTAATGAATGGAGGCCAATAATTCCACGATATGCCGTAAGCTTATTTCACTCTCTTTAAAAGTAATATTAACCTCCTTTTTCGGAAAATTTACCATGGATTGAATGATACCCGGATTAAGCGTATTCAGGTTTTCGAGCAGCCAGATGCAAGAGGCACAATGAATAGAAGGAATGAAAAATGTTACCTTTGAAATCCCGCCATCCGAAAAATCGAGCAATTTTTCCCTGATCTCTTCCAGGTCGAGAAAGGCAAACTTATCTCCGGTATTTTCAGTCTCCACTTTGATACCGGGCATTTTATCAATCTCGTAATATTGTTTTAAATTTTTTTCATTCAATATCTGAAAAACCGTCTTGCACCCATGGCAACAAAAGGGTTTTTCATCCCAAATCACCGGATGTTTACCGCAATCATCGCCACAATGTATGCACGCCTGTCCCATGTAAAGAATTTGATGGTAAAAGTATTAAGATTTACTAGAAGACTGGCAAAGGTTTTCCCTTAAAATCTAATATTTGCTCTTTAATAAATTGTTGCCAATCTTTGAAAACCTGGCAACCCTTTATTAATTATTTTAACCGTTATTGCGAACCCAGCGCGTGGGCCAATGTTTTGGTGTGAAGCATTCTATTCATTAATATGTATAAAAAAAGAGCATTAACCCAGGCAACCAAAAAACGAATTCAACTAGGTAGCGATATAGAAATTGTTTCTCAAATTTTTCAGGAAAGCTAATCATGCCCATAATAAGTGTAGCCATCAGTAAATAAATAATCCCGGCTATTTTCTCTAATTCACGGCTATTGGCAACAAACAGACAAACACAAATAATATTGATAATCCCAAGTAAAGCCCGAATCATTTGTTTTGTTTTCCGTTTCCCAAATTTTACCGCCCACGTAACATGATTATCTTTTATATCTGAGTCCAGTTCAAAATAGGATAACAAAAGTATATCAGCCAAAGCCAGTATAAAAAAGCCAAACAAAAGTAAAATCCGGTAAAGATCAATACTAAAATTGTTTAAAATCAAAGGTACTCCCCAAATTCCTAAAGTATAAATTATAGCCACAATGATTTCTTTTTGAAGGAAAACAGATGATTTATTTACATGCAGAAGGAAAAAATAAAGCAGCGAAAAAATACCTATGCCCAAACCATAATAAAAAACCGTTGTTGGAAGGTAAAATATAACCAGGTTCAGAACAATCATTGATAGCAGAACAATAGCTATTAAAATTCTTCTGAAATTTTTATAATGAAATAAGTGCCGGTCTGTATGCGCGTTAGCTTTAAGCCGATAAGCATCCACCAAATGATCAGCTGTATAAATAATCCAAACCGATAAGGATAAAATAATCCAGTAAACCCAATTAACATTGAAAGGGATTATAATCTGTACAAATAATCCGGATAATATTGCCCCGATAGCCACATCTATGCTAAGCATATTAAATAGGCCCCAAAACGAAGAAAATCTACATGGACGATTTGTATTTTTTTTCAAGACTATTTTTTTATCTTTGCTAAAGTATAAAACAAATAGGTTAAGCATGCTTAAATTCCGCTATCTTATTTTGCTACTTCCGGTGCTCTTGATCGGATGTAATCAATCCACGAAAAAACAATCTCCCCTTGTCGAAAATGCTGACTGGCGTTATTTTGGCCAGGGGTCTCCGGGTAAAATTGCAAAATTATTTTCACCTGACATAATTTCTACAAGCCATCACGAACGTGATTTTACCGTATCGCCAAACGGAAATGAACTGTTTTATAGTTTGGTTTTGCCCGGTTACAGCCTTAGCACAATTATATACTTATATCACGATGGTGCTTTTTGGTCGCATCCTCATGTTGCCCCGTTTTCAGGTTCTTATAATGATCTCGAACCATCCTTTTCACCGGATGGGAAGAAAGTTTTTTTTATTTCTAAGCGGCCTCTTGATGCCAATGACAAAACAGATGATTGGAATATCTGGTTTGTGGAACGAGTTCAAAATGGTTGGTCAGACCCTGTGCCCGTCGGGCCAAATATAAATACAGAAGAGGATGAATATTATCCTTCTATTACCATTGAGGGACATCTTTATTTTACGGCAGTAAGGGACAGTTCTTATGGAAAAGAGGATATTTATTTTTCAAAATTCGAAAACGGGACTTTTTCCGAGTCCAAAAATGTTGGCCCTTCCATAAATACCGGCAGCAATGAATTTAATGCTTTTGTTGCTCCTGATGAAAGTTACCTTATTTTTTCGTCCATAGGAAGAAAAGATGGGTTTGGCGGCGGAGACCTGTATATTTCATATCGGATAAACGATAGCACATGGGGAGAAGCAAAAAATATGGGTGATAAAATTAATTCCGATAAGATTGATTATTGCCCTTTTGTTACGTCTGATGGGAAATACCTGTTTTTTACCAGCCAGCGTGTTGATCCTGAAATTCAGGCCAGCCGTGTTAAAAATTATGAAAAAGTAGTTCAACTGATGAATGGGATTGAAAATGGGACAGGGAACATTTATTGGGTGAATTTTGATTCTGAATAAAAGAATTACACTTTACTCGTCAACTTTATCCTTTTTTATAATTTCGCATTTAGACAAATGATAATCAATGCGAAGTGTATTTCTCATAATTGTGTCACTTTTTTTAGTACCCGCCCTTTCTCAAACGGTTCAAACCCTCATTCTTCAGGATACAAGCTATACTTTTACCGATCCGGAATATGAACTGCTTTCCGCAGCAAGCTCAGGCGACACGACCAAACTACTGGCGTTTCTTGAAATCGGGACCGATGTAAACACAACCACGTATGATGGAGTTACCCCCCTGATGTTTGCCGCCCAGAATGGTTATTTAAGAATGGTTGAAATATTGATTGATTCGGGAGCCAATATAAATTTAAAACCCTACAATCAAATCGACGCTTTGCTCAGCGCCTGCATTGCTGGCCATGTAGAAGTAGCTGACACCCTTATTTTAAATGGGGCCAACATCAATACCCGCAACCTGGATGGGGTTACTCCTTTGATGTATGCCGCAGCTTATGATAATTACCTGTTGGCTGATGTGCTTATTTTCTACAATGCTAAAATAGATGCCAATGATAACTCAGGGAATACAGCTTTACATCTCAGTAGTTTTTATGGCAATTATGATATTTCTGTGTTGTTGGCTGAAAACGGGGCAATCATTGATTCACAGGATATAAATGGGTTTACTCCACTAATGATCGCCGCCCAAAACGGCCATCCCGACCTTGTACAATATTTATATGAAAAAGGGGCTGATATTAATAAATCCAATAGCAATAATCTAAATGCACTTTCTCTGGCTATATTAAATAAAAACATTAATGTAGTAGAATTTTTAATCTCAAATGGCGCTAATGTAAACTATGAAATTTCACAAAATCTAAATTCAACAGGCCTGGCAAAGGAATACAGTTCTAAAAAATTGTATGATGTGATGGTAAAAGCAGGCGGTAAACCAGCCCGGAAAATGAGGTGGGAATCAATCGTGATGGAAATGGACATGAGTTTTAATGGCAATGATTTTATGATGGGTGGAAACCTCGGTTTATATGAAGCAAAAAACAGACTGGTTTTTGAGTTGGGCTATAAAACCAGGCCATCAGAAAGAAGTGTGCTATATGAATACCAGTCGAATATTTATTACCAGTTTTGGGAAAAACGATCTGTTTTTCATTTTGGAGCCGCCAAACAATTCAGGTTTAAACGATTTAACCTTTACGAACAGGCAGGCGCGTATGCCGGGTTAAATGGTGGGTATACATATGGAAATTTCAGGGGCTCCGATAAAAAACCTGATGATCGTTTTTTACTGATACCAAAAGCAGGATTTTACTATTATTTCAAAGCATTTTCAATGTCGGCGGGGTATGAGTATATGAAACTCAACAATACGAAGGTTTCGCCACATCGGGTTTCAATATCGCTTGGAGCAAAAATAAATTTGACGAAAGATAAAATAAAACTGAAAAAGGAGCCCTTGTTGTAAACAATTATAGTATTATAAAATTGGTGAATGATTGAATATAAGAATACATTTTAATGATAAATAAATGAATGCGATTAAGAAGGTCATATTAACATTTTTGGCAATTATCGTTGTACTTTCCTGCGAACGAAACGAGGGGGTAAATCTTGATGGATTCGACTGCTTAGAATGTTACCAGCAAAAACCAGAGTGGGTGAAGTTGGAGGTTACGGTCACAATCAATGATGAAAATCCTTTCGTTGCCCTGGTTATTTATAAAGGAAATTTTGAGGACAATGTCATTGATTTTATTGATACAACCAAAACCTCAGATTATTGGGTGGATGTACATCCGGATCAGTATTATTCGGTTAAGGCTAAATACATCCGGGGTGCAGATACCATTTATGCCATCGACGGAGATAAAGTTAAACTCAAGCATACCGAAACAAACTGTGACCAACCTTGCTATTACAAGTCCGGTGGGATAATTGATGTTCGGTTGAGGGAATAATGAATATTGAATGGTAAATATCAAATTGGAAATCTACAATCGTAAACTACCCTTTGTCCCTGTCGCTGAAATACTTCATAAACTGAACCCTTTCGTAAACTGCCGGATTGCCGCTTTTGGCCTGGCTTAGTTTTCCACGAAAGTCGTCAATGGTTTTATAATCTTTACTGATCATCCATTTTTTAATATCCTTTAGCATGTTCTGGATTTTTTCCGGGCCATGGTTATAAATAGTGGATACAACCTGAACAGCTGTAGCGCCGGCAAGAAGTTGTTTAACAACGGCATTTCCGTCGTGCACGCCGGTTGATGCGGCCAGATCACATTTTACCCGTTGCGACATAAGGGCAATCCAACGTAACGAAACAGCCAGTTCATCAGGGTGGCTTAACACATTGGTAGAAGTAACTTCCATTTTATTAAGGTCAAAATCAGGGCTGTAAAAACGGTTAAATAAAACCAGGCCTTCAATGCCCGATTCCGATAGCTTCTGAATCATCAACGCAAGGTTTGAAAAATAATAACTGATTTTTAAAGCCACTGGGATTTTGATTTTTTCTTTTAGCTGCTCAATGACATCAAAATATAATTTTTCGTTTTCTTCAGGTGTTTTCTTCAAATTGGATGGCAAAACAAACAAATTTACTTCAAGGGCATCGGCCCCCGCTTCTTCAATATTTTTGGCAAAAATTGTCCACTCGTGGTGTGATGCACAATTTACGCTCGCTATCACCGGAATTCCTACCGCTTTTTTACTATCCGAAATTAAGGTAGCATACTTTGTTATGTTTTGTTCTTTTATTCTGTAGTCAAGGTAATCAAGAAATTCATCCTTATACCTTTTTGAAGCCTCTTCGGCAACGATTTTTTCATACTCATGGATAATTTCTTCTTCAAAAAGTGATTTAACGACAACGGCACCAGCCCCATTTTCTTCCAGTTTTTTAATTTTTTCAGATGAATCGGTCAGGCCTGAACTACCGACGATTATAGGGTTTTTTAATTCAAGGCCAAGGTAATTTGTTTTCAGATCTACCATCTTATTTTTATTTTAGGGATATTGAGCAGACAAATTTATTAATTTAAGCCGAAAAATTACTTGATCGCTAAATAATATTTTGTTTAGAAATAAAAACGAATATCCGCAAGTTTATCAAAATTAATGATAGCATGTATGAATTTTTACCGATGGCCACACATTCATAGTCCACTCAAAAAATTTTAATCCCAACTATTTAGTTTTTACAGTGATATTCAGCGAAGACATTTAACACCCAAAAGGGAATCAGATAATTCCGGTATTGGTCAAAGGAGAGAAAGTCGATAAACTAATTTAATCCCTCGTTTATTTCGATTCTTTTTTAAATTCATCAATAATATGTTCCACATTTATGCCTTCCGCTTCTGCCTTGTAGTTTCTTACGATACGATGGCGCAACACAGTTTTTGCCACCGCCTGCACATCTTCAATATCGGGTGAATATTTTCCATGGATAACTGCATGGCATTTTGCGCCAATGATGAGGTATTGCGAAGCGCGTGGCCCGGCGCCCCAGGTGAGGAAGTCATTGGCCCATGAGTGGGCTCCTGTTTTTCCGGGCCTGGTTTTAGCCACCAGTTTTACGGCGAAATCATACACATTATCAGGTACCGGAATTTTGCGGATCAGATTCTGAAAGAAAATAATTTCTTCAGATTTTAAGATCACTTGTGGTTCAGCTTCAAAGCCGGTGGTTGTACTTTTTACCACATCAATTTCTTCTTCAAATGAAGGATAGTCAAGCCAGATATTAAACATAAACCGGTCGAGTTGGGCTTCGGGCAGGGGATAGGTTCCCTCCTGTTCGATGGGGTTTTGAGTAGCCAAAACAAAAAACGGTTCTTCAAGCTTATACCGTTGTCCGGCCACGGTTACCCCCTTTTCCTGCATGGCTTCAAGCAGGGCCGATTGGGTTTTGGGTGGAGTCCGGTTGATTTCGTCGGCAAGTATTATATTCGCAAAAACAGGCCCTTTGATAAAGCGAAAGTGCCGGTTTTCGTCCAGAATCTCAGTGCCTACAATGTCGGAGGGCATAAGGTCAGGGGTAAATTGAATTCGGTTATAGCTTAATCCCAAAACTTTCGAAATGGTATTTACGAGCAGTGTTTTAGCTAATCCGGGAACCCCTACGAGTAATCCATGGCCTTTACTAAATATAGCGATCAGCACATCTTCAACCACATCTTCCTGGCCAATGATCACTTTGGCAATTTCTTCTTTCAGCTTTTTATATTTCCCAACAAAGGCATCAATTGCCTCTACATCTGATTTATACATGTTTACAAATTTTCAAATTTTGGTATAATTCAAGGATTAATTCAGCATCCAGCCGGCTGAAAACTCACAATCCTGAAACTCATCATTAACCTTGATATAGGTGTTTTCAACTTTTTCATTCACCCATTTTTCCAATTCGTCTTGTTTTTTCTTTTCGAGGGCCCAATCCTGAATTTTGTCATAATCCTGTTTCAAGTTTACTTCGTGTGGTTCGGTGCGGTCTTTTAGATATAGCAACCGGTAAGCATCTTTTCCTTCATCGGTTTGAAATTGAACAGGTGCCGAAATATCTCCAACTTCTAATTTATCAATTACAAAAAATACTTTAGGATCAAGCTGGTCAGCTTCAAATAAGGATGTTCCGCTCATGGGATTAATCAATAAACCCCCATTGTTTTTGCTTGGGTCTTCAGAGAATTTAACCACTGCTTCATCAAAAGTATATTTTTCTTCATCAATCAGCACGGCAATGCTATCCAATTCTTTCTTCGCTTTTACCAAATCGAGAGGTGATACTTTTGGCCTGAGTAAAATATGCCTAACATTAACATATTCACCTCTTCGCTCAATCAATTGTAAAATATGATAACCTGCATCGGTTTTTACAACTTCTGAAACTTCTCCCTCTTTGACGGTAAAGGCAGCTGCTTCAAATTCGGGATACATTTCACCACGGCCGAACAAACCAAGTTCTCCTCCTTGCTTAGCGGAACCCGGATCTTCGGAATACAAAATTGCAAGGGTGGCAAAACTCTCACCATTAATTACCCTGTACCTGATTTCCTGCAGCCTGTTTTTAACCCGTTCAATTTCTTCCTGGTTTACCGGCGGAAGTTTCACAATCTGTGCCAGTCTGACTTCTGAATTGACAAAAGGCAAACTGTCTTTTGGGATTTCTTTATAAAAATTCCTCACCTCACTGGGTGTAATTTTAACATTGGCCGTGAGGGTTTGTTGCACCGATTCAACCATCATTTGTTCCCGTATCTGGGGGCGGAATTCTTCTTTAAAATCAACAACTGATTTCTGATAAAATTCTTCAAATTTTTCCTTTGAACCCATCATCGAAATATAATACCGCAACCTGCGGTCGAGTTCCGATTCAACCTGTCCGTCGGTAATTTCAACACTATCAAGTTCTGCCTGGTTGAGTAACAGTTTATGGTACACCATCTGTTCAAGGATATTGCACCTGACTTTTTTGTCTTCACCTGTAATTCCTTCCTGTAATCGAAATTGCTCGTACTGGACTTCCAAATCGGATTGAAGGATAGCGTTACCCCCAACTACGGCGATCACCTGGTCGATAATAAGGCCTTTATCCTGAAATAGAACTTCCTCCTGAGCATTTACCGGATTCACCGCAACCAGCAATACCATGAAGATAATAACACCCAGGCCGGATAAATAATGGAAAAATGCTTTCTGTTCAGGATTGTGGCTAACCATCATGGAATTATATGTTAAATGCTCGTTATAAAACAAAATTAAGCTCTGTTTAGTATGTGTACTAATAAATTTCAAAATCGCTTTTTTCCAATGCCGATTGAAACACTTCATTACGCATTTTATTAATGATGGACAATTTGCGTTTGTTGATAATGATTTGTCTGATATTTTCGCGCTCAAAACCTAAAGGAGAAGTTCCATCTTTTATTTTAAAATCGGCAATATTTGCAAAATAAACAAATTCGTCATCCGTCAGTTCAATTTTGCGATGATTCTGCAACCATGACTCATTGTTGTATGTGGTTATAGGGATATAGCGTTGCAGGTCATCAAACAAAATCCAGGTTTCATCATTCAGGAAAAAGAGATTTGAACCCTGTTCTATATAAACTTCCAGTGAATCGCGGTATTCTGGACGATCGGAATAAAAAAACCTGCGAACTTTATTAAGGTCAGGATGATCAATTTCAAAGCGGGCATAATAGGTTTTAACAATGTTGTTTTTCAACTGGAAATTTTCAATGTTTTCGTTGTAATACGATTCAATGTCTGAATCCGTAACAACCGTATCAAGATTCTGGCTTATGAGCTTCGATTCGTATTTATAAATAATCAATGAGTTCCGGTAATCGGCCAACTGTTGATCGAACTTCAAATCTTCATCCAACAGGTTTTTTTCGGCTTTGTACAACAGAAGCTTTTGATTAACCCAATTGTTAATGTAATTTTTAACGATGGACAAACTATCTTTTACGCTTAGTCCTGGCTGAACAACATCGGCCAGTTCAGCTTCGTAAAGATAATCATCATAAACCCGAGCCAATACATGCTCTGAACCCTTGTTTCCGGAATTAAAACAAGAAGACAATACAATGAGGGCCGGCCATATTAATTTTTTCAAATGATGGTGTTAATTTGTCAATGAGTTCAGAACCTCTTCATTGATGGCAACAATATATTTTCCCCTTAACTCAGCAATCCATTCTTCTTCAAGTTTTTCCTGATATCCGGCTGTAATTAATCCACGGGCTTCGTCAAAGGTTTTTGTTTCAGGTGGAATTTTGCCATGCACATGAACAAAGGTTACTTTTCCTTTTACTTTCGTATTTTCCGAAAGGCCTTTTTTCAATTTGATGGAATCGATCAGGTTGTTTTCATTCTTTTGGAATTTTTTTCGTTCAATCTTTACAATGGTTGTCGAATCGTTATTTATTTGTTCCAGTATTTCTGCATTTCCAACCCCGGATGCGGCCAGTTCCCTGACCTTGTCAACATAAGTAGAATCAAACATGGTAAAGATTGAAGCGTCCACCCGTTCGTCCCACATAAACTCTTTTTGATGTTCTGTATAATAGGCTTTTAACCCAAGTGTATCTTTACTGGCAAAATTCCAGATTTTATCGTTTGTGAGTTCAAACAACAATATTCCATCTCTATATTCCTGAACAATGGACTTAAATTCAGGATATTTCCCTTCCAGTTTCGAATCGTAATAATTACGGCATTTTACGTCAGAAATTTCTTTGAATTTTTTATTTACAAATTCGCTTATATTTTCGTCGGCAGCAATATCCTGGTTTGAGGCAATATACTCAACAAACGATTGTTGGGTATATGAAAATTCCCCGAGATTAAAGACCGATTTTGTGAAATTCACATCGGCAGGCACTTCCCATTTTCCTTTATATATTGATGAATCGATAAGGGGATAAATTTCAGCAATGGCTTCAGGAAATACTTTATAGTTATATTCTTTTTTTATGTCTTGAATAATAACCGATTTACTTTTTTGGGCACGGCTGTCTTTTTCGAGTCGTTTTTCCATTTCGTCTTTCACCTTATCAAAAGGTTGGATGCCCGTTTTGCTGTGAAGTTTTATGATATGCCAGCCATAGCTGGTTAACACAGGTTTTGAAATATCGCCCGAATCCTGCATCATGCTGATGGTTTCAATAAATTCGGGAACCATTCTGTTTACATTAAACTTGGGCAACAAGCCCCCACGGGTTGCCGAACCTTTATCATCAGAATATTCCTTAACTAAATCTTCGAAATTCTCACCGGCAATTATCCGGTCGTACAAGGAAGTAATTTCTTCTTCGATTGCATTTGCTTCAGCCTCAGTTGCGGTATCAGGAACCTGTAGGAACAGATGGGCTGCTTCAATGCTGCCCTGGGCAGGAATTATATCGGTTACTTTTATTATATGGTAACCAAAGTCCGACCGGATCGGATTTGAAATTTTGCCTTTGGGTGTATTATACGCTCCATTTTCGAAGGGATAAACCATATCAAATACAGAAAAATAGCCAAGATCGCCTCCATTGCCTGGGATTTCATTTCCTCCCCTCGGCGATTTTCTTGGCCGTGCTGATGGATCTTCAGATATTTCAGCGGCAACCGCATTAAAATCTTCACCACTTAATACTCTATCGCGGGCAGCACTAATTTTGTTATAAGCCGCAAGGGTATCTTCGGGAATTGCATTTGGCCCGACTTTTATCAGGATATGACTGGCCCTGATATCTAGTTTTTTTCTTTCGTAGGCTTCCACAAGCAATTCGTCAATAATTTGCTCATTTACGAAATAGGGCTCGGCAAGTTGTTTTCTGTACCCTGCCAGTTCATCCTGAAAAGCTTTAACAGTATCGTATCCGAGGGCCTCTGCTTCTTTTACCTTCAATTTAAAATTTATGTAAAGATCAAGGTATTCGTCAACCGACTTTTTATCCATTTTATCGCCCAGGGTATTGTTCTTTTGGTACACATACATAAAATCATCCACGGTAATGTCTTCACTGTCAATCGTAACAAGTGTTCGATTATCCTGTGCCTGTAAGCCGGCTAAAATGAAAAAAACAAATCCTAAAGTTAAAATTTTTAAATTACTCATATCCATTATATTCGGGTTAATACTCCTATTTTTCGAGGCGCAAATATAGGCTTTTAATTAAAACAATATAACCTGCCCGGATTGGAAATTTTTTGGATTTTAGTTTTTTTAACATATGAAATCAAACCAAAACGGATAACCAATCATAAAATTGATGAATATACTACGGTATTAGTAAAAGGAATTCCACAACCTTTTGAATGATAATTTTCAGTCTGTTAGTATAAAATCAACCTATTGACTATTTGCCAATATCATATTTAATCCCGAAACTAAAATTTCGGGGCAAACATTTAAATTGAAACAGCCGGTTAATCTCTCCATAGACGATGAACTTCGGAAATAATTTCACATCCAGACCCAGGCCTGGGCTAAAATGTGGCAATATTCCGAAAGAATTGTCCTCTATATTATCTTTTGTTGAGGTTGATTTAAGGTAGACTACTATATCTAATAAATTCATCATTCCATAGATATTTACCGGCCTTGATTTATAAATATCGTAATAATACCGGAATCCAATTCCAAAATAAACATCGTCATATTCTTCAAATTTATACGACTGGTATTCGATGTTTACTTTAATCGAATTTCTGTTGTTTTTTGCAAAATAATATTGAAATCCAGCAGCTATGCCATAAGATGGATCAATGACATATTCACCCCACAACGAACAATAGTTGCTAAATTGTGCATACAACATCCAGTTGGGTTTACCAGTAAATTTAGAATTCGATTTCAGATAATAAGTCACTTCCCCTTTGTTGTAATTTAAGATGACTTCGGTAATGTCTTTTTCAGTAAGTTTTACTTTTGACATATTTGTTACTAAATCAAACCTGTCGGACATCAGGCTTGAAAGAACACCAATATATTGATTGTCGTTCTTTCTGTATCTTTTAACATCAACTTTATCTTTATCGGCTATTTTAACTGATGAAGCATTGTTTTCCAACCTGATCAGTTTATCCCCTTTTTCAACATACATTACCAATGCATTCATTTCCTCCCGTCCATATAAACTAATTTTGGCCGATTCTATAATGGATTGAAAAAGTAATTTTGTTGAGTCATTTTGTGTTTTGTAAAATTTAGTGGTGAATTTTTTACCATTTTCCAAAAGAATCTTGCTTACGTTTGCTACGTTGAATTTTTGTGATAGATTATTACTATCGGTTAACATTACATTAGCCGGCTGGTCGATGTAATAATAAACATTTCCGGTAAACATGCTTCCGTTTGATAAATAAACTTCACCCGGTTCATTGTTAATTTGGCCTTGCAGAAAGAATGAAATCAGAACGAAAGGAAAAATCAGCAGACGATACATAATATTCAGATGTTGGAATGAAAAACTTCTGATTTGAATCGAATAAACTTAGCACTATTCGTTCAAATCGTTTATGGGGCTAATTTAGGAAAGTTATTTAGTTCAGTGCACTGAAAAGCATGGAATGGGCCCAATTTATAAAGATTCAAAATAGCACATACTTTTTGCCGCCGGAATGCCGGAACCTAATCCCCTTTGAAAGGATAAAAATGAAACAACCGCTACCTGCTATAGTTAGGTGCTTCGCGTGTGATGGTAATATCGTGCGGGTGGCTTTCGACCACACCGGCTGCCGTTATTTTAATAAACCTGGCTTTTTGAAGCTCGCTCACATTTTTCGAGCCTGTATAGCCCATGCCGGCCCGTAAACCGCCCACCATTTGATGGATTACCTCGGAGAGTGAACCCTTGTAAGGAACCCGGCCAACAATTCCTTCCGGTACCAGCTTTCGGATATCATCTTCCACATCCTGGAAATAACGGTCTTTCGATCCTTTTTGCATCGCTTCAATGGAACCCATGCCCCGGTATGTTTTAAATTTCCGGCCTTCAAAGATGATGGTTTCCCCGGGTGATTCATGCACTCCGGCAAACAACGATCCGGCCATGATGGTGTGGGCACCGGCTGCAATGGCTTTCACAATATCGCCGGTATACCGGATTCCCCCGTCAGCGATCACCGGAATACCGGAGCCTTCAAGTGCCCTGGCAACATCATAGATAGCTGTTAATTGAGGGATTCCAACCCCGGCTATGATCCGTGTTGTGCAGATAGAACCCGGGCCTATTCCCACTTTTACAGCACTTACCCCAAGGTTTGCCAAATCCTTTGCTGCCTGGGCTGTTCCAATATTCCCAACCACCAATTCAAGATCAGGAAAAAGTCTCCGTACCTGTTTGGCCATGTTGACAACCCCTTCGGAGTGGCCGTGAGCTGTATCAATCACAATCGCATCAACCTGGGCTTCCACGAGCGCCGTTACCCGTTTAAGGGTGTTGCTTGCCACCCCAACAGCGGCCGCTACCCTCAACCTGCCTCGTCCATCTTTGCATGCATTTGGACGTTCCTTAATCTTAATAATATCTTTGTATGTTATTAGGCCAACCAATTTATAATCCTTGTCAACAACAGGTAATTTTTCAATTTTATGTTCCTGCAATATGTCGGCTGCTTTTTCAAAATCAGTGAATTCTGTAGTTGTAATCAGGTTATCCTTGGTCATCACCTGTTCAATCGGTTTTTCCGGGTTTCGTTCAAATCTTAAATCGCGGTTGGTTACAATGCCCACCAGTTTATTGTGTTCATCAACCACAGGAATGCCTCCGATACTGAATTCTTTCATGCTGCTTAAAGCATCACTGACAAGAGCATCTCTGCCTATGGTTACCGGATCGATGATCATTCCGTTCTCAGCCCGCTTTACCTTGATCACTTCATTCGCCTGTTCTTCAATAGTCATATTTTTATGGATCACGCCAATCCCTCCTTCCTGCGCCATAGCAATGGCCATGGTATGCTCGGTAACGGTGTCCATTGCAGCAGATACAATTGGAATATTAAGAGATATGTTTTTAGTAAACAGCGTATTTGTATTTACCTCGCGTGGAAGCACCTGGCTAAAAGCAGGTAACAATAAAACATCATCGTAGGTAAACCCTTCTCCGGCAAATTTCTCTTCATCGTAGAACATAATCTATGTGTTTAAAAAATTGGCGCAAAGATAGGGATTTTAAAATCCTTTATTGATATCCTGTTAAAATTTAGGCCTCATAACAGACAGCGATAAGTTAAGAAGGTTTAATGATTTTTCAACTCTTTCATTTTAGCAAAATATGTTTGTGTTTCTTTCATTACCACCCCTGAAAGCAATAACATGGCAATTAAATTTGGAATGGTCATAAACGTAATAACCATATCAACAAAACCCCAAACCAGGTCGCTGCTCCAGATACAGCCAAAAAACACAAACAATCCGTAGGCATAATAATAGGGTTTGATATATTTTTCACCAAACAGGTAGTTAACAGACCTGGAACCATAATAAGACCAACTGATGATCGTACTGAAGGCAAACAACAACAAGCCAATAGCCACTACATGGGGGGCAAATACTTCCAGTCCAACCTTACCAAGGCCAATCTGCATACCTATCAGTGTCATCGTGTTGTTATCTGCTGCATCTGACCATGCTCCCGTAAGAATGATAACAAGTGCAGTAAGGGTACATATTATTAATGTATCAACAAGCGGTTCGAGTGATGCGACCAACCCTTCCCTGGCCGGATATTCTGTTTCAACTGCGGCATGCGCTATAGGAGCCGAACCGGCCTGCTTCATTGGAGAATAAACCACGACGAACACCCCATAATATGGTCAGCATAAATGTTGAACCGACAAATCCACCGGTAGCCGCCGTACCCGTAAAGGCCCCTTTTATTATTAATAAGAAAGCGCCCGGAAGGCTTTCATACATTACAACAATAACAATCATGGCAGCTAAAAAATAAAATATTGCCAAAATGGGAACTAATTTGGAAGTAACGTCAGCTATCCGTTTTATACCACCAATGATCACCAATAATACGAGGCCTGTAATAATGGAGGCAGTTATATATTTTGATTTAAAGGTAAATCCCAACAAATAAGATAATTCAGGAAGGTTATAGCTTGAATGAAAAATCTGTGTCATTGAATTTGATTGTGCCATATTTCCGGTTCCCATCGAACAGAAAATTGTAGCTATGGCAAAAATGGCTGCCAGTATTTTGGCAAAAACCGGTGCATGATAAATTTCTGCTATCCCTTTCCTCATATAATACATAGGCCCTCCGGAGACGGTTCCATCTGAATTAAAACTGCGGTATTTATGAGATAACGTACATTCTGCATATTTCAGCATCATCCCCAGGGTTCCGGTTACCCACATCCAGAAAATGGCACCGGGGCCACCTAAATAAATGGCCAACGAAACACCAACAATATTTCCGGTTCCAACAGTAGCCGATAAAGCAGTGGTTAAAGCTTTAAAATGGGAAACATCCCCTTTATCCTCTTTCTTATCGTAATTACCGGCAACAATCTGAACGGAATGCCAAAGGGCCGTTACATTTAAAAACTTTAAGCGAATAATAAAATATAATCCTGTCGGAAGAAGTAAAAAAAGTACCGCATAGCCGCCAATATAATTGTTGTACCAGTCAATTACCCGTCCTAAACCTTCTAAAAATATCATATATGTTGGCTTCAAAAAAATGAATGGGCGAATATAAAAAAGAAATGATACCGATTGGTGTTTTTTTACAAATGATAAATAAATTTATGGGCTATTGATAATTTCAAATTGAGAATCAATCGTAGATTTTGTTCTGTTTCCGCTTAGGAACAAGGCTGTAACTATTAAAATAAATATCCTTTTCTGAATTGTAAATCGACCTAAGATCCGTGTTCCCTGTTTTGTGCCTTGATAAACGGATTTTGATTATACATTCGATAAAGGGCAAATATTTGGTTATTTTCTGTAAAATATCTGACAATCACCTTTCCGATGAACCTGGAATCTGAACATTAAGTAAAGTCCAACACTTAACTTAAATCCATCATTAAGGAGAGATCATGCAGTAAAGTAAATATCCAACGACATTCATTTGAAATTTTTATTTCAAATATTACCACGTCAAACGCAATAGAAATTATTGAGGGATCTGGCTAATAAAAGATTGGTTTGGCAGCCAGAAATCATCTTTATCCACATTGTCGATTTGGGCATCGCAATTATAATCGGCTGAATGATATTCCATTTTCCCTGCTTCTTCTTCCCAAGCTAAATCCTTATCCGATTGATTGATAAAACCATCTGCATTTCCATCGCCCGAAACAAGGCCAAAAACGCCACTGCCAATGTCCTTATAACCCAGTGTTGCGCCGTAAACTTTGCTCGCTCCTGTCGTAAAATCATAAGCATATACATTGCCGACGGAATTTTTCAAAGCAACTGATGACAATATCCCCAGGTGGTTCCTGTGATGAATAGCAAGAAATATGCTATCTGAAATAAGTACAGTAAAAGAAACAGGGTTTAGCCCGGATGTATCAACAATACTTCCATCTGATTTTAAAAAGGCAGCCCGTTGTTCAATGATGGTACTTTCACCGGCAGCAGAAGGAGAGGTGGCATCGCGCAATTCTACCAAAATCCAGTCGACGATGTCCGGTCCCGGTACCATTGAAATATGTTCACCTCCGGCGTAATTGAACGGAGGCACGTTATAAGGTTGATCCAACGGAAGAATGGCATTCATGCCGGCATCCATATCTATTCCATTGAATGGGCCTTCAAGAAATAATCTTATATCAAGCGAAATTTCATGGATTACAGGAATGGATAAAAGTGTATGTGCAGCAAAATAATCGGGAATTCCATAACCCAAAAGCATCGTCGGATTATCAGCCAGGGATCCACTTTCTTCAATGGCAGCCATTATTTCGGTGTTGTTCTTATCAGGATGTGCCTGCCACAAACAAGCGACCATGCCGGCGGTTATAGGCGAAGAAAAGGAGGTACCGCTTCCCGTTACTACATCTCCTGAATAAGCACTGATAATAGTGCTTCCCGAACCCTGAGCTACCACGTTTGGCCTGATACGTCCGTCATATGTTGGCCCGATGGAACTAAAAGAGGCATAATTTCCGGCGCCGGTTACAGCACCGATACTGAAAACGCTGTCGCCATCGGCAGGTGTATTCACATATTGCCATGAATTATTTCCTTCATTTCCGGCACTGTTGACTACCAGAATCCCTTTACTGGCAGCGAGATCGGCTGCAATAGTGACTGGGGCAGTATTGCCATCCAAATCCTCCCAGGTATGGCTTTGCGTAGGGTCATCATAGACATTGTACCCAAGAGATGAATTGATAATATCAGCACCAACACTATCGGCAAATTCGGCAGCAGACGCCCAGTTAAGTTCCTCAATTATGTATTCTGATCCACCATCTTCCGAACGTAACAACCAGTAGTTCGCCCGGGGTGCGGTTCCAACCATTTCGCCGGGTAAATTGGCGCCCATGGTCGATAACACACTTGTGCCATGGGTGTGCGAACTGAAAATATTAGGGTTCAGTGGATTTGCAAAATCTTTATAGCCTAAAATTTGATTGTTTAGCCAAAGCGAATCGAAAGCAGATAAAATATCCGTATTGGTAAAACCTGCATCAAGAATGGCAATGGTCATGCCGGTTCCGTCAAAGCCGAGGTCATGCAGAGCAATGCCATTTAACATGTTTATTTGGTTATACGCAGAACCATAGTCAAAACTTTGGCCTGAAGAAGTTCCTTTCATTGTGTTTACTACCGGCTTTTCGTTTATTGTTTCATTGTCGAAAAACGGCTTTTTTGATTTTTTACCCTGTTCTAATGAACTATTGCTTATCTTTTGAACAGAAGATACAAAGGCAAGTGCATTGATGGCAGTGATCACAGAAGGGTCTTCGGTATAAACCGTAACAGAATTAAACCATTTCGAAACATTCAGAATGGTTGCACCTGTATTTGCCACTGCAGTAATATAGGTCTGGTTTACAGGAAGGTCGTTTTCTACGATTTCGATACCCTGGTTAGTCCTGCGGTCAATGGCTTTCTGAGAAAGAAAAGCGCCGGGGTTTTCAATGCTAAATGGAGAATTGTTTTTATCCGTGAATTTAACCCAATATTTATCGGGAGCAACTTGACCAAAAGAATTAATTGTTATTAAAATAGCGAGCAATGCTGTAAATTGAATTTTCATTTTTATACGTTTTTTATTCGGAACAAATATAATGTATATTTAAGAGTTTAGTATTTGTTTCAAAAGGCTTGTCTCTTCAAACCTTTAATTACATAATAATATACAATCAAATTTCCGAATTGTTTCCAGAAATTGACTATAGTATAAAAATTTCCTATCATTCCATTCTAAAAAATGTATTAATTGGCTTACCTTTGTAGCCCAAATTAGTTCGATATTTGATTCACCAGTACCGACATATTTCGCTAAAATTTCAGAAGTGAATCAAACGTTGGAAAATGAAAGTTTGGCGTTTGACGTTTCCTGCACAACGTCGTTAATCAAGTATGGATGTTCGAAATGCTAAGTACAGGGTGCGGGGTTTTGAAACACAGTTCACATAAAACAGAGCTGATAAATCTATTAAAGTAAATCGAAAATTTAAAATTCAAAATCATATGGTTTTTGATCTGAACATAATAAAAAGTGTTTATTCAAGCATGGCTGAACGAATAGAAGCAGCCCGTAAAGTAACTGGCAAACCGCTCACCCTTGCCGAAAAAATATTATATACTCACCTCAATCAGGGTCTGGCAACAGAAGCTTATGTTCGTGGACGGTCGTATGTGGATTTTACCCCTGACAGGGTTGCCATGCAGGATGCCACTGCACAAATGGCACTGCTTCAGTTTATGCAAGCGGGTAAACCGAAAGTAGCGGTGCCTTCAACGGTTCATTGCGACCATTTGATCCAGGCAAAAGTAGGGGCAAAAGAAGATCTGAAAACAGCAGAGGTAAATAATAAAGAGGTCTATGATTTTCTGGCTTCCGTATCAAATAAATATGGAATTGGGTTTTGGAAACCCGGTGCAGGTATTATTCACCAGGTTGTTTTAGAAAACTACGCTTTTCCGGGAGGAATGATGATTGGAACAGATTCACATACAGTAAATGCCGGTGGCCTGGGAATGGTAGCAATCGGTGTTGGTGGAGCCGATGCCGTGGATGTCATGGCAGGGATGCCTTGGGAACTCAAATTTCCGAAACTTATTGGTGTAAAACTTAAGGGCAGGTTAAGTGGTTGGACTTCGGCTAAAGACGTTATCCTGAAAGTAGCCGGAATCCTCACTGTAAAAGGCGGTACAGGTGCCATTGTTGAATATTTTGGTGACGGAGCCGATAGCATTAGTTGTACTGGAAAAGGGACGATTTGTAATATGGGTGCTGAAATAGGGGCCACAACATCCATTTTTAATTACGATAATAAAATGGCAGATTATCTTCGTGGAACAGGCCGTGCGGAAGTGGCTTCAGAGGCTGACAAGATCAAAGATCACCTGCGTGGCGATAAAGAAGTCTATGAGCAACCGGAAAAATACTTTGACCAGGTTATCGAGATAGACCTTTCAACCCTTGAACCCCATATCAATGGACCATTTACTCCAGACCTGGCTACACCGCTCTCTGAGTTTGCAAGGGTAGTTGAAGAAAACGGCTGGCCCCAAAAGCTGGAAGTCGGCTTGATTGGATCATGTACTAACAGTTCCTATGAAGACATTACACGGGCAGCGTCATTGGCCCAACAGGCCATTGATAAAAACCTGGAAGTTAAATCGGAATTTACCATTACTCCCGGTTCGGAACAGGTTCGATATACCGCAGAGCGCGATGGTTACCTTAACACCTTTGAAAAAATTGGTGGCGTGGTGCTGGCAAATGCCTGTGGCCCCTGCATTGGACAATGGGCACGACACAATTCGGATAAAGGAGAAAAAAATTCAATTATGACCTCTTTTAACCGGAATTTTGCGAAACGAAATGACGGTAACCCAAATACCCATGGATTTGTTGCATCGCCTGAATTAACAACAGCATTTGCCATAGCTGGTAATTTGACCATTAATCCAATGACAGACTTCCTGATAAATAAAAAGGGCGAAAAAGTTAAATTGGATGAACCCAGTGGCATTGATTTTCCTGTTAAGGGTTATGCCGTTGAAGATGCAGGCTACCAGGCTCCGGCCAAAGATGGCAGCAAGGTAGAAGTAAAGGTCAAACCTGATTCCGACAGGCTACAGCTATTAACCCCTTTTAGTCCGTGGAATGGCAAGGACTATACAAGTCTTTACCTGCTGATAAAAGCAAAAGGAAAATGTACAACAGATCATATTTCTATGGCAGGGCCGTGGTTGAGATACAGAGGGCACCTGGATAATATTTCGAACAATATGCTTATTGGTGCAGTAAACTTTTATAATGAAAAAACAAATTCTGTTAAAAATCAATTAACTGGTGAATATATGGCAGTGCCTGATGTAGCCAGAGCTTATAAAAAGGCCGATATTGGATCGATTGTTATTGGTGATGAAAATTATGGTGAAGGCTCATCGCGTGAACATGCAGCCATGGAGCCCCGGCACCTGGGTATAAAGGTTGTATTGGTGAGATCATTTGCACGCATTCATGAAACCAACCTGAAAAAGCAGGGGATGTTAGGTATAACCTTTGACAACAAGGATGATTACGATAAAATTAGGGAAGATGATAAAATTGATATTCTTGGTTTAAAAGATTTTGCCCCGGAAAAACCGCTGACGGTTGTCTTGCATCATCCGGATGGAACTTCAGAGCAGTTCCTTGCCAATCATACCTACAATGAAAATCAGATTGAGTGGTTTAAGGCTGGCAGTGCATTGAATTTGATAAAAAAGCTTAATGCATAAATAGTTCTCTAAAAGGCATTAATATAGGGTTGTCAATCTATAAAAGAGGTCAACCCTTTTTTTATTTTTTCATCTCTTCGCTGGCATTGTTTATTGACAAATTCTTATTAATGCCTTATCTTTGTCAGTACCAGAACAAAGGCTTAACTGATATAACTCCTTGAACTATGAAAACGATGAAGCGTTTTAACCGAAATTATACAGGCTGGATTATTGTTGCACTAGCTATTATTCTACTCTATTCTTCTTATTTCTTTATTTATATTCCACACCAGGAATCAATGGTAAAACAAAGGGCATTTCGGATTTTAAAGGAGTATGGAAATAATATTCATGATAAGGATGAATATTATAGAAAGCACATAGAAATCTATGAAGGTTTTTATCTGATTCGCTCAATACAAGAATCATTAATAACTTTAATTGACGAAAACCTATTGAATATATACAAAAGAATTGAATCAAACGATGAAAGTTTTGATCAAATAAATAGGGTAATTAATGACTTAGACAAACAAATTATCACTGATGAATTTTTTCAGAATTCAACGAATAAACAAAAGCTTGATTTTGTAATTGAAAAAGATACACCTTATCTGATTTATTCCCCAAAGATAAAAAACATTGAAATAGAATTGGGGTCTAAAAAATATAAAAGATTGCTAATAGATGGTCTGATTTATTATTATAAGAAGGGTTTAGCAAAGAAGTCAGCAAAATTAATCCACAAAGTTCCGGTTACAAGATTAATGGAAGGATTAAAGTTTGACCAATTGTTGGATAACGTAGTTTTATTTGATAGCAATACGGTTTTATATAATTCAAACCTGGATATAATACATGAAATAACAAACCAGATTGCATTAATCGATAGTGTACAAAAACACCAGGGAGGTGTGTTTGAAAGTTTGGAAATACGGGGCGAAAAAAAGCATGTAATGATTGTACCCGTCAATTTTCTGGACAGAACATTTTATTTGGCAGGGTTCATTACCGATAGTGCATTCAAAGAAAAAACACGGACCATTAATAGCCAGTTGCTAATTGTAATTTCTGCAATTCTTTTGCTCATTCTTATAGGTATGCCAATATTAAAGATAATTTTCATTGGCCGGTTCGAACGTTTGCAATCCCGTGATGCTACGGGTGTTGCAATATCAATTATTTTGGGCATCAGTCTTTTGTCGTTAATACTAATAAGCATATTGAAACATTACATCGTAGATAAAGAAGAACAAAATAACCGGATTGAAAATGTATCGGAAAAACTTTATAAAAATTTTAAGGCAGATTTAACCTCAATAATTAATTTATACCGTGTAGTTACAAAGAGGGAAACCGGCCACGATTCTTCACTGGCAATAATGGCCAGGGATTCCTTAATGTCCAAAATAAGCTTTACTACTATACCATATGAATATGCCGGTAAACCAATACCTGTAAATGAGATTATGCTTATTGACACCAGTGGCCGTTTGTTTAAAGCTTTTACCCGCACTGCATTTTCAGATTTAGTCTCCGTAGATCTGAGCGAACGTTTGTATTATAAAAATGCCCGGGACACAGATAGAAGTTGGTTTCTTAAAGAGGAAGGCGAATATTTTTATATCGAATCTGTGAAATCATATAATACGGGCTATCAGGAAGCTGCCATTTCATTTAATCTTACCGATTCCATTGCCAGAAAATTTCAATTGAATACCATGACTGATTTTATCAGGACCCCTGTTTTAGCAATAACCTCGGCAATGCCTTCATTGTACTCCCAGTTACTTCCAAGGGATATACAATTTGTAGTAATCAATAATAAAGGAAAGGTAATGTTTCACTCCAAAAAATCAAAAAACCTCCACGAAAACTTTTTTGAAGAATGCGACCATAATCCAAGGGTTCTTGGAGCAATAAATCACAGGGTTGCGGAGATAATTGAAATCGTATATAATGAAAAACATTGGCTTGCACGTATTGTGCCTATTGAAAATACCCCGCTAGCCCACATTACTTTATTAGATTTAAAACAAACCCAGAATAAAAATGCCAGAATATTTTTACTTACTTTTTACCTTATCCTGGTTACTTTCATCTGCATTTTCCTGGGGACAATGATTCTGCAAAAACTTAAGCCCCTAAGCAGTTCCTCTGTTAAAGAAGCATGGTCCTTAAGGTGGATTTTGTTCCAAACCGAAAACTACCTTCAATACAGGGTTTTGTTTTTTATACAGGCAATTATTTTACTTTGTCAAGTTGTGGGAGTATTAATTATTGATAAACCTGTAACCATGTTTGTTTACCAGTTAATTTTTATCGGATTTTCAGGATTCCTGGCAATAACCTTATTGGAAAGAAGAGTGAGTTTGATTGGGAAATTGCTAAATATACCAATCCTCTCATCTACATTGATTCTTACAATTCTGTTGGTTTTACTTGTAATGCTTAGTTTCCTTCAACCCTGGTGGGTGGTTTTTATTCCAGTTGTTGTAGTTATTTCGCTATTAATTTATGTCCATAGCATATTGAAAATTGAATTAAGTGTAAAAAAGTTAACGATTGATTCATTTAGCCAGCTGCCAAATATTCCCTTCAGAATTTTTGGAAATATAAATAAAAAGACAATTCATTTCAAAGACTTAATACCTGATCCCTTAATCACAAGGAATATATATCATGCATACATGTTTATTTGGTTGATGTGTTTAACAGTCATTCCTACTGTCCTTTTTTACCGGTCAGTTAAATTACAGGAAGAAAGGATTTGGCAGCAAGACCAGATGCATTATATTGCTCAGGAAAATATTTTATTGAATAAGAAATTTGGTGATATTAATCATGGGGAATGGTACGAAAGAATTCAGGGAAATGGTATTGACAGGTTGAAGATCAATACGTGCACAGACAGTAGCATCATAAATGAGAAATCGGACCTGATCAAATCGGACTGGATTTATTCTAAATTCCCTGACCCGGTGACCATGAACTACCCGCTAATGTCATTGTTAAAAGATAGAAGTTATCATAATGACTGGTACGCCGAAAAGGGTGTACTGAATTATTCATTGGCCGGTACCAAAGGTTGTGTAAAAGTGACAATGCAAGGCAGGGAAAAAATATCGCCCTGGCGATGGTTACTTTTCCTTTCTCTCCCAATCATTTTGGTTGCACTATTTATCTGGTATCTATATCAATATATCGCTGATAACATACTTAACACCATCAAAGCGAAGTGGAAAAAACCAAAAATGATGGATTTAGAAAAGATAATTCGCCATGAAAAGTTTAACAGAATATTATTAACTGCATTTAATCCGGAGGACTTATTAATTAAGATTAGAAATCCGATTACCGCAAAACAAGAAGATTCCCCTGACAAGAAATTGGTACCAACGAATTTAAAAATTGAAGATTTTCATGCAAATCAAATAGTTAAAGAAGGTTTCAAATTCGATGAAACCTCAATTAAAACTCAGGATGTTATATGGATCAAGGGATTGGATGAATACATATATCAATTCGACTCCTTTAAATTGATTTTAAGGCAACTTATGATATTAAATAGCATATCGAACAATACAATAGTCATTGCTTTACCATTTGAATATAATGTACTCGAAGAATGGTATGCTGACTATTTGAAAAAATCGGAACAGGAATTTAGTAGTGAGAATAATAAAGAGAGCGAGAAAACGCAAGATAATGGAAATAATGACCAGGCACATATTTTTACCATTCTTGCCGACTTGAAAATTGTGTTGAGCAATTACAGTAAGGTAACAGTAAAGCTTAGCCTTTTCGAAAATAAAGAAATTGAATCGTATATTATAGACTTGCCCATAGCTGAAACCTGGGATAAATTAATGAAAAAGGAAAATAGTGGTAAAACAGATGATAATCAAAAGCAACAATTGGGGATTCATTATTATTCAGAATTTCAATTCATGCATATTTGGAAAAGCCTGAGTAAAATGGAAAAATTAGTTTTATACGACCTTGCCGATGATGGTTTGTTAAATCTTAAGAATAAAAACATGATCAATATTCTTGAAACAAAAGGTTTGATAATATTGGAACCCTATCCCAGGTTGTTTTCAGATAATTTTAAAGAATTTATAAGAAATTCTGTTGGTGCTGAAGAAGCAAGATCACTGGAAAGTAAACTCAGTGGACGAGGTAACTGGCGTAACACACGTTATCTTATTTTGCTTTTACTTATCCCTTTGGCTGCATTATTTTTTATTGCACAAGGTAGTTCAATTGAAAAAGTAATTGGAATTTTTACAGGGGTATTAGCTGTGTTTTCAGGATTGATGAGGCTATTTGATTATAGTAAACAACAGAAATCCTCCTCTTAAATTTTTGAATACATCAGGTCTTTTGTTTTTTCTTTTTAGCCGCCGGAAACAAAACATTATTCAGTATCAGCCTATAACCAGCCGAGCCGGGATGCAAATTCAGGTCGGTAGGCGGGTCGCCCACAAAGTGCTGGTAATCTTCCGGATCGTGTCCCGCCAGGAAAGTCCACATACCTTTGGCATATTCTCCATGGATATAACGTGCTTCATTCAACGATTTATTTTCTCCCATGATCAGTACGGTGGGTTTGATGAACTGCTTTCTGAATGCTGTTGTTTGTCCCATAAACCCGGAAATAACCTGTGTATGATTCTGGCAAAGCATAGTTGGTACAGGATCCCATTTAGCCGAAAAATCGAACAATGTAAAATAGTCGTTGTTTTTGCTGGCCTGACGTTGAGAAGGATTCACATCAATCGAAGATATTTCATACTCAACCGGATTTGTGCTGATGGTAAAATCAGTAAAGGCGAAACATTTTGAGTAATCGAGTTTTTGTTGGGCATTTGGGTCAGGAGGATCGCCATCAAACATATAATCGCAAATATCAATTCCCTCAGCTGCCAGGGCTACATCATAACTGTCAGGCGCTGAACACATAGAAAACAGGTAACCG
>JAWKKL010000029.1:0-40924 GCA_041393275.1 Bacteroidales bacterium
GCAGCCCCGATAACCTGTGGGGTTGACCGCATCGAATACGCATCCTGGACCTTGCATTGAACTTTGTTTTCTTTCAGGTCGCCGCCATCCACCATTTTATTAATGGCATTTGCACTGCGGATAGCCCCTTTAAAACCACGTGCTTCATGAAGTTTAGGTGTATATGGTTTCATATTGGCTTTTAAAGCTTCGAGCGACATAGCCGTTGCAATTTCAGCTTGTTTCAGCCAATTATTGGCATCATAAAGAAACAGGGCACTCATGGCGGTAAGCACATTCGAACCATTAATGGTGGCCAGGCCGTCGCGGGCTTTTAAGCCTGGAATTTCTATCCCGGCTTTTTCCAGGGCTGTTTTACCATCATAAAGATTTCCTTCGAAATAGGCTTTTCCTTCACCCATCATCAACAGAGCGATTTGCGACATAGGAGCTAAATCGCCGCAGGCGCCCACCGAACCTTTCTGGCAAACCCAGGGGGTAACCCCTTTATTCAGCATATCCACAAGGGTTTGGGTAATTTCAATTCGGACTCCCGAATTTCCATGGGCGTGGACATTGATCCGGCCAAGCATAGCACCCCGAACATATTCCAGGGGCATGGGATCGCCAATACCGGCTGCATGATTATAAATTAAATATTTCTGAAAATCTTTAACCTGGTCGTCGTTAAGGACTACCTCCGAAAATTCACCTATACCGGTATTTACACCATACATGATCTCGCCGGCTTCGATTTTATTTTCAAGCATGGCGCGGCATTTATTTATCCGATTTACAGCATCGGGGTGAAGTTCTACTTTTTGATTGTTTCGTGCAACATTGACTACATCTTCAATAGTAAGTCCTGCACCTTTAATAATATATGTATTCATATAAATAATTTTGACATTAATAATAAGTTGATTTTGCGGATTCTATATGGGCAGAATTAGCCCAAACACAAGGCTTTCCGGTTGATTTTAATTTTGAATCGTAAATTCCAACTTATTGTCATATTTTTGATACTTTAAATCGATAAAATTATAAAAATTTACATCAAAGGAAAATTCTTTCCTTTTTAATCATGAATGACGAATTTCATAATCAGACCGACCTTGCTAATTGCCTGGAAAGCCATGTGGCTGTAATGCTCTATTTCTACAACAACGACTGCGCGCCCTGCATCAGTCTTAGGCCTAAAGTGGAAAAACTTGTTGAAATAACATTTCCTCGCATGAAGGTGATCTGGGTGAATTCAAAAGCACAACCTGAGATACCAGCACATTATGGGGTTTTTGCTAACCCCACCATTCTTTTGTTTTTTGATGGAAAGGAAACCAGGCGGTTCAGTAAATATGTATCGGTTGACGAATTAGCCCAATCCATTGAAAGGTATTACAAGATAATTTTTTAAAAGGTTTGCTTTTTGTAAGATTCGTTTTCGACCTAATTTTTTAAGCGGAAAATAAATTCTTCCATGCTGTTGAACGTAAGCTGTTCTCCTGACCGCATGTCTTTGACTGTCAAACTTCCGGCTGACATTTCATTTTCTCCGATCAAAATAACATATGGAACCTTTTTATTATTGGCATACGTCATTTGTTTTTTCATTTTATCCGGTTCAGGGAATAATTCAGCATTGATGCCGGCCTTTCGTAGTTCGGCTAAAAGGGGTAAACAATGGTTTTGTTCCTTTTCGCCAAAATTAACAAACAATACCTGTGTTGTTTCAACTGTATCGGTAGGGAAGAGGTTTAATTCCAGCATCACATCATATATCCGGTCGGCGCCAAAGGATATTCCTACACCAGATACATCAGGTAAACCAAAAATACCGGTCAGGTCGTCGTAGCGTCCTCCACCACAAATACTGCCCATTTTTGCATCGTTTGCCACCACCTCGAAAATTGCCCCGGTATAATAGTTTAATCCGCGAGCGAGGGTTAAGTCCAATTCAACGGTTGATTTTAAATCAAACTTTTTCAAATAATCAAAAACCGATCTGATCTCTTCCAGCCCTTTTTTCCCGGTTTCGGTTTGACTTAATCGTTTATTAAGAAAGTTAAATTTTTCGTCTGTTGTTCCTTCAAAAACCAAAATTTCTTCCAGTTTATGAATGGCATTTTCAGTAATCTCAGAATTAGCAAGTTCTTCTTTGACTTTTTCAATGCCAATTTTATCCAGCTTATCGATGGCAACAGTAATGGCCATAAATTTTTCTGTTTCGCCGATATATTCAGCTATACCATACAGAACCTTGCGATTGTTCAATTTTATTGTATTGTTTAGGTTCAACCGCTTAAGCACATCATTAATGATCTGTACCAGTTCCACTTCGCTCATGAGAGAATTGCTTCCAATCACATCCACATCACACTGAAAAAATTCTCGATAACGGCCCTTTTGCGGGCGGTCGGCCCGCCATACCGGCTGAATCTGGTAACGCTTGAAAGGAAACATTATGTCGTTGCGGTGCTGCACAACAAATCGGGCAAACGGAACGGTTAAATCATATCTTAAGCCTTTTTCAGAAATAAACCCGGCCATTTCAGCGCTATCCGGAGTTTCAAATTTTTCAGCCGGAACCTTATTAATGAAATCGCCTGAATTCAAAATCTTAAACAACAATTTGTCCCCTTCATCTCCATATTTTCCTAATAGCGTGGAGAGGTTTTCCATGGCGGGCGTTTCGATGGGCAAATAGCCGTATAATTTAAACACCGATTTTATAATCTCGAAAATATAATTCCTGCGCACCATTTCATCAGGTAAAAAATCGCGTGTCCCTTTTGGTATGGACGGTTTTTGTGCCATAACTTTTGTCTTTAATCGCTTTTCCGTTTGCATTGCAAAAGTAATAGAAAATATGGTTTAGGGAAGTGGAATGTCAAGCTGGTTTAGGAGGCTATGGAGATATTCCTGGCAATCGGGATTTCCTTCGACAGGGGCCCAGGGTGCAAAATTTTTGTCATCCGATGGATTGTACGGCCCGTCTTTTAATTCGTAAATAATAGAGTTGGGTTCGAGGCAAATGATCGTATGATACACATGGGCATCTATTTCGGCAGCAAAATCCTTTATAGAAGGATCAAGAATCATGGAATCTTCAATATGTCCAGTATCGTTAAATTGAACGACAACAAATTTTCCAGTTAACGCGATAAAAACCTCACGCTTGTCGGGGTTTTCATGTTTGTGTGGTTGAAGGTAGGTTCCGGGTTGCATTGAATTTAACATCCGTTGAAGCGGGTCATCCATCTCTGTGTGGAAGTTATGATTGATACGGCCTCTTAAAGAAAGTTTTGCCTGAGCATGAAGATCATTAATAAGATTGGAATTTATCTTTTTCATAATAAAAAATCAAAACAACGACAGCTGTTTGTATTTTTCCTCGTGTTCGAGCAACCATTTTTTTCGCCATAATCCGCCGGCGTACCCGGTTAAACTTCCGTTTGACCCGATAACCCTATGGCAGGGAACGATGATGGAAACCGGGTTTTTTGCATTGGCTTTCCCAACAGCCCTGATAAGTTTAGGATTTTTTAGTTTTTTGGCAATCTCTTTATACGATTTGGTTTTCCCGAAAGGAATGCCCAACAACACTTTCCACACGCTTAGTTGAAACTCGCTGCCCTGCAAATCAAGCGGGAGGTCAAAGGTTTTTCTTTTCCCGGCAAAATATTCATCCAATTGAAAAAAGACATCCTGGAAAAAAAGATCATCCCGTGTAACCCGTTTTGGCTTTTCCTGAAAAACAAGCGAGGTTATTCCTTTATCCGATTGTTCGATTCGAATTGTCCCCAGCGGGGATTTATAATAACCTGTTGCTTTGTTTTGCATGGGTTTAGTTTATAAACCTAATCGTTAAAGGATATACAAAAGTTTCTCCGTTATTTGCCCTGATGGATGCAATGATTATCATGATCAGATGAAAAATTCCGAGGGCTATCAGCAATAAAATTCCAACAACGATTAAAACCAAAAAGGCAGAAACGATAAAATAGATCATCATGGAAATCTGGAAATTAAGGGCCTCTTTTCCTTGCTCATTGACAAAGGGAAATTCATCTTTTTTAATGGACCAAATAATTAAAGGGCCGATGATAAATCCAAAGGGTATAATATATCCCGAAAGTGCGCTGAGGTGGCAAAACATGCCCCACATTCGTTCGTCTCTTACTTGTTGATCAACCTGTTCCATGCAATGCTTTTTATTTGATGAACTGATAAACGATGACTAAAAGGAACATTAAAATTAGAAAAAAAGTTGTTACCCTGTTATAAAATTCATTTTTAGCGGGAGAATTTTTTTTCACCGATCCGGCTTTTCCTGCTAATCCCCATATAAATCCAGCAAAAGATATAAAAATAGAAACTAATAATATCGGGGCCATAATCGGTTATTTCCTGGGTGTTTTTACTATCAGATTTTCGAGTACTCCGGTGGCCGAAGCCCAATCGTAGTTTTTATGAACAAAGTTGTAGCCGCCATCCGAAAGTGTTTCGGCCAGGCCATTGTCATCCAAAATACGCAGGATTTGAATGGCATATTCTTCCGGAGAATTTCCAATCAATATTTCTTTTCCGGGTGTGGCTTTTAAGGCACTGTTCGCTAATTCTGAGGTAATACTTGGAATTTTCATGGCCATGGCTTCGAGTAATTTATTTTGAAGGCCGGTGCCGATTTGCATGGGCGCAATAAAAATCCTGGATTTGGCATAACATTCCCTGATGTCTTCCACCCAACCGGTCACAGTCACTTTCTCGCCTGCCAGGGCCAGAACATTTGGATGCGGGGTAGCTCCGGCAATGGTTAACCTTACTTCTGGTTTTTTTTCGTGAACCAATGGAAGTATTTTTTTAACTAAAAATTCAGCCGCATTAATATTTGGCGGGTAGCCCATATTCCCGATAAAAACAAGCTCATATTCCTTATTCATTCTATTAGGCTTAAAAAACTCGAAGTCTACCCCGTTGATTACAATTTCAATTTGCTCTTTTTTTGGATGAGGGATCAAATCCCTGTCGGGGACTGAAATAATGGTTTTATTATCAAACCAATCAAAAACTTCCTTTTCATATCTGCATAACCTCCTATACTCCGACATCAATACCGGTTTCATATACCAGCGTGCAGTTTTGGCCCTTCGCTCAACGCCCTTTGAAAACACATCCTGGTAATCCAGGGTTTTTGGGACAGGCAGATTTTTTACATATTCGGCCACCCTGATAAGCTGACAGTAGATGTGGTCGGGTTGAATTTCGCGTATGATATCATTGATTTTTTTCTGTGCTTTTTTATTGTAGAAATATCCCACCTGCAATGGAAGTCCGGTAAAAAATGCACGCAGAATATTTAATGCGATCCGAAGTTTCGATAAACGAATGACATGGAGCGAGTCACAAAACGGCTCAAGAGCTTTGATCCATGAAGGTTCAAGATTTACATCGTGCAGCGTACACAAATGGATGGTATGGCGTTGAGCGAGGTATTTAACCTGGTTGTACGCGCGGAGTTTGTCTCCTTTTTCGAGGGGGTATGGAAATCGCGGCAACAAAACAAGGATTTTCATCCGGTATAATACCTTTAAAGTTAGAAGTAAGCAAAAGTAAGGGATTTAAGGAAATACTCAACTTAATAGCCATCAAAAATAGAATCTTAATTGTTGATTTTTGTATAAAATGTTTCAAGGCTTTTCAGAACAATGTCGTAGCTGTGCTCATTTTCAATCAGCTTACGGGCATTTTTTCCAAGTTGTTCGCAAACCTCAATTTGGTCGAGACAATAGTTCATGGCATGAATGTATTCTTCAGGTGTATTGGCAATCAGGATATTTTTTTTATCGGTGTAATGAATTCCTTCAGCCCCGATTTTTGTAGAAATGATCGTTTTACCCAACGCCATGCCTTCGATGATTTTTATCCGGATTCCGCTGCCTGAAAACAGGGGAACCACCATTACCGCCTTCGACCGGATAAATTCCTGGGCATCGGGTACTTCGCCCAGCACAATGATGTTTTGTTCTTTCAAATTCAGAAGCCACTGAGGCATTTCGCGGCCGGCCAGGTACAATTTGAGTTTTGGAAACCGTTGTTTAACCAGCGGCCATACAGCATCAATAAACCACCGGATCCCTTCTTCGTTTGGCATCCAGTTCATGGAACCGATATGAAACAATGATGGGAATTCTGTTGTGGTATCAGAGATTTTGTATTCATTTATATCCACTCCAAACGGAACTTCATTCAGTGGAATCGTGCAGCCATTTTTTTTAAAAAAATCAGCATCATGCCAGCTTATGGTGATCAAGCCGTCATAGGAATTCAAATGACCAAGTTCAAACTTTTTTAGTTTTTTTGCGAGGTAGGATATGTATGCTTTTTTCAACGGATTTTTCATTATTCCTGCTATCCGTTCCCATATTTTATGCTCGATGTTGTGCGACCGCATCACAATTTTCGCCTCCGAATACTTCCGGATAATGTCAATGTAAGGTGTCATATAAAGCATTTCCAGTTGGATGATATCAAACCTTTCAGCTTTTAGGATTTCAATGATTTTATGTTCAACATCTTTTGTTATAAAGCGGTCGACATGATATGATCTGGAAGAAAACAAATTTAGAAAAGCATCAACCGGTTTTATGGAAAGGTCAACGTAAACGAATTCAATCCCGGTATTTTTTGCATATTCCACAGGAATATCTTCGGGTTTTGTAAAATATTTATTGGTGTTTAAAGCCAGCACTTTTACATGATGGCCCCCTTTCAACAGGCTTTGGATATTTGCATTGATGGCCAGGGGGCCGCCTTCGCGGGGAGGAAATGGAGATTTGTTGCAGAGGAAAAATACGTTCATCGATTATTTTTTTCTGGGAATGATTTTTCTGAAAAATTTCATCCATCCATCGGCATCCATGAGGGGCGAGTCGGAGGTCGCCTTAATGGTTAAAAATATACCCAATGGCAACAACACTGCAGGCGCTATCCACATTCCAATATTGGCATCAATAACTCCTGATTTTACTGATTTTTCGCCCGTGATGGAAATGATATGAAACAGCACAAAAATTAATACGGAAGCCACTACCGGAAGGCCAAGTCCTCCCTTCCGGATGATGGCACCAAGAGGGGCGCCTACAAAAAACAGAACAAAGCAAGCAAACGAAAGAGTAAATTTCCGGTGCCACTCGGCCTGATGTTTAAAAATCAACTCTGATTTTGCCTCCATTTCGGTGATGTAAAACTGAATGTTTTCGCGTGATCTCCTTAACCGTTTTAACGCCTCATCAACAACTTCTATTTTTTCGTAATTACTCAGATTGGCTAATAGATCATTGTCATAAATTGTATCGTTATTAAAATCAACAGCTTTTGCTGAATCTATTTTAGAATAATGATAAAAACTTCGGATCAATAGGGTTGGTATTTCACTTCGTCGTTTTTTCATTTGAGTCACCAGGGAGTCTTCTGCCTCTTGTAATTGAACCAGGTTAAGCATGGAATAATTGCTTTTAAACAGGTCTTCATTGGTTCTCGACATTTCAAAATCCATCAGGTCGAAACGTTTGTAATTTTCCCGGAAATTGGTTCGTTGGAAGGGCCTGTTGTTGCGGTAGTTTCGTTGGTCAGTTTTATCGGTATAATTGGTTCCGTTGTATAAAACAAAAATCAGGATGCGGCCATCAGGGCTTAATTCCATGCGTCCCGAATCGGCAACTGTTAAATTGGTATTGCCCTGGTTGTCGCGATGATCGTAAATCATTACATCCCGTATGGTTTTTTCGTCTTTTTCTTTTTCTCCCACCCGGATGACAAAACCCTCCAGACCGTCGTAAAATACACCGGGTTTTATATCCAACGCAAGTTTTTGTTCACGTACATCGTATAACAACGATTTAAATTTTAAATTGGCAAGGGGCAACACATTATTTGAAAAATAAAAAGCGACACCACTAATTAATACTGACATTATAATGAGTGGCATCATGATCCTCCGAAGTGAAATACCGGCGGCTTTCATGGCTACCAGTTCGTAGTTTTCACCAAGGTTACCAAAGGTCATAAGCGAAGAGAGCAGGATGGCAAGCGGAAGGGCTAACGGCACAAATGTGGACGATGCATAAAACAACAATTCGGCAATGATATACCATTCGAGCCCTTTGCCAACCAGGTCATCAATGTATTTCCACAAAAACTGCATTAATAAGATAAACAGGGAAATAAAAAACGTCATGACCAGTGGCCCCAGGTAAGATTTTATGACTAGCCAATAAATTTTTTTCACAGGTATAACATTTTCAGAGCAAAGATAAACAGAAACAATTTCCTCCCTGAAATAACGGGAGTTTTATCTTTCTTTTAATACAATTAGGTTAACGATGGTTTTTATTTAAAATTTTCATACACTTTTGAATCTTTGTTTTACCGCAGATTTTTTACTTTTGCCTTAACCTGAAAACAGCTAATATCAGGTTGGGATCAAATACATAAATAAATCCGTAGTAGGTGGCATGATGGAAATAATTAAGGTTGGAAACAAACGATTGGCCCGGAAATTCATGGATGTTCCACATTTTATTTACAAAGATGATAAAAATTGGATTTGCCCGCTTGATACCATAATTGAATCCATCTTTGATCCGAAAAAAAACGCTTCGTATATAAATGGCGAAGCCGAAAGATGGATACTGCTTGATTCTAATAAAAACCTGATTGGCCGGGTGGCCGCATTTTACAATGACGATAAAGCAAACAAATACAATCCACCGACAGGGGGACTGGGCTTTTTTGAATGCAATAACGACCAGAAAGCGGCCAATTTGTTGTTTGATACAGCAAAATCCTGGCTCGAATCTAAAGGCATGGGTGCCATGGATGGCCCCATCAATTTTGGAGAAAACGATAATTTCTGGGGATTGCTGGTTGAGGGATTTTCGGCGCCGGCGTTAGGCATGAATTATAATCCGCCCTATTATAAGGACCTATTTGAAGGATATGGGTTTAAACCATTTTTCGAGCAGGAATCAAGACACCTGAACCTGGAGAGGCCTTTTCCCGAGCGATTCTGGAAAATTGCCGAATGGGTTATGCGAAAACCCGGGTACTCATTCGAGCATATCCGGAAAAATAACATCGAAAAATATGTCAGGGATATTGTAAAAATTCACAACCAGGCCTGGGTTTTTCATGAACATTATACCCCATTGACATTTGAAAAGGTGTTAATGAGTTTTAATTATGCCAGGCAAATTATCAGGGAAGATTTCATATGGTTTGCATACCACAGGGGTGAGCCCATTGCATTTTTAGTTATGTTTCCTGATATGAACCAGGTTTTTCGTTTGTTTAAAGGTAAACTGACCCTATGGAATAAATTAAGGTTTTTGCTTCTCAAACGTAGCAAATTAGTCAACCGGTCACGGGTGACAATTATGGGGGTCATACCCAGGTACCAGGGCATTGGAATTGAATCGGCGGTGTTCTGGCACATGCAAAAACCACTTATGGAAACGGGCGTGAAATTTAAGGAATTAGAAATTTCGTGGGTAGGTGATTTTAATCCGAAGATGAAGGCCACCATGAATGCTATGGGAGCCGGCCCCGGTAAAATTCATATTACCTACCGGAAATTGTTTGTTGAACATGTGGAATTCAAAGAGGCCATAAAAATTCCTGAAATGAAAGAAAAACAAGGGTAGGTTTAAATCAATCCATTTGCATGCAATGGATATAGGAAAAAGAACTTAAAATGTTAATTTTATTTAAAAGTGCCCTTAAAAATCCCCCAACATAGTGTTAAATCTATATTAACAAATAAATATTTGTAATTTTGGGGGTTATGAAAATATTATATTAATAATAAATTTAAAAATCAAAGACTATGAAAAAACTACTATTCATTTTAATGGCCTTTGGCGTCATTGCCGCAGGTTTTTCCCAGCAGCGTGTTTATCTAAAAGAAGAGCTGAGGAACAAAGCGGTACGCAAGGGAAAGGTTATACAATCGTCATCGAATTTAAAAAAACACCCGGCTTGTCTGCTTTTAAAGCTCTCCCCAGTTTGTTGAGGAAACAACCATTGGTGCCCACGCGTTACGACCTTCAAACCAATACCAGTACTCAAAACCGTATTCACATGTTTGATGATGGAACCATCGGCGCTATATGGACAATGGGATATGCTTTGATCCAATTTTACGATCTGAGGGGAACCGGGTATAGCTATTTTGATAGCAATGCCTGGGAGGCCCGCGCCTGGTACACGCATCGAAAGCATTCATTACCGGCTGGCCTTCTTACGCTCCTTACGGGGAAAACGGTGAAATGGTGGTTTCGCACGATTTCGGTGTAGGATCATTAATTTATTTAACTCGTGAAAATAAAGGAACAGGAAGTTGGACAGAAAATGAACTTACTGGCCCAGCTGATGTGCCTATTTCATGGAACCGGTCACAACTTCGGGTATTGACAACAGCATTATGCAGGTATTGACAATAACCTGGCCAGCGTTTTAAATAAGGTCCCCGATATGAAGGCCTTGATGGTGCCTGCTTTATTCCCGCTCCGAGCGATGGCGGGGGCAAGCTGGGATCCCGAAAATGAGATATTGGACGGGCTTGAATCGGATGATTTTTTGGCTTTTCTGCTGATGAATATAGTGGGCCGCTTCAGATGGGGATAACATTGCTTTTATTGTGGGAAATTCATGGAAAGACTTTGTCCTGATGAAATCTTCAGATAATGGGGATTCATGGGAAAAGACCATTATTTGGGAATGCCCATATCCTTTGTTCAATACTGTTACACCACCTTTTGAAACCGATACATTTTATTGCGTTGACGGTGCCCCACCACCTGGCGTTTGACTCGCAAGGAATGGTGCATGTTATTTTTGGCATAAACCGGGCCCTATTCTGTGAGCCGGGACATTTTATTTTCCGGGTGTTGACGGGGTTGGTTTACTGGAATGAGGATATTGCCGTTTTCTCAAATGATATAAATGCCCTGAGCCCATACGGTGACCCGGGTACAGAATTGGTTGAAGACGTAAACCTCGTTGGATGGACACAAGATATTAATGGAAATGGAGAGATTGATGTGCTGGATGATTGGGGAACATATTATATCGGATTCTCGAGTATGCTGCCACAAATTGTAATTGACGATATGGACCAGATCTTCATCGTATTTTCCTCTGTTACCGAATCTTTCAATAACGGTTTACAGAATTACAGGCATTTGTGGGCGAGAGCAAAATTAGGCAATTGGTGGAGTCATTTTATTGATTTAACAGGTAATCTTGCCCATATTTTTGATGAATGCATCGTTCCTTCCGTAGCATCTGAAACAGATGATTACTTTTACCTGGTGTATCAATCGGATAACGAACCCGGTTTACATATTCGGGGCGATGAAGACCCGGTTGGCGATAACAATACGGTTTTTATGAAGGTGGAAATATCAGATTTATTATCCACCGGAATTGAAGAAGGAAATGCGCCAATTGTAATGGAAGATGTTTCGCAAAATTATCCGAATCCTTTTAGCGGAACGACCTGGGTGAATGTAAACATCCGGCAATCCACTTCAGTTAGCCTTGAAGTTACCGATATGCTTGGAAAAGTAGTTTACAGAATTCCGGAAAGAAATGTTCAGTCCGGACCATTGAGGTTGGCCATTGATGCCACTGGGTTAACATCAGGCATTTATTTTTATAGTGTAAAAGCCGGTGATTCGGTGGTGACTAAAAAGATGATTGTTGAGTAAAAACGTTTGTAAAAGATAAATTAAGTGACATTTAAAACCCCGGTCAGTTTAGCCGGGGTTTTTATTTTGGGATGAGGCTGTCTCAAAAGACTCCATGGACCTCTTTGTCTCCTTGGTGTAACTTTGTGATATAGTTTTAATAAGCTATTGCACAGAGAATCACAAAGAAAGCACAAAGTTTCACAGGAAAAAAATAAAAATTATCCTTGTTGTTTTAACTTTCGATATAGTCTCAATTTTTTTATTACGGGACCTGGCTTGCTTCATTGGAATTTATTTGCCAAACATCATTTTTATCCTGATTATTGATTTGGCCGTTCATGTTATAATCAGCGGGGTCATATCCTCTTTTACCGGATATAAGTTGCCAGATATTTGTTTTATCTGCATTATCAATTACATTGTCGGCATTGCCATCTCCACCTATTAATCCAAATACTCCGCCTCCCAGGTCTTTTTGGGCTGCTGTACCACCATAGGCCTGATTTTCATTCGTTGTAAAATCATAATTAAAATTGCCTCCCGATTCGATTGGAGAACCTGAGGAAATAATATCAAGGTGGTTTCGGTGTCGTACTACGATATACATATTTTGAATTATCTGTTTTTGGAATTCCAGGAGATTACTGCCATCTATATTCACCACCGAACCATTGGTTAACAGTAATGCGGCCATTCTATCAATTGTTGAGCTGGCGTCTGAAGATTCGGGATTATTGGCATCCCTGACCTCAATCAGCACCCAATCAACAATATCGGCATTTGGAATACTAGTTACCGATTCATCGCCGGAATAATTCCATGGTGCCGTATTATAGGGTTGATTCAACGGTAAAAGGTAGTCTGAATTTAGTGATGTATTCATGGTTGTTCCTTCAAATGGCCCTTCGAGGAACGCCTTAATATTTAAATCCGTCGTCTTGTTTATATTGAAATCATCAATATACATCCCGTCTGCGATAACCGAATAATCGCTGTAAAAACGAAACCTTAACGAAACACTTTGTTCGCCTAAATAACTATTTAATGAGTACGATTTTTGGACCCATGAGTTTTGGTTCCCGTTATAAGTATCGATTGTTGTCCAGTAAGTGCCGTTTGTTGAAACTTCAAAATACATATAATCGTAATTTGTTTCCATATTATATTTTGTCCAGAATGAAACGGACGCTTCTGATGTATAGGCAAGGCTGAAAGTATAAAGCCCTGAAACGATGGAAAGGTTATTGGCATAGTTCCCCGAAGGGTTACCGTCATTGAATGGGAAGAGGAATGATAGCTGGTGGTAGATAAACCCCACGACCCTTCAAAAGTCCAGTAATTGGCGCCCGATTCAAAATCATCCTCAAACGGGAAAAGCATCCTTGGAAGGAGTGTTATGGTAACCAAATTGGATGGGCTGGTTTCATCCGAAGAACCGGTAAATATAGCTGTAACATAATAGGTGTAGGTAGTATATTCCACCACGTTTTCGTCCAGGTAAAATTCATTGGTGGTTGTACCAATCAAAATACCATCGCGGTAAATATTATAATGGTCAATATCCATCAAAGGATCCCAGGAAAGTTCAATAAAATCATCCCCCGAAATCCCGATAAGGTTTTGAGGCGGAGCCAGGTAATTGGCCAGACTGGCCACGCTTGCAATGGCAGCCTGGGTAAACATCATGGCCATTTCGAGGCTGTTTACACTTGTTCCTATAACATCGTTGGAAGAATGGATGTAGGGACTGTAATGCTGGCTGTCCTCAAACGGGAAAATACCCATGTATCCGTTGTTGTTAAATGAAGTATGGTCGCTATCGCCTCCTGAAAGGCTCCCGGGCCCAACAATAAAACCGGGCAGATAAAGGGCACATACATCGGTATAAAAATCAACCAAAGGTTGGGCGGAAGCGGGTGCGATGATATCGGTATGGATAGGGTCGCCGGGATACCTGTATCCACACATATCAATGTTAAAATAGCCCAAAATGTTCATATTTTGGCCCTGGGCCCATGATGCCCAGGCGCTGCTTCCATACAAACCATATTCCTCGCCCGACCAACAACAAAAAATAATGGTACGATCAAAATTATAGGATGCCATAATCCTGGCGGCCTCAAGTACACCGCAAATCCCAGTCCCATCGTCATCAGCACCGGGGGCGTTGCCTGAATAACTATAAGAATCGTAGTGGCCTCCAATCACCACATATTCATTCGGATAGTTTGTGCCGGGTTTTGTCGCTAAAACATTATCACTTGCGGGCCCACTCGGCATAGTAAAATCAAAAAGTTCAGTGGTATAACCATAACTCTCAAATTTCGATTTTAACCAGTTTTGCGCTTGAACTGATTGCGCTGTATAAGCATTTCGTGTACCGTAATCCTGTAAATGCTGCAAATTAGTCAGGTAAATATTTGTATCCACGGCATTAATCATACTTACAATATCCGGGTCGGTAAGCATGGTTGATTTTCCGGAACTGAATTTTTGTTCAGGTTTTTTTATGGCAGATTTGTCAATTTTTGCAATGCAGCCCTGGATGGGTGGGGCTATCTTTTTTGAATCAATGGTTTTTATTATAATAAAATCTTTTTCTTTCAATAGTATCTCATTTGTTGAGGCCATTATCTGGAAATAATCATGTTCCAATCCTTTGTAAAACCAAATGATATAATAAGCAGTATTACCATTCCATGCATCGGGGTCAAGAATCACAAAATCACCTTTGCTAACATGGTTACCGGAAACTATTACAAATTCATCAGCGGAATAATGAATCGTAAGATTAGGATTTTGGTACAGTTGATTCCATTCGGTGGTGTTCCGGTAATTAATCAGAACAAGGGATTCGGCAAACAAGGTTTGCATACTTATAAATGTAATACCAGGGTAATAAATAAATATTTCATTGTATGTTGTTTTTATTTGTGTAAAAGATATTATTTATTAAAGGACTAAAGTATAAAAAATATTTTTTCTCAAGTTCACCTTATTGACTGTATTTATTGAATTTATTGAGGTATTTGACTTCCTTCCCCACGGTTAGGAAACCAAAAATCATTTTTATCAAGGTTATTTATTTGAGTATCAAGATTAAGATCGGAAGATGAATAGCCTGTTGAACCAACAATATCTTCCCATTCAACGGTTTTATCAACTTCATCAATCATTCCCGAAGCATCCGCATCCCCGCTTTTCATAGCCCAAATTCCAGGTGTAATTTCTTTTTGTCCGGAATTATATGCCTGTTCGAAAGAAGTTGAAAAATCATAAGTGTATACCCCACCCAATTCGGTTAAAAAATAGTTAGATATAATTCCCAAATGATTACGATGATTAAGCACCACAAAAAGCTGATCAATTATATTTACATTGAATTGCAGGTTGTTTGTTCCATCTGTTGATTTTACCGAGCCATCATTCAACAATATTGCTGCCTGTCTTGCCAATCTGGATGATTGGTTGGCAGAAATTATGTTTGCAGCATCCCGGATTTCAACCAGTACCCAATCAACTGTATTTTCAGGAATTGAAATTAATGTTTCATTACCGGAGTAATTCCAGGGACTTGAATCAAAGGGTTGACTGAGAGGAAAGTCATTTAATGCCTTTATATCGGTATTCATATTAATTCCATTAAAAGGCCCTTCCATAAAAACTTTAACATCAATCTCAATTGGGTTTATATTCCCAACCGGAATGTAAAAATCGTTACCATTGTTATTGTCCCAGCTTCCATCGCTGTAGCTGATAACAAAATCAATTCCATCAATTGTTTGTGCGGGTTTATTAAATGGCCCCACTTTTATAGTCAAAACCTGTTCTGCATCCGGCCCGGAAAAAGGAGATTGAATAGCGGGCCCCGATCCATTAAAAAGAAAGGACCCGGTTGGCCAGTAAAGAACATTTGGCGTTGTCCAATGACTTCCTGCAATGTTCACTCCCCAGTGTAAATTAGCAGCTACCGCCGCCTGTCCAACATAAATAGTTACCGTATCAAATTGAGTTGGATATGAAGGTTCCCACACAACCCCATTTATAGCTTGCTCATCAAAGATAATATGGTAATCACTTCCATTATTATTGTCCCAGGTATCATCTAAAAAATGGATTACGAAAGCTACCGATTGAACAGCCTGCGCCGGGTTATTAAATGGCCCGATCTGCAAGGTATATTCATTTTCTGCGTTGGGCCCCTCAAAAGGTGTCTCAATGGCAGGCCCCGATCCGTTGAATAAATAACTCCCGGCAGGCCAGTAAACATTATTGGGCGTTTGCCAATTGCTGCCGGCATTGTTTACACCCCAGTGCAAGCGTGGAGCAGAAACAGGATCGGTAATGGTTATGGTGATCATATCATCAATTCCGGGATCAGCTGGCTCCCATGAAACATTATAGGTTCCTCCGCCACCACCAGTGGTTAACGCACCAACATACACATGCTGAATGGGGCTTTTAAACGTATTGCCATAAGTATCCGTAGCTTCCACATAATAATCCACAAGTGTATCAGAAAGGCCTGCAATTTCAGCATAATACTCATTGGCAATATAATTGGGCAGGATAAAAAAATTAATATCAGGATTGCCGGTTATATTCTCTGCAGGAAAAATCCGTTCATTCATGTTTATTGAATTCCAGCCCTGAACTCCAGGTCCTCCAAAATAGGTATCGTTGTCATTGTCGGTCAAAGGGTTAACCCCATCATCATCCAATCTGTATTTCAAAACGACCTCCTGAAAACCTGAAACATCATAGGCAAAAGTCCAAACGGTAAAGTCGGATGAATTTTGATGTTGCTGGTAACCATAAGTTGGCCCAAAACCTATCCCTCCGGGATTATAAGGATATCGTTGTGGAATAAAGACAGTTGGGGGTGTATTATCAGTACCTGCATTGGCGCTTATCACCTGGTCGGCGAAGTCAGTGGCAAGATTACAGGCCAGCGATTGTTTTACCTCCATGTCGAGGGAAGTGCCATAATACATATATCCGCTGGTATATCCTGGCAATAAATGGTGCCATGCACGTTCTGCGAGAGAGGATGCAGTATCAGGAAAAACAATATCATCAATGTCCGATCCACCTGAAAGATCATCAGCGGTCAATACCCGGTTTTCGGCGGCCACCAGGACGGCCCAGTTTCTGGCATCTTCGGTCCAGCCATTGGGGTCAAATTCGTAACCAGTGGTATACATCGGCCACAACCAATTAATAAATTGCGGGTGGCCCCAATCGTTTGCTGCATTTACCCAGGAGCCGTCTTCCACATGCACGAGGTCATTGGTCGGAACCGGATGATCATCAAGGAATTGTTGTATGGTGGTAGGAACATAACCTTGCGCTGCGGCAGCATTGGCAAACCCGGGTACAGAATTATTGTAATAATCGAAACCACCACCCCAGGCATTATCACCATCATGAGCCAACAGGACAATAGAAGGGTGGGATGGATCATCATAAGGTGCTATGTTGGCATCAATCTCACCTGTTCCTTGAAGGGCAAATCCATTTTTATAGCTTAATAAATCAGCCATTGGAACAACATCAATAAAATATTCTGTTCCGGTTTCGGGATCAACATATTTGGCTTTATGCGCCTGGTAACAAAAAGGTGCTGCAAAAGTTCCGCCGCAGCCATCAATCTGTCCGCTCCACCAGTTATTGCCGGTAAATGTAGAAATATCTGCTCCGTTTGGCGGATCGTAGTTGCATCCTGAGGTGCCAAAGGTCAAGGGATAATCAGCCAGTGTGCGGGCGAGGTGACTGTTGGCAATGACCGACCATTCAAATCCTTCTTCGGATAAAACTTTTATAATGCGTTCGCTAAAGGAACACTCTGCCGGCCAGTAACCTTTTGAATAATTTGGATTGTTGCCAAATGTGGCTGCATAAATATGTCGGTGAGCCTGGATTTGTTTTCTCAGCACTTCTTCACTAAGCAATGGCGAGAGGGCATGATGGAAGGTAAATCCCACAACATCCATACGTGGATTGCCTCCTGAGGTTTGCCAGCCCCTGGCAGTGATGTAGTTGTTTTCCCATCCGGAGGCATAGCCCCATTGTCCGGCATTGGCCAGGCTGTTGACATTTTCGATCAAACACCCCGAATAATTCACCTGAGCCCCACCATCTGCATGGACCATCATGGATTGAACCGCATCTTTCGTACGGTATTGATAAACCGCTTTGCGGTCTTCTTTATTGAAAATATCCTGTAAGTCATTTAATGGATGTTGTTGTCCATCTGAATACCAGTTACCATTATTATTTTTTAAATATTCCGACTCCCATACGAATTGATAATGATATGTATTCCATTGACTTTGTTCGGGCCAGTAGTTGGGTTGCTGTAAATGCCAGAGGTAGGTTGTGTGAACCTGGGAATATAATGGACCAGTAACAAGGACAATTATGGCAAGGAAAGTAAAACGTTTTTTCATGAAATAGCCTGATTTGTTATTGGGCAAATATACAAAAGGAGAGGAATTTACCATCAAATTAACAAGTATTGCATTGCCCGGGAAATGCAATACGCAAAAAAAAGCATCCGATGACATTAAATCATCGGATGATAAAAAGGTTAAGGTGGTTTCCTTATTGGTTAATCAGGTACTTGTTCCTGTTTATTCAGATTTCCATTCCAAAGATCATTCTTATCCTGATTCATCACGTGTGAGTTCATATCAAAATCCCCCGAAAAATAGCCTTTTTTGCCAACCTGTATTGCCCAACCATTGGTTTTGTCAGCCAGGTTTATGATGCCGCTTGCATCAGCATCACCTGCATACAAACCATAAACACTGCCAAGGTTTGCCTGGGCATTTGTTCCATAAGCCTGTCCGGCTCCTGTGGTAAAATCATAAGAATATTCGGATCCAATATTTGTCAATGCATTGGCTGACATTACCGGAAGGTGATTTCTATGCCAGATTACCACATACAGGTTTTGAGAAATGAAGACATCAATATGCATGGGGTTTGTTCCGTCTGTCCCGGTAATGGTTCCATCTTTTAAAAGAAAGCCGGCTTTTCTTGCGATTCTGGTTCCTGCTGTTGCTGTGGAAGCACCACCGCTCGTTTCCCGCAATTCAACCAACACCCAATCAACAATATTCCCGTTGGGTATGGTCCCGACATATTCTGTCCCTGCATAATTCCAGGGAGCTCCGGAATACGGTTGGCTTAAGGGTATAACATTGCCTGAATTTAAGCCGGTTGCCATCTCGTTCGTTGCAAATGGCCCCTCCAGTAAGGCTTTCAGGTTTAAGTCTATTCCGGCGGTTGTTAGATGCACCGTCATAACATCAGAACCAATACAAAAGTTGTTATCGGTAATTGTCAGCGTATAAACCATTGTGCCGGTAGGGTTAGCTAACGGATTAAGTATGGCCGGATTGCTTAAGCCCGTGGCAGGAGACCATAAAATTGAGTATGGGCCGGTTCCCCCGGTAAATGACCCATTCAACTGAACAGATCCGCCGGGCGGAATGTTTTCATCGTCGCCGGCATCAACAGTTAATGCATTCGCAGCAGTAGATATACTTCCATTGACAAACGACATCACAAAGATGTTTCCATCAGGGTCGCTGTATTCGCAGGAGCCCGGAGTTTGAGTATTCCAGCTTACGGTGGTGGAAATGCCAGCACCTGTTTTGAAATTGTATTCAATGAGTGTTCCTGATCCTATGCTGACAGGTGTTGTAGAAGCCCAACTGAAAAATACCTGAGACGCCGTAGCATTTACAATCAACATTCCGGATGAAGGGCGTTGTTGACTGATTCATATCCTTCGAAAGATAACTTTGTATTATCGAAGTTCAACACCAGCGATATGGCCCGACATTATTGCAATTTGAAGCAATGATGGGTACACTTATATTACTGGTACATGAATTTGTCACACTTCCGGCTGACGTAGTAATAATGGGAGGGACAACATTTAAAATAGCAGCTTCTGAATAGACAAACGGTGTACAAGTTCCCGATACCCGGCATCTGTATTGATTTTCATTCATGGATTGTGTCACCGGATTTATGGTTAATGTTGTTGTATTCACGCCGGAATAGGGGCTTCCATTTGACAAACTGTTCCAGTTATTGCCATTGTCGGTACTTTCCTGCCAGGTGTATCCAAGCCCTGTCCCGGCTGCAGAAACAGAAAAGCTGGTGGATGTATTGACCGGTGCAGTTTTATTCAGGGGATTTGAGGTGATCTGCGGAGGCTGATACACGATGACATTTCCGTTGGTGTAATTATCAAATATGATGTTACCATTTAAATCACTGAATTCACAAAACCCTTCGACACTGGTATTCCATGTTAACGAACTGCTGCCGGTTATTCCTGTAAATACTAATTCCATCATTTGATCGTCCCCAATGGTGACAGGTGTTGTGGAAGACCAGGTAAAATAGACTGCTCCTCCAGCCGAATTTAATATAAAATTGCCAGTTGAAAATGAAGGGTTCAGCGATTGATAATTATCAAATGTCAATGCACTTTCATTATAATTCAATGTTAAAGAAAAAAGAAGCTACCCCAATAAAATGAGTTACATCAATAGGAACAACGATGGTTCCGGGACAATCTGAAACTGTGCCTGCTATAGCCGTGATCCGGGGCAATACAATGAGTTCTGCCGGGTCAGAAACAGCAGCAGGTGAACAATCTCCACCCACAACACAACGGTACCAGTTGCCACTTAACGAAAGTGTTGCATTGCTGATATTCAGTGTTGTTGATGTTGTTCCACTATAATACCCGCCATTTGTAAGATTGGTCCATAAGACTCCATTGTTTGTGCTGATTTGCCATTGGTAATTTATTCCTGAAGCAACAGCAGAGACGCTGAAACTGGTTCCAGTATTTTCCGGAATGAGTTTATCAGCAGGCTGGCTATTGATTTGCGGTACCTGATAAATGGTAAAAAGAATTATTCTGAAAAACAGAGGCTATTTCTTCTGAACTTAAATAGGTATATTCGCAATTGCCTGGTGTAGTTAAATCCCATGTGAGGTTACTGCTTCCTGTTTGCCCTGTAAAAGGATTTCAACCAAGGATGTATCAGGCAAAACAAAAGTAACAGGGGTTGTCGAAGATAAACTCATATACACTTTCCCATCTGCAGCATTGCAAATAAAATTACCCGAAGGGAGAAAGTGGATTTAATCCCTGAAATCCCGCATAGGTTAAAACTGAATTGTTGTAGCTGAATGTCAGTGAAAATGAGGCAACATCATTAAAATTTGATGTCAGAACAGGAATAACTAGCGTCCCCGGACAAACATTTTGGACGTCAAAAGATGTGATCAATGGCTCTGTTACTATCAATTCTGCCTCATTTGAGACGGCAACCGGGCTGCATATTCCAGTGACCTCACACCGGTAAAGGTAGCCATTCATAGTGAGTGTAACATTGTTTATATTTAAAGTAGCAGATGTAACACCGGTTGTAACCCAGTTGGATCCGCTATCTGTGCTTCTGAACCACTCCTGGATAAACCCGTGGCTATGGCATTGATGGTAAAACTTGCATTGCCATATTCCAAAATGGATGCATCGCCTGGATGCGTAATAATTTCGGAGGTTGGTAAACTGTGGCAGTTCCGTTTGTATAAGAAGACGGAAGAATAGTTCCGTTTGAACTGCTGTATTCACAATTGCCTGAAGTTTGTGTATCCCATGTTAAATTGCTTATTCCCGTGATCCCTGAAAACCTTAGGTCCATCAGTTTTCCATTACCGATGTTGGCTGCTGTTGTATTGGCCCAACTGATGATTACCTTATTTTCAGAATTATTGACAATAAGGAAACCGGATGATAACTGGGGATGGAGGTTTTCATAATTTAGGAAAGAAAGTACCGATGTATTAAACTGTAGTACAAGTGAAATAGCGCCAACTCCATTACAGTTTGTTACATTTACAGGGACCACAATATCCCCGGGACAGTTCGATACCGTCCCGGCTGTGGTATTGATGGTTTGACTTTGCAGCAACACAGGCCAGGCTATTATGAACAGGATCGAAATATATTTTGTTAATTTCGTTTTCATAAGGCCTGTTATTAGCGGGTTATACTCATTTTATTTACGATTGTGGTCTGTGTGTTTTCATTGCTAAATTCAATCTGATAGAAATAAATACCGGCTTTCAGTCCGTCAGCACTGAAAACAATGGAATATTCCCCTTTTCGTTGCTGACAGTTTACAGGCTCTGCAATGATTTTGCCTGTCAGATCCATTACTTTCAACCGAACTTTTCCATTTTCAGGAATAGTATAATGAATGGTGGTGGTCCCATCAAATGGATTGGGATAATTTTTGCTCATCCAGACTCCGTTTGTTTGATTTGGTTGAATTCCAACGGCGAGGGTTATCAACTCTGGCATGGAAAGGGTAACATTTTCGTAGGCAATTGCAGCAGGATCAGCAAACTCGCAGCTTCCATCCAGACCAAAAAGAATGGGGGTTTGCAAATTGGAAAGATCTTCTGCAGCACAATGCAAAACCAGTAATTCATCTCCAGAAACAAGATTTAGTGCGTTCAGGTCGGCCCAGGCAATTCTTAGTAGTCCTGCCTCAGCCGTATAAATCAGATTGCTGTTTGAATTCAGTAGTGAAACTTCATTTATACTCAGGTATTCCTCGGGATAAATAATTCCAAGAGAGATAGCACCAGCAGTAATGATGTCTTTCACTGAAATGACAACCTCAAATTCGGTATAAGGGGCAATTACCTGCGATCCGTTATAAACCATCAAAACACCACCATCTTCTTTTTTTGCCGGTGTATAAGAAGAGTTCACATCGCCAAAACATAACATTTCAAAATCATTTGTTACCATATTCCCATTGATGGCCAGGTTGGTGGTATTGTACAGCCAGTCTCCGGCCGGAAATGAAGTGATCATGGCTGAATAACGTTTCATGATAAACAAGGCATCGGTACCATTTACTGTTTGACTTACATTTACATCAGCTGCTGCCAGTTCTGTTCCATCCAGGGTATCGAGATGAGCAAAATGGTTCAAAACCATCAGTGCATCGGTAGAATTTACACCTCCCCAGCTGTTGGATGGGGTAATATCCATCGTATAATTTCCCGATGGTATTGAATTGAAGGCATAATGACCTAAGCCATTGGCCACTGTACTTGCAATTGGGGTACCACCGAAGTCAAAGATTTCAAGTGTGGCACCATCCAATTGTGTCATGGCTGTATTTGCATACCAAACATCTCCACTAAGCAACATGGTTGGGGAAGGAATGGCTGGTACCTGGGCAAAGTTTCCAAAAACTACGATCCCCTTTGCTGTATTATCATATTTATCATAAATCCGGGAGGCGATCATGGCCGAATCGCCGGTTCCCCAGTAATTGTAGCGTGCATTGATGTCATAAGTAGAGTTGTTATAAACTTCAAACAGACTATTGCCAAAAAAACTATTGGTTAGTAATGCATCATTTCCAATAACAGGATGGCTTGTTCCGTCGAGATAGATACCATGACCACCATTATATGCAACAGTAGAATTTTTAATATCCCCAATTGTAGCATCATAAAGCTTCAATCCGTCGCCAACCGCAACAGTAAGTCTGCAATTCTCAAATGTTGCAGGCTGAACCGTTGATTCGCAGTACAGATTATAATTATTTCCCTTTTCAATATTGCAATATTTCATGGAAGAGGTAGAGCCATAAACATCGCTATAGCCATGAAAATATATGCCTTCCCATCCGCCCGTAAGGTCATTGTAAGGTTTGAACAGAATTATACTATCTGCATTTCCTTCAGCGTATAAATCACCGCCATGAGAACTTAACCCAACCTGAAGTTTTATGCCCGGATCGAATTCCAAAATTACACCTGGTTCAATGGTTAGTCTTCTATGATCAGCATATGTTCCTAGTATAATATCCGACAATATGTGATAAGGAATTCCATCGTTGTACAAGGTTCTGTTAGAAGAATATTGACCGCCAGACAGGGCAATATAATTGGGATTATTTCCTGAATAGGTATTTCCTTCCAAATGAGAATTACAATCCCAGGTTAAATAATTTATTGGGTAAGCCCCATTATTTAAAAACTGGCAATCATGAACTTCGGGTGCTGTACTTGAAGGCCCTGTGCTTGTTTCCCTTAATCCATCATTGAATGAATTTTGGAAGGTGCAATTTTCAAAAAAGGGTTCTGAAGTTTCATCGCAGTATACATTGTAATCATTTCCCTGCTCAATGATACAATATTTCATGGAAGAGCTTGATCCATAAACATCGCTGTAGGGATGGAAATAAATTCCTTCCCAACCACCGGGTGTATCATTAAATGCCTTGAAAGTAATCGGGCTTCCGGAAGTTCCTTCTGCTACCAAATTACCTCCATGGCTCTGCAAGCCCACCTGAAGTTGTGTGCCGGGTTGAAATTCTATCGTTACTCCGGGTTCGATGGCCAGGGTTCTGTTTTCTGCGTATCTGCCTAATATAATATCATTTAGCGCCAGATAATGTAATCCATTGTCATAAAGGAATGTCCTGTCGGAAGAAAACTGACCACCTTCCAATACAATCATGTCTACCTGATTTCCTGACATGGTATTCATATCATGCACTGGAGAGGCTTGCCAATCAGTAAAATAGAGCGGATATCTCGTATTGTTTGTAAAGTCACAATTTTGAATGGTACCATAACTGTTGTAATATCTTGCCCCGTCAACAAAGCCATTCCTGATGATACTATTGTTTATATTTACATGTGATGTATTATGTGCATAATAATTGTATTCATTTCCATTTTCAATTACACAATAATCAAGGATTGAAGGTGAAGTTGTATATTCATCTGAATAATCATGGAAATAGAGTCCATCCCAACCTCCAGATGTTCCGTCATACGAAGTGAAGGTAATTACACTGTCGGCCGTACCAATGGCATATAACTCACCTCCATGGGATGGGCTTCCAACCTGGAGTTGAGCTCCATTTACAGTTTTGACTGTATTCCCTGGTTCAATAGTCAGCCTAACCGTGCTGGCATACAGTTCAATCGTGACAGTTCCCAATAATATGTAATCGTATATTACCGAATTCCAGACTTTATTTCCACTTGTAACAGAGCCACCGGTAAATACAATTCCATTGTACGTATTGTTTAATAGAGTCGGATCTCCGTTGGGTGGATAAATTGTATAATTGGGTGAAGGATAATGAAGTCCATACAGATTGTCTTGAATAGTGGTGTTACTATAAGTAGGTTCAGATGTATTTGAAGTAAAATATACCCCGGCTGCTGCATTATTGCTTATATCGCAACTTACAAAAGTTGGATTTGAATTTTCAAGATAAACACCATTTTCGCTGTTGTGTTCAATATCACAAAATTCGGCATTAATATGACTATTGCTTAAGCGAATTCCATTTCCGTCTGCATTTCGAATGGTGCAGTGACTCAGGAAAGGTTCATTGGATGAGTTGCAATAGAGGTTGGCATTGTTATTCCCATATCCACCATTGGCAATTACGACATAATTAAATTGGGACGAGACGCCATTATCACTGTCGGGATCAAAATAAATTCCATCCCATAAGCCTTCATCATCAGTATATCCAATAAACTGTACCGGACTTCCGGAATTACCGTTACAAATAACGTTTGCCTGACCAATGGTTAATCTTGTTTGGGGAAGAAAGTTCCATACCACACCGGCTTCAAAAATATGTGTTCCTGAAGTAAAGGAAGCATCGGCAGTAACCCAATACGGGCTGTTGGCAAGGGTTATGGAAGTTAATGCATTAAGATTCCCTGAAAGCTCCGTACCGGGTGTCCATAGGTTCATCTCCTGGAAAGAGGGCGTTACCAATCCATCACCTGTGAAAAAAAGTTTATATTGTAAATAGTGATCGGTAATGCCAACGGTGATTGGGCTCGTGGATGTAAACGCTGTCCAATTGCCCCAAATTAAGTCATCACCTGCTGTTCGGTAAGCGATTTGAGTATTTGATACAACGGGATTTGAAGCGACAAAAGTTAATTCTGTAATTACCCTTTCGGCACCTAACTCATAAAATGGATTGGAAACAAAATATCCATTTTTTTCATAATTAGCTGACAAAGTCAGATTTGCAAAACGGGAATTGTGAATGGGGGTACCTGAAAGGTTTTCGCCTCCGCAATAGCCAATCCAACCATTGGTGGCAAACGCAGCCCCATCTTTTGTGCGGTCATACATAACGTTTGCAGCAAGGTTCCAAATCAGGGGTGTTGCGTTAACATCGGCATAATAAACACTATTGCTTAAAGTTCCTCCACTTTCTCCGGCGAGGACCGTTATCAGACCATTCATGACAACTGAAGAATGATTGCTAACTGTAACAGGAAGCGCCGTCAGGGCCGACCAACTCCCCATTGTCCCTGAAACACCGGGAGTTGATGAATAAACTGTATTAGCTTTTGCTCCTCCGTTGGCAAATCCACCTAATACATAAACTTTACCGGCATGAGTAACCATACTATGCCCGTTCCGGGTAGAAGGGAGATTTGTTGTTGCTGCGAAGGTTGATAGGGTATTGTCGGCAAGGACTTTTGCATAATAGACATTTACCCTGGCTGTGGTGCTTGTATTGATATTGGCCCCACCGGCTACATAAATATATCCATTGCAATACACTGCGGTATGGCCCCATAAGGTGGCTGGCAGCGAAACAGCAGATGTTTGCCAGTCGCCTATTGATCCATCACTATTAATGGTTGCGTAATAAATTGAATTGTACAATGTTGTTGCATCACGTCCTCCCAATACATAAATGGTATTGGTACCGATAACAACTGCGTGATCGCGCAATGCAACGGGTAATGGATTGAGGGTTGTCCAACCGCTTATCCCGCCAGCTTGTAAAGTTGCACGATAAACCGCGGTTGAATAACTAAGGTCATTATATCCACCCACCACATAAACATAGCGGTTGTTCCAGGTGGCGGATTTATGCCCTTCGAGGGTTTGTGGCAAAACAGTGGTTGTAAGCCATGTTTCTACATTGGTTGCCTGATAGGGGAGAGACACATTGTCGGAACTGACAATCAAATCGTTATACGCCCCCTTATAAAAATCGGCATTTAATGTTTGGGTAAACGATACCTGGGCATTTGTTTGTATTGAGCCCAAAAGGATAAGGGAGAAAATTCCCAATAGCAATCCGCTCAGTTTATTGCAGATTGTCCTTGCATGTACATTTTTTTTCATCTTGCAAAATTTTTGGTAAGCCTTTGGCCTACGAAGGTTAATAGATATTAATTGATAATTGATATTTGTTGAATTTTTATTCAATGCTACATTTAACTATAAAAAGGCAGCATAAATGTAATTCTGCAATTCTGGATGCCCGTGCTGGAATTATTATTTGCCGGGAATGGGTTATTATTTGTTTTCAACATTAGGAAGTGTCTTTCAACCAATAAAAGTTCCTACAATGAAAAGTCATTGTAGAATTTGGAGAAGTATCGCTGGATAAAGGATATATCTGCTATGCAGATGCGATTTGGGAATTCATTAAAAAGGTGACTGGCACAGCCTTATGAAAGCAACCGGCTCATGGTATCAAATAACAATTCAGGCAATATGGGTTTTGAAATATGCCCTTTAAAGCCAACCTCTTTGCATTTATCAAGGTCCTCCTGCATAACATAAGCTGTTTGGGCAACAATAATTGCCTCTTTATCTTTTGCAAGGATTTCGCTGGTTACTTCATACCCCGAAATATCAGGCAGGCCCAAATCCATTAACACAAGGTCGAATTTTGAATTCTCAAAGTACTTCTTAATTGCCTCTTTCCCTTTACTTGCCCAGGTCAGCTTTATTTTCAGGGGAGTCAGAATGGCTTTGATAAACTCATAGATGAGGGGGTCATCTTCTACAATTAATACATGTTTTCCATGGAGGTTATCCCTTATCGCCTGTGTTTTAATTTCTCTTTTTTCGGTTGGGGAGTGGATAATGTCGAGAGGCAGGTTTACATAAAATACGGAACCTTTATTGTGTTTTGATACTACCCGAATATCGCCACCAAGCAATTTGGCCAGGCCCTTGGATATGGATAAGCCGAGACCGGTCCCTCCAATTTTCGATTTCAGTTTTGAATCAAGTCTTTCAAACCGGTTAAATATGGCAGCCTGTTTGGCCTTTGGTATTCCTATCCCGGTATCTTTTACAAAAAATTCGATCCGGTTTCCGGTTATGTAGTAACCCAATTCTATTTTCCCTTTGAGGGTGTATTTGACGGCATTGTTAAGCAAGTTTGAAAGAATTTGCTTTAACCTGACGGAATCGGTCCGGATAATTAAGTTTCTAAAATTATCAGAAGGAAAGTATGAGATTTCCAGTTCCGATTTTTTGTTGTAAAGGGTTAATTCATGCTCGAAAACAACCATCACTTCATTGATCAATTGATCAATATTGCATTCCCCAGGGCTTATTTTCATGTCCCCTGCTTCAATTTTCGAAGTGTCAATAATGTCATCAATTAAATTAAGTAGCTGAAGTGAATTGCTGTGAATAATACCAATGTATTTTTCCTTTTCGGTTTCGCTCAGGCTGGGGTCTTTCAGCAAGTCGGAAAACCCGATAATGCCGTTCATCGGAGTTCTGATTTCGTGACTCATGTTCGCAAGGAAATTGTTCTTATAAATGTTGGCAATTTCAGCTTTGTCTTTGGCATCTTTGAGTTCTTTCTGGATTTCCTTGACTTCCGAAACATCTTCGCCCACTTTCACAAATCCGGTAATTTCGCCTTTTTCATCTTTAATGGGGCTAATGGAGGCCAGTTCCCAGTAAGTGTCGCCATTTTTCTTTTTATTCAGGAAGTCCCCCCGCCAAATCATACCCTTATTTACGGTTCCCCATAACTGATTGTAATAATCCGGATTGTGGTGCCCCGATTTTAAAATATTTGTTGCCTTACCTTTAACTTCCAATGCAGTAAAACCGGTCATCTCTTCAAACTTTGGGTTTACGTATGAAATCCTGCCATGTGCATTGGTAAGGACAATGGCAGCGGGCGATTGGTAGATGGCCTGGTTCATTTTTAATAAATCCGATTCGGCCTGCTTTAGTTTATTGATTTCAGTTAAGGTAATAACAACCCCTTCTACCATTTTCATTTTACTGATAAATGGGGTTACTCGTATTAGATAATAATTGCCTTCCAAATCCCTTATTTCCTTTACAACAATATCAGCCGTCTTTAATACTCTGTTTGCGTTGGCTATAATGGACAGCCTTATGCTATCACTAAAATTAGAAGCAAACGTACTAATGGGCCTTCCAATATCTTCTTCCATAAGATGGAAAAACCTTTGCATGGCCGGGGTATACTTCCTAATGTTCAAATCTTTGTCTAAAAATAAGGTTCCTATTTCTGTGCTGTTAAGCAAATTGTTGACATCGTCGTTCAGGTCGAACAATTCTTTGTTCTTTTCCTGAAGCTCAGAATTAACTGTATAAAGCTCTTCATTTACCGACTGTAGTTCCTCGTTTGTGCTTTGCAATTCTTCATTGGATGCTAAAAGTTCTTCGTTTGAGGATTGCAATTCTTCATTGCTGGTTTCAAGTTCTTCAATTACTTTTTGTAATTCGTTCTTTGTGAATTTCACTTCCTCTTCCAGCTCTTCTATATAGTGAGCTGAGGAGGATTCGGCTTCAATATTTACGAAGCTTTCCTGTGTGCTTAACTGCGGTTCATTTTCGGGCTCAAACTCAATTATATAATCATACTGCTGGGTGCTGGCTTGCTTTAGTTTCCGGAAGATTAAGGTAAAATGCAAGAGTTTTTTACCCGCATAAACTTTGACATTTGTACTTCTGACCGGTTTTGTTTTTTTCTTTGCCCTGACTATACCCGCCTGGATAATCGTTTTTAGTTCTTTTGGTACAAGAGTCAGCAGGTTATTGTTAAAATCGCCATCAGCAAACGCAAGCCGGTGGCGGATATCCCCTAAAACAAATAAAACCATGTATTCCTCATTAATGATAATGCAGGATGGAGAATGCGTTTCAGCCAGGTGCTTGTAGTATTGGTTTTCAAATGTTTCTTTTTTTACGGGCTGGGTTAAATGGTAATTACTTTCGGTGACGGGAGCTTTGTAAGTCCCGATAAATTGCTTCTCCTCATGCAAGCTAAAACTGGGATAGACTTTCTGGTTCGAAATCATTTGGAAAATTTTCCATTTAGAATCAACAATCCTGAAATATTTCTGGAGCAAACCCAGGCTTTCACTACTCCCAAGAAACAAAAACCCGTCCTTTAGCAAGGAAAACTGAAAATTGAGCAAGATTTGTTTTTGGGCCTTATTGTTCAAATAAATCAACAGGTTTCTGCACGAAATCAGGTTCATTCTCACAAATGGAGGATCTTTAATGATATTGTGGTAAGAAAAGACAATTTTCTCCCGGATTTTCTTTTTGATTACATACCGGTCCCCTTTTCTGTCGAAATAGTTTTCAATTCTTTCTTTCGATACATCTTCAATGGTATGCAGGGGATACGATCCCTCACTTGCAATTTTGATGGCATCCAAATCGATATCGGTAGCAAATATTTTAAAATCTGTTGAAATTTTGTTTTTATTCAAATATTCATCCAGCATAATGGCTATTGAATAGGCTTCCTCGCCCGAAGAACAACCTGCAACCCATATCCTGAACACTTCACTTTTTTTATGTCTGCGCAGTGCTTCTTTAAAAACATCCGTATTGAGCGTTTGATAGGCCTCATCATCACGAAAAAAAGAGGTGACTCCAATCAAAAAATCCTTTTTGAGAAGTTCCTTTTCTGCTGGATTGTTTATAAAGTATCGATAATAATGCTCCAGTGAAGAGCTTTTGCTTGTTGTAATCCTTTTATCAAGCCTTCTGAGAATGGTATTGCTTTTGTATTTCCTGAAATCAATACCGCAAAACCGGTAAAGTTCATCCAAAATTTTCAAAACGGGAGGACTATAAGCACCTTTTTGGAATTCAGCTAAATTTATGGAATGCAACGATTTATGGCAAAGATTCACCAGTTCCTGGGCAATGTGGCCGGGTGTCAGGATATAATCTGCCATTGACGTAGCGATAGAAGAATTGGGCATGCCATCGAACTGGGCTGATTTGGGATCCTGCACCATAATAATACCCCCTCCTTCATTAATTGACTTAATACCCCTCGACCCGTCAGAACCGGTTCCGGATAGAACAATCGCAACACTGCGCTCAAGGTATTCGATGCCCAGCGAATGAAAAAAAACATCAATAGGCAAATTGAGATGTTGGCCCGGGTCTTTATCTTTGATCACCAGTTTTCCATCCTTTACTGAAAGCACTTTGTTCCGGTTATTTAAGTAGATATGGTTAGGCTTGATATCGTGCTGCTCCTGAACGGTTGTGATCCCCATTTTTGTATGTTTGGCCAGCAATTCAGGCATCAGGCTTTTGAAATTGGGAGATAAATGCTGAACAATTACAAATGACATGCCTGTGTTATCAGGAATGCTGTCGAAAAATTGCTGGATCGGCTCAAGTCCTCCGGCAGAGGCGCCGATCCCAACGATGTAGTTAATGTTATTCATATCACGACCCGGTCTTTAAATGATGCCTCAAAAATTTTTCTACGAAACAGCGCCTCCACGCATTTGTTCAGATATTTACATTTATTTAACATTTGCACCTTTAATGTTGTAAAATGAGGAAAAAATTAACGAACAATACACGGTTATTGAAGGATTTACCAGGTGGATAGATTGGCAAACATGTTAAAAATCCCATTTTGTTTAAACAGATAATTGGTGTTAAATTGAATAAACCCTCATTCCTTTACATATTGTTATATAAATCCAATATCCGGGTAATTAAATTTTCATGATTAGACTTTAATTTTTAAGTTCAATTGGTGTAATACTTTACAAACAAAGGCTTTCAGAGGTGTGTACCAACCCTCTTGTTTAATAATCCAAAAATAATATAATTGGTGATAAATGATTGTGTATAAGTACGAAGCATTAATTTTAAATACACGAATGGCAAATCTGTTGTAGTGCTGAGCCAAAGACCGAATTGGGAATGAATCAATCAGATGGTGAGGTTTCTGAGGTTTGTGAGGTATCGTTTTGTATGCCGTTTTAATTTTCTATAAATTCTTTGTAATTCCCTTATAATGTAAAGTTGACGATTTTTGCCAAAACGTTTGATGTTTTTATTGATCTCATTCCAATCTAACATAAAATCAGGAAATGATTCAGGGCCACTGACTTTTTTATCATCGGGTTTTTTTTCATAAAGACGCGCGTGTTGTGCATTTCTCGAATGGTTCGACATCAGTACGGGTCCTGATAATTCACTTACATCAAAGAACAAATCGACTTTTTCCCAGTCCTGAAGATTATCACCACATTTCGCAAAAGAATGCGCTATGCGATTTCTATGATATTTATTATGTTGGTTTTCCGGTCGTATTTCAGGATCAAAATATTCTTCTGCGCGCCTATGTGCAAGGCCAAGAACACTCATGTTGGTTTCGGGGTATTTTGAAAGGAGCGAAAAGCCGCAGGAAGATGGAAAATAGCCACGATGCCAGGGGCTAGACCATCCATAATACGATTTTTTAGAATGAATTAAATCCCACTGGATAATTTGTTTTGCTCCCAACAACTTTATGGGCGGCAGTTTACTTATCTGATTCGTCTCCTTAATATGTTTTTGGATACCATCAACAAATCCGGGAGGAAGGATATCATCATCATCATGATTTGAGGTTAAAACATAATCAGGTTTTTTGGTAAAATATGGCACAAGCCAATCAGTTTGTTCCAGTTTATACGATTCTTCATATTCCAGAATATGTGATCGCTGCTTTTTTAATACCAGGTTTTTTAACGCGTCTTTGATTTCAGGGTTGAGTTCTTTATCAATTAAAATGATCCATGTAAAATTCTGGTTGGTTTGCGACAGGATGCCGGGAAGACAAAACATCTTAAATAACGTTAATCGAAACTCCAGGAACTTGGGATTAAATGGATTAATATAAAAATTAAACCCGGGCCAGTACAAATGTTCAAATGCTTTTTTCCCACGGAAACAGAAGATGGTTATTATAAAATGTTCGAAGTGCATAGTTAATTTGGTAAGTGTAGCAAGTATCCAAAATTATGATTTCTATTTATTATTTTATCAATTATGGGTTCACTATTTTATATTTCTAACCGATAACAGATGAAATCCATTCAGGATAACTTTTTGAATCTTTATTCAGCAAAATTGGACATCCTGAACCACTACCTATTTTAACACATACAACCAACAGATTTTTCTTCATTTTGCCGGTTTCACCAAAAGCTTCCAATCCCAATGTCCAAAAATTGGATCCATCAACCGATACAGTGGCAAGTTCAACAATACATCCATTTTTTAGTTGCCCATTTTGCCGGTTTCTTAAAAAACACGTTCCATCTGCCACTTCAAACAAAAACATCTGGCGTTTCTTTTTTACTGCTATCCATTCCTTTGTACCATAATCTTGTATTGGTAATGCATTAGGGTTTTTTAATTCAAAACTCCACTTTTCCCAAAACTCCAGGTTGCCTTCAATATTTTCGTTGATCTTTAAATTTTGAGGGTTTCCTTTTCGCTTTTTAAGTTCAATACGTCCTTCCCTCAATTTTATACCTAAGGAGTTTTCATTTAAAAGTTTTAGGTAATGGTCAATCCTGGGTGTATATTGCTGGCAATCTTTATCAATTGACAAAAAACAATTTAGGATTTTCTTTGGGATTTTTCCTTTAAAAAACCATCTGATTTCACATGAAGAAAGCATCTTTAACAATTTTTAATACCAGAGCCATCGAAAGAATGATGGTTTCGCAAATGTATAGAAATAAGCCCTGAATCCCAAAAATTGAGAAATGCTTTATTGCTTTGAACTCCCCGAATTTTAACTCTTCCTTTACTCTGGTACCTGTGAAGATTTATTGATGTTGTTTAACCATTCATCATTTTTATCCAGGTTATCGGTTTCTCCGTCGAAGTTGGCATCAGTCTGTAAATATCCTGAATTGCCTGCATTAGAGTTCCAATTTGTATTTTTATCAGAATCGTCGATAATGCCATCCGCATTAAGATCACCGGCAATCATGCCCAGGAAACCACCGGATAGCTGAGAAATTGCATCTTCGCCGCCGAAAATGTTATTCAATTGTGTAGTAAAGTCGTATGTGCAAAGACCATCCAAATAGGTCATTAGCTGAGCTGATAAAATGGGTAAATGGTTCCGGTGGCGGATCACCACAAACAGGTTATTCGAGATTCCGGCATCAATGCGCAGGTAAGGCTGCTGCTCAATTCCTTTTATCGATCCGTCCTGGAACAACAAAGCAGCTCTTTGTTGAACAATAGTGGAATTGTTGGCCGAAGCGGCATCTGCTGCGTCCCGTAATTCGATCAATACCCAGTCGACCAGACCGGTTGGAATGGCTGTTAAGGATTCGGTTCCCGGATAGTTCCAGGGTGCTGAATTATAAGGTTGGTTTATCGGGAAACTGGTTAAATCAGTTAAATCGGTGTTCATCTCGTTTTCGATGAATGGGCCCTCCAGGAAAACCTTTAGATCCAATAAGTTGGTGTTACACTCCTGGTTGGATGTAATCCCCGAAGGGTTGTTCAGCAGGTTATTGAAAGCGATCCAGGATAACTGATCGCCTTTGAGTTGGAAATCCAGGTAGGGGGTAAGGTGGTTAAGAATAATGGCATGTTGCTGAGCCCTTGAAATGCTGGGAGAAGGGCTGCAGAAAGCTTCCCCGAGTGAGCAGTTGAAATTGTAATCGGCAAAATAACAGTGTCCGCCACCGGCTATGGAGATGAACGTTTTACTAAGGCTTGCCAGGTTGTTATACATCGGTATCTGGTGAACGGATGGCGGGGTAACACAATCATTGCTTCCTGAAAAAACCAGTGCGGGCACGGAAACATATGCAGCCGCGGTAATGGCCGATGGATTAGTCTCTGCAGCGCCAAACGTGATCAGGGCACTAATACCGTCAAAGTTGTCGGCTGCCAGGAAAGCTGCTCCGCCACCCATGGAATGCCCCATTATGGCTGAACTATCTGCCACATGACCAAAAAACAAAGAGGCAGAATTCTCCCCTTCTGATTTCAGTTTGATGACCAGGAACCTCAAATCCAAACCCAGCGATAGATGATCGGGCGATAAGCTGCCCTCGGTAGTAGGTAGTGCGACAATGTAACCCCCCGGAACCAAAGCTTCCCAAAGAAACTGGTAAGCCGAATAGCCCATTACAAATCCATGCCCGAAGACGATCACCGGGAATTGGCCATCTGCCAATGGTACATTGGTACCGCTTGTGTTGGCCGGATAAAATATTTGCGTTGGGATGGAACGGTTGTTCCGGTCAGGATCGGAAAAAGTTATTGAGGTGTTGCCGATGTTCCAGGCTTGTGGGTATGAAATGACGGGCAACAAACAGGAGGTTGCAAGCAAAAGATAAAGCAGATATAGTTTCATTGTGACCAGTTTTTTGATTTGAACTTAATTAAAAACTGATCATAAAAATAGGAAATTAAGCGTCCGAATCCAAAAGGAATTGTAAATAAAAACCAACTGGCGTGAAAGCGGTTGCAAAATCAATTTTTAATCGCAACAAAAATAAGAACTCTCGAATCAGCTGGAATTTTATTTTCCGTAAAACCGAAAATTCAATGAAAATTAATTCTGAACACAAAATTTGGAGAAACATAACCACCACCTGCCTCATACTGGAAGATATCTGCCGAAACGGAATCATTGGTTGTGGCTGCAGACCAGTCTCCAAGGAATTTAACAGGAGCATAGCCCTTGTTCATATCTCCGGTGGCATCATCATTCACCCTAAAACATCCCCCCGGATTTCCAACGCCCGCTTCCCAAAAGGAGTCTTTATCACCTTCGAAGTGCCAGCCTTCTGTACCAGTTTCAAAATCGCTAACAACTTGTGAAAAGCTAAACAATGAAATAATCATCGCAGAAAGGAAAACCACAAATTTTTTCATGAGTGTAGGATTTTATTAAGTTTGAAATCAAAATTGCAAAAATTTATGGTGGTAAATTTAACCTGATGGTTATTTTTTTATAAAGCTAAACTCATTGTCCTCGCAAGAACACTTTTCCTCTGTTTTATTGTTAATTGATAATGAATTAATGACTAGCCATGGAAATAGAACCTTGAGATAATTAAAAAAACTCAATTGCAATTTAATTTTCACTCGTGAATTTTAATAGGATAAATTGAAAAGGACCCAGGAATATCCAGGATCCTTTACTATTATAGGCCTAAGGGTAATTTTGGCAGCTTGCCTATGCATGTTTGAATAAACCTGTCAAATTCTTCTGCCCGGTTTTAGTTATTATCTGTTAAAAATGCTTAGCTTTAATTTTGTCTGCAAGAGTATTTATGATTTGTACTTAATCGTAATGGTAACAGTATTGACAAACGTCATAGCAGCTGAATATACTGTTATCGTGTATTCACCATTCGAATAAAAATCATAGTAAAACTGGCTCCATGTGCTATTTTTATTCGAAAGGTCATAAATTTTTGTATCGAACACCTGGGATGTGCCCGATGCGTCTTTTTTATCAACATAAACACTAAGCTTGTCGGTTCCAATGGCTTTGCCTGAATTACTTACTTTAAAATATATTCTTCCTCCCAATGTAGGGTCGATGTTGAATGTGGTATATGCGCCGGCTGTTTCACCGGTTAACGAATTGATGGATGTTGTGGCTTCAACGGTGGAATAGGTATAATAAAAAGTACTGGCAGGGTCGTCGAAGTTATTTATTGCAGATGAAGAAGATGATGACTCCGTTGCAATCAGTGTCAGGTAATCGGTTGCCAGAGCAAGCACCGAGGGGTTTTTTACGGTTATTTTGTAATCACCCGCTGTCAGGAATTTATAATCATAAACAAACCATGTTTTCGATGGATCAGAAGCGACCGATTTAACATCGAACGGAACATAATTATCGCCCGAAAGTTTTTCAACATGAATCAAATAATTACCCGTTGTCAGATTATTAACTCCATTTTGGTAAAGAATATAAATATAACCCCCTTCGGCCGGGCATGAAACTTTACTGTTTGACCCGATGGGTTCGCCGCCTGCCGTATAATTATCACAAAAATAGATCCGTTGTGCTGACAGGGTTGTAAGCCCCAAAAGAAAGATGCTAATGTAACTGATTGCTTTTTTCATTTGATCGCTATTTAATGTTTAAAAAGCAAAAATATGGTGGGTGTCAATTATATACAATCACATAAAAGTAGTATTTGACAATTTCAGGAGGGTGCGGTTATTCGCTTATCTGTCTCTTGGAAAGACTTTGTTTAAGGCATCAGTCCGGGATTGCACCTGTAATTTTTCGTAAATGTTCCTGATATGGGTCCTTACAGTTTCAACGCTGATAAACATTTTTTCAGCAATTTCCTTATAACGGTAACCTTTTGAGAGTTCATCGAGCAATTCCTTTTCTCGGGTTGTAAGTTTATTATATTGCGATTGGCAGCTGTCCGGTTTATTGAACGACGATATTACTTTCCGGGCAATGGTTGACGACATTGGTGACCCACCATTATAAAGCTCTCTAATGGCATCCACCAGTTTTTCGGGTGTTGTATTTTTTAGGATATAACCTGAGGCTCCGGCGCAAAGTGACTCGAACACATTTTCATCGTCTTCAAATACAGTAAACATAATGAACTGTACCCGGGGTTTTAAAGGCTTGATCTTTTTGATGCATTCAATCCCGTTCATGCCCGGAAGATGAATATCCATGATCACCACATCAGGGTCTTTTTCATCGTACTGTTTTATGCATGATTCAGCATCGTGAAATGCCAATAAACAATTTATTCCATCAGCTTGTAAAAGCACACTCTGCATCCAATCCCTGATTTCAGGGTCGTCTTCTACGATTAAAACATTTATTTCCATGTGCATGCAAAGATACCGACAAAACTATGATTTTGTAAATACCCTAAAAGTAGTATATTTTAAAGCGGTACATTAAATTCAACTGTCGTTCCCACGCCGGGCTTGCCTGATATTTTCACGTTTCCGGCAAGATCGGCAATCCGTTTTTTAATAAATATGATTCCGTTTCCGCTAGAATTTTTCAAGGGCATTTCTATACCTTTACCGTTATCTTCAACTGTTACTTTCAACTGTTTTTTATCAATTTCAATTTTTATAAATAAACGATCGGCTTCGGCATGTTTTATGGCATTGTGGGTCGCTTCACGGATTGTGTAATAGACATTTCGCTTAAATTCAGGCGTGACGGATCGTTCAGATACTGTTTCAGGGATTGTTATTTTTTATATGCTATTGGTAACTCTTCAAGGTAATCGCTGATTTGCCTGTGGACATAGGCAATCAATCCATCCAGTTTATCTTCCTGTGGATTTAGCGTCCAGACAATTACTCTTAGTTGATCTATCATCGGCGGGCTTCTACTGAAATTTTAACAAGGTAATTGGCAAACTGATCCTTTGCATTGGCACGTGCCTTATCACTCATCATAGCAAGTTTGCTGAGACCTGAACCCACATCATCATGAAGATCCGAAGCAATTCTCCGGCGAATCAGGCTGATTTCGCGCTGACGCTCCAGTTTTGCAATTTTCTTTCATGGTAATATTGAAAAATGCCTTACTGCTAAAATGATGATGGTAATGATAATTATCAATGAAGAATTTGAAAAAGATGTTTTTCATCCAAAATGGTGTTTGGATAATAAGATGGAAAGTAAGTGAAAAACTGTTTTCAGAAAATTTATGATTTGTATTGGAAAAAACTTTTAGCGAATATTTTCCGGGAGGTAGTTTTGAATACCTGATACGGCTTAGGTTTTCGGTAGAAATCCGGTTCGGTCGTACCCTTCCAGCAGGTAAGAATACAAAATGCTGCCATGTTGTGTATAATCCGGGCCGGTAAGCTCAAAAAGTAATCGTGTTTTGATAATAAGAGAGGAGTCGAGGATTTTTTGCCATCCAACAGCATATCGGATTTAAATAACTTATCGTTGACTAGAATTTTGCGGATGTAAATCTCAGCATTTATACTTCGAAAATGAATGGAATCAAGGAAAGAAATAATTGAATCCGCCAATTCCTCAAAAACATTTCACCGTTTGAGGTTTTATAGCCACCTGAATTAGATTCGACTTCTGCAGGCCCGTCTTCCGTAATTTGTTGTGCCGTGATCGAATTCGGTCGGGCTGGTTACTGCTCACCCACAATGTATGGTCGTTGTAGTATGCCGTAAAGATAATGCCAATGATCATTTGTCTCTCTGCAATTATAATATGTTATAATATTTCCCGATATTCCATGTGAACAAGCCCGTGGTTTGTATTTAACAAAAACATACATACCATCATTTGTAATATGTGCCGCATTCACTTTTAGATTTACTTTCTGATGATCACATATACAAACCTTTGGATGTATTAACTTATGTTTGTGTGCGCAAATAAAATCAAGTGCACCCGTAAAGGCATACATGCAGATCACCCTTCCGGCAATAATTTTATCGTAATAAGCCGAATCAGGAAAAACGGAAGAAAAAATTTTTCCAGAACCAAGATTCCGTAAGTTTTGTTGTAAGCAAAATCTCAAGCCTGTTCCCTTCAATCGGAATGATCCCGGTGACTTTCTGAATTGAACTTCCCTCAGAATGCCCGTGCACCGGATGAACCGTATAATCCAATATATTTACGATCCATAAACCGCATGACGTGCCGATAAGGATTTGATTTTTTGAAAAGGGTGACAGGCAATAAATATCATTGGCGGATGGAAATCCTGTTGCCATACTTAGTTTTTTCTGAATAAACTGTTTAGTATCACGGTCCCAGCAAATCAGTCCTGTTGAATAAGTCCCGATCCAAATCCGGTTGTAGTCATCTTGTAGAAAACAACGGATAAATGGTTTTTTAATGCTTTCTTTACCGAGCTCAATACGGTCAATTAGTGCAAACCTCGGTTTGTGCGAATAACAGACGCCCAGGCCCGATCCATCGGTTCCAATCCAGATGTTGCCGGCACGGTCGTTATAGAGGGATAAAATATTCCTGAATTCCTTTAGTATCTCTCCGTTCGTTATCAGGTTTTGAATATGTTTGTCGAGTGTAAAATCCTTATTCAGGATAAAAATTCCATAATTCGATGTGGCCATCCAAATTTTGTTTTGCTTATCTTTTAACATGGCTACAATCCTTGTATCCTCAGGAATAAATTTCCATGACCTAAGGTTTACCTTTTCAACTTTTCCCAATACTTCAGAAATTAGGTAAAGATTGTTTGTTGTAGCCAACATGTACCTGCCTTCAAAAAGTTTAGCAACTGCCACTTTAAACTCATTTGTTTGATTGTTCAGATTGTATTCCTTTAATTTAATTCCAGCTTCCGGTATATTCTTAAAGCAAATGATGGTGGAAGAGTTAAATCCGAACCATTTTTCATTTTGTGTTTCGCCAAGTAAGGCAAGGCCTTCAAGACCTTTATTAATTGGAATCCGTGAAAACCTGTGTTGGGTTTTATGAATGCTTAATATCCCCATTCCGGCCACAAGTACCGAGATGGAATCGCTATTACAAAAAAGAGGCAGGCAGGCATAATTCACCAATTCCGGAATGTCAGGAAAAGCTTGTACCAAAACGTCTTTACTTCGGTCTAAATAAAGCAAGCCCCGGTCGGTTCCCACCCATAAATTTCCAATGTTGTCACTAATCACATTGCGCAGGCTGTTGCTTTGATCGGTACCCTGTCCCAGGGAATGAAAGTAATAGCGTACAAAGGAAGTTCCGTCAAAACAGTTTAATCCGTCGCCGGTCGAAATCCACATAAAGCCGAATACATCCTGAGTTATGCCCTGTATACTTGATTGTGAAAGGCCGTCTTCCGTCAGAAAAGACCTTACCTTCAGCGACCCAGGATTGTTTTGAGACCAAAGTAGTAAGCTGCTCAAGTTTAGGATCAAAATCAGGAAAAACTTATTCATATAATAATTTGCTTCAAATATATTCCTGTTTAACTTGAAATTAAACACTTGGGTGCACTAATTCAAAAATATTTTTTTTTTGGAAATAGAAAAAGCCCCGCTTT